>CACZAC010000025.1 GCA_902779125.1 uncultured Bacteroidales bacterium | reverse complement strand
TTGCCATTTTTCATGCTAATAATATTATAACCGCTGCAAAGTTAAGTATTTCAATTCATTACGAAGATTTCAGGTGTATATTTGAGCTTTAACCCTTTAATATCTACACCCTACCACCAGATTCAATAAAAATCAAGGGAGGCCCTATGGTGCACCACAGAGCCTTCCCCTCTACATGAAACAAATCTTCTTCTGCTTTGGTTATGCTAAATGATATCAGAAGTAGTGTTCTTTTTATTTAAGTTTCGCTGAGCGAAACTTAAAGTTTAGAGTTTAGGGTTTAGAGTTTAGAGAGCGGGGTGCTACTGTAACCTGTAACCTTTAAACTATAAACTTTAACCTCTATTGAGTGGGGCTCACTGAATAGCCGAGAACATCGCGCCGATGGCATCAACAGAGCCATTGATGTAGGCGTAGATGCACGAAATCAGACCGATGAAGATGACACCCAGCACACACAGGATGAGACCCAGACGCTCGGTCCAGTGGCTCTTGATGGTGGGGATGACACAGTCGTCCTGACGCAGGAACATGGCCTTGACCACGAGCAGGTAGTAGTACAGCGAGATGATGGTGTTGACCAACGCGATGAGCACGAGTACATAGATGGCTATCGAACCCTGATGGCAAGCACCCACAAAGATGAAGAACTTGCTGAAGAAGCCTGCAAACGGGGGAATACCACCGAGCGAGAACATCGCCAGCATCATCGTGAAGGCGAGCCAAGGGTTGGTCTTGAACAAGCCATTGTAATCGTCCATGGTAACGCGACCCGTCTGGCGCTCAATAGCGGCAATCACACCGAAGGCGGCGAGGTTGCTGAAGATGTACACCAGCACATAGTAAATCATCGAGGTCATACCCATCACATTGACGGCAATCACACCGAGCATGATGTAACCGGCCTGGGAAATGGACGAGAACGCCAGGAAGCGCTTGAGGTTGCGCTGACGGATGGCGAACAGGTTACCCAAGGTGATGGTGAGTACGATGAGCGCATAGAGCATCCACTCCCATACCTGGGAATAGGCAGCACCAAAGGCCTGCACCAGAATCACCAGGAACGAGAATGCGGCGGCACCCTTACTGATGACCGACAGGTAGCTGGTCACAGCCGTGGGTGAGCCTTGATAAACGTCGGCAGTCCACAAGTGGAAGGGCACCAGCGAGAGCTTGAAGCCCACACCTGCAATCACGAACGCCAGAGCAGCAATCAGCAGCGCCGAATGGTTGCCGATGATTGCGGTAGCGATGTCCTTGAAGTAGAGTGAACCGCTCAGGCCATAAACGAAGGAGATTCCCAACAGGAAAATCGCCGACGAGAAGATGGCGGTGAAGATGTACTTGGCAGCGGCCTCATGGGACTCATAATGACGCTTCTCGAAGGCTGCCAGGGCAGCGATGGGCAGCGATGCAGTCTCGAGACCTATGACAAACAGCAGGAAGTGGCGTGCCGATACCATGAGGAACATACCGAACAGCGTCAGCAGCGTCAGCTCGTAGAACTCGCCACGACGAACGCTCACGAAGTCGCTGTCGGTCCACTTCACAGCCTGCAGGAGCACCAGCACGACACCCACGTTGAGGATGTTCTTGGTCACCCAAGTGGCGGTGTTGGACTCGAACATGCCGCCGAAGGCCTCTCCTGTCACGATGGGCATGCAGAAGCAGTATATCGTGTAGAGCGCCATCATGATGACCGAGAACAGGGCCGTATAACGCTTGGAGCGCTCAGGCATGAAAGTGTCGTATAAGAAAACAAGCACGAAAACCACCAACAGGCCAATTTCCTGCGGCATTAACAAGATTTGTGAATAATCCAGATTAAAATTCATATCTCTATCTTATGCTTTTATTATCAGGTTAAACACTTTCATCAGAGCATGGGCAGAGCAGCCTGGAGCGCCTTGACAACGGGCTCGAAGCTGCTGCTGATGATGTTAATAAAGAAGTTGGGGAAGCAGCCGATGGCAGCCACAGCCAGAATCAGCGTGGCAGTCGAGAGGCGCTCCTCCCAGCTAGCGTCGGTCAACGTGCGGTGATGCTCATCCTGTACCTCACCAAAGAGCAACTTGGCAACAACGCGCAGGATGTAAACTGCCGTCACGACAATCGAGGTGGTTGCCATGATGGTGAGCACGCGGTGGAACATGTCGGTGTGCTGGAACGAACCGAAGAAGATGGTCATCTCGGCAGCGAAACCACTCAGACCCGGCAGACCCAGCGATGCCAAACCGGCAATCACATAGCCCACGCCCAGGTAAGGCATGATGTGCATCATACCGCCCATGTCACGGATGTCACGGGTGTGGGTGCGGCCATAAATCATACCGATGAGGGCAAAGAAGAGGGCCGTCATCAGACCGTGAGAGAGCATCTGCAGCACAGCACCGGTCATTGCCGTGGTGTTGAACATCAGGATGGCGAACAATACCATACCGCAGTGGCTCACCGACGAGTAAGCGTTGATGTACTTGAGGTCGGTCTGCACACAGGCGCTCAGCGCACCATAGACGATGCTGAAGCCCGTGAGCAGCAGGAAAATCCATGCCAACTCATTGGCAGCATAGGGCATCAGGTAAATGGCGATGCGGAAGCAGCCGTATCCACCAAGCTTCATCAGTACACCGGCGTGGAGCATCGACACCGCTGTGGGCGCCGAGGCATGACCGTCGGGAGACCAAGTGTGGAACGGGAACATGGCACCCAGCACGCCAAAGCCGACAAACGTCAAGGGGAAGAGGACATTTTGCCAACCGTGGGGAATCGCGTCGTTGTGTGCGATATCGAGGATGTTCATCGTCAAGGGCTGTCCCTCGGGAGCCGAGTGGAAATAGATACCAATCAAGCCGAGCATCAGGAAGGCGGAGCCACCCATCAGCATCAGGGTCAGTTTCATGGCACTGTAGTTCTTGTTGCCGCTGCCCCACACACCAATGAGCAGGTACATGGGAATCAGAGCGACCTCATAGAACATGAACATCGTGAACAGGTCGATTGAGATAAAGAAGCCGAACACACCCGTGGACAAGAGGAAGAACCACATGAAGAACTGCTTGGGCAGCGGGTTCATCTTCCACGAGGCGAAAACGCCGGCAAAGACGATAAATGCCGATAGCAATATCATTACAACCGATATACCGTCAACACCCAAAGCCAAGTGGATGTTGAGGGGAGCATACCACAGCACGTCGCTGCGCAGGATCATCTCACTGGTGTCACCGGCGCCACGGGCTTGCAGGAAGATGCTCACCAGCCAAACGGCAAGCACCATGAGCACGCTGGCACCGACAACGGCAACGGTCCTGATGGCCTTGATGCCACGGTTGTGGCAGAGGGCCAGGCCTCCAAGCGTCAGCAGAGGCACGATCACAAAGTAAATCAGTATATTATTGAAAATTTCCATTTGATATATCCTTTCTATTTTGTTAGACCGTTGTTTTTAGAGTAATACACACAACATGGTGACAACACCCAGCAGGAGGGCACCAATCAGATAAACATACACATAGGCTTGGATGCTACCCGACTGCAGGCGGCGGATGCCGAACGACAGCGAGTTGGTGGCCTCGGCCATCCAGTTCATGAAGCCGTCAATGATGTGGCGGTCAAACCAGGCGATGGGCACGCAGATGCCCTGGAAAATCACCTTGTGGGTAATGAACTGGTAGAGCTCGTCCATGTAGAAGCGCTTGTAGGAGGCGGTCCACAGGCCGCGCATCGCGTTGGCCATGCGCTCGGGCAACGGGTTCTCCTTGCGGTACATCACCGTGGCGAGACCGATACCCACCAGGGCGATAACAACACTCGTGCAAGCCACCTTCATGTCAAGGGCGGTGTGCAGATGATGGCCGTCCCAGGTCACCAGGTCGTGGAAGGGAACGCCACCTGCAAAGACGGAGATGACAGCCAGAATAATCAGGGGCACCGTCATTGTCCAGGGCTGATCCTTGGGTGCATGGTGCGGATCGTGTACCTCGTGTTTCTTCCAGAAGAAGATGAGGTAATAGATGCGGAACATGTAGAAGGCGGTCATACCGGCTACCATCGACATCCAGATGCCCCAACCCAAACCACGCTGGTAGGCAGCGACGAGAATCTCGTCCTTGCTCCAGAAGCCGGAGAACGGGGGAATACCGGCAATCGCGAGACAGCCGATAAGGAAGCAGATGCTGGTGATGGGCATGTACTTGTGCAGACCGTGCATCTTGTCGTTCTCATTGCTGTGAACGGCATGGATAATGGCACCAGCGCACAGGAAGAGCAACGCCTTGAACATAGCGTGGGTGAACAGGTGGAACATCGACGCCATGTAACCCAGGCCGTAACCCCCGTGAATCTCGATGAGCGAGTTGTTGTTGGAGCTAACGGCGAGCGAGGTCATCATGAAGGCAATCTGCGAGATGGTCGAGAATGCCAGCGCACGCTTGATATCGCTCTGGGTGCAGGCGATGGCTGCGGCATAGAATGCCGTGAATGCGCCGACCACCAGGATGACGTTCATCGCACCCTGTACGAGCACATACAGCGGGAACAACCTTGCTACCAGGAATACACCGGCGACAACCATCGTCGCAGCGTGAATCAGCGCCGACACGGGAGTGGGACCCTCCATAGCATCGGGCAGCCAGATGTGCAACGGGTACATCGCACTCTTACCGGCACCGCCGATGAAGATGAAGGTCAACGCCCAAGCCATAACCGAGCAACCCAAGAAGGTCGCTCCGCCACCAGTGGAGATGGCGCTCTGAGCGGTATCCAGACTACCCGACATCGTAGGTCCAAAGACCAGGCTGTCGAAGTCGAAGGTGCCCGTATAGTAGCTCAGAATCATGATACCCACGAGGAAGAACAAGTCAGCCAGACGGGTAACAATGAACGCCTTCTTGTTGGCGTGGTTGGCTGCAGGCAGCGAGTAATAGAAACCGATGAGCAGGTAGGACGAGAGACCCACCATCTCAAAGAAGATGAAAATCTGGAAAATGTTGGTGGCAACCACCAGTCCCAGCATCGAGAACGTGAACAACGCCAGGAAGGCATAATAGCGCTGGAAGCCCTTCTCGGCATTACCGTCGTGGTCGCTCATGTAACCGATACTGTACAGGTGTACCATGAGCGATACAGTGGTAATGACAACGAGCATCATCGCGGCGATGGGATCCACCAAGACACCCATGCGCACGACCAGCGTATCGGTAAACGACAACCAGGCAGGATTGGCAACAACGACAGCTTGACGAACACCATCCACGATTTGGCCTTGACCGCTGCCGAAGAAATAGGTCAGCGCAACGCCGTAGGCAAGGATGGTATCAACGAGCATCGCCAGCACGCCTATCCAGCCGGTGATTTTTCTACCCATTTTCACCCCGACGAGTCCCAAGAACAGGAACATGAACAGGGGTAATGCTACAACTACTATTGCTAAACTTAATGGCATAATCGTTAGAATTTCAGTTTAGTGATTTGGTTGATGTCCACGTTCTTAGCAATGCGGAACACATTGATAATGATGGCAAGGGCAAGCGCCGTCTCGGCAGCCGCGATGGCAATCGCGAACAGCGAGAAGAACATGCCGTCCATCTGACCGGGGAACAGGTAACGGTTAAACACCACAAAGTTGATATCCACCGAGTTGAGCATCAGCTCCAGTGAAATCATGATCGCAATCATGTTCTTGCGGGTGATGAAACCATAAACGCCACAGCCAAACATGAAGAGGCTGGGAATAAGATACATAAACAGTGTCAAATCCATAATCTAATCACATTTTAGCGGCGACGTGCAATAACCACACCTCCAATGATACAAGCCAATAACAACACACTGATGGCCTCAAAAGGCAACAGATAGCCAAACTTGTCGGTACTCAACAAGAACTGGCCAATCTTTTCCATATTGACGTCCACTCCGCTCGAGAGCAACCTGGCACCGAAGTCGGCATAGCTGAACAATGCATAGCCACACACAGCGACTCCCGCCAGTGCAGCACTAAGCCCCAGCCAGCGGCGGTGTGATGCCAGTGTGTCGGCATCCTGACCGGGCCGTTGCGTGAGCATGATGGCAAACACAAACAGCACCAGGATACCGCCGGCATAGACGGCAATCTGTACCGCTCCCAGGAACTGATAGTCCATCTGGAAGTAGATGATGGCTGTGGCAAAAAGCACAAACAGCAGATAGGTTGCAGAGCGCAAAATCTTGCGCGTGGTCACCGTCAGCAACGAGAATACGATGATGGCGATGGCAACGATAAAATACAAAATGATGTTACCTACTGATTCCATTATTCCTTATTTTCTTTTGGTTCTTGTTTGGTCTCGTCAGCAGCGGCCTTGGCGGGTGCGTCGGCCGGCTTCTCGGGCGAGGGAGCCGCAGGCTTGGCAGCGGGAGCTGCGGGTTTAGCGGCAGGTGCGGGAGCCGGAGCGTCGTCCTTCTCGGGCAGGTAATTGAGCTGCTTGTTGAGCTTCTCGCGCGTGAATACAGCCTGCTCAAAGTCATTGCTGAACTTGATGGCATTGGTGGGACAAACCTGTACACACAGGCCGCAGAAGGTGCAGCTGCCCAAGTCATACATGTACTTGTCCAGTTTCATTTTCTTCTTGCCGTCGGGCAGGTCCACCATGCGCTTGGTGATGCTGATGGTCTGGTTGGGGCAGTTGCGCTCGCAGCTACCGCATGCAATGCACTTGTGGTAACCCTTGTCATCATAGATGAACTCCAGCGTAGCCCTGAAGCGCTCCGGGATTTTAAGCTCGGCGCGGTTTTCGGGATACTGTTCGGTCACCTTGGGGGTCACCAGCTCCTTACCGGTCACCTCCATGCCCTTAATCAGGCTGTAAAAGCCTTTAAAGATTGAGACGAAATACTCCTTAATGCTCATATTCTTAGTATTTTCTTGTTTTCTTTACAATTTCGCATTAGCGCTCCACCTGGCCGCCCAAGATGTCGAGCAACTCGGTGGTGATGCCTTGCTGACGCAGTTTATTATACTCCAGCTGCAACTCGTCGAGCAGTTCCTTGGCGTTGTCGCTCGCCGCCTGCATCGCCATCACGCGTGCACTCTGCTCGCTCGCTGCGCTCTGGATAAAGACATCCTGAAGCATCGACTTGATGTGCAGCGGCAGCACGGTATTGAAGATGGTATTGGCGTCGGGCTCAAACAGGCAGGGGCTGTTGGCAGCGCGGGGGTCAACATTGTCGGCGAGTCCCTGGTAGCTCACGGGCAGTAACTGCTCACGCGAGAACACCTGCTTTCCGGTCGAGATGAAGTGCATGTAGAGCATCTCCACACGGTCATAGGTGCGTTCCAGAAAACGGGTTTTCATCAGGTCGGTGAAGGCGTACAGGCCCTCACTATCACTACGGGTATTGAGTGCCACCTTCTCCATCTGGATGTCCTTGCCGACAATCTTATTCACCGCCTTGGTCATCTTCTTGCCCACGGGAATCACGGTAATACCCACCTGAGCGCCGAACTCGTTGCGCACCGCCTTGATGGTAGTGAGCAACTGCTTGAAAATGTTGACGTTGAAGCCGCCGCACAAGCCGTCATCGCTGCCGAACACCACCAGCGCGACACGCTGCACATCGCGGTCGGCGATGAGCGGCGAGTCAAACTGCTGGTCGGTCACCAGCAGGTGGCTGATGACGTGCTGCACCATCTGGCGGTAAGGCGACAGGCGTTGCAGTTGGCCAGTTGCCTTGCGCATCTTGGACGAGCTGATCATCTTCATGGCGCTCGTCGTCTTCTGCGTCGAAGCGACTGAACCTATTCGCGTCTTGAGTTCTCTTAATGTTGACATCGTGCGAACTTAAATTGCTGTAGCGTTAACTGGCGGGAGCCTCGGTGAACTTGACGGAGACCTCGGCAGCAGCGTGCTTGAGCTTAGCCATGACGTCGTCGTCAATCTTGCCGGAGCGCAGCACGTCGAGCACATCGGCCTGGTGCTTACCGCGCAGGTAATTGATGAACAGTTTCTCAAACTCGGCAACCTTGTCCAGGGGCACATCGCGCAGCAGGCCATTCACACCGCAATAGATGATAGCTACCTGCTCCTCGACCAGCATAGGCGTGTACTGGGGCTGCACGAGCAGACGCTCGTTCTTGCGGCCCGTGTCGATGGTGCGCGCAGTAACGGGGTCGATGTCGCCACCAAACTTGGTGAAGGCTTCGAGCTCACGATACTGTGCCTGGGCAATCTTCAGAGTACCAGCCACCTTCTTCATACACTTAATCTGGGCGTTACCACCGACACGCGATACCGAGATACCCACATTGACGGCGGGACGGATACCAGAGTTGAACAAAGCCGACTCGAGGTAAATCTGACCGTCGGTAATCGAAATCACGTTGGTGGGGATATAGGCGCTCACGTCGCCTGCCTGCGTCTCGATGATGGGCAATGCCGTCAGCGAGCCACCACCCTTGACGATGGGCTTGAGGGAAGCGGGCAGGTCGTTCATCACGCTTGCCACATCCTGGTTCTCGTTAATCTTGGCGGCACGTTCCAGCAGACGGCTGTGCAGATAGAAGATATCGCCGGGATAAGCCTCACGGCCCGAGGGGCGCTTGAGGATTAGCGAAATCTCACGATAGGCGACAGCGTGCTTGGACAAGTCGTCGTAGATAACCAGCGCATCGCGACCGGTGTCACGGAAGTACTCACCGATAGCGGCACCGGCAAAGGGTGCATAGTAGCGCATCGAGGCCGAGTCGGCAGCGGTTGCTGCCACCACAATGGTATAGGGCATAGCGCCCGACTCCTTGAGCTTGTTCACCAGGGCGGCAACAGTCGAAGCCTTCTGGCCGATGGCGACATAGATGCAATATACCGGCTTGCCAGCCTCGTAGTTGGCACGCTGGTTGATGATGGTGTCCACCGCTATGGCAGTCTTGCCGATCTGGCGGTCACCGATGATGAGCTCACGCTGGCCACGGCCGATGGGAATCATCGAGTCGATGGCCTTGAGGCCCGTCTGCAACGGCTGGTTCACCGGCTGGCGGAAGATAACGCCAGGAGCCTTGCGCTCGAGGGGGAGACGCAGCCTCTTGCCCTCGATGGGACCGTTACCGTCGATGGGCTTGGCAAGGACGTCGATTACGCGTCCCAACAATCCCTCGCCCACCTCGATGGAGGCGATTTCGCCGGTGCGGCGCACCTTCATGTTCTCGGTCACGGTGTCCACCTCGTCAAGCAGGATGATACCCACATCACTCTCCTCCAGGTTCATGGCGACACCAGTCACGCCGTTTTCAAACTGCACGAGCTCGTTAGCCTCTACATTGTGCAGTCCATAGGCATGAGCCACGCCGTCACCCACCTCGAGGACGGTGCCTTCTTCTTCAAAGGCGACCTGCCGCTTGGCGATGTCATCGACGAGCTGTTGCTTCAATATATCAGATATTTCACTGGGATTAATCATCTCAACAAATTAGTTTTTCTTTTGCAGTTGTAATCGCAATTCGTTCAATTCTCTCTTTACCGACGCGTCGAGCACCAAACCGTTGATTTTCACGGTAAAACCGCCTATCAACTCAGGGTCGATTTTCTGTTCGATTTCCAGCGTCATCGCGCCCAAGCGCCGCTTGACGATGTCGATAATGGCATTGACCTCGGCCTCGGGCATGGGAGCCGCCGTGGTGATGACCACGTGGGCGATTTCATGGGCCTCGCGGTAGAGATCGACGTAGGCGAGGGAAATCTTCTGCAGATACTCAGCGCGGTTGTTGCGAACGACCAGCAGCAGGAACTTGTCCAGCGAGCTGCCGGGTCTTCCACCCGCGAGTTTCAGCATATATGCTCCCTTTTCCTCGTCAGAGATATCAGGGTTGAGTACGGCGCGCTTGAGTTCGTCGATAGCGGTGTATCGGAAACTGAGCTTCTTCAAGAGCTCATAGATTTCCTGCGAGTCGCCGTTCTCGACAGCGAACTTGTACAGCGCCTTGGCATATCGGCGTGGAATCAGTCCGTCACTCATATTGCGTTAGTTTTTAGTCTCAACCTCACTCAGATATTTGTCAACAAGCGCCCGCTGTGCATCGTCACTGGCGATATTCTTGCGAATCACCTTTTCGGCAATCTGCAAGGCCAGGTCTCCCACCTCGGTGCGGAGTTGCTTCTCGGCCTCCTTGCGCGCCTGCTCAAGTGATACCTGTGCTGCTTGGCTCACCTTCTTGGCTTCCTCAGCGGCGTCGCCGCGAGCCTTTTCAATCAGCTCGTTGCGCATCTTGGCAGCCTCACGCAGGATGTCAGCCTGTTCGTTGCGGGCTTCGGCAATCAATTTGTCCGCCTCGGCCTTGGCATTGTCCAGCTTAGACTGCGCCTCCTGTGCATAAGCGACTCCCTTGTCAATCAAGTCGGCACGTTCCTCCATACTCTTGATGATGAAGGGCCACGCCCACTTGGCAAGGATGCCAAAGAGGCACAGGAATGCGATGAACATCCAGAACGCCAGACCAAATTCAGGCTTGAAAAGTTCCATCTGGTAAACCGGTTAAGGGTTGATTACTTGATAAAGATGGCAAGAATGCAGACGATGAGCGCAAAGAAAGCAACACCCTCGATCAGAGCGGCGATTACAATCATGTTGCTACGGATGTCACCGGTCGATTCGGGCTGACGTGCGATTGCTTCCATAGCCGAGCCACCGATTCTACCAATACCGATACCTGCTGCGATAGCTGCGATACCTGCTCCAATTGCTGCGCCAAGATTGGCCATAGCTTCTAATAAAATCATTCCTAACATAGTCGTAAAGTTTTTAGTTTGTTATTGTTGTAATTTTTTAATCAGTTTGTATTATGTATCCTTTCAAACCATATTACTCATGGTGCGCATGTACGTGCGCCATCGAGATGAACATGGTGGAAAGAATCGTGAAAACATAAGCCTGGATGAAGCTCACCAGCGTGTCGAGTAACAACATGAAGAGCGACAAGGCTACCGAGAGCGGCGTCATCGCACCACCGACAGCGGTACCGAACATGCTACCGAAGATAAAAATCAACAGCATGAACACGATGACTACCATGTGACCACCCATCATGTTCGCAAAAAGACGAATCATCAGGGCGATGGGCTTGGTGAAGATACCAAAGATCTCGATGACCTGCATCAAGGGCACGGGGCACTTGAGAGCGGTGGGCACTTCGGGCCAGAGCATCTCTTTCCAGTAGTGCTTTGTACCCGTGAGGTTGGTCACCAGGAAGGTGAGCAGCGCGAGGACTGCCGTCACCGCCAGGTTGCCGGTCAAGTTGGCACCACCCGGGAAGATGACAATCAGTCCCAACAGGTTCATCGTCAGGATGAAGAAGAACGCCGTGAGCAGGTAAGGACCATACTTGGGAGCCTCCTTGCCCATGATGGGACGGATGGTGTCGGTATAGACGAAGTCCACCACCAGTTCCAGTGCGGCGGTAAAGCGGCGCGGTGCCTTTAACCCGTTCTTCTTGTACCAGTTGCGCACCTTGAAGACCATCAGCAGCACCAGCAGGGCGGCAATGAAGATGCCAGCCACATTCTTGGTGATGGAGAGGTCAATGGGGCGGTACTGGCTGCCGTCGGGCAGTATCTGGACCACCTTGTTGTTGTAGTCCCCACCCTCAGCAATCTGGAATCCGTCATACTGTGCCCCGTCGGCCAGACGGCTCGACAGGAAGGCGTGCCAGGAACCGTCCTGGGCGCGCACGATGACGGGCAACGGGATGCGCTGGCTATGGTTGAACGGCACCTCCCAGCCATAGGCATCACCCAGGTGCTCAAAGATGATTTCCTGGGGGTCCACCTCGGTCTCGGCACCACCGCTATGGGCACGATGGGCTGCCGCATCGGCATACCCGAGTGCCATAAGCGCGATGATGACTACCGCGATGATTGCTGTGATTGCTTTCTTCATAGTCTTGCGTCAATATAAGCACACCGACACCACATTATCTTTTACATCGGCCACACCGCCGTGAATCTCACGCTCCACGGTGCTGCCATCGGCCACATAACTCATCGTTCCCTGCTTGAGGGCGGCAATGAGTGCGGCGTGGTTCTTGAGCACCTGGAACATACCCATGACGCCAGGGAGGGTCACAGATTCGACAGTGCCTTCAAACTCGATTTGTTCAGCCGATATGATTTTGAGTGTCATGTTATATAAATAATGTAAATATATAGCGTTGTGGTTGATTAGCTCTGTTCGAGCAGCTTCTTACCCTTGGCGATGGCCTCGTCAATGGTGCCGACGCTCAAGAATGCCTGTTCGGGCAGGTCGTCCACCTCGCCATTGAGAATCATCTTGAAGCCGCGGATGGTCTCGGCCAGCGGAACCATCACACCGGGCAGACCAGTGAACTGCTCAGCCACGAAGAAGGGCTGCGACAGGAAGCGCTGGGCGCGGCGTGCGCGCGATACAACCAACTTGTCCTCGTCGCTCAGCTCCTCGACACCGAGGATTGCGATGATATCCTGCAACTCATTGTACTTCTGCAACAGGTGGATGACACGCTGGGCGACATCGTAGTGTTCCTCGCCGATGATGTTCGGGTCCATAATGCGCGAAGTCGATGCCAGGGGGTCCACAGCGGGGTAAATACCCAACTCGGCAATCTTACGGCTCAACACGCAGGTTGCATCCAGGAAGTTGAACGTCGTAGCGGGTGCGGGGTCAGTCAAGTCGTCGGCGGGCACATACACGGCCTGTACCGAGGTGATTGAACCGGTCTTGGTCGAGGTGATGCGCTCCTGGAGCTTACCCATCTCACTGGCCAGCGTGGGCTGGTAACCTACCGCCGAAGGCATACGGCCCAACAGCGCCGATACCTCACTACCAGCCTGGGTGAAACGGAAGATGTTGTCCATAAACAGCAGGATGTCCTTACCGCCACCGTCCTGATCACGGAACTGCTCGGCCACAGTCAGGCCCGACAGGGCTACACGCAGACGTGCACCGGGAGGCTCGTTCATCTGGCCGAACACCAAGGTAGCCTGAGAGCCTGCAACGGCCTTCATGTCGACGTCCTGTTCCACTCGCCCTTGTCCATGCCTTCCTTGAACTTCTCGCCGTAGTTGATAACGCCGCTCTCGATCATCTCGCGCAGCAGGTCGTTACCCTCACGGGTACGCTCACCGACACCGGTGAACACCGAGAAACCGTTGTGACCGTGTGCAATGTTGTGAATCAGCTCCATGATGAGCACGGTCTTGCCTACACCAGCGCCACCGAACAGACCGATCTTACCGCCCTTGCTGAACGGCTCAATCAGGTCGATGACCTTGATACCGGTGTAAAGAATCTCCTGTGAAATCGACAGGTCGCTGAAGGGAGGAGCGGGTTGGTGGATGGCACGGCGGGCGCCCTCCTTCAAGGGCTCCAGGTGGTCGATGCTCTGACCGATCACGTTCAACAGTCGGCCCTTGATCTGGTCACCCGTGGGGACCGAAATGGGACGCCCCTTGGACAAAACGCGGGCTCCGCGTTTCAGACCGTCGGTACTGTCCATGGCGACGCAGCGCACGGTATTCTCACCCACGTGCTGCTCCACCTCCAGAATAAGCTCACTGCCATCGGGACGCTGAACCGACAACGCGGTGTAGATGGGGGGACGCGATGCGCCCTCGTCCTCAAACGCGATATCGACAACGGGTCCGATGACCTGGGTTATTTTTCCATAATTATCAGCCATAATTCAATGATTGACTTTTTATTGTTGTGTTATTGTTGTTAGCTAGTGAAATCAGGCGCCAAAGTACCACTTCTGAGTCACGACGATGGCCATCATCACCAGGTTGACCAGGCCGATGGGCATCAGGTAACGCCATTCCAGAGCCAGCATCTGGTCGATACGCACGCGGGGGAACGACCAGCGGATCCAGAAGAAGATGAAAGTGATGAAGAACGCCTTACCCAGGAACCAAACCACACTGGGGATGAAATCCATGATGTGGTTGAAGCCTTCCCAACCGGGAATGTGCAGGGGCATCCAGCCGCCCAGGAAGAGCAGCGTGGCGATACCCGAGACGATGAACAGGTTCAGATACTCGGCAAGATAGAAGAAGCCAAAGTGGATACCTGAGTACTCAGTGTGGTAACCGGCGGTCAGCTCGTGCTCGGCCTCGGGGAGGTCAAACGGGCCACGGTTATTCTCGGCATTGGCGGCAATCATATATATAATGAACGCGAGGATGGCAGGCAGGTGGCCCTTGAACAGGAACCAGCCGTCCTGCTGTGCCTCAACGATGCCCGTGATAGACATCGTACCAGCCAAGCAGACGATTGTCAGGATGGAGATGCCACAGCTCAGCTCGTAGCTGATCATCTGTGCACCACTACGCATAGCGCCAATGAGGGTGTACTTGCTGTTACTTGCCCAACCGGCGAGCAGGATACCCAGCACGCCAATCGACGACACAGCGACGATGAAGAACACACCGATGTTCATGTCGATGACCTGCAGACCCTTGCCCCAAGGCAGGCATGCGAAGGTGAGCATCGAGGCGATGAGCACCAGATAAGGCGCCAGCTTGAAAAGGAACTTATCGGTGTTCCACAGGGTAATCAGCTCCTTCTGGAGGATCTTAATTACGTCGGCAAACACCTGGAGCAAGCCCCACTTACCCACGCGCATCGGGCCTAAGCGGCACTGAATCCAACCGCAGACCTTGCGCTCGTAGAAGATGTAGAACATGGCGATGAGCGAATAAGCGACCAGCAGGCCGACAGCCACCAGCACGCACTCGATTGTCGTGGTGAGCCATTCATAGCCCGGCCACAGGTTGTTCATGGAGTCATGAAGCCACTGAGTGAGTGCAGAAAAGTCGATTATATCTTTATAATTCTCCATTGTTATGCTATTTGAGATTTATTCTAATGGATTAACTCGTTGATTAGCGGTCGATGTCGGGGATAACGAAATCGAGCGATGCCGTGATGGTAATCAGGTCGGCAATCAGGTTATCGCGGCAAGTGAGGTCAACGACACCAATCAAGTTGAAGCACGGCGACTGGAAGTGGACACGCACGGGCTTGGTGTTGCCGTCGCTCTCGATGTAAACACCGAAAGCGCCACGGCTGGCTTCTACCTGCTGATACCAGTGGCCGGCGGGCAGTTTCATCACCTTGGGCACCTTGGGAGCGATATACTCGCCCTGGATGCCCTCGGCCTCGAGCTTGTCGCATGCCTGGCGCAGAATCTTGATGCACTGCTCCATCTCCTTCATGCGGACCATGTAGCGGTCCATCGAGTCACCGTTCTCGTAGGTAATCTCGTCGAAGTCAAATTCGTTGTAGAGCGAATAGGGGTTGGTCTTGCGCACGTCGCAGTGCCAACCGCTGGCACGTCCCGAGGGACCGGTAATGTCGTAGGCGATGGCATCTTCCTTGCTGAGGATACCCACACCCGTCATGCGGTTAACGGCGATGACATTGCCGGTAAAGAGCTTATGGTATTCCTTGAGGGCCTTCTCGATGACGTCACAGGCATTGCGCACGTCCTTAATGAAGTCCTCATGCACGTCGGCGACCACGCCGCCGATGGTGCTGTAGCTCATCGACATGCGGGCACCGCAGGTGCGGTCAAATATATCGTAAATCAATTCACGCTCACGGAATCCGTAGAAGAAGGCGGTGGTAGCGCCCTGGTCCATCGTCAAGCAGCCGTAGCTCAACAAGTGGGACGAGAGACGCATCAGCTCGTCCATCATCAGGCGGATGAGCTCTGCGCGGCGGGGCACCTCAAGTCCAAGGGCCTTCTCGACGCACATGCACATGCAGTGACGGTTGATGTGGGCTGCCATGTAGTCCATACGCTCGGTGTAGAGCAGCATCTGGGGATAGGTCAGGCTCTCGCACATCTTCTCGATACCGCGGTGGATGTAACCGCTCACGACGTCGATTTTCTTTACCGTCTCGCCGTCGAGGCTGGCACGGTAGCGCATCACACCGTGGGTTGACGGGTGCTGGGGACCGACGTTCACAACATACTCATCGTCCTCAAATACCTTGCCGTCCACTTTCTTGACGTTACCGTTCTCGTCCTCGACCCAACGGCAGGTGTAGTCCTCGTTGGTCTCATCCTCGAGACGCAGGGGGTTGCTGGCGGGGTCATAGTCCTTGCGCAGGGGGTAACCCACCCAGTCGTTGCGCAGGAACATGCGGCGCATATCGGGATGGCCGATGAACACGATGCCGTAGAAGTCATACACCTCGCGCTCCTGGAAATTAGCGACAGGCCACAGGTCACACACGGTGTGCAGGCGGGGGTTCTCACGGGCGGGGGCGGTTACCTTGACGTGCAGCAGCTCGTGGGTGCTGGTGTTGGTCAGGTAGTACATGCAGCCGAAGGCGTCGGGCCACTCCATGCCCACAACAGCGCTCAGCACATCATAGTGCAACTGCGTCTTGAGGGCGCGGGCCAAGTCATGCCACTGTGCATCAGGTACAGTCACCAGCGGGAACTCGCCAGTGGTGTCCACCTGTGCCTGGGGGCACAACTTTGTGATTTTGTCTTGTATCTCTGCCATATTATATGGATTTTTATCTGATTTTTGTTTTAGTCCTTAGTTTCTAGGCTTTAGTTGTCCTTCAGAAATCCAACAGCTAAAGGCTAAAAGCTGATAACTTATTTGGTTTCCTTCATTGCCTCACTGTCATACTTGATGCCCTCGAGTTTCTCCTTGCGGTTTACACCGCCGAAGTACTTCTGCACCTTAATCTTGCGCTGCAGCTGCATCAGGGCATAGAAGAACGCCTCGGGACGCGGGGGGCAGCCGGGCAGATAAACGTCAACGGGGATAATCTCGTCAACACCCTTGACCACGCAGTAGCTGTTCTTGAAGGGACCGCCGCTGACGGTGCATGAACCGCAGGCAATGACATACTTGGGTTCCGCCATCTGCTCATACAGGCGCTTCAGTGCCGGAGCCATGCGATAGTTGATGGTACCCTGGCACATGATGTAGTCGGCCTGACGGGGGCTGTTGCGTGCCACCTCAAAGCCGTAGCGGGCCATATCGTAGCGGGCAGCGCCCAGGCACATGAACTCGATAGCGCAACAGCTGGTACCGAAGCACAGCGGCCACAGCGAATTGCTCACACCCCAGTTCATCAACTGGTCCAGCTTGCCAACGATGATGTTGGTGCCGCCAGCGCGCAGTTGCTCTACCAGGTTATCGATATACTCGTTGTCCTTGAAGTTCTCATGCTTCATCGACTTGATTTTCACTTCCATCTCAACGCTCCTTTCTTCCAGGCATAAGCCAGACCTAAAACGAGAATTACAAGGAAAGTGCCCACAGCGAGCAGTGCCTGGCTGCCGATGTTCTTGCAGATGGTTGCCCAGGGAAACAGGAATACCGTCTCGACGTCAAACATCAGGAACAGGATTGCAAACAGGTAATAGCCCACATGGAACTGCGCCATCGAGTCGCCCCTGGTGGGGATACCGCACTCGAAGGGTTCGCCTTTCTTCTTAGTGTAACTGCGCGGGCCGATGAGCCACGCGATCACCAGGGCGCCGACTACAAGCAACACACCGGTCAACGCCGCCGTAATCGCCATTGTCGTGCTCTGTACTCCGAAAATTGAAAAATCCATAAAGAAATTCTATGTATTGGTTGTTGTAATTTTTGGCAGGTTAAAAACATTCAAAGCCCCTACTGCACAATTATTTACGCACGCACGCACGCGAGACATTGTGCAATAAAGCCCCTAAACTCGGTGCAAAATTACAAAATAAATCTTAAATGAGCAACCTTTTATCCCCCTATTTTCAGTAGTTGTTAACAACTCGTCGCACGAAATGCTACACCCCCCAAAAGCAGAAAAGAGGGTGACGCGATTCAGCATCACCCTCCCTTTTGTTCGATTTGATATCTCAAGCCTACCAAGTCATGGCTATACGCAAGCCAGTATGGACATTCGGACTGGTCGGGAAACCCTCGTGGCGAGCGGTCACACGGCTCATTCTGAAGGCCTGGTCCCAGCAACCTCCGCGCACGATGCGTGCATCACCAGATGACGGTCCGATGGGATTGACTGCAGGTTTGTAAGTGTACAGGCCATACCAGTCGGAGCACCACTCCTCGACGTTGCCACTCATGTCATAAATGCCCAACTCGTTGGGAGCCTTGGAAGCCACGGGATGGGTTATATCATCGGAGTTGCCCTTGTGCCAGCCCACCTCTTCAAGGTCATCACTGCCCGAATACATATAGCCCCGGCTCCTGTTTCCTCCACGGGCGGCGAACTCCCACTCGGCTTCGGTAACCAGGCGGAAGGTCTTACCCGTCTTCTGATTAAGTTTGGTGATGAACGACACGCAGTTGGCGTAGGTAATCTTCTCAACAGGACGCTGCAGATTGTTGGTATAGCCATTAGCGCTGCAGAACCAACTTGGGTTGCTGCTCATCACGGCCCTCCACAACGCCTGAGTCACCTCGGTCTCACCAATGTAGTAGTCCGAGAGCGTCACCTCGTGAGCAGGGCTTTCCCATGGTCTGACATAGGGATCATTGTCACGCGCACCCATCATGAAGGTGCCGCCCTTGACAGGCATCATCTTGAAAGTCACGTTACCGACAGTGAAAACTAACGGTTCAGGCACATAGGGCCACTCACCAATGAGCAAGTAGTCGACCAATGCTGTTACATCGGAAATACCTACCGATCCATCGTCATCAACATCGGCTGCTTCCAAATTCAAGTCAATGGCTCTTACGCCCGACAGGTAGTCAATCAAAGATGTCACATCTGTGATATCAACATTGCCGTCATTAGTCACATCGCCTCGCAGCGCATTACCGGCTGCGGTCATTGTCGTCCAACACATCGCCGCCAGGCACAAACTTAATACATACTTGAAAGGGTTACTCCTTTTCATTAAAGTCACGAATTAAAAGATTAATAGTTTCTATGTTAATTCAACAACACTTACATCGCATTGATTGAAAAAACCGCGCAAAATTAATACATTATTCCGAGAAAACAAAACAAAATATAAGTTAGATAACACCCGTGAATGGAACTTTGCATTCTTAACTGCCAATTATAGACCAAAAAATACTATCTTTGCAGCCATGAAAAGAATGATGTGGATAGGAATCTGTCTATGGACAATAGCTGCAGTCGCCAATAACGGGACTGCAAATGCGCCTATTTCTCAAGGCGATACGTTGTCGCTTGACGAGGTGACGGTGACCGCCATCAAACAAAGCGCCGACCTGCGCACCCAAGCCACAGCACTCACCATTATCGGTAGCCAGGAAGCAGAACGCAACCAAGCCATTTCGGTCAAGACGGCAGCCGACCTTGTCCCCAACCTGTTCATTCCCGACTATGGCAGCAGAATGACCTCAACGGTGTATGTCCGCGGCATCGGTACCCGCATCGACCAACCTGCCGTGGGCCTGACCATCGACAATGTACCGGTAATGACCAAGGAGAACTATGACTTCGACCTGCTGGACATTGCCCGATTTGAAATGCTAAGGGGTCCGAAGAACACCTTATACGGTCGCAACACGCTGGGCGGTCTGATGAATGTCTATACCCTGTCACCGCTCAACTACCAGGGCACGCGTGCCGTTGTCGAAGGTGCCAGTCACGGAACGTGGCGCGTGGGGGCAAGCCATTACCGCTTGCTCAAGGAGAACCTGGGGCTCTCACTGACAGCGCAATACAACAGCACCAAGGGCGAATTCACTAACCAATACAACGGCAAGCGCTGCGACTGGGAGCGCCAGTTCAGCGCCCGCGCCAAAGTGGAATGGCGCAATCAGAACGGCTGGTATGTCTCTAATGTTGCCTCGATGTCGGTGAGTCGCCAGGGCGGCTACCCCTATGAGTGGGTTGAAACCGGAAAAATCGCCTATAACGACACCTGCTTCTACCGCCGCACATCGGTCACCGACGGCCTGACGGTGCGCAAGGATTTCTCCACTTTTACGCTGTCGAGCATCACCAGCTACCAGTATCTGGACGACAACATGACATTGGACCAAGACTTCACTGTTCATGACTACTTCACCCTGACTCAAGCGCGGTGCGAGCACGCTGTGACACAAGACTTTATCGCCCGTAGCCACGAGAAGACCGACGGCTATAACTGGCTCGCTGGAGCAAGCGGCTTCTTCCGCCGCTACCGGATGGACGCACCGGTGGACTTCTACGATTACGGCATCGCTCAGTTAATCGAGAAGCACACCAACGAAGCCCTTCCCGAGTACCCCGTTGCATGGGACACCCGCACGTTCTTATTGGGCAGCCACTTTACCAGTCCCAACTGGGGGGCGTCATTGTACCACGGATCCCACTACACATGGGGGCAATGGACAGTGTCGGCCGGACTACGCCTAGACTATGAGCATGCCCGCCTCAACTACCGCAGCGTGACCCACACTGGCTATAACATCCTTGTGGGAGCCACTGGCGAAGTATTTGCCCACGAGGCCATTGACATCGATGACCACGGCACTCTGAACAAGGATTTCTTTGACATCCTGCCCAACGTGAGCCTCACGTGGCATCCCTGGGCCGGCAAGAACCACACAGTCTATCTTGCGGCATCGCGCGGCAGCAAAGCCGGCGGCTTCAACACCCAGATGTTCAGCGACGTGCTTCAGCAGAAGCTGATGAAGATGATGGGTATCGGCATGGTTTATGACGTGGACAAAATGGTGGGATACAAGCCCGAGAGGGCATGGAACTACGAACTGGGCGGACACTTCGAGTGTTGGGGCGCTCGCGTTCAGAGCGACATGGACATCTTCTTCATGGACTGCCGTGACCGCCAATTAACGGTTTTTCCACCGGGCACCACGACTGGCCGTATGATGACCAATGCGGGAAAGACCTACAGCTGGGGTGGTGAGTTTGCTATGACAGTGAATCCCACCGAGTTAACCCACTTTAATTTAAGCTATGGTTTCACTCACGCCACCTTCAAAGACTACAACGACGGCAAGGTGAACCACAAAGGTAAACGCGTCCCCTACGCTCCGATGCACACCCTGTTTGCCGAGGCCAGCCATGGCATCAAAATGGGCGGAGACGCCAATAAACTGCTCACTTTTGCCGCCAACCTGCGTGCTACGGGTGACATCTATTGGGACGAAGCCAACACGCTGCGCCAGCCGTTCTATGCATTGCTGGGAGCCTCCATCACCTGGAAGCAGCAGCACTACAGCCTGCAGCTGTGGGGACGCAACCTCACCGACACGCAATACAAGACCTTCTACTTTGTATCTATACAGCACCATTTCCTGCAACGTGGCCACGGACTCCAACTCGGCGCCACCCTGCGACTGAATTTCTAACCAGCATTTCATGTTTATCCATAAAATCTTGGAAAATGTCTATAAAATTTTGCAGGATTAGATAAATAACTTATTTTTGCAGTACAAAAACCACAAAACCACTTGTAAATAAGCATATTACATAAAAATCACAAAAAAAAGAAATGAAGAAATTATTCTCAATGTTGTTCATCGTCACCATGTTAGGACTGGTGTTTACAGCCTGCGGCGACGACAAAGACGAGCCCGAAGTGCCCAAGACTCAGAATCTGGAGAGTGTTTACCAAGAACCGACCGACACCCATTTCCTTTTTGACATCAATCTGGACAAAGATTCGAGCAGCATCTACATGTACAATATCGTTTTCCGCATCGGCGAGACCACTTCACCAGCGATGACTCTCCGCGTGGAGGCTCCTGTGACCGTTGACAAGAGCGGCAAGGTCTATACCTACTCCGGTACCGGCATTGTGGCTTATATGATGCGAGGCTCTACCTGGACTCCCATGCCTGGAGAGGCCTATCTGGTGCATAACCTCACTTGCACAGTCAACCCCGGTGCCAAGTCTTACTTCATCACCTTTGACTGCCACGGTGGCCACTTCGAAGAAAACGGAAAACTCAAGTAAAGGCGTTTTTAACGAGATTTAATATAAAAATTATTACAAATGGTGCAAGATTCAAAGCACCATTTGTTTTTTAGGTGTATCTTTGCCGCCCGAACACAATAATTATCGAGGAGCAAAATTTAATAGATGATATGAAGAAGTTTTTTTATCTGATAGCAAGTATCGCCCTGCTCATGGGCGCCATCTCGTGCAGCAACGATGACGAGCCCAAGCCCGAGCGCGGCGACGGCGTGTTCACTGTCAACACCCCGATGGTCAACCACATCGTAAACATCAATAGCGGTGAGATTCTAGGCATGAGCGCAGTAAACAACAAGCTTACCCTCGACACGGTCAACCATCAGGCTTCGGTCGAACTGGCGTACAACGACGGCAAGGGCAACAAGACGGTGAAACTTAACGGCATCACTGCAACGCCCAAGCGACTGGGGTTCTATAACCTCACTGCAAGTGCCAATGCGGAGTTGAAGGACTTCAAGGGCTATGTGGATTTCAATGAGGGAGCCATCCGCTACAGCTATACCACCGCCGATGGTATCCGCGTGATTTCTACCATCGTTGATGTGTTCTTCCTCAAGACCAAGAACACCATCACCTATGACGACACAACCAAGACGACCGTCATGGATAACACCATGTACCAATTCACCCTCGACCCGCCGAGCAACACCGCCACCGTCAAGGTGATGGCCATTGTTCACGCCAAGGATCTGAAGTACTTCATCAACCTCACCGCCCTGAACGTGCCCGTGAGCGTGACCCGCAACGGCTACACATTTGCAGGAGAGAACCTCAAGACCATCGGCACATACATCACCTCAACCGACAGCCTCGGTTCCAGGACCAGCACCACCGACAAGTATCCGTTCAAGACCTTTAACGCCTTGGTGGACCTGGAGAACGATTCTATCATCGCCAACTTCATGATGGGCAGCAGCGCCACCGTATACGCCACTGGCCGCACCTATCCCAACTATACATCCTATTAATCAATAGCCAAGGGATGGTCTATAAATCACTAAAAATCAACTAATAACATAAAAAAAACAATGAAGAAATTATCATTTTTGCTTTTATCACTGCTGGCAGTAGCCATGCTCACATCATGTGGGAACGAAGAACCTGTCAACAAACAGACTGCCGTCATAGACATCGACAACCGTGCCATTCAAGGCAACCAGGTCGTATTCTCTCAGGGCAAATCCACAGTTGAACTTGATTTCACCAACATGAACATCGCATTTTCCTTCAACTTCAAGGATGTTGATGGCGATATCCGCAGTATTAGCTCATCTGTTATGAAATTGAGGCTATTGAACATGTCAACATATCAATTCAACTCTGACGACAACAGCCTTGCTGGTTATATCGACCTCGGTACAGGTATGATGTATTTCTCGTATGTCCCCGGTTCGGATTCCCGCGTTTACTGCACATCTCATCTGCTGTATGCCTACACAACCACCAGCATCACCAATCCCACCAACGGTAACAACGGCCGCCACGAGCAGTCGGCTTATCTGATTACCCCCGACGCTAAAGGTGAAACCTGTACGATGAGAATCAGCAACTTCATGGCCAACACATCAGGTGCAGTCGATGCTGGCGACATCCAGTATACCGGAATTACGATGACGCCCACCGCCGACGGCTACACCATTACTGCCAGCGAGGTTGAATCGTCCTACAAGGGACAATATACAATCACCGATTTGAACGCAACTCTCGATAACCAAGCCAAGGTCTTCAACTGCACGTTCAAGTGCAACGGTTTGGATTATTCGATTTCGGGCAAACTCTTCCCCACAAACTGAAACCAACAATATCAGTTAATTAAATAACGTCGTCCCTGCCGCCGTTTCCACACGGCTGTGGGGACGCCTGTTTTTCAGGAGTTTTTCTTATAACTGAGGACTGCCCATGCGCCCATCAGCGTGCCGATGCCCAGCAGGGCGAGCAGTTGGTGCCAGATACTGGAAAGTCCGCCACCACGGATGAAAACGGTGCGCACCGCATCGATGAAGTAACTCATGGGGTTGACATAGGTCGTGCTGTAAGCCCATGAGGGCATGGAGCGTGTGGGTGTGAACAGTCCCGAGAGCAGCAACATCATCACGACAAAGAACCACATCACGAAGATGGCTTGCTGCATCGTGTCACTGTAATTGGAAATCATGAGCCCAAACGATGAGAAAAACAAAGCCAACAGCATCGCCAACAGATAAATGAGAGCAACAGGACCTGCACTTGTAATGCCATATACGCCCCATGCCAGCAACAGACACACCGTGATGACAAACAGGGCGATGAGCCAGTAGGGAATCAGTTTGGCAAGGATGAACGACCACTTATTCACTGGCGTTACGTTAATCTGTTCGATGGTGCCCGCCTCTTTCTCGCCCACAATGTTGAGCGCGGGCAGGAAGCCTGTCATCAGCATCATCACGATGGCAAACAGAGCTGGTATCATGAACAGCTTGAAGTTCAAGTGCTTGTTATACAGCATCAGAGTGGTGACCCGTGACTGAATGGCATCAGCAGCGGGAGCAACATGGGCCGTGACAATCTGGCTCAGGTAGGCGCTTCCCATCGACCCCTTGGTGCCGTTGACGGCATTGGCTGCGATGAGCACCTGGGGCTGGAGGCCGTTGGTCAAGTCACGGCTATAATCCTGTGGAATTACCACCATGACGTCGGCTTGTGATTTCTCAACCGCAGCCAGAGCGTCGCTGTAGGTGGGCTGCTGCCCCTCGAAGATGAAATAGTTGCTCGCCTCAATGCTGTGGACGAGTTGCTGTGACAGGGTTGAACGGTCATTGTCCACCACAACGACCTTGACGTTTTTCACCTCCATATTCATCACCCAGGGCATCACACACATGATAACGATGGGAAATGCCACGATGAGACGCGGCAGGAACGCATTGCGGCGAATCTGAATAAACTCCTTCTGTATGAGATATTTCAGTGTCATTTGATTTCAGATTTCAGTTTTCAGTTTTCAATGCTCAGATATCAGTTGAAGGATGCCACCGACAACTGAATGCTCATTCGAGCCGTTTATTGAACTTGACAAGGGCCAGTGTCATCAGTACAACAAGCATGAGCAGCAATATGCCCGTCTCACGCAGCACCTGCTCGATGCCCACACCCATAATCATTAACTTGCGCATCGCTTCGATATAATAACGGGGCGGCACGATGGCCGACACCCACTGCAGCACAGTGGGCATCGACTCGACAGGGAACAGCATCCCGCTGAGCATCACAATGGGCATCAGCAACACCATCGCCGAGAGCAACAATGCCACCAGCTGCGTCTGGGCGACATTAGAGATGAGCAGCCCCAGCGAGAGAGCCAACAGGATATAAATGACCGAGATGACAAGAATCCAGAATAACGAGCCGGCAAGCGGAACCCCTAGTACAAACCGTCCCATGAGCAGAATTATGACAAGGATAGCAAAAGCCAACACCAAGTAAGGAATCGCTTTGGCAACAATAATCATCAGGGGCTTGACGGGTGAGACCAGCAACACCTCCATGGTGCCTTTTTCCTTCTCGCGCACGATTGAAATGGAAGTCATCATCGCACAGACCAGCATCAGCAGCATACCCATGATGGCAGGGACGAAGTTATAGGCCGACCTCATCTGAGGGTTATAGAGCATCTTGGAATTGACTGCCCCACCCTCGGTATTGAGCAAAACACCCAAGGCGTAGGTGGTCCACATCTGCGCCATATTGGGGTCGGCGCCATCGACGATGAACTGCACCCCGCTGCGCTTAGAGGCAAAGTCAGGCCCGAAAACTATAGCCATATCGGCCTGCTGGCTGCGGATGACGCGCTCGGCTTCCTGAGGCGTGGAAACGGCCTTAACGACGGTAAAGTATTCAGATGCGGCAAGACGGTCTATGGCCTGCTGCGTCAGGTGGTCCATCGAACTGGTGACTATCACGGTGCGCACGTTGCGGACATCGGTCGTGATGGCAAAGCCGAAAAGCAGCATCAGCACCAATGGCATGCCGAAGAGGATAAGCATCGTGCGCTTGTCGCGCAGGATGTGCTTGGTCTCCTTGATAACAAATGAAATAAACTGTTTCATGCCTCTAGTGGTTTAGTCACTGCTGCGGGTGGCTTGACGTGCCAGATAGGTGAACACATGGTCCATATCTGGCTGGTTAAACTTCTGTTTCAACTCTTCAGGGGTGCCAATGGCCTTGATTTTGCCATCCACCATGATGGAAATGCGGTCACAATACTCTGCCTCGTCCATATAGTGGGTGGTGACAAACACTGTGATGCCTCGCCCTGCTGCTTCATATATCAGTTCCCAGAACTGGCGCCGTGTGGCGGGATCGACACCGCCCGTGGGCTCGTCGAGAAATACCACCCCAGGTTCATGGAAGATGCTGACCGAGAACGCCAGTTTCTGTTTCCAGCCCAACGGCAGCGATGCCACCAGAGTATCCTTGTGTTCAGTGAACTGCAAACGGGCGAGCAGGTCATCGGTTTTGCTGGTGATTTCCTTGTCATCCATGCCGTAGATACCACCGAACAAGCGAATGTTCTCGGCCACCGTCAAATCCTCATAGAGCGAGAAGCGCTGACTCATGTAGCCGATATGCTTCTTGATTTGTTCATGCTCGGTGCGGATGTCATAGCCCACCACACGGCCAGTTCCGCTTGTGGGCTGGTTCAAGCCCGTGAGCATGTGCATCGCTGTAGTCTTGCCAGCACCGTTGGCACCCAGAAAACCGAAGATTTCGCCCCGCTTGACGGTGAAACTGATGTCGTCAACGGCATGGAACGGCCCAAAGGCCTTGACCAGGTGTTCCACCTCAATGACGTTTTCATCCTTGACCTCACAGCCCTGGGCATGGTCGATGCCCGAAGGATTGAAGATGTCGGCAAAACGAGTCAATATCTCATCAGGAGTGCCGATGCCGCGCAACTTGCCTTGGTCCAGAAACGCCACACGCTCACAACGGTGCACCTCGTCCAGATAGGGTGTTGAAGCCACAATGGTGATATTGCGTTCCTTGAGAGCTGCCAACATGTCCCAGAACTCCTTGCGCGACACGGGGTCAACACCCGTCGTGGGCTCGTCAAGAAAGAGCACACTGGGACTGTGTACCAGGGCACACGAGAGCGCCAATTTCTGCTTCATGCCACCCGACAATGCACCGGCACGGCGATTCTTGAAGCGCTCAATCTGGTTATAAATGGCACGAATGCTGTCGTAACCCTCCTCGACCGTCGTGCCGAACAAGGTCGCAAAGAACTGCAGGTTTTCCTCGACAGTCAGGTCCTCATAGAGCGAGAATTTGCCAGGCATATACCCCACCCTGCGACGAATGTCGGTCATCTGGCGCACGGCGTCAAATCCATCGACCGTAACCGTGCCTGCATCGGGAAGAAGCAGGGTGCACAGGATGCGATACATCGACGTCTTGCCCGCACCGTCAGGTCCGATGAGTCCAAAGACCTCACCCTTGTCCACGGTGAACGACACGTCGTCGAGTGCCTTAACAGCACCATAGGACTTGGACACATTATTTAGCGCTATCGCATTCATGAGATATCTGTATTCCAGTTTTTCTAGATAATCCAGAGCAACTTCTAGAGAACAGAATTAAAACTTCACTTCCCCGTACATGCCGATTTTCACAAACCCGTCATTCTTTATGGCTATCTTGACGGCATAAACCAGATCGGCACGCTCATCATCGGTCAGGATGGTCTTGGGAGTGAACTCCGAGCGGCTGGAAATCCAGATGACAGTGCCCTCATACTGCTTCTTCTGGCCGTCACCGTAGTCGGCAAACACCTTGCATGGCTGTCCTACCTTGATGCCTTGCAACTGCGCCGAAGTGACATAAGCACGAATAAACATGTTGTCGATATCGGCCATTTTGAACAGCGGCTTGCCAACGGTGACAAACTCGCCTTGAGCGACATATTTCTCGAGTACCGTACCGCGGATGGGTGTCCTCACGGCGGCATTGGCAATCTGGTCATCCAGCTGTGCCTGCTGCACGTTGATGCCTTGCTGCTGGGCGTCGAGACCCGAAATCTGGGCATCTATGCCAGCACTCTGCTCCGCCAGACTGCGGTTGGCAGCGGCCAGTTGGTCGGTGGTTGCAGCCAACTGCTTCTCGAGCACACTGATTTGGTAGTTGATATCATCGAGCTGCTTGCGAGGCACGGCTCCGTCGTTGACCAGTTCAGTGAAACGCTGCCGCTCGCGTTTGGCATTAGCAATCTGTTGCTTGATGGAAGCCACCTGCTTCTGCAAGTCGAGCTGCTTGCTGTCGGTCGCGCGGCGGTTGGAGCGCAACTGGTCCCTGTTGGCGTTGAGCTGTGACGATGCCGTAGCCAGCTCGTTCTTTTTCAGGGTGAGCTGAGTGATGTCAATGTTTCCCACCAGGACTCCGGCCTCAAGCGTCTGGCCCTCAGCGAGATTGAACATCTCGAGTTCTCCCGACGACTTGGCAGACACCGTGACTTCGGAAGCCTCGAATGTACCTGTGGCATCAAACTTTTTCTCCTTCTTGGAGCACGATGCGAGCATCAGCATCAGGATTGCTATAACTGTAATCTGTCTCATATCTGTTTTTAGCTTTTTAATTATTCAATGTGAATCGGATGTCATAGATGCGCTTCAAGGCCTCAATTTCATGGGTAGAGCGCGTCACGCGGGCATTGAGCTCGTTGTTGATTTCCTTGATGAGGTCGTTGACATCGATAATGCCATGGTTCATGCGTGACTCGGCAGCTTTACGCACTGAGGTCCTCAAATCGATGATTTCCCCATCCTGACGGGTCAGGTCACGATAGAGAGCCAACTCCTCGCTCAAGCGTATCTCGTCCAAACGGTTGTTGTAGAGAAAAGTCTCACGGTTGGCCTCAATCATCTGCCGTTGCAGGGCTATAGTCGCCTTGTCGCCCTTGCGTGTGTACAGAGCGCCGATATTCCAGTTCAACTTCACTCCCACCATGCCGTTGAGCGACCATCGATGGTTCATCATGTCCTCAAACATATTGTAGCCTGGATAGCCGTAGTAGCCACTGGCGAAAAGGTTGAGCCGCGGCAGTAACTGGGCATTAATCTGACGTTCCCTGGCATCAGCGAGTCGAAGCTGTGAATCAAACAAGGCCAACTCAGGACGATTATTGATACCAATGGCGGCATCGGCAGCATCGGGTTTGACAGGCGATGTCACCTCTATGCCACAGAAGGCGCCCAGCATCCTGGCCAACGCCTGGCGCTGGGAACGGAGAGCAGACAGTTGCTGAACGACACTTAGACGTTCGGCACGGATAGCATGATAGTCACTCTGGGCTGCTGTTCCGTGGTCGTACATCGATTTCAGCTTCTTCTCGCTGGCTTCAAGCACATCCTGTACATTCTCATTGAGTTGGATGTTCTCGTCAAGCAGCAGCAGGGCAAAATACATCTCGTTGACCCGCTGACGAATGGCATAAAGGTTGACCTCGGTCTGGGCAATATCCACATTGCCCTGCTCACGGGCAACGGCAGCGCGGCTACCGATGGCGTCTCCGTCATAGAGCGTCTGGTTCACGTCAATGCCGACACGGTACTGGTCTTTCTTGAGGCCCTTGAGGTCAACCCCCATCTGGTTGAGCATCGACTGCATCTGCTCGGGCCATGCGACTACATCACTCTGATAGGTTGCCTGGGCGTTGGCAGCGACCTGGGGCAGCCACGCCTTGCGAATGTTGGCCACAGTATAGTCGGTTGTCCGTGCTATGAGGTCATATTGCTTGATGAGCGGATAATTGCGACTGGCGGCCTGCTGACACTCCTCAAGTGTCTGTGCCGAAAGCGACATCGTCAAGCAACCGAACAGGATGAATAGAATCCGTTTCATGTTTCGTGTAGTGATTGGTTTAACTTATGCAAAGATATAACGGCATTTCAAGAAAGAGGCTATCCAAAACAAGAGAAAAATGTCCTTTTTGTACAAAATACCTACTTTCATAGGCAGAATTAACCAAAATATATTACCTTTACATCCAAAACCAATTGGCAACCTCATGATTATGGCAGACCTGCAACAATTCACTCTCGCGCAGTTAAAGGAACTCATCGAAAGCCAAGACGAGTACCTGATGGGCAATTACATAACCCAGAACCTTGCCATCGCGCGCAACATCCAGCTCGAACTGGTCAGAAAGCAGTTCACGAGCGGTCCCACCCTGATGCCGGAAATGCGCATTCTCATCATCAAGCAGGGATGGACCCACCCCGTGGTCAACCTCATGCAACGGCACATCAGTGAGGGGGACCTCATGTTTCTAGGACCCAACGGCATGATTGAGTTTCTTGATGCCTCGCCCGACGTCAGAGGTATCGGCATCTCGATGAGCGCAGACCTGTTCTCGCTCGCCATCGGCAACAAGATGCCCCAAGCATTGGACGGCCACCTGCGCGACTTCCAGCTACATCTGGAGCCGCAACAGCTGTCGTTCCTTGACAAAATCCATGAGTTGCTCTACCAGCAGATGCAGCAACGGGAGAGCAACCCTCAGGTCATATTGCATCTCATCAGCACCTTCCTGTGGCAGGTTGACCACCTGTGGCACGAGTGCGAGCCGTCAAGGCTTGCCATGCAGTCCCATAACCAGCAGATGTTCACCGTGTTCGTACAACTGGTCAATCAGCAAGCCCATGCATGGCACACAATTGAGCCCTACGCGTCACGGCTGTGCATCACGCCACGCTACTTGAGCACGGTGGTCAAGCAGGTGAGTGGCAAAACTGCCAAGCAGTGGATTGACGAAGCACTGGTTACCCGCATCAAAATCGACCTCAAGCACACCGGCAAACCCAACGCGCAAATCGCCGACGAGATGAATTTCCCCAACCCGTCATTCTTTGTAAAGTTTTTCAAGCGCATGACAGGCATGACTCCGAGTCAATTCCGACACTAACTCAGCGCAACCAGGCAACCATCACATTTGGCGCAAAAAATATTACACATTTTGTGGTACACATTTTGCGTAATCCAAAATAATTCCACATCTCCCACATGTGTGGAGTACCAAATAAATGCTAAAAAAAACATAAAATATGGGTAAAATCGGGTGGATTGGCAAAATTATTGCTATCTTTACACGTTCAAAAAATAGATTGAATGGCAGCACGAGAAAAATATGACGAGGCTCTGGTGGTCGAGCAACTGCACGACCCCAAGCTGTGCAAAGCGGCATTCGGTAAGGTCATCGAGCATTACAGCTCGCAACTTTACTGGCAGATACGTCGTCTGGTCATTGACCATGACGACGCTAACGACGTGCTGCAGAACACGTTCCTGAAAGCATGGACCAGCATCGACAACTTCCGTGGCGATGCCAAGCTCTCGACATGGCTTTACAAGATTGCCATCAACGAGAGCATCACCTTTGTCAACAAGAAGAAAGTGATGAACCAGCTGTCCATCGATGATGACGACAGTTTCCTGGTCAACCAACTTGAAAGCGATGAATGGTTCGACGGCGACCAGGCTCAAATCAACCTGCAGAAGGCCATCGCCACCCTACCTGAGAAGCAGCGTCTGGTGTTCAACCTGCGCTACTATGACGAGATGAAATATGACGAGATGAGTGAAATTTTGGGCACCAGTGAGGGAGCCCTGAAGGCCTCTTATCACCACGCTGTGAAGAAAATTGAACAATTTTTAGGCGAAACGGAATAATTTTATCTTCACCGATTAAACTTTTTTGACAATTACTAGTCAAATAGGCGTTATGAAACGAGAAGACTCCACTATATTGAATAAATACGGTAAGGATTCAGGATTCAAAGTGCCTGAGAATTACTTTGATGACTTCAACAAGAAGATGGCCGAGATGCTGCCTGATGTTGAAATCACACCCGTTGACATCAAGCCCACCATGTGGCAGCGCATCAAGCCGATTGCATATCTTGCTGCAATGTTTGCCGGTGTGTGGTGCATGATGTCGGTATTCAGCCACTTTACGAATCCTGGCGACCTGAACAGCGTGCGCGCTGTAGCCGAGAAACTTGAAGAGGACAATAGCAACGTCGAGGAATTCATCATGAGCGGCTCGGTCAGCGACTATGACATCATGAGCTATGAGGACTCGGTGATGATGAGTAACGAGGATGTGAATCTTCCTGACAACCACTAAAAGCTTAAAGCGAGGAGGACAAAGCAATGAAGAGATTACTTTCGATATTACTACTGACGATGGTTATCGCAGCTGCGGCCCCAGCACAAAACCGTACCAAGTTTGCGACCGATATGTATCAGGCCAAGCATGAGATGATTATCGAAGAGCTGGGACTGACACCGACCCAACAGAAGCAATTCATGCCCCTGTACGAGCAGATGGAGCGGGAAATCTACCAGGTGAACCGCAACGCCAGGGCTCTGGCCAACGAAATTGAGAAGAAGGCCAATCCCAGTGACCACGATTATGAAGTAGCCGCATCGGCTCTTTCCAACACCAGGATGCGCGAGGGAGAAATCGAGGCCAAGTACTTTGATAAGTTCTCCAAGATTCTCACCAAGAAACAACTTTTCTTGCTTAAGCAGGCCGAAGTGAAATTCACCCGCGAGATGATTTCCAAGAAAAAGAACAAAAAGTAATACCACTCCTGTTGGGAGACAAAATATATGGTTCCGCGATATCTACTACGATATTGCGGAACTGCTTTTTTGCAACCAGGGCTAACAAGGCGTAAAAAAAGCCCTATTTGATAATTTGCGATTGTAACTCATGCATTGTGAACACATTAACATCAATTCTCTCGAAAAAGCAGATTAAAAAACAACGAATACGAGAATTTAAATAAGTGTAATTCAGCATATTACATGAATTATAAAAAATAGAATCATTCTAACTTTCAAAAAACCGATTGTTAACATTTCCAAATTGTTTGGAAAATAGAATTTCTGTTTATAAATTTGCAGTGAAATAAGGAACGCCCTAGGAAAGGCCCTCATAATAAAGCAGATTTCATCACGATATCTCAATCCATCGCCTTCGGTCACCCATGTGGCCCGAACCGATAACCCGCCACTTGCACGAGGTCAATCCGACGCCGATGCCACCCCATCATCGACTGGCTGCTGACCACCAACCCGGCAAGCCCGAGGAAAGAAAGATATCAGATTGACTATGGAATCGTTCTGTAATTAATTAACTATGGAAATTAGATTTTAGACTCTATTACTTGAACACACACGGGAAAGGACCGGGATGCCAAAACTTGTTTTTGGCACCCCCCTTTTTATATCGGGCTGATACAAGAGGATGTATCAGCAGCATCGCCACACTATAAAAACATTGCTAATCCCCAATGAATCAAGAGACCGTTGTTTCACCAAGTCGCCTGATTCATTGGGGATTAATCTGAGGTCACCTATTCAGGTGAGGACTAACAGCTATTATTTCGGGGCACCAGGATTGAGGTACTGGCTCAGAGTCTCGACATATTCCTCAAAGGCCTTGAGCCCCACTGGGGTAATGCGGCACAGGGTGCACGGACGCTTGCCCTTGAAGGTCTTCTCGACAGTGATATAGCCCGCAGTGGCAAGTTTGTCGAGCTGCACGCTCAGGTTGCCTGCCGTGGCGCCTGTCTGCTCCTTGATGTAGGGGAACTCGGCCTCCTCCACTCCGATGAGCAACGACATGACTGCCAGACGCAACTCGCTGTGCAACAATGGATCTAATGGTTTGAACATAGCACCTTAGTTTTTACTCTGGAAATGAACAATCAGGCCAGGAATCACGAGACCTATCAAGGCTACGGCAGCCATCACATACATCTGCTGCATCGGGAAATGAAGCGCGGCAAAGAAACCGCCAAAGCCGGCCACCAGACCACAGACCTGGATAGGGCGATTCTGGAGGACAAAGCCCATGATCGTCGATGCGATACCAAAGCACAACGAGATGATGCTTGTGATATTCATAAAGAGCAGACTATTGACGTAGATGTCAGGAACAACACACTTCACTGGAATCACACCGCAGCCGATGAGACCGAGTATCAGGCCGATGCCACCGCAGAAGATGCCGAACGTGCCCCACACGTGACCGATGGTCTTGCCGACGAACGTCGTGGGAACCGCCTCTTTTTTCTTGTCGATAACACGATTGCCGATATACCCGACAACCCACATCACAAACCACAGTAAATGCCATGCGGGACCGCCGTGATTCTTCCACAGGTATTCAATCAACAATGCAAACACCATTACACACGCACCCCACCACATCAGCGGCAGACCTGAATTCTTGGCTATCGTGCGCTGGCTGCGCTCTATCGACTCTCGGATGATTTCCAGACTGCGCTCGGCAGTCATATTTGTCTTTTCTTCCATAACTTTTTTGCTTGAATCTAAATCGTTTATAAAGATGGTTAATGCTCTGGTGGCGCTTCCCTCACCCCTGCAGATGGCTCAGTTCGCACCGGTTGTGTTTCGAATCACGATGCAAAGATAAATTAGTTTATTTTATAAACCAAATAATTTTTTAAATAATTTTATCCGCACCATGATAATTAACATTATTAAACATTTCACAGGTTGTTCGCTATGGAACTTCCAGCAATATTCATTACGGATAGAATGACGTTAATTATTGCAAAATATAGCTCGCATATATGGTTATCACACATTATTATATTAATTTTGGAGTTATAATATCAAAACAAAACCCATAGAACTATGAAACAGCGATTTCTTCACATCCTTTTAATTGTACTATTGGTGATGATTTACCCATTTCAAACATCAGGAAAAGTCAGGGAAGTTGATTTCAACTACCCGCAGGACGTTAGCAAAGAAGCTCTTGCTGACCTCGACAAGGCATTGAAAGTAGGAGACGGCCAGCTGACAGTGAACGCGCTGATACGCTACAGCATCGCCCAGAGCGGCATCTCGTCGGACAACATGCCCGACATTGTCAGCCGCATCGAATCGGTCATCAATAAGGAAAAGCAGCCCCACATCCGTGCGCTGCTCAATTACTTTGAGGCCATCGTTTATAGCAATTACTGTTCCCGCTACGCGTGGGGCCGTAAACGCCTCAACCCTGCCGAGGAGTCACCCACCGACATCAGCGAGTGGGACCATGCCCAGTTCGAACGCAAAATCATCGAATTGGCCGACAAATCACTTGCCGACATCGAATTGTTGAAGCAAGTACCAGTTACCTCTCTGCCTGACATCCTGGTTTACAACGAGTTGGGCGCCACCTACATACCCACACTGCAGGAATTCATGTCGATAAAGTGCCTGGATTTGCTCAAGGGCATTGATGACGCCGCCCCCCTGTGCTCAACAATCAATGAACGCTGGCTCAACGAGACCGAGGGCAACGTGCCCGCCCACATCTATGCCATGACCAATACCGGCAAAAGCATCACGCTAGAAGATTACAAGAAATACCAAGACAGCGAATACTGCGCATTGCTGTTGAAGCAGCTGTACTTCCCAGAACGCAAGGACCGCTATCAGGCCCTCCAAGACTATGTGAAGCGATTCCCGAAATCACTGTTCACCCCTGAAATCGCCAACGAAATCACCGATATCGAGAGCATGTCGGTGTCGTTAAGCTATCCCAAGATACGTTCCTCGCGCGACAGCATCCCAGTGAGCATGAACGTCGAAAACGCCAACTCGTTCAACATCGTTGTCTATAGCTTGCCCGAATCGGCACTTAACGATGGTTACCGATTAAACTGGAGCGGGGCAAAAGTGGTGAATACAATCCCAGTCACGGTACCCGGCACCATCCCCTTCAATGAATACAACTTGAAGAAAAACCTTCCTCCCCTGCCCTACGGTCTTTACATCCTGAGCGCCGAGAAACTCACTTCGGGCGACAGGTGTGGAGGCAGTGCCGAGTTGTATGCAGACGACATCATGCGTGTGACCGACATGGCGATGATTACCATCAACCGCAGTGACCACAAGGACAAAGTCGGCACCGTGGACATCAATTCCGGCAAGCCCATTCCTGGTGTGGCCGTCAAGTACCAAGAGTATAATGATAAGGACTTTATCACTCTGGGCTCCACCAACGCCAATGGTCTGTTATCAGTTCCCATGACCTTCAAGAGTTCCAGGAACAAAAACAATAACTCTGAGTATGTCTTTAGCGGCATGAACTTGAAGTTCACCAAAGGCGAGGACAAATTTGCACCCGCCATCGGCTATTACAAGATGGATGAACGCAACGTCTCGGACTATGACGGCATCATCTACACCGACCTGGGCGTTTATCGCCCCGGAGAGACCGTGCAATGGGCTGCCATCGCCTACTACACCAACAATGACGGACGTCAGCCGCTTGCCGAGAGAGATGTAGAGGTTATCTTCAAAGACAAGAACCGTAAGGCCATCGACACCTTGAGGCTTGAAACAGACGCCTATGGCCGCGTCGAGGGAGCTTTTGTTGTTCCCAAAGACCGCATGAACGGGCAATTCTCGCTAGAAATGAAGCTGGCCAACGGAAGCTCTTACAATTCCCAACTTGCTTGGTTGAACGTGAACGTGAGCGAATACAAGACACCCACGTTTGCCGTCACATTCCCTGATGCACGCCACAATTACGTCAGCGGGCAGCCTGTCAAGGTCAGCGGCAAGGTGGAGACCTATAGCGGAATGCCCGTTGCCAACACCGAGGTGCGCCTCTCGCTCATCCAGAAGGAATGGAGCTGGTGGTGGTGGAGAGCTTCAAACAACGACGGTCAACACCTCATGGACACCATCGTGAAAACCGATGCCCAGGGCTTGTTCACCTTCAGCTACGAGCCCACAATCTTCGAGGAGAACAAGAGCCGCTCTAATTATGGCTGGTCACGCTACAACTACCAGGTTGTTGCCACCGCGACCACCGATGCCGGCGAGACCCAAGAAGAAAGCACTACTTTCATCGTGGGCACACGCCGCGGCATCGAGCTGGGTTCCCAAAACCAGAACGTCTATTTCAACGACAAGCCAATCAAGCTGCCGTTGAAGTACAACACCACTGATGAAGAGCATCCCGATACCTACTGTACCTGGGAAGTGACTCCTGTCGACGGCAAAGAACCAGTCAAGACCGGCAATCTCAACACCGCCGACCCGACCATCGACCTGACGGACCTGCCCTCAGGCGAGTACAACCTCAAGGTCCACATCCTTGATGCCAAATCCGATGAGCAGGACGTGGACGCCTACTGCACCATCGTCCTCTACCGCAAAACCGACAAGGAAGCACCTGTCAAGAACTGCCCCCTGTGGATCTCACCGCTCTCGGGCGACGTGGACAAGACCAACACCGGACACGTCACCGTGGGCGTTTCGGTACCCAAAGCCTACATCTATTATGTGGCTGCTACTCGCGACAGAGTCATTGCCGAGGGATGGCTCACCTACACGAGAGGACTCCATGACCTCACCGTGCCCCTGCCCAAGGAGGCTGGCGCCAATGTGAAAGTGGAATTTACCACCTACTATGACACAAAAACATGGAACAAGTACATAACCATCACCAATCCCTACAAGGCCGAGGGAGTGAAAATCAGTGCCACTTCGTTCCGTGACAAGCTCGCGCCCGGTGACATCGAGCACTGGACATTCTCGCTGACCGACCAAAACGGCAAGCCACACCGTGGTGCCATGCTGCTCGACATGTACGACAAGGCAATTGCCAGCATCTCAAACAACGACTGGCTATGGATCAACTGGATATCGAGCAGAAGAGCTGCCGCATTAAGGTCACAAGAAATCGGACACAGCACGTCCACCCACTCCGGCTATAGAGGCAGGTCACTTGACATCGACCAGAAGTCCATCGCCACAATACCATATCTGTACACCTACAACACCTATCCTTTCAGCACCAGAATGGGCAGGGATTATGCTTTTGGTGCTACCTCAGGACGTGCCTTGATGAAGAGTGCTAGCGTAAGCAATGAACTAATGTACGAAGAGTCTGCAGATATGTTGGACAATATGTCGGTTGAGTCGGCATTTGGTGCTGACGCCGAGGAAGCAGTCGCGGAACCCGTGGTTGACGAGAAAAGCCTGGAGAAAGTCGTGCTGCGCGAACAGGACGTAAAAACCGCCCTGTGGCAACCCATGCTCACCAGCGATGACAAAGGCAACATTCAGTTAGAGTTTGAGGTACCCAACTTTAATACCACATGGATTACCCAAGCCGTGGCATGGGACGAGAAGATGGTGGGAAGCACCTGGATGGCCGAGGTATTGACCCAGAAGCCCCTGATGGTGCGTTCCAACATGCCGCGCTTCCTGCGCCAGGGTGACAAAGCACAACTCGCCGCTACGGTACAGAACGCCAGCGATGAGGCTGCCAAGTGTGACGCTGTCATCGAGCTGTTCGACCCCCGCTCGGGCGACATTTACGACACCCGCAAGTTCAACCTGGAACTTGAACCGAAAGGCAGCCAGGCCGTCAAAATCGACTGGACAGTACCCGACACCATCTCATTCGTTGGATTCCGCATCAAAGCCGCCAACGGCCGTTATGGTGACGGCGAACAGGTCATGGTGCCCGTGCTGACTACCATTTCGCCTGTCATCGAGACCCAGCCCTTCTACATCGAGGCGGCACAGAGCCACTATGAGACGACACTGCCTAAATTCCCCGCCGATGCCCGCGTGACGCTGGAATATTGCGATAACCCCGTGTGGTACTGCGTGCTGGCATTGCCCACTATCTTCAGTGATTCTTACAGTACCGCTACACAGGCGGCTCACAGCCTGTTTGCCCTGCAGATAGCGCAGACTGTCGCCAAGTCTCAGCCCCAAATCAAGGAGGCTGTCACCTACTGGAAAGAGCACGAAGAGGACAGCACCCTCGTGTCGATGTTACAGAAGAACCAAGACCTGAAGATTGGCACCCTGCTGGCATCGCCTTGGGTACGCGAGGCTGACCGCCAGACCTTGAGGATGTCGAAGTTGAACGAACTCTTTGATGACGTTATCTCAAAACTGGAATACGAGAAAATCATCACCACCCTGCAGTCGCTGCAGATGGCAGACGGTGGTTTCACCTGGTTCTTGCATCCCCAGTGCAAGTCCAATATCTGGACCACCGCAACAGTGCTTGAACTCATCGGCGAAATCAAGCACCTGGGCGGCATGCATGAGGACAACCGCGTGACCTCGATGGTGAACCGCGCACTCATGTACTATGACCAGGAGAGCCTGAGGCTGCTCGAGGAATACAAGAAGCACAGCAGTAGTCCCTACGCAAACTTCACGAGCTATGCCTACACACGCACCTTATTCCCCGAGGTGAAACTTCCCAAGGCCAATGCCGACCTGCTGAAGAAGACCCTCAAATACATGGACAAGACGTGGAAACAAGGCATCACATTGAAGCAGAAGGCCTGGTATGCACTGACGCTCAACCGCAACGGCTATCAGAAGACCGCACGCAACATCGTCGAGAGCATCCGCCAGTTCGCCATCGTGAAGCCCTCGCTGGGCATGTACTGGGACAACCTGCAGACGGGTTACGGCTGGTGGGAGTTCGACAAGGTCGCCTATACCAGCACCATACTGCAGGCCATGAGCGAGGTGGATCCACGTGTTGAAGAAATCGACCAGATACGCAAGTGGATGCTGCTCATGAAGCAGAGCAACGACTGGGGCAGCAGCAGCCTCGCCGCCGATGCTGTCTATAGCATCTTGAGCACCGGCAGCCAGTGGCTCGAGCGCAACGCATTGCCCAGCATCACCGTGGCTGGACAACCCGTGAACCTTGACAAGATGGCTGAGTGGCTTGGCTACTTCCGCACCACACTGGATGCTACCTCCACCGGCAACGTCGTCATCGACCGAACGGGTAACGGTCCAGCTTGGGGCGCCATCTACAGCCAGTTCAAGTCTCAGATGACTCAGGTGCAGGAAAAGGCCATCGATGAAGTTTCCCTCAGCAAGGAATACTATGTGTATGCCCAGGACGGCAGCCTGCACAGCGCCACCTCGTTCAAGGTGGGCGACAAGGTCAAGGTGCGCGTCATCATCAAGACCAACAAGGACATGGACTTCGTGACTTTGACCGACGAGCGAGCAGCCTGCTTCGAACCTGTTGACAAGCTGTCAGGCTATCGCAGCGAGGACCGCACCTGGTTCTACTTGGAGACCAAGGACACGCAGACCAACATATTCTTCAACAGCCTGGACAAGGGCACACACATCATCGGTTACGATGTGTGGGTCACCAACCCTGGTGAGTTCACCTCGGGCATCGCCACCATCCAGTGTCAGTATGCCCCGCAACTGAGTGCCCACAGCGCCGGCAAGATGATAACCACCGAGGCCAAATAGCCTATATACACAACTCAACCATCAAGCACGGCTCGCCTGACACAGGATACGTTAAATCCATCCCGTCAAGCGAGCCGCTCGTGATTCAACACCGTTAGTACCAATAATACAAACACAGGTTTTCACTACTAATCAAGGGCAAAAAACAGATTTTCAATTCGCTTGGATTTGTATTTTTATTTTATTGTTTAACAGTGATTTATACACAAAGAAGGTCACTTTTTGACAAATCCAAAGTCAAAAAAATATCATTTTTACAAATACATTTCAACCTATTTCATAACAACAACTATCAAGAAGGCTGTAATTTTGCACCGTAAAAAAGCAAAAAAGGATTCTCCTAATGATATGTATTTGATTTATATCAAATCAAAAATATACTGAGGTCTATTAATACATAGATAAAAAGAATCTTTTGATGGTAGTTAATGTTGATTAAATGATTATTTAAGCCCAACCTTAAAAATTCGAAATCCAGAAAAACGCAAGCAATAAAACAAAGGTTTAGCGGTGTCTGCGAGAGCAGCCACCGTTTTTTTTGTGTGCAATTGTGCAGTTGCAAAAAAAACATTATCTTTGCCATGCACTAAGAAACCAAAAAAGAAGAGTTATATGGCATCAATCAAGACTATTGGCGTATTGACATCGGGTGGCGACGCCCCTGGCATGAACGCGGCAATCCGCGCTGTCACACGTGCGGCGATTTACAACGGATTCAAGGTAAAAGGCATCTACCGCGGCTACAGGGGCCTGGTAGAAGATGAAATCGTTGACCTGCAGACCCAGAGTGTTTCCAGCATCATGCACCATGGCGGCACCATCCTCAAGACCGCCCGCTGCAAGGAGTTCAAGACGGTGGAGGGCAGGCAGCAAGCCTATGAGAACATCAAGAAGCATGGCATCGATGCACTGGTAGTCATCGGTGGTGACGGTTCACTGAGCGGCGCCCGCCTGTTTGCCAGCGAGTTTGATTTTCCCATCGTGGGACTGCCGGGCACTATCGACAACGACCTGGCAGGCACCGACCACACCATCGGCTATGACACGGCACTGAACACCATCATGTGGTGCGTGGACCGCATCCGCGATACCGCAAGCAGCCACGAACGCCTGTTCTTCATCGAGGTAATGGGACGCGAGTCGGGCTTTCTGGCCCTGAATGGCGCCATTGCCACTGGTGCCGAGGCGGCTATCATCCCTGAGATTTCCGTCGAGGTGGACCAACTGAAAGAGCTGATCAGCAGAGGTTTCCGCAAAAGCAAGAGTTCGTCTATCGTCCTCGTTGCCGAGAGCCCCATCACTGGTGGTGCCATGGGCCTGGCCGAGAGGGCACGCAAGAATTACCCCCAACTGGACGTGCGAGTGACCATTCTGGGGCACTTGCAACGTGGCGGTTCGCCCACTGCCCAGGACCGCATTCTGGCATCGCGCATGGGTGCTGCAGCCATCGATGCCCTGATGGAAGGTCAGCGCAATGTCATGATTGGTGACGATGACGAGAAAATCGTTTATGTGCCTTTCTCCAAGGCCATTCACGACGACAAGCCCATCGACCGCAACCTGCTAGACCTGCTGCGCCGCCTCTCAATCTGACGAAGGCTGCGCCAATAGCCCCACCCATCTGACAAAACAGGGGGACGATTCCGATTTGCAAAGTTTTGCAATTGGAACCGTCCCTTTATTTCACAGCTATGAAAGCCCTGTCGGCATCAATTGTACTTGGGCGAGGGACCGTACTTGTTCTCGCCCCATTTGCTGTCCTGCAATGCGAAGATGAGGGTGATGATGAAAAGAATGAAGACACCAAACGAACAGCAAGCCATGATTGTAGCGACTATAGGAGAAGACTTTATCGACTCAGCCAATTCCCCTGCAAGTGCCATAGGGTCGGTAGCATTAGTAAACGAGTCGATATTGGGTCCCAACAAATAGGCGTAAGAGGCCATGTAACCCACTAAACAAATCACAAACGAAGCCACCCACCAACCACTGTGGTTAGCGTCATGCAAGCGACGGGTCAAAGCCGCCACATTAGGAATGAATAGCAAGATTACACAAATCGATATTACGAGCGATACCGTTGGAGATATAAAGCCCAAAAAAGAGGACAAAAAATTAAGTAAGACTATCGCCAAGGCAAACCACCAGAACTCGCTGCGGCGGGCACGTCCTTTGAAAATGAAATACTTCTTGATGCATGTCACTACCGATTCAACGGGGTTCATCATCGGTTTGGCCGTTACTCGCGGTTGAAACTGCGGTCCTGCAGGTTGAGCAGGTTGAGCAGGCTGTGCAGGCTGAGGGGCCTGATTGAACACAGGAGGCTGAGGTTGTTGATTCTGATTCTGTTCCATAATTCTATCATTTAAATATTTCTCAACCACAAAGGTAGTCATAATTCTTTGAAATAAAAATCTCTTTTCCATAAAAAAGGACTCGAGGTTGCTTTCCCAAGCGAGTCCCAAAACTAATTATATTATAAGTCTAAACAAAATTTCGATTCTTATTGGTATTTGGGCGAACAACCATATTTGTTCTCCCCCTTGTGACTGTCAAGTAGCGTAAAGATGAAAATAGTGATTCCAAGTCCCAGGTACAGGAGTGTAAAGACAGCGACTACGCTACACCCCACTGGATTCACATGGAATGCATTGATAATCCCATCGAAAAAACCTCCAGTCTGACAATTACATGCGCCACGTACAGCCAACTTGTCAACAATCATAGACTCAACTACTCTTGCGACAAAATATGAACCATAATAGGAAACTAGCCACCAACCACTGCGACCGGTGTCATGCAGGCGCCGTGTCGTCACAGCCAACGACGGAATCATCAAGAAAAGTCCTATGAGCAGTAAGACAACCACACACAAACCAATGATGACCGCACCCACATAAGTATAATCTTCAGGAAAATTCTTGCCATTAAAAAGCGAAGTAATCACAATAATCGCCGTTGGAATCATGGCAAGAATTGCCCCAAACAACCAGAACCACCAATACTCACTGCGGCGAGACCTGCCTGAGAAGGTGGCATATTTACCGAAGCAACTGTCTAAGGCTTCTTTGAAACTCAATGTGGGACGCGCAGCGCCCTCGGGCCTCACGTCGTTCGCTCCCTGACAATTCATCCCTGGAGACTGTTGTTGAATGTTCTGTTCCATAATCTTGATACTCTTTTCAGTTAATATTTTATTCTTTTTGACCATTAGACGCAGGCACTGGCCAATTAACTACACAAAATCAAAAAAAAATCAAAAAAAATCATTTCTGGACTTTTTTCAATTTGGTCATGTCCTGTTGCTCGGTAATCTTTTTGTAATTTTGCAGCCGCATTGATTAAGACGAAAATGAAACGACAGATTAAGATATGGTTGGAGTGCTTCAGGCTTAGGACCTTACCCGTCTCGATGAGCGGTGCAATCATCGCCATCGGCCTTGCCAAATGGCATCACCACTTCCAATGGACACCTGCACTGCTGTGCCTAGCATTCGCTTTGTTGGCCCAAATAGTATCTAACATGGCCAACGAGTACTTTGACTACCTGAAGGGAACCGACAAACCTGGCCGAGTAGGGCCGCGACGAGGCGTTACCGAGGGTGACATCAAACCCAAGACGCTGAGGAACGCTACCTTCGGTCTTCTGGTACTGGCTGGCGTGGTGGGTTGCTGTCTTATTCCCTACGGCGGCTGGTGGCTGCTGCCTGCAGGCATAGTGATAGCTATTGGAGCCTTTGCCTACAGTGCGGGTCCCTATCCCCTATCCTACCATGGTCTGGGCGAACTCATGGTGTTCATCTTCTTCGGCCTTGTTCCTGTCAACCTGACTTATTATGTGATGGCATTGCGATTTGACCCGCTGGTTGTCCTTTTCTCTATCGCCATCGGCTTAATGGGCGTCAACGTGCTGCTGATCAACAACTACCGCGACGTGGAGGATGACCGGGCAGCCGGCAAAAAGACCCAAACTGTGATGAAAGGGCGCCCCGTTACAGCCTTTGCCTATTTCTTAAACGGTTTCACCGCCATTGCGATACTGGCCGCCTTTTGGGTGATGATTATCATTTCTCGAGGCAAGTTGCTGCCCCTGTGGACACTGGCCATCCCAGCCTTATATCTGGTGATGCACACCGCCACCTGGTACAGGCTCAGGCACCGCGACGGCGCCGCCCTCAACCCGCTGTTGGGCGAAACAGCCCGTAATATGCTCATTTTCACCCTACTTTTTACTATCATCTTCATCATTTATTCATGACCACGATTGACGACATAAGAGCCCTGCGCATCGCTGACTATGACTATCCCCTGCCCGATGAGCGCATCGCCAAGCATCCGCTTACCCAACGCGAGCAGTGCAAACTTCTATATTATAAAGGTGGAAACATCGAAGAAAGGAGATTCTGGGAAGTGCCATCACTGCTTCCCGAGCACACCACACTCATATATAATAATACGCGCGTAATCAACGCCCGCCTGAGATTCCGCAAGGAGACAGGGTCGATGATAGAGATTTTCTGCCTCGAACCAGTAGCTCCGCGCGACTACGAGCAGATTTTCCAGACAACGGGTCATTGCGTGTGGCAATGCCTGGTGGGCAACAGCAAACGCTGGAAACAAGGGCCCCTGTCCCAAGTAGTCACCATCGATGGCCATGAGGTCACTGTTGCCGCCACCCGTGGCGAGCAGCGAGGCAATGCGTGGGAAATCGCCTTTGACTGGGACAGTGGTGACTTGCGCTGCACCTTTGCCGACGTTCTAGACGCAATCGGCGAAATCCCCATCCCACCATACCTGAACCGAGGAACCGAGGCAAGCGACTCCACCGACTACCAGACCGTCTATAGTCACATCGACGGCAGTGTGGCAGCCCCCACCGCCGGTCTCCACTTCACCGACAAAGTGCTGGCCGAGTGTGACGCCCGCGGCATCAGTCGACGCGAAATCACGCTTCACGTGGGTGCCGGCACTTTCCAGCCCGTCAAGAGCGAACACATCGGCGACCATCCGATGCACTACGAGTTCATCAGCGTGCCGCGCGATGTCATCAAAGATATCATCAATGCCCCAGGCCCCATCATTGCCGTGGGCACGACCAGTGTGCGCACGCTTGAAAGCCTCTACTACATCGGTCAGATTCTTGAGGAGAACTCTGATGCCGACCAAGAAGAGTTGACCGTGACTCAGTGGATGCCATATACCACACCATGCGAAATCACGACCGTGAAAGCGTTGCAGAATATCATCGATTACCTGGACCGGCATCATGCCGACACCTACATGGGCAGCACCCAACTGATGATTGCCCCAGGCTTCCAGTACCGCATCGTCAGCGGCATGATTACCAACTTCCACCAACCACAGTCCACACTGCTGCTGCTTGTGGCCGCCTTTGTGGGCAATGACCAGTGGCGCGGCATGTACGACTACGCCATGAAGCACGATTTCCGCTTCCTGAGCTACGGCGACGCCCAACTATTGCTGCGATAATCGCATATATTAGCCTAAAACAAATTAAACCAACGCCCGATTCATCTATGAAAAAGGGTGATTGGTCGCATTTATATGCCCAATAGGGTGATTTGGTGTGTTTATAGCGCATACGGGGCTTAAACCTGGAATGAGGATTGCAGTCTAAAAAGCAAACGAAACGAAATTTAATCACTTGTTGAACATTATTAAATACAACACGATTATGAAAACTTCTGTTACAAAAATCATGATGAGCTTCGCTCTCATGGGATGCCTGATTCTCGGGGCATCCGACGCCTCGGCCCAGGGCCGCGGTCGTTCACAAGGAGGCAGCACCAGCAGCAGAAGCCAGTCGGCAGCTGTCTCACGTTCCAGCAGCGCAACGGCACCGTCCGTTAGCCGAAACAGTAGCCCTAGCGTGAGCCGTAGCAGTAGCCCTAGTGTGAGCCGTAGCAGTTCAGCCACACCGCAGGTGAACCGTGGCACCACCAGCCGCAGCAGTGCAACTCCTCAAGTGAGCCGCAGCAGCTCGGTTGACAACCGCAGCACCACCCAGCAGGTGAACCGCAGCAGCTCCAGTAGCACCAGCCGCCCCAGCGGAACCGGCACCAGCGTCAACCGTGGCGCCACCACCCGCGGAGGCAGCGACAAGGGTACGACCACCGCCCCGGGCATCACGCGCCGCAGCGACAATGCCACCACTGGTCTTGACAAGGGTAAAGCCACAAGGAGCGACCGCAGCAGTTCGGTAAGTACCAGCATCATGGACAACCGTCAGCACGGTAACCGCACCGGTAGCACCACCAAGCCTAACGACACCAAGGGCGGAAAGGACAAGCCCAATGGCAACAAGGGTGGACACGACAGACCTAACGGCGGCATGGATAAGCCCAACGGCAACAAGGGCGGACATGACAGGCCTAACGGCGGCATGGACAGGCCCAACGGCAACAAGGGCGGCCATGACAGACCTAACGGCAACCGTCCCAACGACAGCCACGGCAAGGGACATGGTGATAACGGCAAACATGGCGGCAACCACGGTTACAATCCCAAGCACCGCTATGACTACAGCGATCACCACTACCGCAACGACTTCCACAGGAACTTCACGAGCCATAACTGGAGTCGCCCCCTGCCTCCCCCCGCTCGTCCCTATCGTCCTGCTCCCATCGCATGGTATCGCCCTGTAATCCCCGCTGGATGGCACCCCTATGCTGGCGCTCCCATCATCGACAGGATCCTGGGCATCACCTTCGGAACGATCTTTGACACTTCGCTTGATTTCCTGTACAGCAATGGTTACTACATCGACGGCTATGCCGACGGCATCATCTACCTGAGAGATGTGCCCATGCTCAGCCTCTACTGGTCGGACGCCATGCTGAACTACGAATTGAATCGACTGGTTAACGCGCAGTTTGTGTTCCACAGCACTTACTACACCACCACAAGATTTAACAGGGTTTACAATAGCCTGACCCGCATCTATGGTCCTCCCGTCTTCCGCGACGGCATGACAGTGAGCTGGTACGGCGGCAACAACACCGGTTGGGTGACCCTGTCGATGAGTGAGAGCTACGGCAACTACTACACCACCATGTCGATCGGTTACTAAAAGCGAACATAACATTTCTTTCATACGCACGATAATTCACTCTAGAGGCGGGTTGCGACAGGCAACTCGCCTCTACTTTTTTCCATCAAGAGCAAATTACCACCAACAGCCCAAAACAACGCATTTTTGCCCTTAATTATCCCTATTAGAATTCATAGGACGGTGATTTAACAATTTTTCAATAGAATTTTAGAAATATTTATGCCAAAAACTTGCCCAATAGTATCAAAACCAGTAATTTTGCATCAGTTTTTTCATAGGATTAGATTTTTAAGGTTTAAAGTGTACGTTTGTTGGGAAACAAGCGTACATTTTATTTATCCACATTTTATAACTAACTTTGCACACCGTAACAGACCAGGTAAAACGATATAGAAGCCTTGACAAGGCCCCGTCCGCTTCTATTGTCACATCACTACTACCAATGACACGGCTGGAATTGAACATATTGGGATGCGGGAGCGCGACGATGACGCCGCGGCACCAGCCGTCATGCCAGGTGCTGAACGTGCGCGACAACCTGATGATGATTGACTGTGGCGAGGGGGCACAGCTGGCTGTGCGACGCATGAAACTCAAACTCATGCGGCTGAACCACATTTTCATCAGCCACCTGCACGGTGACCACTGCTTCGGGCTGCCGGGCCTGGTATCGACGATGGCCTTGTTGAACCGCACCAATTCGCTGACCATCCACACCTTCAAGGATGGAGCAGAGCTGTTTGGGCAAATGTTGGACTACTTCTGCCGTGAGCGGCCGTTTGAGGTGCGCTTCAACATCATCGACACCCACAAGCGCATCATCCACGAGGATGACGCCATGACAGTGTCCACATTCCCGCTCGTGCACCGCGTTCCGGCTGTAGGTTTTGTGTTCCGCGAGAAGCCCAAGCTGCGCCACATCATCGGCGAGGAAATCCAGCGACTGAATATACCCCATTATGCAATGAACTCATTGCGGCAGGGTGAAGACTGGATTGCTCCCGATGGCACCGTCATCCCCAATGAACAGTTGACCACACCCGCCGACCCTGCCATCAGCTATGCCTATTGCAGCGATACCAAGTTCTCCAAGCGCGTCATCAAGTATGTCGAAGGCGTGGACTGGCTGTATCACGAGGCAACCTACGAAGAGAGCCTGCGCCTCAAGGCCCACAAGCGCTATCACAGCACCGCGCTCGAAGCGGCAACCGTCGCCCGCGATGCCGGCGTGAAGCAACTCATCATCGGCCATTTTTCCAAGCGCTACCTTGACGAGATTCCGCTGCTTGAAGAGGCGCTCAGCGTCTTCCCCAACACACGTCTGGCCAACGAGGGACAGATAATAGACCTCAACCAATTGGAATTCTAGCCATCGCTACTAGACTTTAAGGACTTTAAGGACTCTAAATACCTTAAGGACCTTAAAGTCCTTAATGGCAACAAAAATCAAAAATTTTCCAACCGATTAAACCTTTCCCAGGGGCGCTAGTCCAATGGATGATTTTTGCGCCGGGCAGGCCCTTCAGGAAAAGCACAAAGGCGCAAAACAAGAAAATAATTACATTTTTTAACAATTGTTTGAAGTAAAAACTTTAAAAATTTCTTTAAAAACATTGTCTTTCATCAAGATAAAGACTAAAAATACCCAATAGGGCGCAAATTAAGTAAAAATTTCTTTATTGTTTGAAGAATTTGTATTTCCTTTGCAGTCTCAAAATTGTGAACATACATTTTTAACAATAACTATTTTTTAAAAATTACGACTATGTCAGAAATTGAAGAAAGAGTATGATACCGTCGAGCTGATCATGGAATTTGAGAAGCAGTTCGACATCAAGATCCCCGATGACAAGTCTGAGACCATCCAAAACGTAGGCGACGCCATCAAATTCATCGAAGAAGCAAAGGCCGCCGAATAAATTCTTTAAATTTCCAAATTACCACATGGAATTAAAGAGAGTTGTGGTAACAGGTCTTGGTGCCATTACTCCCTTAGGATTGGACGTTGAAACCACATGGAACAACGCCCTTAAGGGAGTGAGTGGTGCAGGACCCATTACCTATTTTGACACGACACTGTTCAAGACCAAGTTCGCTTGCGAAATCAAGGGATTTGATCCACTGAACTACGTGACCGATCCCAACGACCGCCGCGAAGTGAAGGATTTCAAGCGCAATGACCTGTACACACAGTATGCGCTTGCCTGTGCCAAGCAGGCTGTCGAGGACGCCAACCTTCTTGCCGACGGCATCAACCGCGACGAGGTGGGCGTGATTTTCTCGTCAGGTATCGGTGGTCTGCACACCTTTGAAGAGCAGGCTGGCGACTATGCTCGCCACGAGGACCGCGGTCCGATGTACAGTCCGTTTTTCATCCCGACGATGATTGCCGATATTGCTGCCGGCCAGATTTCCATCAAGTATGGTTTCCGCGGTCCCAACTTCGGTATCGTCTCGGCTTGCGCCACCTCGACCAACGCCCTGATTGACGCGTTCAATTATGTGCGTATGGGCAAGGCTAAAGCCATCGTTACCGGTGGTAGCGAGGCTCCCTTGTTCCCCGCTGGCGTGGGAGGCTTCAATGCCATGAAAGCCATCTCGTTGCGCAACGATGACCCCGAAGGCGCTTCCAGGCCCTTCAGCGGTTCACGCGACGGCTTTGTCATGGGCGAGGGCGGTGTGTGCCTGGTGTTCGAGGAACTCGAGCATGCACTCGCACGCGGTGCCAAGATTTACGGTGAGGTTATCGGTGGCGGCATGAGTGCCGACGCTTACCACATCACCGCAAGTCACCCCGAAGGTCTGGGCGCCAAGCTCGTGATGCAGCGTGCCATCGAGGACGCCGGCATCAAGCCCGAGGATGTTGACTATGTGAACGCCCACGGTACATCCACTCCCGTAGGTGACCTGAGCGAAGCACAGGCTGTGAAAGACGTGTTCGGCGACCACGCTTACAAGCTCAACGTGAGCAGCACCAAGTCGATGACCGGCCATATGCTGGGCGCTACTGGTGCTATGGAAGCCGTATTCTGCCTGTTGGCCTGCCGCGATGATATCATTCCTCCCACCATCAACCATGCTGATGGCGACGAGGATGATAACATCGACTACAAGATGAATTTCACCTTCAACAAGGCACAGAAGCGCACTGTTAACATTGCTCTGTCCAACACGTTTGGTTTCGGCGGACATAATGCCAGCATCATCGTCAAGAAATTCCAGAAATAATACTCCTGGCTTCTGACAAACGATGCTTCCATCTGACGTCATATCACTTATAAAGCTCCTTTTCGTCAAGGATAAGGAGCTTTATGTTTTTATACACCGCATCACCGGCTATTATCCTCATGACATCAAGCTCTACCGACTCGCGATGATTCACCGGTCCAAGCCCATAAAGACACCCGACGGCCACTGGACCAACAACGAGCGGCTGGAATATCTGGGTGATGCTGTGTTGGATACCGTGGTTGCCGATTTCCTCTACAAAGCATTTCCCAACAAACACGAGGGTTTCCTCACTGCTACCCGTGCCAAGATTGTCCAGCGTGAGAGCCTGAACATCATCGGCAATGCACTGCACCTGGGCAGTCATGTGAGTTCCAAGATGCAGTTTTCTTCCCATAACAGCTACTACTGCGGCAATGCACTCGAAGCACTGGTAGGAGCCGTCTATCTGGACCAGGGCTACAAGCGATGCCGCAAGTTCATCATCAAACAATTGATTAAGAGGCACTTTGACCTCAACACCCTGGTAAAAAACGAGCAGAACTTCAAATCGCGCCTCATCGAGTGGACACAGAAGTACAAAATCACTATCCAGTATGAACTCGTCGAATCCTACACCGACGAGGGCAAAAATCCCGTTTTCCGTACCGCCGTTATCCTGGGAGGCATCCATGCCAGCGAAGGCGTGGGCTACAGCAAGAAAGAATCCCACCAAGTAGCGTCCAAGAAAGCGTTGGAGCGCCTCAATCAAGACACACAATTCCGCGAGCAGGTCCTCTCGACCGTTGCAACAGATACCGACAGCCAAATCCAAGCCAAAGAATCGGATTTGACCGATTAGTCAAATAGCAAACAAACGTGAAAAAGTAAAAAAATTGGTTTCATTTTAAGCGATATTGCTCTAGAATGAGTAAATTCGCGACCTATTGCGGCCTAAAATGCCGCCATTAACTACTGAATAACATGAGACCGATAACCAACATATTGCTCGTACTAGCACTCATTTGCTACCTGTTCCTGCCATTTTATGACATCTCTATGGTTGGGACCCGTACAGGTTTGGGCTTTACTGCGGGCACCATATCCCAGGCACTCTCGCTGAGCAATGTACTGGTCGCCTTGCTACCGTTCATCGCTTGCTTTGGTGCTATAGCCCTGAACAGCCTCAAGCGCCGTTGGTGGGTACTGGGCGCCATCGCCTGCATTTTCATCTGGATGTGGTTCTATATGGACACCGCCACGCTCCACGACATCATGCTGCGTCATGCACCCGAGGTAACCCCCGATAACGACCTGGGCGAAGGTTTTTCCGTCATCGGTCTGGGTATTGGCTACAAGTTGTCGTTTGTGCTGACTGCCTTGTCGCTGATTTCAGCCCTGGTGTCCCTGCTGCCGTTCAAGTTCAATGAAACTATCGAGAGAGCTGTTGATGACACCTTCGAGGACGGGCGCCGCCACGTCCGCGAGGAGTTCAAACGACTGGAAAACGCAACCCACAAGCCCCACAAGGGCAAACAACCCCAAACACCCGCCCCACCGATTGCCGAGGACAAGCCTGCCGAAACGCCGCCTGTTGAGGACAAGGAAGACCCGTCGCGGTTTATGCCCAAACAATGAATTCCGGTTTCCAAAAATATAGAAACCGGAAGCATAAAATTTAGTGGGGAACACCCAAAAGCTTGAAATTTCCTAAGTAAAAAGCCTCAATCAGCCTCAGGTTGAGGATGATGCATGTCGATTCGGCGGAAGGTGAGCGGGGTCGTCACGCGCAGCGTATTCTTATTGGCGCCATAGAACAGCACCCTACCCGCCAGCACATCATAGTTGGCCAAAACGCCGTGCACTTGCTTGTAAACCATATTGTCCATGTAGATGTAGGCTTGGCCCAAATCTACACTGTGCAATAAGGCCCATTTTCCCGAGAAGGACCCTTGCCACAGCAACTGCCACTGGTCATGCTCGGGCGTTCCATCCGAAGACACATTGGTGCGAATCAGCTCGTTATAATAGCCCGAGAAAGTGCTGTCCTCGTTGTGGAAGGTGTAGTACAACTCAATGAAATGCACGCTATCGTCATACTGATACACCCAATCACCGTCCATATACTTACGATACTGATCATTCAACTCCACCGTTTCCAGCGTTGTCCAGTCGGTTTCAATAACCTCATGGTCACCCTCACACGACACGAATGCCATGGACACCGCAGTTACCATCAACAGATTGATTATTCGATTCATTTTTTCTTGCTTATAAATAATGAACGCTCGAGAAGCCTCAATTATTGCACCCAATTAAAAAATGGCCCAGGCTGTCTTTACACGCCTAGGCCATCAATAATCTTTAATCACTAATTTACTAATTCATTCATCGCTTATCTTAATTACCGCCCATACCGCCAGGGGCTCCGGTGATGCCACCGCCGGTCGACTGCTTGCCGCTGTCGAGAAGGTCGTCGTTCTCGATGGTCTTGCTGGACTTCTTGACGTAGGTGGAGAGGGAGCCGAAGCGGTAACTCAACGAGAGAACGAACTGGCGTGCTACACGCTTACTGTTCGACCATCCCGTCACATCACCGTGGTCGGTATAATACTTGAAGCTCACGTGCTTGCCACCGATTGGATTCACAGCAATCAGCTGCACGGTCAAGCGATTGTCCTTGAGGAATGAGCGCTGCAGTGATACGCCGTGCCAGAAGCTCGTTCCCATGTGACCGTACAGATCGCCCACATAACCGCCCCACAGGCTTGCAAATCCGGTGAGTTGGAGGTTCCAGGGCAGATACTGGGTGACATTGGCAAAGAAGCTGCCCGAGAGCCTGTTATTCTCCAAGTTGAGTTCACGGCTCTTGTAATTGGTATAGGAGATTGAACCGTTGAACACGAGGTTGGTCTTTTGGGTAATCATCCACTGTACAAAGCCTGACAGCGAGCTCGAGAAGGTCTTGAGCGTGTTGGCATAGGTAGATACCTGTACCAATCCCTCGCTCCACTTGACAGCACCAATGCCGTTGTTGCTGAACTGAATCTGCGGCGTGACATTAAACGTCAATTTGGGGCCGATGTGCATATAGGTCAGGCTCATCGAATGGTTATGGGCACTGCCCAGGTCGGGATTACCAAATGATTGGCTCGTTGGGCTCTCTACCACTGTGGGATTCAGGTAGTTGATGCTCGGACGCTTGATGGTCGCAGCATAGGAGAACTTGAGGCTGTTTGCAAAATTAAACTGATAACGCACGCTGGCACTGGGCACCACGTCATTGAGGTGCGCATCAAAGGCTTCCTGCTCGCCACCGGGATAGCTGGCACGCAGGAAACTGTGCTCGTAGCGCACACCAGCACGGGCATCCCAATTCCCGCTATGGAAAGTATAGCTCAGATAGGCAGCACCCACTTGCGTCAGGTGCTTAAAGCGCAGGTCGGTATCTGCATCGATGCCCACATAGTTGAGCACATTGTGGCTGCGGTTCAAGCGGTAGATATATTTGGCACCGGTCTCTATGGTGTGCTTGGTGGCAATGGGGCGCGTCCAGTCGACCTGAAAGGTGTGCTCGTTGAAGTCTTCCTTACCGTTCTGATTGACACCGGTATAGGGAACAGGCATGTTGAACAGTTCGCTATACAACGAGTTGTCCTTATTCTTGTTGTGCAGGGCCGAGAGCATGTAACTCAAGGTAATGGTCTCGCCCTTGAGGCGTGTGCGGCGCTGGTAGTCCAAGCGACCGTCCACGTTGTAGCTGTCCGAAGACGACTTGCTGTTGCTGTTGTAGCTGTAAAGTGTCTGCCCCGCTACATCACGCATGGTGCTGCTGTTTGAGCCAACGCCACCCATATCCCAAGCATAGCCACCCACCGACAGCGAGACGAGGTTGAGCGTGTCAGGCTCCCAGCTGGCATTCAGATTGCCGTAATGCATGGTCACATGGTCAGTATTCATGAAGCTATCGCCCAACAGGTCGGCACCGCTCTCCTCATAGTGCGAGAGCGACTTGGAAGTCACCTTCTGGCTGTGGCTGCCACCGTGGGTAATGCCGTAGTCGACCGACATCACCACCTTGTTGAGCTGCGTGGTCAGGTTCAAGCCGCCCACGATATCACCCATGTGCGTCGCCATCGCGGTCGCCATACCCGAAACGCCCTTGAGGACGGTTCTGTCGGACATCACGATGTTGAGGATGACCGAAGTGCCCTCAGCGTCATACTTGGCGCCCGGGTCGGTAATGACCTCAATGCGCTTGACGCTGCTGGCCGGCATCGCCTTGAGCAGGTCCTTGGCATTGTGCTCGAGCGAAGGGTCGGGATGGCCGTTGCGGAAGATTCGAAAATTGGTCTGACCGTTGACACGAATCTCTTCCTGACCGTCAACACTGACCAGAGGCACCTTGCGCAGCATGGTGAGCACATTATTGGTCTTACTGTCGGCATCAGCCTCAATATTGTAGCCAATGCGGTCCACCTCCTGCTTGATGAGTTGACGCTGGGCGGTGACCTCAATGCCCTCGAGCTGGATGTTGTCAAACGCGTTAAGCAGCGAGTCGGTCACCCAATCACCGTCGTCACCAGGCGCCTTCACTTCATCGCGCGTCATGTTCAGCGGCATGGGGTAGCCCATGATGGTAAACGTTCCCTCGAGGGTGTTGCCCTTGAGTTCGGCCTTATAGACACCGCCGCCCTGTGGCTCGGTCACGGTGAGTTTGTTACCCTCGAACGAAGCCTTGGTCGGCACGTCGTAGAGCTGCTGCATCGGGGAGTCCATCGTGACAGTGATGCTCTCGCCGTTCTGCTGGATGTGGATGACCAGGGGCACCGACTGCGGTCCGGCAACCATGTTGCCGCGCCAAGTGCCGTTGTAGTCCTGTGCCATAGCCGTGAGGCCCGCGAGCACTACCATAATCACACTCAGTAATCTATTGATGATTTGACGTTTCATTGTTGTATCTGGGTTTATTTGGTTACTGTTTATTCTATAGACGCAAAAAGCAGTCAAAAAGTTACAAAAATATGATACTTTTTTATTCTTCACTTAATAATTGTTTGATTTCCTTGATTTCCGCGCAATCTTTTGTCTCGTAAAAACACGAGATTGCCCATGCGATTGCCATAGCGATGCCAAAAGGCATGGCACGCATCAGGACGTCATTCACGCTGCCGTGGTAATGGAGGATTCCATAGGCAATGCCCATCAATAAAAGGCCCACGCAATAACTGAATCTCCTGTACTTCTTCATCGATTCATTGATGCTCAAGAGTTCATCAACATCACCAGCGTTACTCATGCGGGTGATCACCTTAATGTGGTACCAAAAGGAGAAGGCAAGCATCAGCGTCAAGACAACAACCGTCACGCCCTTCAACCACGCCATGGGAGAATTGACAAATAGCAAAAATGCAGCGATGGGAATTACCGTGCAGAGAACTATCCCTTCGTACTGCTGCTCCTTGGCAGCCTTTGCACACTTCTTGACGGACTGGCTATACAGTTCCTTGATGCGGAGGCTTTTCTCATTGTTCAAATACTTTGTTTCCATAACAGATGATATTTTAGAGTGAATTATTATTACTTATCTAGTGTACTACTTAACTAGTACACTACAAAGGTAAGGTATACTCTCCATATAATCCAAATTAATTAACATTTTTTAAAGATTTTCTTGACTGACAAGCTCCCTCAAGCGCTTGATATCCTTGCCTTGACGGGGCTTGACAAATATCAAGAGAGCTATCAGGGCGACAGCCAGGACTGCTACAATTACAGCCCACATCATTTCATGATTGAACAGGAGCGATGACAGGATTAATGCGGCAAGGATGGCTATCAGCACACTAATACCCACCTTATTCTCTCTGGTGTCTATATCGGTAACTTCAAGCAAATCGTGAGCGGTCTCGGCTTGCTGAACCCGCTTACTCCATAAAAATCTCCTGTAGTCGACTGCGATTAGAAGAATGGCATATAAGATACAGAACGCCAAATAAATAGATTGTTCCAGGCCGAACGCTCCTTCGGTGATTTCATCGAATAAAATCACAAAAGGCAGAAACGCTATAAAAATAGACTCGGCAATTCTCAACCACTTGTTTTTAGGCCAATTTGCATTTTCATATACCTCCTTGATGCGCTCCATCAACTCCTGCTTCTCGATATTGATTTCATTCTGTTCCATAATTCCAGTTTTTATAGTTTTTACTCCTTAGACGCAACACAATGACCAAAAACTACATTTTTATCGATTTTTTCTTTGGCATATTTTTTGCAGGATTGACAAGATGTGTTTTACCAAATAATTAAATGAATAGAGATATGATACTGACAACAACGCCCCAAGTTGAGGGTTACATGATTAGAGAGTACAAAGGTGTAGTGACTGGCGAAACAATTATCGGCGCCAACTTCATGAAGGATATCTTTGCCGGTATCCGCGACATCGTGGGCGGACGCTCCTCCAGCTACGAGAAAGTGCTGCGCAAAGCTAAAGACACAGCCATGACCGAGATGATGGAGCGAGCCCAGGCTATGGGCGCCAACGCCATCGTAGGCATCGACATCGACTACGAGACCATTGGCGAGAGCAACTCCATGCTCATGGTCGCCACCAGCGGCACCGCCGTAGTGATTTAATCCCTACCATTCCGCAGACAACAAGGACAACCGATTTAGACAACAAGGGACAAGCATTAAAACGATTGTCCCTTGTTGTCATTTTTCATTATCTCTATTAAAAAAACAGAAAAGCAGATGATCAGAAAAAAAGCATAGGGCGGCTCCCTTTCTTTTTTTGGTCAAGTTCATCATGCATCTGCAGGATAGCTGCTTTAAAGAAAAAGGCGACGAGATGCTCATCTGTTCCCTCAGTGCGTCTAGCTTTCAAAGCAGCAATGTATTGTTGGCGGTCCTCTTTGCGTATGATTAGTTCGGGTAAGCCATACTGCAAGAGAATGAAGTTGGAGAGCAGTCGTCCTGTGCGACCGTTACCATCACGGAACGGGTGCAGATACTCATAGAAGCAATGGAAACGAGCTGCTATGACCATTGGATGAATTTCACCTGCAGCAATGGCACGAGCGGTTGATTCCATTAGGCGTGGAACTTGGGAAATCAACTTCTCATGTTCACCAAACAGGGTGTCTCCAGCAGCCATATCCACCGTAGTGAACTCGCCGGGAACGGCACCAGGCACCCGATAAGGTAAGGTGTTAAGCATAACCAAGCGATTGAGTGTCTTCATCAACTCGACATCAAAAGGATGGTCCAAATTATCGTGCATCCACTCGTACGCCTTGAAATGGTCGGCCATCTCCTGACATTCCAGCAATGTCTTACCCACAGGGTAATAGCCCAAACCTTGTTCAAACAGTGCCCGAGTGTCATCGACCGAGAACGAAGAGCCCTCAATACCGCAACTGTGGCATGAAAAGATAATCTCAGAGTGTTTTCTGAACTCCAAGTCGCCCATTGGCTTTGCGATTCGCTCTAAATAATCCTCGACCAGCTGGTCATATTGCTTTATCTCTTGCTCAAACATCGCCTCAAAGGTACTGCCATTCTGCCGAATGGCATAGTATTTATTGTACTTATTGTTTTCTATACATTTATTTGGTTATTTCGATGATGGTGGCCTGGGCGACGTCAGCGATGGCGAGGGGAATGGTGAGCGTTGATGTGCGCTTGTCATAGGTCATGCCAACAGCCTTCTTGCCATTGATTTTCACCTGTTTGGGCTTGGGTGCAGCAGGGACAATCAAGCGATAGTCCTTGCTGGGCGCATCGCCTTCGATGTTGCCACGGCCCTGTATAGTGATAAAGCACGTTTTCCCCTGAGGGGTTGCAACGAACTGTATCTCACGGTGCTTATCCCTGGCCAGCGTACCAGTCGAATGCAGGTCGTCGTCAAACAGGGTGTATGTTGACGGTGTCTCGCTGGTATAATAGACAATGTCCAGTTTGTCGGGGTTGTAATCGCCCACATTATCCATCGGGTAATTGGCTTGAGGAATGAAGGCTCCGGCACGGGCGAACAACGGCAGCACCTCAAGCGGTGCGGCATAATTGACGGTCGTGTGGCCCGCGTAGCGACGTTCGGGATGGTTGATGTCCACCCAGGTGCCGTCGGGGAAGGTAATGTCGCGACTCACGGCTCCCTGCTGCATCACGGGTGCTACCATCACATCGTGGCCCCACAGGTACTGGTCCCAAATACTATCATAACGGGCGATGTCCTTATCATCCTCATAGAAGCCCAGCGGACGCACCATGGGCAGACCGTTGCGGGCGTTGTCATAGGCCAGCGTGTAGTTATAGGGCAACCAGGTGTAGCGCTCCTTGATGATACGCAACGTGAGGTCGCCAAACTCGGTGTAGTTATAGGGCTCGGCATGATAAGTCGAGTGGGTGCGCAGCATCGGCGAGAACAAACCCAGTTGCAACCAACGGATGTAGAGTTCGCCGTCGCGCTTATTGTTGGGGTCCACGGCAAAGCCGCCCACGTCATGCGACATATAGCCCAGACCGCTCAAGCCCGCATTGAGCATGATGGTGACCTGTGGCTGCAAGCCGCCCCACGAGCGGGACACGTCGGTGGACCAGGGGAAGACGGAATAACGCTGCAGGCCTGCAGTACCGGCGCGCATCATGACCATCGGACGACGGTCGGGATAATCCTCCTTGAACATGTCATAGATAATGCGGCTCCACTCGTTGCCGTAATAGTTGTGGTATTGCTCGGCGGTCAGGCCGTTGTAGTGGCGGATTTCGAGCGGATGCTTCTCAGGCTCGCCCAGGTCGCCCCACCAGCCGGTCACGCCCTCCTCGGTCAGCGATTTGTAGCGGTCACGCATCCACTGGCGTGTGGCGGGATTGGACACGTCAAACATGCCACCCTGCCCCACCCAGATGGTCACCGTGTGAGTCGTGTCGGTGCCGTCGGTCTTACAGAACAGGCCTTGGGGGTCCAGCAATTTATAATTGTCGATGGCACGACCGTTGGTCAACACATAGGGCTGAGAGATGGTCACCACGTTGACACCTTTCTGCTTGAAATTGCGCAGCATGCCGCGATGGTCAGGCCACTGCTGCTTGTCCCACTCCAGGCGTCCCATGTCCTCCTCCTTGCCATACCAGTACAGGTCGAACACGATGCCGTCCAGCGGATAGCCCTCGCGCTTGAGGGTATCGACCACGCCCTCGCTCTCGCGCTGGTCACGGTAGCCATACTTGGATGTGATATAACCCAGCGTCCACAGTGGCGGCAGTTCCTGACGTCCCACAAGCCACGTGAAGTTCCTGACCACATTCTCGACCTTGCCGTTACCATTGATGACATAATAGGACACAGGCTGAGGCGATGTAGTGGTATATTGGATTTGCTCTCCCAAATAGAGCGAAGACTTGCAGAAGTCGTCAAAGAACACGCCGTAACCTTTGGACGAAATCACCATCGGCATGGTAATTCCCATCAGCTTGGTGCGTTTCTCGCCCATCTGGTAGCCGTAGTTCTGACTGTTGTAGTTGATGAGCGTGTCGCCGGCAAGGTTAAACGAGTAGCCGCGCTCGCCAGCGCCGTAGAACGATTCCTGGCCCTGGTGCAGCAGGCGCAATGTCGATGAACTGCGGTCACACAGGTCGGTGATAAAGAAATTATTACCACAGCCTACGGTGATTGTGCCGTTGACATAGGCCACCTTCATGCCGCTGGCGGTGCGCATCACGCTCATATCCTCGCCCAAGTTCTCGACCTTGGCTTCGGTTTTCAAGTTCTTGGCCTGCGCCAGCGATGGCAACCGCTTTCCTTTCCAATCGTCGGGCGTCACGTCAACACGCACAATGTCGTCCCCCACAGCCGTTACAGTAATGGTCTGGTGACGTTCCTCGTCGTTGACCGTCATGGTCGCCTGCTGCGCTTGGGCAGCCAATGCCAGCATGGCAACAGCGGCCAAAGATATCATCCTGTAAAATCTCATAATCTTTTCATTTAGGTGTTACACTTTGACGACAAAAATACTATAATTCTCTAACAACAAAACTAAATCAAAGATAAAAAATCAATTCACGATTCTTATTATTGTCAACATCATGTCAAAAGAATGTAAATAACCACTACGGGATTATCCAACGATTTTCACTACCTTTGCCCTCGCAATTATCAAACGACCTCGACATCAATTAAAACGGTTGCTAAAGATGTCACTGTCGTTTGACAAAACTTTGCGTGAGATTAACCCGACAGACAACGAACAAAACAAGATACAATGGAAGAATTTGAAGTAGGCAAGCAGGCGCGACGTCGCACTCGACCCACACATGAGTCCGAAATCGTCAGCGAATTCGGCAAACTGCCACCCCAGGACACCTCACTAGAAGATGCCGTCCTCGGAGCGTTGATGCTTGAAAAGGACGCTTATAACAACGTGTGTGAAATCCTTAAGCCCGAGTCGTTTTACAACCCCGCCAACCAGAAGATTTATGAGGCCATCCAGTCGCTGGCTGCCAACGGCAAACCCATCGACATGCTCACCGTCACCGACCAGTTGCGCACCAACAAGGTGCTCGACGAGGTGGGTGGTGCCATCCGCATCAGTGAGCTGACGGGTCTGGTATCGAGTGCCGCTAATGCCGAATTCCACGCGCGCATCGTGGCACAGAAGTATCTGGCACGCGAACTCATCAGCTACAGCAGCCAAGTGCAAGCGCTCGCTTTTGACGAGTCCATCGATGTCTATGACCTGATGCAGGAAGCCGAGGGCAAACTGTTTGAAATCAGCAAAAACACCCTCAAGCGCGACGTCATCCCTATCGAGAACGCCGTTCAGGACGCCATCAAGAAGATTGAGGAGGCCGCTAACCGCGAGAGCGGTCTTAGCGGTCTGGAATCTGGCTACCACCAGCTCGACCGCCTCACCAGCGGCTGGCAGAACAGCGACCTCATCATCATCGCGGCACGTCCTGCGATGGGTAAGACGGCGTTTGTCCTGTCGATGGCCAAGAACATGGCTGTGGATTACAACCACCCCGTCGCCGTGTTCTCGCTCGAGATGTCGAGCCTGCAGCTGGTGAACCGACTCATCAGCAACGTCTGCTCACTTGAAGGCGAAAAAATCAAGAGCGGCCAGTTGACGCAGCCTGAATGGGAAAACCTCATTACCCGCACACGCAGCCTGAGCACCGCACCACTGTATATCGATGACACGCCGTCACTGTCCATCTTTGAACTGAGGACCAAGGCACGCCGCCTCGTGCGTGAGCACGGTGTGAAAATCATCATCATCGACTACCTGCAGCTGATGAACGCCACGGGCATGAAGTTCGGCAGCCGCGAGCAGGAGGTAAGTACCATCTCGCGTAACCTCAAGCAGCTGGCTAAGGAGCTGGATATCCCCATCATTGCCCTGTCGCAGCTCAACCGCAGCGTCGAGACCCGCGCCGCCGATGACAAGCTGGGCAAACGCCCGCAGCTCAGCGACTTGCGCGAGTCGGGCGCCATTGAGCAGGATGCCGATATCGTATGCTTCATTCACCGACCCGAGTATTACACCAAATCCAGCGTGGACGCCGAGGGCAACAGCATCAAGGGTGTCGCCGAATTCATCGTCGCCAAGCACCGCAGTGGTGCCACCGACACCATCAACCTGCACTTCGTCAGCAAGTACGCCCGTTTCGAGAACCAGGGCGAGCAAGACCTCTTGGGCAGCGAGACCACCTACGAGTCCAAAATGAACGCCGCACCCGCAGCAGCTTCTCCAGTTGCCTCACCCGTTGGCGACGGCTTCAGCCCCACTGCACCCAACATGGACTTCTACCAAGACCCAGAAGAAAAAAACGTCCCATTCTAGACTCAATGGATTATCTAGTCCTGACGAGAGGATTATTTCAAGACTTTTTACTATTTTTGCAGGCTGGTAATTGACAGACATTAACTTAAACCAAAGTTTTTTATAATAATGAAGAAAATGTTATTAGCTATGGCCATATTGATGGCTGCTGTGCCTGGTGTGAAGGCACAAGTGACACACGGCGTGAACCGTGCTGACATGGACCTGAGCGTGAAGCCGGGTGACGATTTCTATGAGTATGCCGGTGGTGGCTGGATGAAGGCCAACCCGCTGAGTAAACATCCTGAGTATTCCTCCTATGGCGTGTTTAATGTGATTGCAGAGGAAAACCAGAACCGCCTGCGCGACATGTTCCTGGAACTGGGCAAGACTGAGCACAAGTTTGGCACCGTGGACCAGAAAGTTGCCGACCTCTACAAGATGGCTATGGACAGCGACCGTCTGAACCGCGAGGGCGCACAGCCCCTGATGGCTGACTTGGCCAACATCAAGGCCTTCAAGAAAAAGGACCTGACGAAATTTATCGCAGACCAGCACTTGTCGATTGGCAACCCGTTCTTCGGCGCTGGCGTTGAGACCGACCTCAAGAACAGCGACATGAATGTGATGTGGCTCAGTGCCGGTACCAGTGGTCTGCCCGACAGGGACTACTACCTGAACACCGACGCCGACAGCAAGAAGATTCAGCAAGCCTACAAGGACTATCTCGTGAAGATGTTCATGCTCGCCGGTTACAGCAAGAAAGAGGCAAACCGCGCCTGCAAGACCATCTATGACATCGAGTACAAGTTTGCTCAGGCTAAGATGGACCGCGCCGAGGCACGCGACTACACCAAGCTCTACAACATCCGCACCGTGGAGCAGCTCCAGGCCGACTATCCCGCCATGAACTGGAAAGAGTACTTCAACCTGATTGGTACCCCTCAAGTGGAATGGGTCATCCTGACTGAACCCAAGGTGATGGCTGTCGCCAACGACCTGATGACCAAACTCACCGAGCAGCAGATGCGCGACTACATGGCAGGCATCCTCATCAAGAGCTCGGCAAACTACCTGAGCGACGCTTTTGGTGAGACCTCATTTGACTTCTACGGCCGCACACTGAGCGGCTCAAAGGAGCGCCAGCCCCGTTGGAAACGTGCCCTGGGCTTCCCCAACAGCTTGCTGGGTGAGGCAGTAGGTGAGATTTACGTCAACAAATACTTTGCTCACGGTAGCAAGGAGAAGATGATGAAACTCATCAACGAGCTGCGCAAATCACTCGCCGCACACATCGCAGGACTGACCTGGATGAGCGAGCAGACCAAAATCAACGCCCTGGTGAAGCTCAACGCCTTCACCGTCAAGATCGGTTATCCCGACAAGTGGCGCGACTACAGTGGCTTGCAAGTAGACCCCAGCAAGAGCCTGTATGACAACATCAAGGCCGCCAGCCTGTATGAGACCCGCCGCAACCTCGACAAGATGGGCAAGCCCGTGGACAAGGACGAATGGGGCATGACTCCGCAGACGGTGAACGCCTACTACAATCCCACCACCAACGAAATCTGCTTCCCCGCTGCCATCCTGCAACCTCCCTTCTTTGATGTAGAGGCCGACGATGCTACCAACTTCGGTGCCATCGGTGTTGTAATTGGCCACGAGATGACTCACGGCTTTGACGACCAGGGTCGTATGTTCGACCAGTACGGCAACATGACCGACTGGTGGACCGAGGAGGACTCACAGAAGTTCCAAGAGGCTGCCGAGAAGCTTGCTGCCCAGTTCGACCAGATTATTGTTGTCAAGGATCAGCACGCCAACGGTCACCTCACCCTGGGCGAGAACATCGCCGACCAGGGTGGTCTGCGCATCGCCTATGACGCCTTCCGCAACACGCAACAGTTCCGTGAAGGTAAGAAGATTGACGGTTTCACTCCCACTCAGCGTTTCTACCTGAGCTATGGCCGCATCTGGGCCGACAACATGACCGAGGAAGCCATCTTCCAGCAGACCAAGAGTGACCCCCACTCCATCGGTCGCTACCGCGTGAACGCCACGTTGAGGAACATCGACACCTTCTTTGACGCCTTCGGCATCAAGCCCGGCGACAAGATGTGGCTCGATCCCGCCGACCGCGCCATCATCTGGTAATCGATTATCAGTATGACACAATGAGGACCCGCAGCGTCAAGTTACGGGTCCTCATTATTATATTATACTCTAGAAACTATAGTGGCAAATGGAATAGGTTGATTGCGTTGCGGTCGGTAGCAGCGCTGACCTCCTCGGGGGTGACGCCTAATGATTTGGCGATGAAGTCGTTGATGTGAGGGATATAGGCGCTCTCGTTGCGCTTGCCACGGTGTGGAACGGGAGTCAGATATGGAGCATCGGTTTCCAGCAACAGGCGGTCGAGGCCGATGACGGGCAACAACTCAGGCACAGTACTTTTCTTGAAAGTCACCACGCCGTTCACGCCAAAATAGAAATCGCCCCTGCGGCGAACACGCTCCACGTCAGCAGGTGTTTCAGCAAAACAATGGAACACGCCTTGCGGCACAGGGCAGTCGAGATGGTCGATGACATCGAGGATGTCATCAAGCGCCTCACGGCAATGCATGATGAAAGGCACACCCAACTCATGGCACCAGTGCAACTGGATGTCGAGTGCTCGATGTTGCTGTTCGCGCCAAGTCTTGTCCCAATACAGGTCAATACCGATTTCCCCAATTGCCACAACGGGATACTGGTCAAGCATGGGGCGCAACTTGCCGAGCACATCAAGGTAATCATCCTTCACGTCCTCAGGGTGAAGCCCAAGCGCCATCGAGACATAATCGGGATACTGCTCATGCATGGCAGCCAGACGGGGCACACTCTCGAGATTCTCATTCGGCAGCACAATATGGCGCACACCCGCTTCACGGGCCCTCAAGATGACCGCCTCACGGTCCTCATCAAAGGCATCACAATAAATATGAGAATGACTGTCTATCATAGTTAGGAGTTAGGAGTTAGAAGTTAGAAGTTAGGAGTTTTGTAGATTTTGGTATGTGGTATAAGTGATACTACTTAGCAGTTTTTTCAATTCAATGTTATCTTGACGAATTGACACGAATTCATCGTCAGTGAGGTAATCTGTATCGTGTAGCAATTCAAGCCAATACTCCGTTTCATTACATTCTTTAAATGAGATGTACATCTTCGCTAGGAATTCCTTTTTACTTATAGCAGCCTGTGCTTCAACGACATTGGCGCCAATACTTGTGCCACTGCGCAGCAATTGTTTTGAGAGGATGTATTCTTTTTTTTCACTACACAAATAGCGATATAACTTCACTATCCGAATAGCAAAAAGTTTGCTTTTATTTCTAATAGCACTATCCATATTAACTTCTAACTTCTAACTCCTAACTTCTAACTCCTAACTAAAACTGGCGGCCTGATAGGCGGTTGGCTAGTGCCACAAACGCCTCTTTGTCATCATCGCTCATTTTTACTCGGCTGAACGCGTTGATAGCCAGTTCGTTGTAGTGGGCGATGGCAGCCTCGGCCAATCGACGCACCCCCAAGCGCTCGTAGAGTGCGGTCACGGCGGGCACCTTCTCGTCGCGGGAGGTATAGGGGTCGTTGAGCCAGTGGCGCAGTTCGTCGGCATCGTCGTCCACGGCGAGCTGCATGGCGTTGATGAGCAGGAAGGTCTTCTTGTTATTCATGATGTCGCCGCCGATTTCCTTGCCGAAGGTCTCAGGGTCGCCCCACACGTCGAGCACGTCATCACGCAACTGGAAAGCCAGACCCATGTTCACGCCGGCCTGATAGAGCAGGTCGGCCTCCATGTCGTCGGCATCAGCAATGAGAGCGCCCGTTTTCAAGGCACATCCCAACAATACCGATGTCTTGAGACGAATCATGTTGATATACTCCTCGACGGTAACGTCGTTGCGGTTCTCGTAGTCCATATCCCACTGCTGTCCCTCATAAATCTCAATGGCTGTCTTGTTGAACAGGTTCATCACCTGCCAGTTGGCGATGCGGGCGATATATTGGGTTGCAATGGTCAGCATCGTGTCGCCGCTCAGAATGGCAGTGTTGTCATCCCAACGGCGGTGCACTGCGGGTTTGCCGCGACGCACGTCGGCATTGTCCATCACATCGTCATGTAGAAGGGTGAAGTTATGGAACATCTCCAGACCCACAGCAGCATCGGTGGCCATAGCGGAGTCACCACCCATCGCGTCACACGCCATCAGCGTAAGCACCGGGCGCACGCGCTTGCCACCCAACGCCATGTGATAGGCAATGGGTTCATATAACTGGCCAGGATGCTGTGGATAAGGTATTGTGGCTATCGCCATGTTCACCGAGTCAAGGTATTCTTGAAATAGTTTCATATCAATAAATTATTAGAAGTCAAATGGTTATTTTTCTTTTAAAGCGGCCTTGTAAGCGGCCTCAAAGGTCTTGAAATCAGCAGGAGTGTAGGTATTACGCAGAATCTCAATGCGCTTGTTGATGTCATCCATGTCGGCATCAGGCTGGTTGGCATCAGCAGCAAGGGCAGCACCCAAAGCGGCAGGACGCGAGCACTGCACATAGATGTCCATCTGCTCACTCAACGAATTGTTATCGACCATGGCCTGCAAGGTGCTGTCAAACACCTCGGCGTGACGGTCATAGCCCACCGTGAAACATAGCCAATGGATGAGCGACAGGTAGTCGGCTGCCGAGTCGGTGTCAAACGCGCGTTTCCTCAACAATTCTATCATGGGCTGACACTTGAGCTGAGCCAATTCCTGTGACGAGAGGGTAATCACATGAGCGGCCTGCAGCAACGAGTCACGGCCATCGGCCATCAATACACCAGCAAAGGCGCGATTAGCGGCTTTCACCTGCCAGGGCCACATGAGGCTGTCACCACGCAGGGCATCGAACTGCTGCACCGTGAGGTGCATTGCTGCTGTATCGCCCCAAGCTGCGAGAAACCTGTGCCCCGCTGCCTCGCCGCGCTTGCCAGCGCCTCCACAGGCGGTGAACAGCAGCATTAGGCATATTAAAAATAATGGCAATCGTTTCATTTCTCATCAGGAAATATGGATTGATACAATGGTTTATCTTTCTCCTTGAGGTAGGAGCGGAAAGCCTCGTCAAAGGCTCTGACTGCAGCAGAATCACGTTTGAGCGCATATACGCTCTGTTTGGCCTTGGCATCCATCACGGCGCGTTCCATCGACATCGTGTCGGTATGGTCAACAGCCACAAGCGCTGCAGCAGCCCTCATGCCGCTGTCGCGTGCCTCGGCATCTAGCGGTGACTTCTTCTCGGCACAACTGCCCAATATCAGCGCCACCGTTACCACTATTAGCAAATGTTTCATCATTTCATTTCTGTTTTGGCACAAAATTACAAATAATTGGCACATCGCAGGGTTATCGGTCATGTTTTTATGCTTTTTTTGCTATCTTTACACTAACATCTCTCTACTTTCAACAGACTTTGGCTGGACTTGAGATATTCTAAAAAAAGGGGCTAAAAGACGTCGAGATGCTGCCAATAAAGGGTTTTTTTCTGTTAATATGGTCAAATTTCCTCCGAAAAAATTCGTTAAATTCTAAAAAAATGCTAATTTAGCGGGCTGATTTTAATGACTGATAGCAATTATTATGACTACCAATCGATTAACATGATATCATCACATTATTTAAATTAACCATATTTATTCACCAAAAAACTAAAAGGCATGAAAGAGAAAAAAAACCTTTTCAACTTCATCAAGAGAACCGGCTTGACGGTTGCCTTCGCGTTTGTGGCAATGATTGCACTGGCCCAAGTGAACGGTGTGGTCGTTGATCCGAACGGGGAGCCTGTCATCGGTGCCTCAGTCAAAGTTTTAGGCAGTCCCACGGGTACAGTTACCGACATAGACGGTAACTTCACCTTGAACTGCCCGACGACCAGTACGCTGGAAATCAGCTACGTCGGTTATCAGACCCAGGCTGTCGACCTGAAGGGCCGCAGCACAGTCAGCATCGAGATGCACGAGGCCGCTAACGCGCTGAGTGAAGTCGTCGTGACCGGTATGGGTATCAAGAAAGACCAGAAGAAGCTGGGTTACGCTGTGAGCTCGGTAACTGCTGAGGAGCTCGTGAAGACGGGTGCTCCCAATTTTGCTACCGCCCTCTATGGTAAGGCAGCTGGTGTGCGCATCGCCGCCGCTCCTGGTGGTAACGTTTCGGCTGTTTCCATCAACGTTCGTGGCTTCTCG
>CACZAC010000024.1 GCA_902779125.1 uncultured Bacteroidales bacterium | reverse complement strand
ACCGAGAAAATCAGTGATGTACTAACACCTGCCGCCTGCAACTACAAGAGCGGAATCGGCAAGGTCGTCTATGACAAGTTCCGCAGCAACTCGCTGTGCGGTCCGGGCCAGAACTGGCAGCCCAGCAGGGCCACCAAGTTCTTTATCATGCACAGTTCAGGTGACCTGTACATGAACTATCAAGTGGGCGTTGAGATGGCCGACTATCTCAAGAGCAAGGGTTGCCAGGTCGAGACCGACTTTGACAACACGGGCAACCACGTGTACTATGGTCTGCTGACGTTTACCGGCAGAACAATCATGCACATGGAGGAGTTGTTGGGCAATAGCGACAACGTGGCGCAAATCAAGGAATTGTTTGACAAAGTCAAGGACCAGATCAGCGACCTGAGCGGCATTGACCTGTAACTCCCACGGCTTGTAGAGTGCCATTATTCATATTATCGCTAGACCGGTTAAAGCTGTAGGCGTGAGTAGTGGCATTCATGCAATAAGAAAAAGATAACCAAAATCACTTTTTAGAACAAAAAAGAATATGAAGAAATTACTATTAACATCCATGTTGGCGCTTGCCACGATGTGTGTGTGCGCCCAATCATTAGGCGATGTGCCGGCAACGGTCAGCGCCGATGATGTGACTGTTCTCAAGGAGAACGTGCTGGTGTTTGCTGAACACGACTCTATCGCTTATAATGCCAAGGCGGGCAAGATGGACACCCTGAGGGTACGAGACGGGGCGAGGGTTTTCTCCCCCGAGGAGTTTGAGCTGCTGTCACGTGAGCCCAAAAGGCTTCGCGCTGCTGTAGTCCCCGGCGAACAATGGGGTAATGATAATGGTAGTGATGGAATTTATGGAGTGGCTGCAGTCATCTTATACACATACAAATACCCGTCGGTCGATGCCGACGGCAATATCATCTACCTTTCGGCTCTCATGGGTCTTCCAACAAACTATAGCTTTTGGGCACCTGCCATGCCCAACAACCTGATTATTGGTTGCCACGAGACGATAACGAGTAACTTTGAGTGCCCTTCGGAGTTCGCCGCCACTGGTGAAGCACCATTGAAATCGGGTAATTGCATGATGCTGCAGTATTGCAGATTTGACATGAGTCGCCATCCGTGTTGCTTGGTCATTATGCCCGACTATGAAGGTTATGGCATCTCTAAAGACCGCGCTCACCCTTATCTGTACCAAGAGTTGACGGCGCGCCAGGTGGTGGATGCAGTGCGCAGCGGTCTTGCCTTTTATAATCACCTTGTAAATACCGGAAATGCCAAACCCTTTGAGCCCAACTGGAAGAGCGTGTCTATCGGTTATTCGCAAGGAGGTTCTGTGTCGCTGGCAACGCACAAGTTCATTGAGCAGAATGGCCTTGTCGACGAACTGCACTTCGCTGGCTCGGTGTGTGGCGACGGCCCCTACGACCCCGTGGCTCACTTGCGCTACTACATGAATGATGACGGTGAAACCTACGATGGCAATAATAGAACCATCCACCGCAAGGAAAAGGTGTCGATGCCCATCGTGATGCCGCTTATCCTCAAGGGCATGTGCGACAGCAATCCCTTGATGAGGCAGCACTATGTTGACGATTACCTAAGCGCGAGATTCCTTCTCACCGAATCGATAAAATTTATCGAAGCTAAGTCCAACAAGTATAAAGAGGACCAGTACAACACCGACCGCATCAACAAAGAGTATGTGAAAATGATGAGGGAGGGTAAAACCGGAACCTATGTCAAAAACTATCACGATAGCGAAGGGTCGTTCACCTTAACCATGCATCTTACGGGCTTAGAGTTCCAGGAAGTGATGGAATTCTACGATCCGGGACTTTTTTCTAAGATGCAGGCACATGGATTACTTAACAAGATGATGACAGATACTTGTTATAAGTACTTCAAGCACCTTACTGCCAACACGCCAGTGCCCACCAAGTCTGGTCTGATGGAAGACCTGCACCGTGCCCTCGAGAGTAACAACCTCACCAAGGGGTGGACTCCTCAGCACCGTGTCGCATTCTTCCACTCAACCTACGACACCGTGGTGCCCTATGAGAACTTGCTCTCGTTCATCCGCAACCAGCAAAGTCTCACTTACTACTTTGTGGACAAGAAACGCAGCCGCACTAGAAAAGCCGGAGTGAACTGCACGACTGCCAGTAAAAAGGATGCCAATGTGTATATACGCGATGCCACTTGCAAAGATGACCATGTGGATGCCGGCTCTAACTTCTTCATGACTGGCGCCGAGGGAGCTTTTGGTTTTGAAGGACTCTCACCCGACATGCAGATGATTAAATGGGTTTTAACTGGTGATGATAAATAATCCTTTAAAATGCTTGATATGATGAGAAAGTTTATATTCCTGTTCTTAAGCATGCTGTTGCCCATCGCTGCAATGGCGGCTTACGGCGATAGAGAGATTAATATAAATATTACAGTGGGTGGTAGCACTATTGCTGCCACCGCTCGAGTCGACCAAGGAAGCCGTTCCGTCATCCTGGGTAACGGTCGCAACGCCTGTGTGCCGCATTATGTGGAAGGCGTTGTCTACATTCCCGGAACTTACAATGTAAATGGCAAAGAATATACGGTAAATATCGGCGACTATGCCTTCCGCTTGTGCAGTAGCATCACGCAAGTGGTTATTGGCGAGGGCTCCCATGACATTGGTGACTGCGCTTTTGTGGGATGCTCTAAGCTTGAAAAGGTGACTTTGCCATCAACGATGTGGGATTTGGGTCGTGGCGCATTTGCCAATCTCAAGTCCCTGAGGTGTATGGTGATAAAAAGAAAACGTGCACCTCAATGGGATTACAATGATGTGTTTAACTTCTATGGCACCAAGCATAGCATGAAGGAAGATGCCCAAAAACGCATTCTCTATGTGCCTGCACAATGCATTGACCAATACAAGAATACCAATTATGGTGACAGCATCGGCTGGAAAGATGCCTTTGCACGCATCTATGAGATCACTGACGGTGGAGTAGTCGCCATTAGCAACAAAGCCGAACTCATAGCATTTCGCGATAAAGTGAACGATGGCACGGCTTTTGAGTATTACAATGGAGCCTCCTCGTTTGAACTCACTGCCGATATCGAGTGGAACCTTGACACCGACGGGAAATGGACTCCCATCGGTACCGTTGAGCATCCGTTTGACGGAAGCTTCAATGGTAATGGTCACAAGATTACGGGATTACAGAATGCTTATGAAAATACGCAAACCCCTTCGACCGCCCAGATTGCTTATGTAGGACTCTTTGGCTATGCCTCTAACGCCTATATTCACAATTTCCACATGGAGAATCCACATTTTCTCAGTACAGATTATGCTGGTTGTGTGCTGGGCTATGCTGCCAACTATACCCGCGTGAGCGATGTGCTCGTCACCAGCGATGCCGGGTCGCAACAGTTCACCGTTTATTCCGTTGGTAGCGGTGGCGGTATCGTGGGATTTGTCAAGGAAGGTGTGGTTGAGCGCTGCTATTTCCAGGGCCGAGTGTGGTCTCACAATGGCTGGGCTGGTGGCATCGTGGGTCACATGCAAAAGGGCACAGTGGAAGACTGCGCCGCTGGTTCCTATGTAGCCAATATTAACACTTCAGACAACTGGCGCCTGGGTGGTATCGTGGGCGGCACTTATGGCACCAGCATCGCTGGACGGGTCAACGTCACCATCAATCGATGTGTGGCTTGGTCTGACTTCATCTTTTACGGCAGTTACGATCCTGCTATACAATCCAGTTATGCCGGTTGGATTTTGGGATATGCCAGTGTGCCCACCGAGATTACAAATTGCGCCTACTATGTAGATCCTAATAAGCGTGGATATAGTATCTTCGGAGGAAGAGGTGGAAATATTACCGTCTATTGTGATAATAACGCAAGCTCGGGTGATAATGCCACCTACACCACCTTAAACAGTCTCAAGGGGCGCAATACTGAGCCATATTTGGGCAATGAAAACTGGTACTACTTCACCGAGGGCTTTGAGAACTATCCTGTACCCTCCAACTTGAAGGACATGTATCTTGCTAACATGGTTTACGACATCGATGACAAGGGCATCATTTATCTGCCTGTGCACAACGAGAGCAATCAAATCGTTGCCTACAAGGTGAAAGGCCACAACAGCTCATATCCGCTGGATACCAGCGGTGACGCAACATTACTGGTCATCCCTGCAACCCACAAGGATAAGCCGGTAACCGAGATTATGCCCAAGGCTTTCACTGGCAGAACCGATATTGATATACTGCAACTCGGAAGCTCTTATTTTGATGAAGACTCTCATGTCACTGCCATTGGCGACTCGGCATGTATGGGCATGAGCATCATGACTCTGCGGTTGTACAGCAACGAACTTATCAGCATTGGCAACAGCGCATTTGAGGACTGTGACAAGTTGGGGCTTGTCGAACTCCCCAATAGTGTGACTACCGTGCACAAGCGCGCCTTCCGTGGCTGTGACGCCCTCACAAGTTTCGGCATTGGCAGTGGTTTCAAAACCCATGACGACAATTTCCTTGCCTATTGCTCCAACCTCAATGACCTCTATATGATAGTTCATGGCAACACCGATCCCAACGACAATGGTTACCTTGTTGTCAAAAACATGCTCTTGCACAACGTGGGCAACTACCGCAGTTATGTAGTCGCCTGCGCGCCAGGTGTGAGTGGCGACGTCGTGCTGCCTGTAGAGTACCTCACGAATAGCGAAGTCAATATCTTTGGCAGCTCATTCGCCAGCTGTGACAAGCTGAACAGCCTCACCATCCCTGCGAGCAAGACATACTCCATGGGTAAGGGCGTCTTTGACGGGTGTCACAACATTCGCTATATCGATATGCGAGGCGCAAAACGCTTCGAGAAGGAAAATGGTCAACCATTACCATGGAACGTGGAGCGCAACGATCCCGAGAATTCATTCTACGGCCTGAGCGAGCGCACCATCATCTGGACCGATGCAACGACAACTTGCGAGGAAAGCGAAGAAAACGTGATCAGAGGCAATCAGGCCAACTCGCTCCTGCTCACCGATGGATGGGACTTTGAGGCCAAAGTCGCCTTCACTGCCGGCAGCGCAAGCCTGGACCGTGTGCTCGAAGCAAACCTCGCGCGCGATGAACAAGAAGATGAAGAAGGCGAACTTGTCACCTATACCTACTATGTGAACACTGGCTACAGTGTGTATCTGCCTTATCCGCTCACGCTCACTGGCGATAACATGCAGGTGTATGAACCTCTTGGGATTACCAAAGAGGATAGTACCACCATCGTCACATTCAGTGAAGTGGCAGGAGGAAATATGCAGGCCTACAAGCCTTACTATGTGGTCGTGAGCAGCAATGAGGTGTCGCTCGAGAACGACAATGAGGTTACCGTCACACTCCAGCCCACCGACAATGAAGACTGGGAAGACGGCGGCTATATCTTCTCGGGTACGACAGTCACTATCCCGAATAGCATACTGCGCACGATGGGCGCCTATATCCTGCAAACCGACAACATGTGGCATCGGGTGCCTGCCGACAAGGTGCTTGAAAACGTGTATGTGGGACCCTTCCGTTCCTACTTCCACGCGGCAGCAAGCAACGCCGCGTTGGCACCACGACTGTTATCACGGTTTATCAACAATGGTTCGGAAACCACCGACAATATTGTCATCAAGACTGTGGATAACAATGGTGACGAGCATTATTATGACCTGAATGGTCATCTGCTGCCTGGCAAGCCCAGCAGCGGCATTTACATCCACCAGGGCAAGAAGTATGTTGGACATTAAAACATCAATGTTATGAAAAGAATATTTATATCGATGCTCATAGTGTGTGCCTCATGGGTTGCAGGCGTGGCGCAAGAAACGTACCCGGTGCAACTCACGACGAGCGAGAATGGTTATGTCATGAGTAACCGAATGTGGGCAAGCGAGGGCGAAACCGTCACCCTCACACTCGTTCCCGACCCCTATTGTGCTTTGAACCAATTGGTTGTTGAAAGTGAAATCAAGGGTGAAGGTTTCTCGGATGACGAGCCCTGGGGACCTGCCATGGTACCCGCCTACCTCACGGTCCCTACTACCAAGGTCAGTGAGAACGTTTACACCTTTGTCATGCCAGCCAGCAAAGTCAAGGTCATGGCCGATTTTGCTCCGGTCTTGATGGGCGATGTGGACAATAATGGTGAAGTGAATATCACAGACGTGACCGTCCTGATCGACTACCTGCTCAGTGGAGATGCCTCGGGCGTTAATCTGATAGCTGCCGATTGCGATAAGGACGGCGATGTCAGAATCAGCGACGTGACCACCTTGATTGACTATCTGCTGAGCGGCAGTTGGGAGTAGATTTGCCGTGCCAATCACTCCTTATTGCAGCTATTCAGACGAGAAAAAGTGTTTCCCTAGCTAAATACAGACAAATAAAGTAAAATCATATTAATATAAAATTGAAAAAACAATGAAAACTAGATTATTGATTGTAACAATGATGGCACTTGCTGCCATGATGATGCCAGTCCAGGCACAGTACACCCAGGCCGACCGCATTACTCATGGCGTGCTCAGCGGTCTAAACTCGGTGCTGGAATCGCAGGAACGTAAGCAGAGGGCCGAACTTTATGCTAAAGAGAAGGCCCAGTTCAAATCTGTCTTTGACGATGCTATCGAAGAGGCTCGCGAACTGGAGGAGGACGGCAAATTTGCCGATGCCCTTGCCAAGTATGAGGAAGCAGCTGTGTTGAACTGGAAATATGAGTACGGTGACCAGCGCAACCTGACCCGTAAAATCACCAGCCTGTATGTGCCCGCTGGCCGCACCGCAGATGACCTCAGCATCCTCAACAACGACAAAGTGACGCTGCCTGACTACTCAGGCTACCGCTTCATGAGGGAGAACCCGATCTGCAAGCCTAGCAAGCATGCTGTGCGCATTCAGATCTTGCGCGTGTGCTGCTCCGACACCGAGACACGCATCGAAATGGAGGCTGAGAACGCGTATATGTCTGGCTCTTTCTATGTTACCCCTGATACCTACATCAAGGGCAAGAAGAGTGGCAAGTTGGGGCTTGTGAAGACGCAGAATATCTCGGTCAAGCCTGCTAAAACCATTGTGGAGCAGCCTTACCAGAAACTGCGTTTCGCTCTCATCTTCCCGCCGTTGTCGCTTGAAGATACCGAGTTTGATTTCAAGGAGAGCAAAGAGTGGGAATTCAAGAAAATCCCCTGCAAGTAATAACTATAACAGATTAAAACAGAATCATTTAATTCACTATTTTTATAATCAAAATAAATTCAATAAGTTATGTTTAAGAAAATCACCTTTAATCGTTTTGGCAAGTTGGCTATTGCTGCTGCCATTTCACTTGCTTCAAGTGCTCCAGCCCTTGCGTGGGAATACAGTGACTTCATTGTGATGTCGGGACCAAAATTGACGCAGGTGGCTTATGCTCCTTCAAGTGGTGCTACTGCACCAGACTATTCTACCTTCCCCTTTTGGGCTGGAGCGTTCGACTACAGCTTTGGAATGGGTGTTTTTGGTGAGAGAATTCCCCAGGGTTTCTCTTGGCCAGATGACATGTTAGTTAAGATGTCGGTGAAGGATGCCTATGGCAAGTATATCCGAGATGTAGACTACTCCGAAGATGTTAAAAAGATGCTGCAAGACGCGCTCGAAACCGATAGCGTGTTATATGCACAACATACAAATCTTAATATTGAATTGGGTGGTAAATACATATTCAACGCCTACTTTAACATTATGGACTGGGATAAGGAAATAATCCAGGAGATCTATGACCCGGCTTCGGTGAGAGTTTACGGCGAACCCCAACCTATATTGGGTGCCAATGCTGACTTCAATGTATACTTTAATACGGGCTATCCTTACGATATCGCTTCCTTTACCGGTAACGAAAATGTGAATTACCGTTTCGAGTACACGGCACCCAAGGGTACGGAATCGGTACTCATCACTAGCGGCAACGTGCCATTGAACTTCGCTCAAAGCACCACACCATTGCTTGCCGTGCGCGACTCGCTGCATCTCTTTGTCGAGAAACCCCAGATTGGCTATTACAGACTGTTTATCGATTCCGATACATGGCCTGAAGGCAATTCTAATTTCACATTTACCGTCGGCGATACTGTGCGTGCCGATGCCACCATCGACCGCGAAGTCATCGATCTGGATGTTGACTCAGAAATCAATACGAGTGCATGGGTGAACTATGGCTTCCCCTATATTCCCGTTGTCAAGCCGGATAACGACACCACTGAGTATGACACTATTCCCACCGTGCGCTTCATCACCACTTTGAAATATTCTGCTAATCCAGATCTTGCTATCAGCGATACGGTTGCTGTTGTGGACGAGGCATTTGCCGACAACGATATCGACTTGAGCCGCAATATGAAAATCCGTCTCGATGAGATCAAGCGTGATAGCTTGTCTAGATATACGCCCTTTGTGAATGTGGAGGTTTCATTCAATGGCAAAGCGGTGTTTGACAAGAACTTCCCTCTGACAATTGTAAATACCCCGAGCGCTATCGAAGAGATTTCCGCAACCCTTCCCGAGTCACGTCGTGGCATCTACAACATCATGGGTATGAAGATAGACGTGCCGTTCGAGCAGCTGCCTAGCGGCATCTATATCGTCGACGGCAAGAAGGTCGCAAAACGATAAATCACTCAATTGATCATACTGTTTTTATTTTTTAATTATTCAAATTTTTAATACCTATCAAAACAAAAAAATGAAGAAATTCTTATTTACTGTAGGCACCATCGTTTGCGTTGCTTTACTGAGTGTTTGCTTTTCGTCGTGTGGTGACAAGGACGATGAGCCCTTAGCTGCCTTATATAGTGTTGGCGGTAATACTACCAATGAGGCTACAACAATAACAGCCGATCAGAGCGAAACCCCTCAAATTGAAGCTAATATAGAGGCACTTCGTGCCGAACTTAAGGCTATCATCAAAAACGATAGTTGGTCTGCTTCTCTCAACGACAAGACTAAAGATGAGGTCCTGAAGCGTGAAGATGAAATCGCCAAGAAGAAATTTGATGAGATGGTTACCAAGGTTAATGCTTTCAAGACCAAGCTCGATAATCTCGACAAGACCCTCGTGAAGAACCAGTTTAACTGGGATTTCAACGTGGAAATGAGTTGCTCTCGTTCTGGGCTCAATATTGACAAGAACATTGATGCCAAAACGATAACCATCCATTACAAAGGTATGTAATGATACTGATTAAAAAACAATTATTCGCTTATATTATTAATTTCAAAAAAAAATCAAAATCAAAGAATCATGAATAAGTTTTTTTACATGAGTGTGCTGGTCCTGATGGCCGCCCTCACCCTGACAAGTTGTGGTAGTGACAATGACAAGAAAGACGAGCCCACACCCTCGAGTAAGTCTGCAGCCTATAATTTCACTGTCAATATCTCCCAGGATTTGCTCGACATCAGTGAAGTGACCGTAGTCTATAAGGATGGCGATGGCAAAACTGTTCGCGAAGCCGCCAAGTCCACCAAGTTTACCAAGACGGTGAACATCAATAAATTCCCCGCAGTTGTTGGTACAAAGTGCGAATTTAAGTTGAAAGATGGAGTCCAGTTGACGAAAGAAAAATATGACCTCATTGCTACCTATGACCATCAAATCTCCATCAATGGCAAGGATCCTTACGGTGCCCAGAACCTCACCTTCATGCAGAAGGAGGGCGTACGTCCCAACGTTGTTGCCGAACAGCTGTCTAAGTGGAGTGGCGCACAAGCTTACGGTTTCACCATTGATGCCAAGGGTGCCTCCAGCACTACTCAAGACGTTACCTTCTAAACGGTAGTTTTCACGATACACTACTTAGGAGAAATGAGCCCTTGTTGCATTTACGCAACAAGGGCTCATTGTATTCAATCATTTTATCTCCATCTCTGGTAGAAGGGCCAATCTGTCGCCACTTAAACCGAAACCGCTTTCCTTATGGCTTTATCCGTAATTCTTAATCAGGTACTTCACAAACTGCGGGTCGCCAAAGTTGATGGTGCCGGTATCGTGCTGGTTCAGCTTTGCGATCTGGGCCATTTCTTCGTTGGTCAGCGCAAAGTCGAAGATGTCAAAATTCTGTGCCATGCGCTCCTTGTGGCTCGACTTGGGGATGGCAACGATGCCGCGCTGTGTGAGCCAGCGAAGGGCCACTTGGGCGGCGCTCTTATTGTACTTGGCGCCAATATCTGCCAGCGTCTCGCTCTTCACGATGCCATCGACACCCTGTCCTCCCAGTGGTCCCCATGCCATCATCTTTGTGCCAAATTCATCATGTATCGGCTTGATACCCGTCTGCTGGATGAGTGTGTTGCACTGTAACTGATTGACCATCGGCTTCACATCCACATAGTGGGCAAAGTCAAAGAAGCGGCCAGCCTGGAAGTTGCTCACGCCGATGGCGCGCACCTTGCCGGCACGATAGGCCTGCTCCATCGCACGCCATGAGCCGAACACGTCACCGTAAGCCTGATGGATAAGCAACAGGTCAATGTACTCCGTCTGCAATTTGCGCAGACTTTCATCGATGCTCTTTGCGGCATTCTCTTCGCCCGCATTGCTGATCCACACTTTGGTCACTAGGAACAGGTCCTCACGCTTGATTCCGCTCTTGCACCAGGCATTGCCAACACCCTCCTCGTTTTGGTAAGCCTGTGCCGTGTCAATCAGACGGTAGCCAACGCTCAATGCATCGCTGACGCAGCGTTCACACTCATCAGGACTCACCAGAAAGACTCCATAGCCCAGAGTCGGCATCTCAACACCGTTACTTAACTTAATATATTCCATTTTTGCTTTTTGCTTTAAATATAACTCCTAACTCCAAACTTCTAACTCCTAATTCCTAATTCCTAACTTTTAAAGTCCCTTCAGCCATTTCTCGACCTTTGCCTTTCCGGAGCGTACCTCGTGGCCGTAGATGCTGAATCCCTTGGTAACGTTTGCACCGGGGAACGCTGCTTTCACGTCTTCCACGCAATTGGCCAGACCGCTGCCTTCATGGGTGGTAAAGGGGATGACTGTCTTCCCCTGCAGGTCGTTGCCGTGCTTCTTGAAGAAGGTGAACATCACTTGCGGATAGGTGCCCCACCACACGGGACCGCCGATGAAGACGGTGTCATACTGGCTCATATCCACGTCGCCCTCATACTCAGGCAATTCGCCCTTGTCGGCTTCTTCCTGTGCCAGTTTGATAAGCGGGTTATAGGCCATGCCGTCATATTTGTGCGTCACAATCTCGAACTGGTCCGCACCCATGATTTCACTGATGTAGTCGGCGACAATCTTGGTGTTGCCCACTTCGATGTTTCCTACTGCGTAATTGTCTCCCGCATGCGAGAAAAAGACTACCAATGCTTTACCTTTTGTTTCCATAACTTGTTCTTGTTTTGCCTGGCCACTGCATGCCGTCGAAACGAGCAGTGCCATTGCAATTGTAATGATGTTCTTGATTTTCATAATTGTGATTGTTAACCTAATTGATATTCCCCTGTGCGGATAGCAGCGATGACGCCGCCATCGATAAGCAGGTCGGTGCCGGTGATAAAACGAGCATGCTCTCCAAGCAGGAAGGCAGCAGCCTCGGCGATTTCGTCGCTCGTGCCTGTTCGCTGTGCGGCCGAGGCATCAATCATGCGCTGGTAGCCCTCACCGTTGGCATTGAACTCGTCATAGGCTAGCGGGGTGACGATGACACCCGGCGAGATGGTGTTGATGCGTGCACGGCGCTTGCGCCAACTGGTGGTAGCGGCACGCTGTACCTGCAGGTGGTTCATGCGCTTGGCTATCATGTAGGCAAAACCGCTGTTCTTCATGGCCACCTCCTGGATGAAAGGCACGTTCTTCAGCCCTTCGGTCGGGGTGTTCACGAGTTGCAGCTCGATATCGTTGGGAATCGGGTACATATAGGCAGCCTGACTCGAGATGATAAGTCCTGCGCCACCTTCGCCCATCACTTGCCCGAAGGCATCCACGGCATAGCCCGTGCCCACCATGTCGAGGTCAACAATGTGCTCGGGATTGGCCTGATTGGGCGATGCGCCTGCCGTGTCGATGAAGTACATTACGGGACCCAACTCTGCGGCACGCCAAGCGAATGCTTCCACGCTGTGTTTCATCAAGGCGTTAACTACCATTGTTTCCACATCATAACCGCTGCGGTGGAAGTCCTCGCCAACGCGTTCCAAAGCCTTCTCGCTGATGTCTCCTAATAGTATTTTCTTGCCCGCACCAATGCGGCGCACGATGGCGGTTCCCATACTGCCAGTTCCCAAGAGTGCCACCACGGCCTTTTGTTCGTTTCTGTCAAAAATCATAGTCTGTCCTCCTGTTTTTATTAATCTATATTCTTGATAAACTTTGCAGGATTGCCGCCTACGATGGTGTTGGGAGCGACATCCTTGGTAACTACTGCCCCGGCAGCTACAACTGCATTTTCACCCACGGTGACACCGGGCAGAATGGTGGCGCCAGCACCAATCCAAGCGTTGCGACCAATGTGCACAGGTTTGCAGATGAGCAACTGGCGGTCGTGCAAGTCATGGTTGTTGCTGATGAGCTGCACGTTGGCGGCGATCATGGCGTTATCGTCGATGGTGATACCGCCTCGCGACATCATAAGACAGTCGGGCATAATCATCACATGCTTGCCTATTTTCACCCTGTCGAAGCACACGCCCTTGAGCGGTGGCATCACTATGGCCCCCTCGCCCAGGTTATCACCAAACAGTTCCTTCACCAGATTGTTATATTCCTCAGTATAGGGCATAGTGTGATTGATGGTGAAAATGAGTTTCACATCTCGCATGCCGCGCTCCATTTCCTCAGGGGTGGTTTTGCGGGGGTCAACAATGATTGCTTCCATTTTTTATTCTTTTTATGCTGTTAATTACACGGCAAAAATACATCGATTTATCAAAACTGCAGTTTCACAAAAAGCACCACAATTTTCACTTTTTGCACAAATCGTTAGTTTGGTAAATAATTTGGATGTATTTTTGCCAAAAAATTCAGTGATATGAAGGCTGATTTCCAATATTCCGACGATTTCTACGGGATGAACGCCCCGCAGTTAAGCCACACCTGCATGCACCTGCTCTGCCTGGCGGGCGAGGGTAGCTTTGTATTCAATGAGCGATGCTTTCACATTGTGAAGAACGACCTGGTAGTGATTCCCATGCCTTGTCGCGTGAGTAATCTTGCTGCCCATGCCGACATGCAGGTGGAGTGGTTTGCAGCCGATTACAAATTCTTGCAGAACTTGCTGCCGTCCAACAACTACAGCATTGGCGGCAGCATCTCGCTCAACCAGGACCCCGTGATATTGCTCACGGATGAACAGGCTAGGCGCATGCTGGAGGATTTTCACCGCTTACGCGACCGTATGGGAGATCGCGACTTGCAGTTCTACCATCAGTTGATGGGAAGCTTGTGCCTGACCATGATGTATGATATCTTTGAGGCCCATGCACAGCGCGAGGCCACCGACACGCATACCGAGCGCACAGCCTATATCGTGAAGCAGCTGATGGCGCTTCTTGCCACAGGCATTAGCCGCACCGAGCGCGATGTCAGCTACTACGCCGAGCGATTGAACGTATCACCCAAATACCTCTCAGCCACCATCAAGCGGGTTACTGGCCATAGCGTTACCTCTTACATCGACCGCCACACCGTCCCCATACTGAAAGACTTTCTGGATGACGACCGCCTGTCGCTCACGCAGATAGCTGACCGCATGAATTTCACCTCGTTGAGTTACTTCAGCCGCTACTGCACCAAGCACCTCGGCCAATCACCCAGCAGTTACCGCCAGAGCCTGCAACCCAAGCAATAACCATTAAAACAAACTCCCCTGCGCCTGTTTTGAGGCGCAAGGGGAAATATATAAGGTTCTTGACTTGTTTGGGTAGATTAATTACCGTTCAGGATCAGATCAATCAGGTCGGTCGCGTCGCTGATGTTCACGCTTCCATCCTGATTGACGTCAGCAGATGTGTTGTTGATGTCATCGCCACCGAGGAGCAGGTCGATGAGCATGGTGACATCGCTGATGGTGATTTTGCCGTCACTATCCACGTCACCGATGATGTCTTCGGCCAGTTCAAATGTCACGGTAGCTTGTCCGCTTCCCAGTGCCTCGGCTAGTCCCGTGGGGTCGTTGATGGCGCCAATGCGGGTATAGGCGTAGCTGGTTTCAAAAGTATCGTAGAACAAGACCAGGCAATTTCGACCATAGAGCATGATATCGCCAGCATGAATCATATCAGGAACAGCCTCATCGACAGTCAAATTGTAGCTCATGTAGTAGTACTTCTCGTTACCATTGAGTTCAGCCATATTGAAAGTGAACGGCAACAGTTCCCTGAACTCCTCGGCTGTGTAATTGTCGGCAAGCGTGGCAGGGAAAACCTTATTGCCCACGAGGACGCGCATCTTGTTGGTCTTGGGAAGTTCAAAATCAAGTGTGTTGAGCCATTCGACAGCCATCTCGGGGATATCGTCACGGTGTTGATAGTTAATGTGGAGGGTGGTACCGATAAAGGAACTGTTTGGCAGCGTGTTGTGCGCATCGGTAACCACGCCATTGGGACCACTGCTCCAGCTGGTCACGGCCAGGGCAACCTGTTTGTCATTGAGTTTGTCTGCATGGTTGTGCAGGAAGGTGAGCATCGGGTTGGCCATCTTCCCGTTCCACAGCGGGGTGCAGATGATAATGGCATTCCAGGCGTCAAAACTCTCTACGCTCGTTTTGATTTCTGGCCAGTTTCCGGCATCAATCTGGCTGCGCTCATTGTTGGCGTAGTTGTATGTGGTCTGGCTCTCAGGACGAGGATAGTTGCCATGGTCCTCGACCTGGAGCAGCGTGCCACCACAATTATCGGCAATTTCCTGGGCAAGTTCCTCGGTCACGCCACTATAGGTGTAATACACAACCAGTGTACGCATCTCGGAGGCTGTAGCAGCCTTACAAGTAGCACACATCGACATCAATAATGCAAACAATAAGAATGATTTTCTCATTTTCTCAAATATTTATTAAAAACACTAAGCTTATTTTTTACACTGCAAAGGTATTTCAGATAGCTTTAGCCATCATTATCTGGATTATCGCAAATAATACCATTTTTATCGCAAAATGCTCACATACAAACGTATATATAGGGTAATGGTGCTGCTGATTTCAGAGAGGGGCGTGTGCCTTGGATTTTCATGGATTAGCCATCTGGTGTTAGTAGAGCCGCATATTTTTGGATAAATTTGGCGTCTCTACATAAAGGATGATACTGTATTTGTGGTTTTTCGGAAGGGGAATATAAAAGGGAGTGGGGCGTTAAAGCAGTTGTCGTGACTTCATTTCGAGGTAACGGTTGATGACGTTGACCGAGAGGCTTTGCGGTGTGGTGAGCAGGCTGCTGATGCCGCACTGGCGCAGGGTGTTGATGATGAGCGTCTGCTCGTTGTCGATTTTGGCCGCGATGGCGTGTTCGTAGTAGTCCTTGATGCTGTGGGGTTGCTGGCTGATGAAGTCGCGGCGGTCTTCGTCGATGAAGAACACGACCAGCAGGCGGTGGCGCTTGTTGAGTTGGCGCAGGTAGGGCAATTGCCGCTGCATGCCGTTGTAGTCAAAGAAGTTGGTGTACAGCACGAGCAGGCTGCGTTGGCCCACCAGGCGGTTGGTGCTTGCAACGAGTGCCGAATAGTCGCTCTCGGCAAAGTCGGTGGTCTGGCGGTAGAGGCACTCGAGGATGTCGTTCATCTGTGACGGGCCGCGGTCGGGTTTGACGAAGTCGCTGAACGTGTTGGCAAAGGTGATGACGCCAGCCTTGTCGTCGCGGCGCAGGGCGACATAGGAGAGCACGAGCGCCGCATTGATGGCATAGTCGAGGATGGTCATCCCCGCGAAAGCCTGCTGCATGATGCGCCCCTTGTCGATGACGTTGATGATGGGCTGTGAGCGCTCGTCGGTATAGACATTGACCATGAGATGGTGGGTGCGAGCACTGGCCTTCCAGTTGATGTGGCGGTAGTCATCGCCCTGGACATAGGACTTAATCTGCTCAAACTCGGTGTTGTTGCCTACACGACGGATGCGCTTGATACCCATCTCGGTCAAGTTGTTGCTGATGGCCAGCAATTCATACTGGTTGAGCATGAGGTAGCTGGGATAGACAGCCACGTCGGTGGGCTCGCCGCAGGTGAAGCGGCGTTGTATCAGCCCGATGGGCGTAGCGGTGAAAACACGGATGCGGCCAAAGCTGTACACACCTCTACAGGTGGGGCGCAGGGTGTATTCCATCGCCTTGCTGCCCCTTGCCGGCAGGCGCAACGGGAAATTCACGTCGCGGCGCTGGAAGATGTGCGGAATCTCGTCGATAATCTCCAACTTGACGGCAAACGGGTAGCTGCTGTCCACCTGCAGGCTCACAGGGTTGTCGTCGCCATTAGAAAACCGCTGGCTGCAGTGCCGTGATGCCGTGATGCCGCGGCGCGTCCACAACAGGGCGATATCGACGAGCAGCAGCAGGCCAAACAACGCCAGCAGTGCGACCCCCACATAGAACAACGGGGGCCACCACTGCCCAAGCGCCAGCAGGGCAGTGATTACAACGGCAGTGTAGTAGAATCGAGCAGGCAGAAACATAGCAGCAGCGGTTGATTAATGCATTACTTGGGCACCTCGACATTGTTGATCAGCGTGGCGACAATCTTGGAGGCGGTGTAGCCCTGCATCTCGGCCTCGGCGGTAATGATGATGCGGTGGTCGAGCACAGCGGGTGCCACAATCTTGATGTCGTCGGGGGTGACAAAGTCGCGGCCGTTGATCAGAGCGATGGCCTTGGAGGTCTGCAGCATGGCTACAGCGGCACGAGGCGAGGCTCCCAGGAATACCGCCTTGCTGGTGCGCGTCTGCTGCACGATTTGGGCGATATAGCCCATCAGCGAGTCATCGACCAGCACCGACCGCAAGGTGTCGCGCAGCGACAGCAGCTCGTCCTTAGAGATGATGGGCGCGATGTCATCCAACTTGGTCAGACGTGCGTTGGCCTGATGGCGTTGCAGGATAGCCTTCTCCTCGTCGAGTGTGGGGTAGCCCATCACGATTTTGAACATGAAGCGGTCGAGCTGTGCCTCGGGCAGCTTGTAGGTGCCTTCCTGCTCCACGGGGTTCTGCGTGGCGATGATGGTGTATGGCTCTGCCATGTGGTGGGTAACGCCGTCGATGCTCACCTGGCGTTCCTCCATCACCTCAAACAGCGCCGCCTGCGTCTTGGCAGGTGCGCGGTTGATTTCGTCGACGAGTACCATGTTGGCAAAAATTGGGCCCTCATGGAAGTCAAATTCGCTCGTTTTCATGTTGAACACCGTGGTGCCGAGCACGTCGCTAGGCATCAGGTCGGGGGTGAACTGGATGCGGCTGAAACGTGCATCAATCAGCCGTGCGGTGAGCCGAGCCAGAAGCGTTTTTGCCACTCCGGGCACACCCTCGAGCAGCACGTGGCCATCGGCAAGGATTGCCGCAATCAAGAGGTCCACGGCTTGATTGTGTCCGACCACTACACGGGCGATTTCTTCTTTAATCTGCCTCACCTTGGCCGAGAATTGTGCCAAGTCGAGGCGTGGGGGTGTCGTTTGTTCCATTGTCTTATATCTGTTTTTTAGATGTTGATTCGTTGCAGGATATTGTTCATCGCGTCGATGAGTTGCTGGAGGCGTTTGTCGTTGATGGAGGAGGCATTGGTGGCGCTCCACACGTCGTAGATTTGCTGCTGCAGTTCCTTGAAAGGTATGCCCGTGCGGGTGGATAGTGATTGCAGCTCATCGTCGATGTGGTCATAGTCGTCGACGTTAATCATCGCCTTGGTGCGCAACTCGTTGCCGAAGGTGACATACTTCTTGATGAGCAGGTCTACGTTATCGTGCCGTTTGTAATAGATGCCGCCGATGCGCTTGACGAAATCCATCATGTGGTTCACGGGCGGCTTGATGACCGGTATCACGCGCTGGCGGCGCCGAGCCGAGAACAGCACGAAGAGTATAACTGTCGCCAGGGCCAGGTACAGTGCCCATCGCAGGGGGCGGTTTGCCAGCAGGTAGTGTAGCGGCGAGTCCTCCTGTTCGTCTTGTTCCATCTCGCTTATGAGGGACGGGTCATAGCGCACCATGGGCAAGTCGCTGCATTGGCTCAACAGGCGCAGCACCAGCGGACGGATGGTGTCGTTGAGAATGCCGTAATTGGAGAATAGCAAGGGCATGCTCACCACGACGATTTTGCCCTTGCCGAAGTCACGGATGCCAGCTACAGTGTCGACATCTCCGTCGGAACCGTTCTTCCGCTTCTCGTTGAGCGTTGCCAAGATGCGGTAGTCGCTCGACAAAATGAGTTCTTTAGTGCAGAAGACACTATTAATCGGATAGGAAGCAGGAGCAAACTTTTCACCGCTTTCCCAATATACCGTGTCATAAATGGTGTTGATGCTCAAAGACTCTTTACTGAAATAATCCCCGTCATAATAGTAATTATTTGAGTAACATGTGTATCCCAATTCCATTCCCTCGGTTGAGTCGTCGTCATAAGACATATTATAATTAGTAGCAATGATTGCGTTGTTGCCTTCCTCAATCATTTTGAGGAAATTTGAATCTTGTGTCCAAATGAAATCTTCAAAAGAGTTGGTGAAAAGAAAAGTGTGTTTCACGGGTTTTGCATTCTCGCCGATGTATTGCTTGATGTCGCTACCGAGCACCTCATAGCCATGAGGCAGGGACGCCCGCAGCACGCTGTCCATCACATAGCAGCCGAAGGGTTGCTTGCTCTTGTAGCTCTGTGAATGGTCATCCCAGTTGAAACGAGCTGGTGCATTCATCTCAAAGAGTATCACCACCACCATGAGAGCAATGATTACCACGATAAACAGGCGGCTGGATTTCATGGCGTTACCCCTCCTTCCTGTTCAATGCCTGTCGGCTGCTGTGCGGTATTGTGGGTGGCTATGCGGGCCAGCACGGCCTCTTGGCGTGAGCGCATCTCTTGGGCCAGCACAGCGTCGGCGGTGTAGTGGCCATAGCGGATGCGCATGAAATGGTTGGTCATGATGCCGAAATCCTCATCGGGCCACTCCATGGCATACTGCGTGGGCGTCTTGTAGCGTTGCCAGGTCACCAGCGACGCATCACTGGCGGCTTTCAAGGTCTGCAGATACCGCAATCGGCACAGCGCCAGGTAGTCGTCACAACTTTCGGCCTCGGCAATGAGTTGGTCAAAGTCTACCTCATTGATGTCTTCCTCGGTAATCTCTTCGGCTGTGAGCCCGACATCCTTGGGACCGAATAATGTGGCCTGCTGTTTCCACAAGAAATAGCCCACTGCTATCACTGCCATCGCCCCCAAGCACCACCAAACCCATTGGGGAAAGCGTATTGACGTAACATCGAAGTCCAGTAAATCCTCGAGATTGTCCCAGAATCGGTCAAAATAGTTGGTCTCGTTGCCAGGCTCCAGCTCGCGGGCATAGTCATAGGCCTTTGAGCGCTGGAACGCGTCAAGTATCGTGTCGTTGGTTACTATTGTGTCACGGGGCGATACCATAATCGAGGGTTATTTCAGTTGAGCAAAATTATCTATGTCACTCTCCAGGCCGATGTCCTCGGTCTCGGCCACCACACTGCCGTAGTGATAGGTCATCGCCAGGACAAACAGCCCCATCTCCACGAAGAACATGAAACATTGGGCCACACTGAGGACATAATCACACACGTCCATAATGAATGACCAAATCACGTTATCGGTGGTCGAGAACTCAAAAACGGATTCTGCTATAGTGTAAATGGCACGGGGAAAAGCGGCGGCATTATTGATGAGGATTGACACGAGGCCCATAATCAGCGCCAAGAGGATGAGCCGTCCCCACTTGCTGTAGCCTAGCGAGAAAGCACGACTGATATGGCCCATAAACGAGTCTGTGGGCTCCAAGAGCATGATGGGACACACCATGAACACCGGCAACACAGCGAATTGCAGCACCCATCCGAATATGGGGATGAAAAAGAAGAATAACACCAGTGGAAAGCCTATCACGATAACACCCAGGCACTTGAGCATTGGGCGTGGCAACATGCGCCACATGGTGGCTACTTCACAGCCGTCGAGCGTGCCATCGTGCGTATCGCGCCATTGTACCAGCAGTATCTGCATTGCCGTGACCACAGCGCAGCCCACTATCGACAGGACAAAGGCCGTCACCAAAACGGTGCCGACTGAGTACGACACGCCTTTTATTGTAAAATCGACGATGTCAAACGAAGCGAGGGCAGCGCCCATCAGTACGCTGAACGGCAACAGAAAGTAAACCATCATCTTGATCCACTTCTTCCAGTTCTCGCCCACAAGGTCAAACACCATGTTCACGGTGTCGGTGAGCGTGCGGTTGCTATACAGTTGATTGCTATTCATCACTCACTGAGGTGTTTTGCCCTTTGCGCCCCACATAGCGGGGAAGGATAATGTAGTAATAAACAATAAACGTGGCCGACAGGATAATCACCATTACCCTGAATGCCAGCGGGAACTCGGTGTGCCGTGTGAGATATCCCTCGATGAACGCTGCCACGATGGTCACGGGAAATATGCTTAGGGCGATTTTCAGTGCATCCTTGGCCTTGCGGCGGAATGCTGTCATGCGGCTGTAGGTGCCGGGGAACAACCATCCCGAACCCATTACAAAACCTGCTCCCCCCGAGAGCACCATCGTGCTGATTTCGAGCGTGCCGTGCTGCATGATGGCCAGCAACGCATCGCCCAACACGCCATACTGGAAAAAGAACATAGTGAATGCTCCGACCATAATAGCATTGTACATCACGACGATGGCAGTGAAAAACGGCGTGAAAATGCCCATCGAGACGCAGATGACATCCACCCGCAGATTGTTGAGCATGATGTACAGAAACGACTCGGCCTCCTCGCCGTAGCTATAGACATCGGTGGGTGTGCCGTTCTTGATGTTCTCGATGGTCATGTCCACATAGTTATCCCCCAGAATCATCCTGGCAAAGTCAGCATCGTTGAAGAGAGAAACAATACCCACGCCCAGGAAGAGCACAAACACCGCCAGTGCTGCCAGCATGGCCTTGCGGTTGTCATAGACCGCCTGCGGCACCTCCTGCGTCCAGAACGTCAACAGTCGCGACCACTTTTCCTGGCGACTGCTGTAGATTTCGTTGTGCAGCTTGAGCGTCATGGCGTTGAGCATCTGGGTGATAGCGGCGTCGGGGAAGTGTGTGCGGGAGAACGCCAGGTCAGATGTCAATTCGGTGTACATCTGCGCAAGCATGTCCGGTGTCTCGCCAGCAGGGTGGTCGAGACGCCGTTGGTAATCCCTCCAACGGGCAATGTTTTGCTTGATGAAAACGGGTTCTCTCATGACTTGTCAAGGACATTAAGGCTTTTTCTGTTTGCAAAAATAGACTTTATTTTGTACTTTTGCAACAAAATCCTGCAAAACTCAAGTGACAAAATCGTTATGGCACAGTCGTCAATCATCACCGGCCAATATGTGGAGCTTACCCAAACGCCTGCTAGCGTGGGTGATAGACTCATTGCCGCTATCATCGACTATGCCGTTCTTTTCGCCTATAGCATGTTGATGAGCTTGATTTTCCCCAGTATGCTGTCACCGTTGCTGTCGAGTGCCAACACCATAGTTGCCGTTATAAGTTTTATCCTGCTCTATTCCCCTGTCATTTTTTATTATCCTTTTTGCGAGATATTCGCCAAGGGACAGAGCCTGGGCAAACTGGCGATGAAAACGCGGGTGGTGACTGTCGATGGCAATGCGCCCACTGTGGGCAGTTCTTTGCTTCGGTGGCTGCTTTACCCGGTTGATACCGTTTTGACCGGTGGCCTCGGGGTGGTGTTCATCACCTTCGGCAAGCATCGGCAGCGCCTGGGCGACCTCGCGGCGGGCACCATGGTCATCAAGACGTCGGCGGCACAGTACGACTTCAACACAATCAACGACTACAGCTATGTGCAGCAGGGCTACCAACCCACCTATCCTGAGGCCGCCAACCTGTCCACCAAGCAGGTCGACGTCATCCAGCGCACGCTCTATAGCTCCGATCCCCGTCGTCGGGGCGAACTCGAGTACAGGCTTGCCGTGCAGGTGCAGCAGTTCCTGGGAGTGCCCATAGCCCAGAACCTCTATGCCGACGTGTTCCTCAAGACGGTGCTTAACGACTTCTATTATTACTCCTCGACCATCACGGTGTGAGGGACAGCAACATCACCTCCTAGAGTAGCAGCTTCCCTGCCGTTGGAAAGAATACCAAAATTCTCTGTTTCCTATAGTTTTTTATTTTTTATTTGTAGAAATCAAAAATCTAAGTATATTTGCATCCTGAACAATATATTTTAAGGTTCACGTTGGAAAGTGGGGCCGCTCCAATGCTGTACGTCATCACCCGATTTTGGCCTCGATTTGATTTGTTTAACATCTAAAACTTAACTACAATGATGAAAAGATTACTCATGATGTGCATGGTGCTCTTGACGGGCCTGTGCCTGAGTGCCCAACTTGTGGGCAACCCCTCGGTGGACTACACGGTCGATGAGGTCGGCACCGATTACATCACCATCACGTTTACGCCCAATGCCGATGCCAGCGGTTATGCCATCTGCCTATTTGAGGCAGGAACGGCCGAGCAGCAGTTTGCCATGTTTGGCGCATGGATGGGTTTCCAGACGATGGGCGACATGATTAGGGGTTGGGGAATTACCAAGACCGAATCCTATCAGCACACTTGGGTCAACCAGAATCCAGGTTCGGACTATGAGATTTATGTGCAGTGCTGGGATGCCAACGGTGTGGATGCCGACATGATTATCATCCCCGTTACCACCCAGAGCATGGGTGGCGAAGGCCTGGCCGAGATGACCATCGAAATCGGTGAGTTTGGCGGAGACGAGGAGACGGGTTACTACCAATGGGTGACCTACACGCCCAACGAGAATGTGAGCCTGCACCGCGACATTATTATCGAACTCGAGGCCTACGAGAGCGAGGAATGGGGCGAAGATAACCTGATTGCCTATCTCAAGCAGGATAACCCTTACGACCCCTACTGGGACCAGTACGGTGTAGATGTGGCCCAATGGTCGGCCAAGCCCAATACCTGGTATATGGCCTTCTCCATCGCCAAGAACGCCCTCGGCGAGTGGGGACCCCTAGCAGGTGTTGAGTTTAAGACACCGGGTACGACTGGTGTCAACGAACTTGTCGCTAGCAAGACACAACTCACCATCGGTGCCGGCGCTATCACTGCCACTGGCAGCACTGCAGGCAGTCAGGTGAAGGTGTTTGACATGAACGGTCGTCTGGTGGCCAGCGCACAGGCCAATGCTAATGGCGAGGCCGTGATTTCGACTGCCGGCCTGAGCCGCGGCATCTATGTCGTAGTAGATGGCAAGAGTTCCATTAAAATCAAGTTATAAAAAATAGCCGATGCTACTTTTATAACTTATGTTTAAAGAATTTGACCGATGTAATCTCATGTGAACGGATGCCTCTTTAAACATTAAACTTTAACATTCCGTACCGAGCAATAGCGAGGTTTTTTCTACAGGAAAAGCACTGGAATCCGTTCCGGTGCTTTTCTTTTTGAAACGATATAGGAGTTGACCCTGAAAGTTTTTTAATGCGAATTTCGCTAAAAAAACAAATTTCACGAAAAAATATTAATAATTCGCGTTAAATTGGTCCAATTCGTGTAATTAGCATTAGCCCCGCAGGGTTTTGGGCCAACAGTTATATCATTGCTTTTCTTTTTTTGGGGTGTTGTTGGGCTGTGTGGTGTGATTGTTGTATCTTTGTGCAGTAATGCAACAAATGACAACGACAATGAAACGACAGGTTTTAATGGCAGTGGTGCTGGTACTGGGGATGGCAACCCTCACGGCACAGCAGCACAGGACGTTGAGGGAGTGGGGCTTCCCCACCGGGATTTTTGAAACGGGCCGTTATAACGCCATTACCGATGTGCCGGGCGTGACGGTGGGCCATGTGACGCTCATCGAGGGCGACAGCGTGCGCACGGGCGTTACCGCCATCGTGCCGCATCAGGGCAACATTTTCCGCCAGAAGGTACCTGCCGCCATCTATGTGGGCAACGGCTTCGGTAAACTGGCGGGTGTGACTCAGGTGAGTGAGCTAGGCAACATCGAGACTCCCGTCATCCTGACCAACACGTTGAGCGTGGCTGCAGGCATCGAGGGCGTCGTGCGCTACACGCTGATGCAATCCGGCAACGAGCAGGAGCGCTCGGTCAACGCTGTTGTGGGTGAGACCAACGACGGCAGGCTGAACGACATCCGCGGCATGCACGTCACGCCCCAGATGGTCATCGACGCCATCAATGGAGCGCATGGCGGTCCTGTGGAACAAGGCTGCGTGGGTGCTGGAACGGGTACCATCTGCTTTGGCTTCAAGGGTGGCATCGGCACCTCGTCGCGTGTGTTGCCCGCTTCGCTGGGCGGTTACACTATCGGTGTGCTGGTCCAGACCAACTATGGCGGCATTCTCGAGATTGACGGCGTGCAGGTGGGCCAGAAGTTGCAAAAGCATGATTTCATCAACCATGTGCGCAAGACCGAGAACGTGGACGGCTCTTGCATGATGGTCGTCATCACCGACGCACCGCTCGACTCGCGCAACCTGGAACGCGTCGCCAAGCGCGCCATGATGGGCATGGCCAAGACTGGCGGCATCGCCTCCAACGGCAGTGGTGACTATGTCATTGCCCTGTCGGTGGCACCAGGCAATCTTATCGACAGCAGTGCCAAGACGATTACCTCGACCGTGCTCGCCAATGGCGAGATGTCCTCCATCTTTGCTGCCACCATCGAGGCCACTGCCGAGGCGCTGTGGAACTCGCTGTTCATGGCCGACCCGATGACAGGCAGAAGCGGCAACCATGTTGATGCACTTCCCGTTGAGCAGGTGCTGAAAATGCTGAGGAATAGGAATTAAGAGTTAGAAGTTAGGAGTTAGAAGTTAGGAGTTAGAAGTTAGGAATGATATGGAACACAAGATGTTGAGATACTGGGCACTTGTCCTGTTGGCATTGATTATTTCGCTGGTTGCGACGGCTGGTGACTCAGCGCGGGTGCGCGTTGGTATTGCATGGCAGCCCAATGGTGCAGCCTATGAACGCGTCATTATGTCCATCGAGGCGGCAGGTGGCGAAGCGGTGATTCTGCCCCAGCTGCGCCCTGCGGGATTTGACTATGACAGCACGGTATTATGCCCGAAATATACCGATGAAATGGGCGTTTTGCTTCAGGAATATGCCGACATTGTCAAGCGAGACACCTATAATGGTATCAATGCCGACCAGCTGCTGACTGGTGTGCAGGCAGTCGTTTTTTTGGGCGGCGGTGACATTAGTTCGACGCTGTTTGCCGTTCCGCAACCTTGGCACGGCATTGCCGATGACAGTCCCGCCAATGCCACTCGCGACATGTCGGAATATCTCACGATGGCTTATTGCCTCGACCACGACATTTCCGTGCTAGGCTTGTGCCGCGGCATGCAGATGCTGGGTGTCGTATCGGGGGCACCGCTTATTCAGGATTTGGGCAAATTCTTCGATGAAATGGGCAAAAATTACAATTTTGTGCACCGCATGCAACGTGATGCTGAGGGCAAACGCTACTACACGCCCCACGATGTAATGGTGACCGATAGCACCTCGCTGTTATATGGCGTCTGTGGCTCCGGCATCATCCGCAATGTGCCCTCCTGGCACCACCAGGTCGTGGGTGACGTGACGGGAACGCCCTTGCGGGTTACAGGCATCACTATGACCGAGGGCGTTAAAATCATCGAAGCCATCGAACGCACCGACAAGCATTTTGCCCTGGGTGTGCAGTTCCATCCCGAGGAGGCCGTGCGTCAGCATCTCAAGGGCGTGGCCAGTGCCTCCCGTTTTATGCCACTCGATGAGGCTGTGAAATACTTTACCGCTTTGATTGAGCATGCCCAAGAAGGCCGTCAATTCATTCATGGTAAATCATATACCCTGTCGGATACGACTGTCTATAATAAGACTGCCGAGGAGTGTTACAACTTCTTTGCAGTCCTCGGTCGTGCCGAGCAGGGCTCTCTCGAGGGAGCCACCGCCGAGCTGTCGTTGTTGCTCAATCTGTTTGAACGTCGCCATCTCGATGCAGGTGAAGTGTCCATCCAGGAAGTCGCCAAGTGGGCGACCGAGTGCGGCTGGTTCGCCCATGCCAGCCGTCGTTGGGAATCTGTCGCCGCGCCCGAATATGTGGCGGTGGCAAAGAATGTCCTTGGCGGTAACCGTGTGTTACCCCCAAACATCGTTGAGCATGATTGCCGAGAGGATTTGGCATATATCGAGACCAATGGCGTGAGATACAGCCCATACGATAATGACAAGTATGTGAGTGGCGTGACGGTGTGTTATCAGGCTCCTGTTCACGAGCACAATGGCCGCAAGTTCGGTTTCAGGAAGCCCTCGCATTGGGTTTTCTATACGTTCCCGGCCCCAAAGAGCGACCCCTTCGGCTCACTATGTGACGAGAATTGCGGCCATGAGAACGTGACCAACGCAGAGGATATTATCAGATAACCGATTAGGGCTGATTATAGCAGCATCAAGGGCATCTCAAGAGGTGCGTCCTTGAAGAGAAATTCTGCTAACTGGTTGATAGTAAATGAGTTGCTGATGCTAGTGCAACGCGGGATGCGTTGTACCTTGCCGTCTTGAATGGCATAACAACCATTATTTTCGATGTTGTGCTGATCACCAACGACTTGTAACTTGAGTGACTGGTCAGGATGGACAGCCGCATAGCGTTGCAGGGCTTCCATGACGTTGATGACGCGCACCATGCCTTTGTAATGGGGCTTGACGAGGTAATAGGACTTGTCAAAACGGCTGTAAATCTGTAGCGCCTCCCAATTGCGCTCGTTCTGAAGCAGTACGCAGGGACGTGACTGCTGCCACCGGTCATAGGCTTCAAAGCCGTTTCCCACCACATTTTCGTCTTGCAGCGGAGCCGTGCCCACCAGGGCATAGCCTAGTTTCTCATACATCGCCTGTAAACCAGGCTGCTCAATCAGCAAGGTTGAAAACACTTTGCCCTGGCACAGCAGCCCGCGGTGCATATACTTGAACAGGCGCGAAATCATGTGCTTGCCGCGGAATTCGGGCAGGGTGCCCACGGCATAGAGATAAACAGCGTCGGCATGCTCACTATAGTATTTCATGGAGTAGGGGAGCGCTTGGGCTGCCGATATGACTTGGCCATCCTCGATGCGGCAATAATTGCCAGCAGAGGTGTACACGCGCGAGAAAAAGATGTCGAGCGCCTCTTCACGGTCGTTGAAAACCGTCTGCATCAACAAGCGTACGCCTTCACGCTTAAACTGCTCCTGTGCGTCCGACAGTTCGGGATAGGAAACTGCACGGTCTTTCTGAATCTGGTAGGCAGGATGGTAGGACGACTTGGCGCGCCGCAACCCTGGCAGTCCCAGGTCTTCCTCCAGGTTGATATAGGTGTATTGCTCGGGAATCTGCTGCATGAACTCGTGGCGCACGACGGTGTACACGCCCTTGTAGGCAATGTCACCCTTCTCGACGCACAGGTCAAACGTGTTGCCGTTGATGGGCACGCCATAGGTGAACGCCACCATATTGCCATCGACAAACAATGCGCCGCCGATGGCTCCAAATCGTTCCCAATTGTTGAACACCTGACTGATGGATTCCCGCTCCATCACCTTGCTGTCGGCACCCTGGAGGTGGCCAATGGCCTCGGCATTGTCGCTCCATTGCTGCAGCAGTTGCAGGCACTCGGGGAACAGGCTGGGCTCTAGCGGGCGGTACTCGTGGTTGGGATAAAATCGGGGAAACTGGTACAGGTGTTGGCGCTTGGGACGCATCTCCTTGCCCTCGAGGGCGATAATCTTCTCGCGTAGGCAGATGTAGTCATAGCGCTCGGGCATCGGCCCGGAGAACTCAAATTCGCCCGGGAACACGCGTTGCAGGAAGTCGATTCCCTGCTGGTTGATGTTGGTGATGCTGAAAGGCTGGTGATGGGCAAAACACTCGTCGCGCAGGGCTCGGACGACGCATTCCAGACAACCGTCGCCCGCCTCGGCCAGTTGCGGGTGTTCAACCCCCTCGGGCGCTGGCGGTATCGGCATGGTGTGGGTGTATTGTCCGTCATAGATGAACCGCAGCACCAGATACCCCTTGACGATGGCATATTCCAGCCCGAAGCGGTTCCACGTGAGCAGGTTCACGCTGCTCCATTCGCAGCCCTGGACATCTTCCCACCGTAGAAATAGGCGGAAGATGTCCAGGTCATCAAAGCTTATTGCCTTAAATTCAATCACACGAGTTGTATTGGAGTTAATGTCCAAAACCTAACACCGAAAGCCTGTTTTTAGCGAACCGAATATCCTTCAAGCATCAGTTCCTGTTTTGACCTTTCTTTGCAGTGCAGGCCCACGCGCTCCATCTTGTAGGTGCCGTCTTTCTTGACCGTAATTCTGACGAGCAGGTCGTCACCGCCATTGGGATGGTCCACAAAGTTCATTGAGGGCATGGTGATGTGGTGTACGCCGCCAAAATCGCGCTCATCCCACGCGTGGACATGTCCCCAGAACGCGATGGTCGTATTCCAGTCGGCCAGTTTGTCCAGGATGTAGTACAATTCCTCACGGCAGTAGGTCGATGCGAACTCATTGAGTGATGGGCGGAAGATGTTGGTGTGGGTGAAGACAAAGGTGTTGCGGATTAGTTCATCCTCTTCTAAGATGTCGAAGACATCCTCGTCGATTTTTTCAATTTGGTATTTGCCCAGTGTGCCGTTGGCTGAGTCAAGAAAGATGAACCGGTCGCAAACCGAATCTCCGTTGATGACGAGGCTGACTTTAAATTCATAGAACGAGGTCTTGAACAGCCGGCTGTACAATGCCCACCCGTTGTGAGTAATGTCATGATTGCCGACAACAGGATAGAATGGCAAGGAAGAGGGCACAAAGTGATCAAAGAAATCGGAACGATATAAGGTAGTGGTTCTCGGGTCGATATACAGAGTCGTGTCGGTGTACACATTCCCGAGCGTGTCGGCATAGGGAACAAGGTTTTTGGCAAACCATTCTTGGGTGGCTTTGTTGAGCGCTACTTCGGTATTATAATAATACTCGGGCTTGGTGTCGGCTAGGTCGCCCAGGTGGCAATAGAAGAGGTCTTCGTGTTCCATGCCGATTTCCAACATCTCTTCGAGTCGTCCCGGGTCATAGGTGATGTGGCTGTCGCTGCCCACGAGGAATGAGTACTCCTCGATGGTGTCTACGAGCGTCTTGTCCCAAGCCATACCTAAGTAGGAGTCGTTGGTCAGCGACTGTTGCACGCGGTCGTCAACACTGGTGTTGCCCATGAGCACGCCTTGAGGACTCACTTTTTCACACGAGGTGAAAGATATGTTTGTTGCCACAAGTGCCATGACAACCATGAGGATATATGATATTGACTTTTTCATTGTTCTTACCATCGATGAATTAAACCTATTTTACCTGTTGTCTCATATTTGCTCGCCAGCTGACTCATTGAACCGGCGGGGCGGATGTTGAATTCGCCGAAAAACTTCCATCTGGGATTGAACCTGTAGTAGAAATCCAATCCCCAGTTGATATTCCAGTTCTCATAGTAGAAGTCGTCATAGTTGCGGAACAGCAAACCTACGTTCCAATTGTTGGTGCGGGGGCGCAATGTGGCATGGGCGCCGAAGGTGAGCGTGAGAGGCTCGGTGTAGTGGTCGCCCATCATATTGTAGCCGATGAGCGAGCCACCAAGGGTGATGTCCCAATAGCTGCGCTCAAAACGGGCTGACATGTTGACAACATTCTCGTTGGTGTTGTAGCTGTGGTAATGGTTGAACATGTACTCACCTGAGGCGAAAATGTGGAAAGATTTGACCTTCAAGTGGTACTCGCCCTTGGCCTTAAAGCCGTAAAGGCCCTTGGTGTACTGCAGGTTAGCACCGCCGTCAACGCTCCAGTGGTTGTTAAAGTAATGCTTGTAGTGCAGGGTATTGCCGATGCAGGGGCCAGTGATGACGTTCTTGCCCGTGGTCAATGAAACCGAGGCCTCATTCTTGTGTTCGCCGTCAAAGGCGTGGTCACCGCTATAGTATTGCCCTGCAGCGGTCAAGGCCGTGACAGTGAGCAATAGGGTGAACGCTAATCGTTGAATGGTTCGCATAAAATAATTGTGTATAGATAATGCTGATACTTGATGAAAAGTGGTGCAAAGTTACATAGAATTTCGAAAAATGTATGTAAATTTGCGCCAAATTTTTTCGTGATTATGGTAACGATTATATTCTTAATGATGAATATGAAGTATTTATTGTTGCTGGCTATTGTGGCGGTGATTGGCGTCTCGTGTGCGAAGATTCTTACCAGGAATTCTAGCGCCAACAAGATGCTTACAAATTTCTCCAACGTCAAAGTTGACGAGTTCCAGTCGCTGATTGCCGACCCCAATGTGCAGTTGCTCGACGTGCGTGCCCGAGATGAGTTTGACGAGGGCCATATCGCTGGAGCAACGCTTGTCGATGTGAATGACACCGCATTTGTCGAGAATGCGATGGCTGTGCTTGACAAGCAGCGTCCTGTTGCAGTCTATTGCCGCAGCGGGCGACGCAGTGCACGTGCTGCCCTGCTGTTGTGCGAACAAGGTTATCGTGTGACCAACTTGTCGGGAGGCGTCATCGCATGGCAGGACGCTGGTAAGACCTTAGTCAAATGACATCACGCAAGCATTACAACGTGGTGGCTGCCGTTATCGAGGTGGACGGCAAGGTGCTGTGCATGCAACGCGGCGTGACCCGCTATGAATACACGAGCCACCGATGGGAATTCCCGGGCGGAAAAATCGAGCCGGGCGAGACGCCCCAACAGGCCCTGCACCGTGAACTCATCGAGGAAATGGAACTTGATGTTGAGGTCCACGAGCATCTCGCTACCGTCACCCACGACTATCCCGATTTTACAATTACGCTGGCGGCCTATCGCTGCACGGCAGCCACGACCGACTTCCTGATGCGCGAGCATGCCGCCAACCGCTGGCTCCCTTGGGATGAACTGCCGTCGCTGGAGTGGTGCACTGCCGATGAAAAATTGATAGCCCAGTTTGATAGAAGTTAGGAGTTAAAAGGAGCGCGCAAGCCCCTCTAAACTCTAAACCCTAAACTAAATCAAGAGGCTCTTCAATCGAAGAGCCTCTTGATTTATGCCTCCAGGTCGATGTTGAACTGCTCGTGCCAGGGCAAGCCCTGCTTGTTGAGCACTTCCAGGAACGGATCCGGGTCAAATTCCTCGACGTTGTGAACGCCGGGCTTTTTCCACAGTCCCTTGAGGAACATCATGGCACCCGTCATGGCGGGAACACCAGTGGTGTAGCTGACGGCCTGCATTCCGGTTTCCATGAATGCCTTGTGGTGGTCGCAGTTGTTGTAGATGTAGTAGGTCAACGGCTTGCCTTCCTTATCTGTACCGCTAATGCGGCAGCCGATGCTCGTCTCGCCGGTATAGTTCTCACCCAGGTCTTGCGGGTTGGGCAGCACGGCTTTGAGGAACTGCAGCGGCACGATATCCATGCCCTGGTAGTTGATGGGCTCGATGCTGGCCATGCCGATGTCCTGGATAACGCGCAGGTGGGTCAAGTACTCCTCACCGAAGGTCATCCAGAAGCGTGCTCTCCTCAGGGTGGGGAAGTTGATGACTAGCGACTCCAGCTCCTCGTGGTACATGAGGTAGCTCTCACGCGGACCAATCATGGGGTAGGTGAGGGGCTTGTGGATTTCCAGCGGACCTGTCTCTATCCACTTGCCGTTCTCCCAATAGCGGCCCTTCTGGGTAATCTCGCGGATGTTGATTTCGGGATTGAAGTTAGTGGCAAACGCCTTGCCGTGGTTGCCGGCGTTGCAGTCCACGATGTCGAGGGTGTGCATCTCGCCGAAGTGGTGCTTGGCAGCGTATGCGGTATAGACGCCGCTCACGCCCGGATCAAAGCCGCAGCCCAGGATGGCGGTCAGTCCTGCCTTCTCGAAGCGCTCGCGATAAGCCCACTGCCAGCTGTACTCGAAGTGTGCCTCATCGCGCGGCTCATAGTTGGCGGTGTCCAGATAGTGCACACCGCAACGCAGGCATGCCTCCATGATGGTAAGGTCCTGATAAGGCAGAGCCAAATTGATGACCATGTCGGGACGATGGCGCTCCAGCAATGCCACGAGCTGGTCCACGTCATCGGCATCCACCTGGTCGGTGGTGATGTTGTCCTTGCCGATGGCGCGAGCCACGGCGTCACACTTGGCGCGGTTGCGCGATGCAATCACGATTTCATTAAACACGTCAGGGTTTTGCGCACATTTGTGGGCACATACGGTGCCGACGCCACCGCATCCGATAATAATGACTTTACTCATAGTTCTCTAAGTCCTTAATGATTTGTGGGCAAAGTTACTCATTTTTTCTTCATCAAGACAAATTTTGGAGTATAAAAACGCATGTTAGGTCTTCAACAATAGTTTCCAATAATAATTATGCGAATTAGTCTATAAAAAAGGTGGAATTATCGAAATTATTTGTACTGTTTACCGCTTTCAAGTAATTTTGCGCCATCAAACCACACATTATGTAACTATCATACACATCGAAATGAAAAAAATCATATCCCTTTTCATCGCCGTGAGTTGCTTGTTCCCGCTGCTTTCACATGCTGCGGTCATCAATGGTGTCCTGGTCGATTCTCAGGACACGACCGAGATGGTGGAGGCCACCGTCAGGCTTCTTATGGCCAACAAGGACAGTACCTTTGTTAAGGGTACCACGACCGACATAAATGGCGTCTTTAACATCAAGGGCGTAAAGGCCGGTAAGTACCTGTTGCGCTTCTCTTACATGGGCTATGACGATGTCATCAAGCACGTCACCGTCGGCGAGGATGGCCGAGACGTGAACATCGGCGTGGTCAAGATGGATCCTAACACCATTATGCTTAAAGAGGCTGTAGTCGTCGGTGTTAAAAGCGCTATCGTCGTCAAGGAAGATACCATCGAGTTCAATGCCGACACCTATAAGACCCAGGCCAACGCCGTGGTCGAGGACCTGCTCAAGCGTCTGCCGGGCGTGGAAGTGGGCACCGACGGCAAAATTACCGCCAATGGTAAAGAGGTGAAGAAAATCCTCATCGACGGCAAGGAATTCTTCAGCGAAGACCCCACGGTGGCCAGCAAGAACATCCCTGCCGACATGATTAACAAGCTCCAGGTCATTGACCGCAAGAGCGATCTGGCGCGTCTGACCGGTGTGGATGACGGCGACGACGAGACCGTCATCAACCTTACCGTCAAGAAAGGCATGAACAACGGCTGGTTTGGCACCGTCAATGCCGGATACGGCACCGACAAGCGCTATGCCGGCAATGTGATGATTAACCACTTCCGCGACGGTAACCAGTTTACCATCTTGGGCGGTGGCAATAACGTGAATAATTTGGGCTTCGGGGACGGCGCATCAGGGCGTTTCCAGCGCTTTGGTGGTGACCGTGGCGTGACCACTTCGCAGTATGCGGGTATCAACTTCAACGTTGGCAGCAAGGAGGATGACCACTTCCGTGTGGGCGGTGACATCATGTATAGCCACAGCGACCGCGATACGCGCACCAAGACGGCTCGTCAGTACCTGTTTGAGGACTCAACGAGCTACTACGATGCCAACACTGCCGCTCGCGACAAGAGCCACAACCTGCGAGGTGACTTCCGCATCAAGTGGGAAGTGGACAGCAACAACACCATTGATTTCCGCCCCAATTTCTCGTTCAACTTCAACAAGAGCGAGCGTGGCGACACGTCGCTCACCCGTGCTGGCGATGCCGCGAGGACCTATGTCAACCGCAGTTTGAGCAACTTCTTCAACGATGGCAAGAGCTACGAGTGGGGAGCACGACTGATTTACAACCACAAGGTCGCCAGTCATCCCGGCCGCAGCCAGAGCTTGATGCTCAACTACCGCTATAGCGATGTGCGTGAGGACGGTGATACTTACACCGACAATACCTACTACCTCTTACCCGATGAGGACGAACTCATCGACCAGACGGCCAACAACCGTCGCAAGACGCATAACGTGACGGGACGCCTCTCGTGGACCGAGCCCATCGGCGATGTCAAGAATGCCCGTTTCCTCGAGCTCTCCTACCGCGGCAATTACCGCTATACCACGAGCGACAAGTTGGTATATGACAACGACCGCACCGGAGTGTGGCCTGGTGGTACCATTACCGATTCAGAGTGGGACGAATCGTTGAGCAACAGTTTCCGCAACACGTTCTACAATCAGGAGTTCAGTGCCGGTTTCCGTCAGGTGCGCAAGGCCTATAACCTCAATGTGGGCATCAGTGTCAATAGCGCCATGTCCAAGAGCAAGGACCTCATCAACAGTGCCCGTGACATCAAGGAGCGTTGGGCATGGTCGGTGGCTCCATACGCCCGTTTCCGCTACAAGTTCACCGATACGCGCAACCTCAATTTCAACTACCGCTTGAGGGCCAACCAGCCCAGCATCGCTCAGTTGCAACCTGTTGCCGACGTGAGCAACCCGTTGAACATCGTCATCGGTAATCCTGAGTTGAAACCCACCTTTACCCACAACATCAACCTGCGTTTCGGTGACTTCGCTCAGGGTGCCCAGCGCAGCATCATGGCTATGGTGAACGTGGACTTCTCCCAGAACAGCATTGTATCGACCACGACCTATGACGCCACCACGGGTGGTCGCATGACCAGTTATACCAACGTGAATGGCATCTGGAACGCCATGGCGATGAATATGTTGAGTTTCCCCTTCGGAGCCAGCAAGGTGTGGTATTTCTCAAGTCACATGTTCATGCGCTACTCGGTGACCAAGGGTATCAACAACGACATCGAGAACCGCAGTAACACGTTCAATATCAACTACTCACCTGGTCTGGCATTCCGCAATAGTGTCTTTGATCTGGAAATCCGTCCGCGCTACAGCTTCCAGAACACCACCAATACCGTGCAGACGACCAGCAACCGCAACCTCCACACCTGGGGCGGCATGTTCAACGGCACCTATTCGGCTCCCTTCGGCCTGGTCATCAGCACCGACTTGAGCTATAGCACCACCAGCGGTTACAGCGCTGGCTATAACACCAAGCAGTGGTTGTGGAACGGTTCGCTTGCTTATCAGTTCCTGCGCGACAAGCAGGCTGCCTTGACCATCTCGGTCTATGACATCCTGGGCCAGCGCAAGAGCGTGTACCGCAACGTTACCGCCAACTATATCGACGATGTCATCTACAACTCCCTGGGTCGCTACGGCATGCTCACGTTTACTTACCGGTTCACTACCTTCAAGAAGGGTGAGCTACCCAAGGACCGCAACCAGGATAACTTCGGGCCTGGTCGCTTCGGACCTCTGGGTGGTGGTCGCCCTGGTGGTGGTCGCCCTGGCGGACGTCCCCCCTTCTGATAAAAGTATAGCATTTTACAAGGCCACCGGCAGGACACGCCACCAGTGTTCTGCCGGTGCCTGCTGTTGCCCGACCTTGTCCGACCTTGTCTGACTTTGTCTGACTAGGTCCAACCAAGCAAGAAAAAAGAAAAAATCCCTCTTGATAACCCTCACTTCAAAACTTTTCTCTACCTTTGCTGCGTTTTTAACCACTGGAAACTATAAACTGTGACTTAAATCATGAGAATGCGTCGAATGCACATGTCGCTCACAAAACGGTACTTCCGTTCGTTGAAGCGAGCCCGCCACCGCCTTAGTGGCGTCATTTGTCTGTCTATTGTTGTTCTCCTCTTTGGCGGTCTTGCGGTCAAAATGGGCGCCGCCAATATGCTCAATACCGTCATGCACACCGCCCATGACCTTCTGTTGAACACTTGTTTCTTCCTTATGGCGGTCTGTGTCGTCACTGGAGCCATCGGACGCCTCTTTGTCGAGTTCGGTGTCGTTGAACTTCTGGAGAAGGGCTTGAGACCCTTGATGAAGCCCCTGTTCAATCTGCCGGGTATGGCGTCGCTTGGTGCCGTGCTCACGTTCTTGAGCGACAACCCTGCTATCATCACGCTTTCTCAGGACAAGCGCTTTGCTTCCCACTTTAAGAAATACCAGTTCATCTCGCTGACCAACTTCGGCACCGCGTTCGGTATGGGCTTGATTGTCATCATCTTCATGATGGGTTACGGTTTCTTCAAGGAGCCCCTTATCGGACTCATTGGCGCCATCTTCGGCTGTATGGTCTCCACGCGTCTCATGCAGTACTTTGTCAAGAAATCGCATCCCGAGTATGCCGACGAGCCGGCCTGTGAACTCACCGAGGAAGACCTCAAGGTCGAGCACGAGGAATACAAGTCGCTCTTCCTGCGCGTTCTCAACTCCCTGCTCGATGGCGGCCGCACCGGCGTTGACGTCGGTCTCGCCATCATCCCGGGTGTCATCATCATCTCGTCACTCGTGATGATTCTCACCTTCTCGGCCAGTGCCGACGGCACTTACACGGGCGCAGCCTATGAGGGCGTCGCTGTTCTGCCGTGGCTCGGCGAGAAAATCGGATTCATCTTCCAGTGGCTCTTCGGCTTCGAGGACCCCCACCTCATCGGCTTCCCCATCACCGCATTGGGCGCCGTGGGTGCCGCTTTGGGTCTGGTGCCCAAGTTTATCCAGGAGGGTTGGGTCGATGGTAACGCCATCGCCGTGTTCACCGCTATCGGCATGTGCTGGAGCGGTTTCCTGAGCACCCACACCGCTATGCTCGACTCGATGCACTACCGTGAACTCACTTCACGTGCCATCCTGTCTCACACCATCGGCGGACTCTTTGCAGCCATTGTCGCCCACTGGGTCTATGTCCTCGTGATGATGTTGTTCTAGTGGATGCCAGGCGTGTTGGACCATTGTTTATCAGGAAATGGGAGTATCATGCAGTCTGGCGTCTCAGCCTATTGCCATGAGTCCCGCTTGGATGCTGCTTTTCTTCTTTGATCGATGGTTTTAAGTTTTTTTAATATTTTTTTCTGCGGTAAAAAGAGCCATAATTTGAAAAAGGTGCTACCTTTGCAGTGAACTATATTTCACAAATACCGCCATTATTAAACTAAAGTACTTAAATATGAAATGCTTACGACAATCTAGACATTATAACTGGCATCTGTGTCGGTCATTGGACGTTGTGTTCATCACGCTAGATTAGTCGTGGGTTTTTTCTTTATATAATTTACAAATCTGTTTTCTTGCTACAGTATGATAATATGAAACGATAAACACAGGAGAGTTATTCCGGAACACTTTGATGAAGACTAGATTTTCTCTAATGCAAAACTGAATTGACGAAATTTTTCTTATTATTAACTTTTTAAATTTTTTTTAATTATGAAGAAATTTTTATTTACTCTTGCTGCTATCCTGATGGCAGGTAGCCTGTACGCCGGCGAGTATTTCGTGTGTGCAGACACCCAGATCGCTCAGGATCAGATTGGCAAAAATGTTAACATCGACGTGAAGGCTCACTTCGACGCCTATGTTAGTGCATGGTTGACTGAGATCTTCCTGCCCGAGAACGTATCTCTGGGCTGTTATGGCTGCTCAGTATTCTGAGGATGGCGAGATGTACGGTGTTGCCAAGTGGGCTCCCGGCGACTACGACCAGATGATGATCATGGTTGTTAAGGCTAATGAGGAGTTCCAGGGCGGCGAGGTTAAGCTCGTTACCGACTTCTCTTGCGGTCAGGACAGCCGTCCCGAGATCAACGAGAACCGTTCCAGCCAGCGCGCTGCTGAGGGTATCTCTCAGCTCACCGTTGAGGGTGCAACTCCCGTGCTCCAGGATCTGAGCGGTGAAATCCTTATCGGTTCTCCCACCGACGAGGGTAAGGTTTCCATCACCTACACTGGCGATGAGGACGTAACCATCCTGGTTGTCGTTAACGGCGTTGAGACTCCGATCGATGAGGATGGCAACATCACCATCAACGAGGGTCGCAGCATCATCGTTGTTACCGTTGAGGCCGAGGGTTACAATCCCAAGTCGCTCACTGGCGAAATCGAGTGGGTTAAGCCCGTCGTTCCCGAGGTAACCGAGAAGCCCGTTATCACCTGGGAAGAGGTTGAAGGTGGTGTTCAGGTAACCGCTACTGGTGACGGCCACATCTGCCTCTATGTTGAGGACGAACTCGTTGCTGAGGGTGAAGGCACCGCTACCTACTTCATCGCAAGCACTGAGCTTGAGGAAGAGTATGGTGTAAGCGCTACCGCTCAGGAGGATGGCAAGGAGATCAGCGATCCCGCTGTTGAGACCGTTTGGGTTCCCGGCATCGGCACTCCCGAGCCCGAGAAGACTCCCGATCCCGTTATCAACTATGACGATGAGACCTTCACCGTTAATGTTACTGGTAACGGTACCATCCACGTTTATGTTGATGGTGAGGAAGTAACCAACCCCTACACCTTCGAGCAGGGTGAAGAGGATGTAACCTATGTTATCACTGCTACCGCTCAGGAGGATGGCAAGGAGATCAGCGGCACCGTTGAGCTCGTAGTCGTTGTTCCCGGTACTGGCACTGAGCCTGGTCCCGAGCCCGAGGATCACAACACTGGTTACTGGTTGGTAACCTACACCCTCGATGGCCAGGAAGTATGGGATCCCTTCATCTATGACAAGGGTAACTACACCATGATTCTCCCGCTGACTTATGAGACTTATGGTGGCTTCGACTACTTTGGCGATGGTGAGGAAAATCGTCCCAGCATCAACTTCCGTGTAGTTGCTAACGGCGTATCGTTTGGCGCTCTTGAGGATGGCACTATCGCATTCCTGGGTGATGCTATGCAGAATCCCACCGATGAGGGCGAGAACCTCTACGTGCTCGAGAAGGGTCTGGGCCGTGTTTACAACATGGGTCTCTTCCTTGTAACCGACGACAATGGCAACGAGGAAATCTACGTTTACGCTGCTATCGCAGGTTACACCGATGTTGCTGAGCTCAACGCTGACAAGACCGGTCAGGAGATGCAGGAGGCTAACGGCATGACCATCGTCGTTACCACCTACACCGACGGTACCACCAGCGCTGTTAAGGTGATGAAGTAATCCACTCATCCACCTTTAGCAGGTGAAAAAATGAGGCGGTCCCCACTCTTGGGACCGCCTTTTTTTTGCCTTTTTTTTTAAAAAAAAGTCAATTTTTTTTGAATAATGATTGGTTATTTAAAAAAGATGTTGTAATTTTGTGGTCGTATCGGGTGAAGTGCCTTCTAAACATTAGGATGAACATGGAGTCCCGAATGATGAGATTAAGTTTATTTATTTGTGTTTAGTTACATATTTTTATTTAACCTAATTCTTTTGTGTTTATTATGAAGAAATTTTTATTTACTCTTGCAGCTATCCTGATGGCTGGTAGCATGTGTGCTGGCGAGTATTTCGTTTGCCAGGACTTTGAGATCCCCCAGGACAAGATTGGCAAAAATGTTAACATCGACGTGAAGGCTCACTTCGACGCCTATGTTAGTGCATGGTTGACTGAGATCTTCCTGCCCGAGAACGTATCTCTGG
>CACZAC010000023.1 GCA_902779125.1 uncultured Bacteroidales bacterium | reverse complement strand
AAAAAAGAATCGTCTATGAAAAATTTCTTAACTCTTCTCTTTGTTTTGGCATTGGGGGTAATCGGTTATTATGGTTATGAATACTTTGTGGATGGTGAAGAACCTCATGGCGACCACTCAGGTAGTAATACAACACCAAAGACTGAATACGTTACAGTTAAAGGTGTGAAGTTCAGGATGGTGGGAGTCGATGGGGGCACATACACAAAGAGCGGCAGTGGGAGTACTACGAATCAGGTGTCCGTATCAAGTTTTAGCATCGGTGCTACCGAGGTGACCCAAGAGTTATGGATGGTCGTGATGGGTAGTAATCCGAGTTTCTTCTCCAATGAGAATAATTATAAAGATGGATTGGATAATATGCAACGTCCTGTGGAGAATTTTTCATGGAGCGACTGCAGAACGTTCATCAGCAAGTTGAACAAGTTGACGGGTAAAAAGTTCAGACTGCCCAAAGAGGCGGAGTGGGAATTCGCCGCTCGTGGTGGTAACAAAAGTAGGAACTACATTTACTCGGGCGCTAGCGGTGCTTCTGAAGCGTCATGGTTTTATAGCAATTCTGGTAGTAAGACTCATCCTGTAGCCACAAAATGCATAAATGAATTAGGTTTATTTGATATGAGTGGCAACGTGGAGGAAATATGTGAGGACAGCCATTCGGGCCACGGTGGCAGCTGCTGTTCTTTTTACTATGAAATCTACCCAATTTCGCGAAGTAGCAACACCTGCCCTGATAAGCGCGTTGGCTTCCGCCTTGCCCTTTAATGTGTGCTTGAATCCATTGGTGAGATTGCAGCGGTAACAACAGCGTTCAATCATAGAAGTGGAGTGCATGGCAATTGCCGGGCACTCCGCTTTTTGTCATGATAGGTTCCTGAATAGATTGAGCGGTCGCTCAAACGGGGTCCACGTCGTAGTAGAGGCGGACTGACTTCATGCGGTCGTCGCTGGCGAGCATCTGTTCGTAGAGGTCACGCAGGATTTTCTTCACTTTGCTCATCGACGCTACAGTCTCCATCTTGAGGGTGATTTGGCGGATGTAGAGGTTCTGCACCCTGGCCACAAAGGGCGCCATCGGACCCAACACGCGTGTACCGAAGACTTGTCGCAGCAAGCCGCTGTAGCGCACCGCCAATTCGCCCACGACGACGTCCTCGCGATGCTTGAGGTAGATGTTGATGACCTTGGTGAACGGCGGATAGCCAAATTTCTGACGGTCAGCCAATTCATGCTCGTAGAACCCCTCGTAATCGTGTGCCTGCACATACTTGATGACGTCGTGCTCGGGGTTGCTGGTCTGGATGATGACCTGGCCCTGCTTGTGGGCGCGACCGGCACGACCCGATACCTGCTCGAGCATGTCGAAAGCGCGCTCGTGGCTGCGGAAGTCCGGGAAGTTAATCATCGTGTCGGCATTGAGGATGCCCACGATGCTCACAGCGTCAAAGTCAAGTCCCTTGGTCACCATCTGGGTGCCCACGAGGATGTTGGTGCGGTGGGCAGAAAACTCGTCAATGATGCGGTCGTAACTGTTCTTGCTGCGCGTGGTGTCCAGGTCCATGCGTGATATTTTCTCGCCGGGGAACACGGCGTCGATGTCGTCCTCGATACGCTCGGTGCCATAGCCAATAATCTCCAGTCCAGGCAGTTGGCATGCTGGGCACAGGTCGGGCAGGGGAATGGTGTAGCCGCAATAGTGGCACACCAGGCTGCGGTTGTGCTTGTGATAGGTGAGCGACACGTCGCAGTTCTCGCACTTGGGCACGCTGCCGCATTCCTTGCAACGCACCATGGGCGAGTAGCCGCGGCGGTTCTGGAACAGGATGACCTGTTCACCGTTTTTCAACGCTTTACGGCAGCTGGTTAACAGTTCGTTGCTGAACACGCCCTGCATCTCTCGGCGCTTGCGGGCGTCGATGGTGTCGATGACCTTGACGTCGGGCATCTGGATGTCGCCATAGCGTGTCAACAGCTTGACCAGCCCATATTGTCCTGACAGGGCGCGGTGATAGACCTCGATGGCGGGCGTTGCCGACCCCAGCACCGTCTTGGCGCCGTGCATCTGTGCCAGCACCAGGGCGGCGTTGCGGCCGTTGTAGCGTGGAGCGGGGTCCTGTTGCTTGTAGCTGCTGTCGTGCTCCTCGTCGACGATGACGAGTCCCAGGTTGGAGTAGGGGAGGAATACCGACGAACGCACACCGATGACCACACACGGCTCATTGCTCTCCAGCAGGCGTTTCCAGATGTCAACGCGCTCGTTGTCGCTGAATTTGGAGTGATAGATGAGCAGTTTATCGCCGAATACGCGTCTCAAGCGGCGTGTCAGTTGGGTCGTCAGGGCGATTTCGGGCACGAGGTAGAGCACCTGCTTGCCCAGGCGCAGGGCGTCGGCAATGAGGTGCATATAGACCGACGTCTTGCCGCTGCTGGTCACGCCGTGCAGCAACGTGATGGCGTGCTGGCGCATCGACAGGTGGATTTCATCGTAGGCCCGTTTTTGTTCTTGGCTCAGCAAGGGCGGTTCCTCCAGCACGCTGCCCAGGTCGGCAAAGCGATTGATTTCCTTCTTGTAGATTTCAAAGATACCGCGTTTTACCGCTTCATGGAGCACGGCGTTGCTCACTCCAGCCCGTTTCAGCAGGTTTTCCTTGCTCACTTCGCGCACTTCACCGCTCTGCAACCAGTGCGACTGGTCGATGTAGGCAAGCAGCAGCACTTCCTGTTTGGGTGCCCGCTTGAGTTGGTCAAAGAACTGATGCAGAGCCTGTTCGTCGTCTCGCGAGATGGTCAGCCTCACGCACGGCTCTGTCTTGGGACGGTAATTATCGACGACGCGCTCGCTCACGTGCAGGGCGTCCATGTCCAACAAGTGGCTGACATTTCGTTCTACGGTCTTGAATCCGGTTGCCTTGGCAATTTCGGCAATCTGAACGCGTCCCCGTTGGGCGGTGAAGTCCAGGATGACCCGTTCACGATCGGTCAACTGCCCCGGCTCGTTCTCCTCAAAGTCGGGATTGACGCTGATTGTGGTCTCGCTTTCCACCTTCAGTCCCGAGGGGACAGCGGCCTTATAGACCTCTCCCATGGAGCACAGGTAGTAGTCGGCTATCCATTGCCAGAAATCGAGCTGCGGATGCCGCAGGATGGGCTTGTCGTCAAGCGTGCCCAAAACCTCTTTTACATCATACCCTTTTGGCTCCAGGTCATGCAGATTCACCACGATGGCGGTGAAGATTTTTTTGCGCCCGAAAGGCACCAGCACGCGCATCCCGATAGAGAGTTTCAACCCCTCGGGAATGCGGTAAGTATAGGTGCCAGGAAGAGCCAATGGCAGCAATGTTTCGGCAAATTTGGGCATATTTTTATTGACTTAAATATTCGCTTTAAACTTATGATTTATTTCAAGTGAAAATCAGTTGATAACGCAGTAATAATTATGAAATGAAAGAAAAGTTGTAATCGATTATTTTTATTTAAATAATCACTTTATATTTATATTGATAAACCAAGAATTGTCAATTAGATAAGTTGATTTTATCCAAAAATTGGTGATAAATGCGGTTTTCCTTGATGGCGGTGGCTGTCCAGCTCACTTCGGGAGGCAGTTGCTGGTCGATGTTGCCACTCAGCAATTGGACTGCTCGCGTGGTGAACCGCTCTACAAAATGCTCTCCCAAGTCGATGGCGTTTTCGCGGCCGACGGCCTCGGCGGTTCCGATGACATTGGTGGCCACGACATGGGCTCCGCAGGACAGTGCCTCGATGACAACCAGGGGCAGTCCTTCAAGGCTGCTGGGGAGCACCAGCAGGTCGACGCAGTTGAGCAGTTCGGGGATTTCCTCGGGCGGCACTTTGCCGGTGAAGCGGCATTTCACTCCCTTGGCATCCATGAGATGACGCGTTTCCTCGAGTTGGACGCCGTCGCCGATGGCCCAGAACGAGAGTTTGCCGTTGTATTGGCGTTGTATTTCGGAGTAGATTTCGGGGAGCAACGTCACGTTTTTCACGGGTTCAAAGCGTCCGACAAAGGCAACGACCTTTTCATCGTCGTCCACGCCATGTTTCTTCCTCAGTTGGGCGCGTTTCCCGTCGCTGTACCGCTCGAACTGGGCGCTGGCGCCGTTGAGTAGCACCTCGGCAGGGAAGCCGTTGGTAAGCTCGGCGTGGGCTTTGTCGAGCAGTCCCTGGCTGACGAAGAAATTGCAGGTGGCGCGATGTAACAGCTTGATGGTCTGTTCTTTAATCATCGGGTCGCGAGGTGGGTCGGTGTAGATGCTTGCACCATGCCATGTGATAAAACAGGGAATGTGCAGTTTCTTGCCGGCGAACACGGCGACATGACCCATGATGCGGTCGTGGGCGCTGACCAGGTCGCTGCCGCGCATCTCCCAGCCCATACGGTGCAGGCAACGCATGAAGGCTCGCGGCGGCTTGTGGAACAGGCGGTGCATGATGGCGTCGGACCATCGGCGCCTGAACCAGGTGATGTGGATTTTCACGCCGTCGGCTTCGATTTCGTCGGGGCGGTAAGGCACTCGCGGGGTGTGGCGCAAGAGGCGCATCAGCCAGCCGTCATAGACCTGCAACATGTGCACATTTATCTCGTAGTCAGCCACTTGCTGCAAGTGCTTCACGCGATTGATGACGGCATTGAACACGCCTAGCCTGCGGTTGATGTCGCCTTCAAAAAGAACTGCGATATGTTTCATTGCTCTCGGATTGTTTTAGTCTAGCAAATTTACACATCTTTTGCCAATTGTGCAAGCCGCGATGCCCTTTTCGGGTCAAAAAGGCACAAAAAAACAAGGTCAAGCATGTTGCTCAACCTCGTCTCTAGTAGCGGGAGCCAGACTCGAACTGACGACCTTTGGGTTATGAGCCCAACGAGCTGCCACTGCTCCATCCCGCAATTTGCGAGTGCAAAGGTAATGCTTTTTCTTGACCTGGCAAGCAAAAAAGGGCAAAATATATGCTTTTTAACATATTTTTACTGGAAATGGTAGGATTTTGGAGCAAAAAAGACCCGTCGCGGTCCCCAAAAAAGTGGGAAATCCCGCGACGGGTGATGAATCTGAAGGGGGCAATTACAGGCCTAAGCCCTTAAAGAAATCGTTGCCCTTGTTGTCCACGAGGATGAATGCGGGGAAGTCCACGACGCGGATTTTCCACACGGCTTCCATGCCCAGCTCGGGATACTCGACGCACTCGATGCTCTTGATGCTCTCCTGCGAGAGGATGGCTGCGGGGCCGCCGATGCTGCCCAGGTAGAAGCCGCCGTGCTTCTTGCAGGCGTCGGTCACTTCCTGGCTGCGGTTGCCCTTGGCAATCATCACCATGCTGCCTCCGAGGCTCTGGAACAGGTCAACATAGGGATCCATGCGGTTGGCCGTCGTCGGGCCCATCGAGCCGCAAGGCATACCCTTCGGGGTCTTGGCGGGACCGGCATACAGCACGGGATGGTCCTTGATGTACTGGGGGATGCCCTCGCCGCGGTCATAGCGCTCTTTCCACTTGGCGTGGGCGATGTCGCGGCCCACAATGATGGTGCCGCTGAGCGACACGCGGGTCGATACGGGATACTTGTCGAGGATGGCGAGTGTTTCGCTCATGGGACGGTCCAGGTCAATCTTGATGCCGTCACCCTCGCCGGCTTGACGCAGTTCCTCGGGAATCAGCTCGGTGGGCTTGTCGTCGAGTTTCTCGATCCACACGCCGTCCTTGTTGATTTTGGCCTTGATGTTGCGGTCGGCACTGCAGCTCACGCCCAAGCCGATGGGGCAGGATGCGCCGTGGCGCGGCAGGCGCACGATGCGCACGTCATGTGCCATGTACTTGCCGCCAAACTGGGCGCCCAAGCCGATTTTGTAGGCCTCTTCGAGCACCTGCTTCTCGAGTTCCACGTCGCGGAAGGCGCGTCCCGTCTCGTCGCCCGTGGTGGGCAGGTTGTCATAGTAGTGGGTCGAAGCCAGCTTCACGGTGAGCAGGTTCTTCTCGGCACTGGTTCCACCGATGACAAAGGCGATGTGATAGGGCGGGCATGCTGCCGTACCCAGGGTGCGCATCTTGTCAACCAGGAACGGCACCAGTGTGCCGGGGTTGAGGACGGCCTTGGTCATCTGGTAGAGATAGGTCTTGTTGGCGCTGCCGCCGCCCTTGGTGACGCACAGGAAGTGGTATTCCATGCCCTCGGCGCACTCCAGGTCAATCTGGGCGGGCAGGTTGCAGCGGGTGTTCACTTCCTCGTACATGCTCAGCGGGGCATTCTGCGAGTAGCGCAGGTTCTCCTGGGTGTAGGTGTTATAGACGCCGCGGGCGAGGGCTTCCTCGTCACAGAATCCGGTCCACACCTGCTGACCCTTCTCGCCGTGGATAATGGCGGTGCCGGTGTCCTGGCACAGGGGCAGCTGGCCCTTGGCGGCGACCTCGGCATTGCGCAGGAAGGTCAGTGCCACATACTTGTCGTTGTCGCTGGCCTCGGGGTCGCGCAGAATCTTGGCGACCTGCTCGTTGTGGGAGCGGCGCAACAGGAAGTTCACGTCGCGGAAGGCCTGCTGGGCAAGCATCGTGAGCGCCTCGGGCTCGATTTTCAGAATCGGTTTGCCTTCAAACTCGCCCACCGATACATAGTCGCTGGTCAGCTTGTAGTATTCGGTGTCGTCTTTGCCCAACTGGAACATGGGCGCATAGCGGAATTCGGGATTGTTTGCCATAAGAATAATTCGCTTTTAGATTATTAATTGAGTTTTTAAGTTGATTGTCCTGTTTCTTGCCGCAAAGATAGCCATTTTTCTTCAAATCACAAAGACTGCTCATCGAAGCCCAGCCGCTTGAAGTCGTCGGGCAGGGGAGCGGTGATGTCGATTTCCTTGCCGCTCACGGGATGGGTGAAACGGATGCGGTGGGCCTGCAGCGAGATGCCGCCGTCGGGGTTGCTGCGGGGAGCGCCGTACTTGAGGTCGCCCTTGATGGGGCAGCCGATGGCCGACAGTTGCGCGCGTATCTGGTGCTTGCGTCCGGTGATTAGGTCCACCTCAAGCAGCCAGTAGCGCTGGCTGGCGGCGATGACGCGGTAGTTGAGCACGGCGCGCTGGTGTCCCTCGCGCGGCACAATGCTCACATGGGTCTTGTTGTTGCTCTCCACGCTCTTGAGGTAGTGGGTGAGGGTGCCTTGCTGCTCGGGCGGCTGCTTGCCCACCACTGCCCAGTAGGTCTTGTGCACCTCACCCTTGCGGAAGAGCTCGTTCATGCGCGAGAGCCCTTTGCTGGTCTTGGCCATGACGACCAGTCCGCAGGTGGGACGGTCGATGCGGTGGGTCACGCCCAGGAACACGTTGCCGGGCTTGTTGTATTTTTCCTTGATCCACGCTTTCACCGAGTCGATGAGCGTGGGGTCGCCGGTGCGGTCGCCCTGCACCAGCTCGCCGGCACTCTTGTTGACGATGATGATGTGGTTGTCGTCATATACTACTTCCATAAATCTTGTCGCCGCATGGTTGCAGCAGTGCAAAGATAATCACTTTCCTGCTATTCTCCCACTCTGGAAGCCAAAAATGTGCCCAATTCTTGTCGAATCCTAGCGATTGTTGACCTGTTGTGCCCCGGCTGTGGCAACGTGTAAAAAACGGTGTGAAACCTTATTATTTTGGGTTAGTTAACAGATAATTGCCGTTTTTCTTGTGTAAACACCTGTCAGTCTGAGTGTTATGTGGGATTTGCGATGGTTTTTGGTGGTTGGGTGTTTGTTAATGGGTTGAAACCTAGTGTTTTAATGCTAAAAATCGGGGCTAAAAGGTGACAAAATGACAAAAAAAAATAAAAAGTTTTTGACAAAATTACATTATATTAAAAAAAAACAATTAACTTTGCAAGCCTATCTAATTTTAGATGTGTAGTTAAGAAACTTAGGAAACTGTTATAGGTTCAATCTGTTGTAGGGATTGAAACGCTTTTGTAGTGGAAACCAGATTTCGTTTTGCTGCTCGTGGGAAGGGTAAGCATGAGTTTTGAAGCCGTGCATGTATAGGAGGATGGGAAAAAACAGTCATCGAAAAACTTAAAATATTAATAATTAATCAATTAAACTAAATTTTATGAGTCTAAAACATTTTCTCTTGTTCCTTGTCATGGCGCTTGCCTCGCTTGGTCTTAATGCCCAGGTGAGTGGTACCGTGATTGACGAGGACAACGAACCTATCATCGGCGCGTCGGTTGTTCAACAGAACAATCCCAAGAATGGCGTCGCTACCGATGAAAACGGTCATTTCACGTTGAATGTGCCAGCAGGCACTAAGATTAAAGTCTCTTACATTGGTTATGAGGATGCCATCGTTGCTGCCAAGTCGGGCATGACGATTACCCTGAAGACCAAGGGTGAGGTGATTAGTGAAATCGTTGTAACCGGTTACCAAAAGGTGGACAGACGACTCTTTACCGGTGCTACCCAGAGCGTAAATGCTGAGAAGGCTAAGCTCTCGGGTGTTGCCGATGTGAGCCGTGGTCTGGAAGGACGTGTTTCGGGTGTTCAAGTCCAGAACGTGTCCGGTACCTTCGGTACGGCTCCCAAGATCCGTGTGCGTGGTGCAACGTCAATCTATGGTAGCTCCAAGCCCCTGTGGGTAGTCGATGGTGTGGTTCTCGAGGACAACGTGGACATCAGTGCCGATGACCTGTCGTCGGGTGATGCCAACACGCTGATTGCTTCGGCTGTCGCCGGCCTTAACGCTGACGATATCGAAAGCTTTCAGATTCTGAAGGATGGTTCAGCAACCTCGATTTATGGTGCCAAGGCAAACGCCGGTGTGATTGTAATCACCACCAAGACGGGCCGCAAGGGCACTAGTTCCATTAACTACACTGGTGAATTCACCTACCGTCTGAAGCCCAACTACCGCGACTTCAACATCTGTAACTCTCAGGAGCAGATGAGTATCTTGCGTGAGATGGAGCAGAAGGGTTGGCTGGAGTATGCCAGCTTAGCTAACAGCACGACTTCTGGTATCTATGGCCAGATGTACTCCTTGATGGATACTTATGATCCTGCTACCGGCACCTACGCTCTGCCTAACACCACTAACGCCCGCAATCAGTTCCTGCGTCAAGCAGAGATGCGTAACACCGACTGGTTCGACCTGTTGTTCAACCACAACATCATGCAGAACCACTCGGTGAGCGTTTCGGGTGGTACCGACAAGGGCTCGTTCTACACGTCGGCATCGGTAATGATGGATCCGGGATGGTACAAGAGCAGCCGCGTTGAGCGTTACACCTTCAACGCTAACGCTATCTACAACCTGACCGACAAGATTAGGATCAAGATTCTGAACAGCGACAGCTTCCGTGAGCAGAGGGCTCCCGGTACCTTGAGCCAGAATGTGGACGTTGTGAACGGTGAAGTAAGGCGTGACTTCGATATCAACCCCTATAGCTTCGCGTTGAACACCGCCCGTACCGTTGACCCCGATCAGCGTTATGTGCGCAACTACACCACATTTAATATTTTTGACGAGTTGGAACGCAACTATATCGACCTGAATGTGACTGACCTCAAGTTCCAGGGCGAGTTGAGCATCAAGCCCATCATAAAGGACGACCAGAGTCTGGAGTTCAACATTCTGGGTTCGATGCGTGTTGCTACCACCGAGCAGAACCACTATGTGCTTGACAACAGTAACCAGGCGATGGCCTATCGCGCCGGTATCGACCCCGATAACGCCATCATCCGTTCGTCGAACTCTTACCTGTATACCGACCCCGATGTCGAGAATGCTCTCCCCGAGACTATTCTGAACAAGGGTGGTATGTTGTTCTACAACAAGCACAACAACAAGACTTTCCTGTTCCGTGCAACGGGACAATACACCAAGCAGTTTGATAACGGTAACCATTATCTGGGACTCTTCGGTGGTATGGAGGCTAACCGCTTCGACCGCTTCAGCGAGTCGTTTGATGCATGGGGCATCGTTTATGCCAACGGTAACCTGCCTTTCACCAACTACAAGCTCTTCAAGCAGATTCAGGAGGAGAACGGTAGTTATTACAGCGTCGGTGAGTACCACCGCCGTGACATGGCTTACTTTGCCGTGCTCAATTACATGATCATGAACCGTTACATCCTCAACGGTACTTTCCGTTATGAGGGTTCTAACCAGATGGGTCGCACCTCGCAGAGCCGCTGGCTTCCCACTTGGAACATTGCAGCATCATGGCACATCCACGATGAACCTTTCTTCCACAATAGCGCTCTGTACAACAAGGGTATCCTGACCAACGCCAACATGCGTCTGAGCTACTCGCTCACCGCCGAGAGTGGTCCTACCAGCCTTGCCAACGCCGAGGCTCTGTATTATCCTACTCGTCCCTGGCGTCAGGAGTTGAGCACCTATGAGATGGGTCTCGCCCTGTCGGGTCTGGGTAACAGCAACCTGACCTATGAGAAAAAGCACGAGTTCAACTTCGGTCTTGACCTCGGTTTCCTGTGGAACCGCATCAACCTCGAGTTTGACTGGTACATGCGTAACAACTTTGACCTGATTGGTCTTATCCGCACCCAGGGTGTCGGTGGTGACACCAACAAGTATGGTAACGTGGCCGAGATGAAGTCTCACGGTGTTGAGTTCACCCTCACCACCCACAACATCGAGCCTAAGCATAAAGGTGACTTCGCTTGGGACACCGACTTGACCTTCTCCTATGTGAAGACCGAGATTACCAAGCTGCAGTCGCGTTCACGCGTCATCGACCTGGTGCGTGGTAGCGGTTTCCCCTTGGAGGGTTATCCCCACCGTGCTATCTTCTCGATTCCCTTCGCCGGTCTTGATTCCCATGGTATTCCCATGATTATCGACGAGCATGGAGATGTTTCGACTACTGGTCTGAACTTCCAGGATTTCGAGAATCTTGACTTCTTGAAGTATGAGGGTCCCGTTGATCCCACCTTCACTGGCGGTTTCGGCAACAACTTTGAGTTCAAGGGTTTCCACCTGAACGTGTTCATGACCTATGCATTCGGTAACAAGCTCCGTCTTGATCCTACCTTTGCTTACGGTTACAGTGACTTGACCTCCTTTACCAAGGACTTCAAGAACCGTTGGGTACTCCCCGGTGATGAGAACGTAACCACGATTCCCGCTATCGCTTCTCGCCGTCAGGCTTACGACAACCGTTACCTGGGTCAGGCATACAATGCTTACAACTACAGCACCGAGCGCATCGCCAATGGTGGCTTTATCCGCCTGAAAGAGATTTCTCTCACCTACGATGTGCCCATCAGCCTGATTTCGCACCTGCGTCTGAAAACCGCTTCGGTTAAGCTTGCTGCTACCAACATCTGCCTGCTGTATGCCGACAAGAAGCTCAACGGCCAGGATCCCGAGTTCTTCAACAGTGGTGGTGTAGCTTCGCCTACTCCCAAGCAGTTCACCCTTACCCTGCGTTTGGGTATGTAATGTTGTCTTTGATGTTTCACATTATATATAATATAGAAGATTATGAAACTACGATATAAAATCTTATCTATCGTTATAGCACTTGTCGGATTGAGCTCTTGCAGCGACTTTCTGGAAACAGTGCCCGATACCCGCGTGTATCTGCAGAATCTTGACCAGCTCGAGCAGTTGCTTGTAACTGCCTACACTCAGACCAACTATGCTGCCCTGGGTGAGCTGTCGAGTGACAACGTCAGCGACACCAACTCCCCGAGTGCCGATGGTATGCGTTACAACTATTCATCCTATAACCAGTATGACGAGGAGATTTATGCTTGGCAGGATGTGACTCTTGATATCAGTGACTCTGACACTCCTTCGGGAATCTGGAGCGGTTGCTATGGCGCTATTGCTGCTGCCAATGCCGTGCTCGAGAAAGTCGAAGAGTTTGCTGAGGCCGGTGAGATTGAGGGCGAGCTTATCAGTGCTCATGATCAGGCCCGCATGGATGCCATCAAGGGTGAGGCCCTGATGATTCGTGCTTATCACCACTATATCCTGGCTCAGGTGTTCTGCATGCCTTACCGTGGTCCCCAAATCAGCCAGACGCTTCCCGGCATCCCCTATGCTATGAAGCCCGAGACTGAGCTGGATCCCAAGTACGACCGTGGTACCCTGCAGCAGACCTATGATAATATCGAGAAGGATATGCTGGAAGGTCTGAAGCTTGTCACCGACGAGTTCTATGAGGTTCCCAAGTACCACTTCAATGTGGCCGCTTCCAATGCCTTTGCTGCCCGTTTCTATACTGCCAAGCGCCAGTATGACAAGGTGGTAGAATATGTTGGTGCCGCATTCAAGGGTACCGACCCCGCCACTATGCGCAACGATTTCTGGGACAAGGACTTCTATGATTTCGACAATGCTGCCCGTTACTACACCAGCGTTGACCGTCCCGGAAACTTCATGATGATTGATACCTACAGCACCTGGCAGCGCCGTTTCGGCAGCAGGTTCTGGACTGCCCGTGAGGCCCTGCGTGGTTCGATTGGTGGCCCTGGCCCGACCTGGGAGAATTGTATCTACAGCTATACCAGCGGTAAGGACAAGGTGTCCTGGGCTATGATGCCTTGCTTCACCAACAGTTTCTTCAGCTCATCGGCTCACTCTGAGTATGGTGCAATCTTCGGTGCCAACTGCTGGGAGCAGTTCGAGTACACCGACAAGATTGCCGGTATCGGATATGTTCACATGATCCGTCCCGAGTTCACCAGCCAGGAGCTTATTCTGCTGCGTGCCGAGGCTAATCTGTTCCTTGGCAATGTTGACGCTGCATTCGATGACCTGTGGCTCTGGAACCATGACCGTCTGATGCTCGATTCTACCAAGAATTATCGCATGGTAGAGCTGACCAAGGATTTGATCACCAAGTTCTACACCAAGGACTATCAGGTGCGTCGCAAGTATGACAGCTATGGCATCGTGATGGACTTCCACATCGATGAGGTATGCCCCAGTGACAAGTATCATCTCACTGCCGAGATTGAGCCCTACCTGCAGTGCGTACAGCACTTCCGCCGCATCCAGTTGATTCACTTGGGTAACCGTTGGTTTGATATCAAGCGCTATGGTTTCTCTATTGTCCACAAGATGAACATGAGTGATGTCTATACACTGGAAGTACTTGATCCCCGTTATGCTATTCAGATTCCTAATGAGGTAATCGGTGCCGGCTTGGATCCCAACCCGCGTGAGATCAAGCCAAGGCAAGTACCGAAGGATTCGGGTCACAGTGTATCCCTTAATGCTTGTATCGATAACAACTAATTAAAGAATGATAATCATGAAGAAGATTCAATATTATATTTCAGCATTGCTGCTTGTCGCTGTGGCTGCCCTGTCGCTGTCATCATGCAGTAAGGAAAAGTTGGGTCCCACGATCTTCCCCGACGTTGACGAGACGCTCGACCCCAATTCCTATTCCTATCAGCTGGACAAGTTCCTCAAGGAGAACTACCTTGATAAGTATAACTTGACGTTCCTGTACAAGATGCCGGACATCAGCACCAATATGAACTACAACCTTGTACCTGCAAAGTATGAGAATGCTGTTGACCTGGCTGTATTGTGCAAGTTCCTGTGGTTTGATGTGTATGACAAGATTGCAGGCCCCGACTTCCTGAAGTTGTACGGTCCCCGCATCCTGCTCATGGTGGGCTCTCCCGCTCTTAACCCGTCATCGGGTAGTGAGACCGTCGGTCTTGCCGAGGGTGGTGTGAAGATCACTCTGTTCAAGTTGAATTCGATGAATGTGAACAGCTTTGAGATGATGAATGACCTTTACTTCCACACGATGCACCACGAGTTTGCCCACATCCTGCACCAGACCAAGACCTATCCTCCCGAGTTCAATACCATCTCGGTAGGTAAGTATGATGCTACCAACTGGACCGGTCGTGGTTGGGAGGTGACCTCTGTAGGTTTCTTGACTCCCTATGCATCGAGTGAGTACCGTGAGGACTTTGCCGAGACCATCGCCTGCTTCATCACCTATACCCAGGAAGATTGGGACTTTTACCTGAGTCTTGCTGCCCGCGGTTGGGAAACTGATGCAGCCGAGGATGCTACCGACGCTGTTTACTACAGCTTCTACTACTATCCCAACAATGACAGTGAGCAGGAAAAGAAGCCTGTGTACCTGGCTGACGAGAAGAATATCGCTAAGGTGACTGTCGATGGCACTGTACACACCTATTGGAAGAATGAGCGTGACAAGGATGGTAACCGCATCGAGGTCTATGCTGTTGAGGATAAGGACGGCATCGAAGGCGACAAGGCTATTCTCCAGAAGGTAGATATTGCCCGCCAGTGGTTCCGTGACGCGTGGGGTGTCGATCTCGACGCTTTGCGCCAGGAGGTCCAGGACCGTCAGAAGGAATACAACATGGACGTATTGCGCAAGTGGGTCTATGACATTCACTAATGTTTTACCTTTAACATGAATGAAGATAAAATGAAAAAGTTTTTAAATATTTCATTATTGACGCTTACTGTGCTATCCACACTTTCCCTGGCGTCATGCAAGAATGAGGTTGACAATATCTTTGATGAGGATGCCATCATCCGTCTGGATAAGGCAAAAGCCGAATATATGGATATCCTCACCAGCAATGGTGGCAGGTGGCAGCTTGAATACTTTGCCAACGAAGAGGAACAGGGTTATATCTACCTGATGACCTTCGCTAAGGATGGTTCGGTCAAGATTTCAGGCCACAACAAGTGGATTAACCAAGTCCTGGTCGGTAACTCTAACACATCAGCCTTCGGCAGTGAAGTCTCCATGTGGGAAGTTATCGCCGACAACGGTCCCGTTCTCACGTTCAATACCTATAACAGGTTCTTCCACCTGTTTGCTGACCCCTATGACATTCCTAGCCAGAGCAGCGCTCAGGCTAGCACCGATGTCAACGAGAGTGGTTATGGCCATGCCGGAAACTATGAGTTTGATATCATGAAGTATTCGGGTGATACCCTCTATCTGACTGGCAAGAAGCCCACCCAGACCGAGAGATACCTGAACATGATTATGACCCGCGTGAAGTCGAGTGCTGAGGATGAGGTTTACATGAATGAGGTGGTTGCTATGACCGACTCCTTCTTCAACTCCAAGGTGAACCAGGTTTACATCAACCTGCCTAACGGCGTGCGCTGGATTGTCAAGAACGGTGCAACCAGCATCTTGAAGATGTTCCGTGAGGATGCTGATGAAATCTCGACATCCGAGACGCACAACATCATCATTACCCACGACGGTCTTTCCTTCATGGATCCTGTGACTCTCGACGGTTATGTGATTAAGAACTTCATCCGTCAGCCTGATGGCTCGCTGCTGTGCCGCGATGACAATCAGACTACCATGACTGCCGATGTGTTGAGCAATATCTTCTCCAACAAGTCCTTTATTTGGAAGGGTGAGCTGAACAATATGGGAGGCGTCTTTGCTGATATGCTTAACACCATTACTGCCGAGTTGAAGGCCTACAATAAGTCCACGCTGAATTTTGCTCAGATTGCATATGAAAGCAACGAGAATGATAATACGGGCTCGTTTATCGTATCGTTCAACATCAAGAAGGGTTCAGTGAAATACAACCCCGGCTATTATGTGACGATTGAGAAAGTCAATGATAACCAGGTTCGCTTTACCGTTGCACCCCAGGGCAATAGCTATGGTGAACTGTATGCCAAGAACTGTCCCACCATACGTCAGTTTGTTGATACCTTCGCCGCTACTGCCTATGACTTGAAGGCCAACTCGCTGCTTGCTCCCGTGAGAATGACGATGTCACAGAGCGGTAGCGCTGGCAACTACATTATCTGGGATCTCCAGTAATTGAAGTAATGAGGATTTAGCCAGGGTGACACACCCTGACCGTGAGGTTGCCCTGGCTGTTTTTAAAACGTAATCGAAATTCATTTTTTATTAACAGCTATATTATTTGATTCAATTATGAAAAAGACTTTACTTTTAGGAGCTTTGGCACTGATGCTGGCTGCTAATGCAAGCGCCACAACTCCTGTTAAACGTTCTGACGCGAAGGTGAACCGCACTTCTCAAGTGCAGCGCGTGGCTAAGCCCCAGGCTAAGCACGAGGTTAACACTATGCGTACTCCCGGTTCTCCCTACGTGAACAAGGCCCCCAAGAGGGAAGCGTTTCTGGAGAATTGGTACAATCGTCCCGCTGGAGCATACTATGTAGATGCTATCTCGGTTGGTGGCTCTTACGGTTATGCCTACAGCACTCCTTTCCTTTTCGCAAAGCCCTTTGCTGAGTATACCTATTACGGTTTTGTAACTGGTGCTGACGAGAGAACTCATGTGGCATGGGACATCTTCAAATATGACGGTGATGCAAACTACATCCCCATTGATGACGAGATGGAGGCATCGGTAGCCTATGGCCTTGAGCTTTCTGAGACTCCCAAGTTCTATGCCGTTGACGGTGAATTTGATGATGTAGAAGCAACATGGAACACTTACCAGATTGTTGACCACAAGATGGGTGGTAGCTATGAGAACCCCACGGTAGAGTCTGAGGCTGCTGTACAGGTATTCTCTGTACCTGCTGATGTGATGATCAGCGGTGAGACCGATGTTGACTACTGGGCTTCCAGCAAGACCATGGTCGGTGGTGGCCGCGAAGGTAAGGACTATTACCTGTACACCTACTACGCTGGTGCTGAACCTGCTGACGGTAATGAGAACGGTTGGTGGTTTGGTAAGAATGGTCAGCACATTGATGGTATCGCTCAGGCATTTGAGAAACCGACTAGCCCCTATCTGCTCAAGAAGGTTGGTCTGTACACTGCAGTTTTGGAACTTGCCGGCGAGAGCGCCAAGATGACCTGTAAGGTTTACAAACTGCCCGAACTTCCCGCATACAATGACACTGCTGCCGTTGTTCTGCCCGAGGTTCCCGGTGAGCTGATTGTTAGCGGTGAGGCTACCATCAACGAGTCCACCATTCAGGATAACTACGGTTTTGTTGAGTTTACCCTCTTTGGCGTTGACGAGGAAGACCCCGAGTTGACTTATGAGTACACTCCCACCATTGATTATCCCATCCTTGTGGTGATTGAAGGTTACAACGATAACGATGATATCATTGACTTCTCGGCTTGTATCAGCAATGATGAAGAGATTGACGAGGGTTATGGTGAGCTTGCTTATGTTAAGTATCCCCGCACCGTCGTTCGTCTTGACGAGAATGGCGACACCGTGTTCGGTGAGGATAACAAACCCGTTTATGACTTTACTGGTGAATACAGATTCATTGGTCTGAACAACTTCTTCAGTTCTGGTCTGATGAAGACTGCTTTGACTATCTTCATTTCGACCGAGAATCCTTTCATCACCTACAACTATTCGTTTGAGGATGGTGAACACCACTTCCCCAACGAGGGCGGTGAACTGGTAGAGGAAATTGAAATTGAAGGCGAGACCTATCAGGTTGATGGTATCGACTTCTACTCATGGATTGGCAGCGAAGGTGGCGACTGGCTTCTGACCTGGAACGGCAGTGATGATCTGCCCGAATGGTTGGATATCGAACTCGAGGATGTAGAAGGCTCTGACGAGGACGGTTGGGAAGTTTACGCTTCGGTAACCGCTCAGCCTCTGCCCGAGGACGTGCCTTATCGTGAGGCCGTGATTCGCTTCGAGATTCCCGGTGACTACATTGAGTACAAGTTCACTCAGGGCGAGCCCATTCCCTATCTGCCTGAGGACGTGAACCGCGATGGTGAGGTTACCGTTGCCGACGTGAACATGGTTATCACCAACATCCTGGCCGGTACCGATAACATGGTATGTGATGCCAACCAGGACGGTGAGGTTACTGTTGCCGACGTGAACCGTATCATTGCCAAGATCCTTGGTCAGTAAATCCCGATGAAGTTGAATAAGCTGATTTTTATTACAGTTTCTTAACATATCATCTATTACCTCAAGAAACGGGGCGCCTGATAGAAGGCTCCCCGTTTCTGATTTTTTGTGGTTGTCCCGCGAGGACGACGGGTGCATTGAATCGGTTCAAATGCGGGAATTATACCCGCCCGCAGGGCGGGAAATTAATCAAATTCACTGGTGTCCAGGGAAGCATCGTAGATGTTAGCGGTTCGAAGAACCGATTTCAATCATAAAGACCATGCAAGAACCTCAGAGAGGTTCGCAGCTTGTCCTGGAGCCGAATATTGCTAGTGCCTCGTAGAGGAACTTCATGACTGACAGGCTATTGGCGGATGTAGAAGTTCGTCTACGATGCACTTTCCACCTGATATGGCAGCCACCAAGCTGCGCTCATCGAAGATGGGGTTGGCTACGCCTTCCTCTTTCACGACTCGGTAAAGCTTAAACAAGTTTAGCTTCACTCTCGCTGCTCCATCGGGTGCATGATGTTTTCCATAAAAGTCGAGTTTTCGACCCGACTTGCCTCTTCGAGGCAAGAACCTAGCCCATCATACAGCACAAATGCTTATTTAATTCATATATAGTGAATTATGACGATGTAGAAAATCTTTACCGGACACCAATTATTTAAAAATGATTAATGTGTGTGGAAAGCTCCGTGAGGATTGACCAGGGAAATGATTAGTGTGTGTGGACAGCTCCGTGAGGATCGACCAGGGAAATGATTCGTGTGTGGGGAAAGCTCCGTGAGGAGCGACCAGGGTATAGGCAGGGGTGTAACGAGGCGAAGCCGAGTGCAACCCCTGCAATAGTGCGCATTGAAGTCTTAGCCCCATCGGGGCGACAGTGAATCGTTGATACACGACGTGTTGCCGATGCATAGCGTGTCGCCCCTAACGGGGCTATCATGTCGGGGCGGGTCATCATCTGCAGGAGTTCCGCTTCGCTCCACTTCTGCCTATACCCTGACAGCCCTACGGGCTTAAAAGCGCTCCTCTCCTGTCCTGATAGTCCTTGCGGTCTTAAATAACGTGAGTTCTTGGTATTGTGTCTGAGAAGAGGGTAGTGGAAGGGGCGGGCTGCGGGTCTGAAGATGATAATTTGGTCATGAATAGGGATATAATCCTGATTCTGTTTGTTTTTTTAGATAATATTGTTTATCTTTGCAACAATAAAACGAATATTGACCAAAGTTGTGGTCATATTGTTTTTTTATACCAATTACTAATTATTATAATTATTAACTCTAAATTCAGATTGGAATATGAAAAAGTATCTACTTTTAGGAGTTTTTGTACTCATGTTTGCCTCGATGGCGACAGCATCCACACCAGTAAATCGTCCAATTGTTAAGGTTAACCGTACTGTGCCATTGCAACGCGTGGCAATGCCTCAGGTGAGGTCTGAGGAAATGAGCGTGCGCACTCCTGGCTCTCCCGTTGTCAACAAGGCTCCCAAGCGGGCAGCGTCTTTGACGAATTGGTATAATCGTCCTGCCGGCGCATTCTATGTGGACATGATTTCAGTTGATGGCCGCTATGGCTATTCTTACAGTTCACCGTTCATCTTCATGAAACCCTTCACCACTTACACTTACCGTGGTCACATCCTTGGAGCCGACGAGAATACCCATACGTTATGGGACATCTACGATGATGATGGAAACATGCTGTGTGACGTGATGAATGCCAAGGTTACTTATGGCATTGAGCTATCTGAGGTTCCCAAGTTCTTTGCCATTGATGGTGAAATAGATGATGCGAACAGCAATTGGTATGTATATCAATTGGGAGGAGGCTGTCATGCCATTAATCATGATCCATATTCATCAGAGCCCCCTGTTGTTGAGTCCGAGACTCCCATTCAGGTGTTCTCGGTACCCAGTGATATGGTAATCAGCGGTAAGAGCGATGTTGATTACTGGTGCTCCAGTAAGACGACCACGTATGTCGAAGGCCCTAATAATACTCATTACCGATACACCTATTATTCTGGTCTTAAGCCTGCTGAGGGTAACAATGCGGGTTGGTGGTTCGGTAAGAATGGCAACCATGTTGACGGCATCGCTCAAGCATTTGAAAAGCCGACCAGTCCCTACGTGCTCAAGAAGGTCGGTATGTTAACAACCTCATTGAAACTTAACGGCGAACGTACCAAGATGACCTGTAAGGTTTATAAACTGCCCTATATTCGTCCCTATCGTGCCTCCGAACCAGTGTACCTCAATGAGTATCTAGATGAGCCGATTGCCTTTGGTGAGGCTATCATTAGCGAGCAAACGATTCAGGATAACTATGGTTTCGTTGAGTTCACCCTCTATAGTCATGATGAGGAGGACCCCTCATTGACCTATGATTACACTCCCACGATTGACAGTCCCATCCTGGTAGTGATTGACGGCTACAACGACAATGCCGACATTCAGGACTTCACGGCGAGCGTCAGCACTAATTTCTATGATGATGAGGGATATGGCGAGCTGGCTTACATCAAGTACCCGATTAAAGTCATTCATTATGACGAGAATGGCGACACCGTGTGGGGTGAAGATGGCAAGCCAGTATATGACTTTACCGGTGATTATGTATGGACTGGCTTAAACAACTTTTTCTCCACCGGTACCATGAAGACCGGTCTGACCATTTTCCTCTCGACCGAAAATCCGTTCATTACCTTCAAGAATTCTGATGAGACTGGCGAGCACACCTTCCCCAAAGAGGGCGGTATCATGAGAAAGCCCGTTGTGATACAGGACGAGAGCTACCCGAATGACGAGATTGAGGGTATAGACTTCTACTCATGGTATGGCTCTGAAGACTATGAGATGACCTGGAATGGCGATGAGGAACTGCCCGACTGGCTGGATATCGAACTCGAAGACGTTTCAGGCGATGAAGAGAATGGCAGGTATGTGCATGCTACGGTAACCGCCGAGCCTTTGCCAGTGAACAAGAAATATCGTGAGGCGGTGATACGCTTCGGGATACCTGGCGATTATATTGATTACAAGTTCATGCAAGGCTCGATTCCTCCCCATAATCCTGCCCCCGACGTAAACCTGGATGGAGAGGTTACTATTGCCGATTTGAACTACGTCATCAATTATATTCTGAACTATCAGGAGTATGGTTCGGACGATGATGTCCATGTCGATTGGGAAGTGGGGTACACCATTGCCGATGTGAACTACATCATCGAAGTAATTATCGGCCTGAGACCTTGGCCATGAAGTTAACAGTGCGTTGTTGGTGAGCTGTAACAACGCGCAAAAGCCTATAGAGCAAGCCAGAACCTTTTCGAGGTTCTGGCTTGCTTTTTTCATTGAAATCGGTTCTTCTAGCCGCTATCATCTACGATGTTTCACCGGACACTAATAAAAAATGATTCGTGTCTGGTGAAAGCTCCGTTAGGAGCGAGCAGGGTATAGGCAGGGGTATAGCGAGGCGAAGCCGAGTGCAACCCCTGCAATAGTGCGCATTGAAGTCTTAGCCCCATCGGGGCGACAGTAAATCGTTGATACACGACGTGTCGCCGAAGCATAGCGTGTCGCCCCTAACGGGGCTTTTATGTCGTGTGTGTCATCATCTACAGGAGTTCCGCTTCGCTCCACTACTGCCTATACCCTGACAGCCCTACGGGCTTAAATAACCTGAGTTCGACGATTTTAAAGTACTGATATTCAATTCATCCGCCTTGAGGGTATGTCATAATTGCGACTCGGTAATATAACCGTGCTATCGCACGGGAAAGTTTGTGCAAACCGAAGGCAATGATGCTTGCATCAATTGCTAAGGTGCTGCCAAACTTCGGGAAATTAAACAAAATACTATTATCATATTAATAAAAATTTTATAATTAATTTGATTAATTTCCCGCCCGCAGGGCGGTTATAGTTCTAGCAGTTGAATTATGACACACCCTCAAGTTAATGAGTTGAGTTTCGTCGAACTCACGTTAATGAAAGAAAGTTGGTGGTGTTGTGTGTGGGAAGGGTAGTGGAGGGGGATGCAGGTCTAAAGATGACAATTTGGTCATGATTGGGGATATATTCTTGATTCCGTTTGTTTTTTTGGATAGTATTGTTTAACTTTGCAACCATTAAACCAGTATTGACTATAAAGTCTCAGTCTTATTGTGCTTTTTATGCCAAATACTAATTATTATAATTATTAACTCTATTAATTCGGAATGGATTATGAAAAGGTATCTACTTTTAGGCGTTCTGGTACTTATGTTCGCCTTGATGTCGACGGCTTCCACACCAGTAAAACGTTCAGACGCTAAGGTTAACCGTACTGTGCCATTGCAACGCGTGGCAATGCCTCAGGTGAAGCATGAGGTGATGAGCATGCACACTCCGGGCTCCCCAGTTGTCAACAAGGCTCCCAGGAGGGATGAAGTGAAACTGAGGAATTGGTATGATCGTCCAGCAGGTGCATTCTATGTGGATGCTTTCTCTGTGGATGGAAAATACGGTTATTCTTATGACGTACCTTTCCTTTTCATGAAGCCTTTCAAGAGTTACACCTATCGTGGTCATGTCGTCGGTGCCAACGAGAATACCCATACGGCATGGGACATCTTTAAATATGATGGTGAAGGAAACTGTTATCAGTTGGATGACGTGATGAAAGCGAGTGTAACCTATGACCTCGAGACGTCGGTGGTTCCTTCTTTCTATGTTGTTGAAGGAGATTTGGATGATGCGAACAGCAATTGGTATGTTTATCAAAAGGGTGTTGGCTTTTCGGCTATCAATGATCCATCTGAACCTCCCGTGGTTAGTGGCGTGTCTCCGTTTGCGGTTTACTCTATACCTAGTGATTTGATGTTCAGCGGTAGGGACGATGTCGATTACTGGGCAAGCAGTAAGACTATGGTCGTTGATGGCCCTGGTGGTAGTATTTATCCGTACATTTCTTACTCTGGTGCTAAGCCGGCGCCTGGTAACGATGCGGGTTGGTGGTTCGGCAAGAATGGCGCTCATATTGACGGTATCGCTCAAGCATTTGAAAAGCCGACCAGTCCCTATCTGCTCAAGAAGATCGGTATGTACACCACCTCGATGAAGCTTAATAGCGAGCGAGTCAAAATGACCTGTAAGGTTTACAGGCTGCCTTATATTCCCCCCTACTTTACCTTTGAATCAGCCTTCCTTAGTGAGTATCTCGGTGTGCCGATTGTTACTGGTGAGGCTATCATTAGCGAGTACACGATTAATAATAATTTTGGTTTCGTTGAGTTTACCCTTTATAGCCATGATGAGGATGATCCCTCATTGACCTTTGAATACACACCCACCATTGATTATCCTATCCTGGTAGTGATTGACGGTTACAACGACAATGCCGGCATTCAGGACTTCTCGGCTTGCATCAGTAGGAATTATATGGACGATGAGGGATACGGTGAACTGGCCTATATCAAATATCCAATCAACGTCATTCATTATGACGAGAATGGCGACACCGTGTTCGGTGAAGATGGCAACCCCGTATATGACTTTACCGGTCATTATTACTGGGCAGGCCTGAACAACTTCTTCAACATCGGTACCATGAAGACCGGTCTGACCATTTTCCTCTCGACCGAGAATCCGTTCATTGTGTTCAACTATTCGTTTGAGGATGGCGAGTACACCTTCCCTGAGGAGGGCGGTATCATGAGTCAGCCCATTGAGGTTCCTGAGGGAACTTATCCGTTTGAGGGTATAGACTTCTACTCATGGTTTGGCTCTGATGACTATATAATGACTTGGAATGGCGATGAGGAACTGCCCGACTGGCTGGATATCGAACTCGAAGACGTGTCGGGCGACGAAGAGAATGGCTGGGAAGTGCAAGCTTCGGTAACCGCCGAGCCACTGCCCGAGCACTTGAATTATCGTGAGGCGGTGGTCCGCTTCGAGATACCTGGCGACTACATTGATTACAAGTTCAAGCAAGGCCGGATGATTCTTCCTCCCCATACTCCTAACCCCGACGTGAACCGGGATGGTGAGGTTACTGTTGCCGATGCGAACATCGTCATCAATTTTATCGTGACCGATGGCGGGTCTAACGATAACACTGGGTGGAATGTTGATGCCAATTGTGACTACGAGATCTCCGTTGCCGATGTGAACTACATCATCGGCGTGATTACCGGCCAAATACCTTGGCCATGACAATAAAACCGATAGAGCTGATAGGGTACTGCCGCCCCGATGGGGCTAGGACTAATGTTCACTAATGCAGGGGTACAACGAGGTTTGCCTCGTTGTACCCCTGCCTATGCCCTAGTCGCTCCTAACAAAGCTTTCGTCGGATGCCAATGATTCGGTTTGATTTGTTTTTTTGGATGGAATTGTGTAACTTTGCGCTCATGAACGAGGAAAGCGTAAAACAGCCGTTGCGTCAGGTGCGCATCACGGCAATGAGGCAGACGGTGTACCGCGACTTGATGCAGCAGTTTGAAAACCCCATCGAGCACGCGTGTGACATTACCGTTGGCCAGACCTTCATTTCGGTAGACGGCAAGCGTCCCGAGGGCTTGTGTGAGAGCGCATGGGAGTCGATGCGGTCCTTTGTCGAGGCGTTGGCGCGCGGCGAGGGCAATTTCTATGACGGGTGGATGCAGAATCCCAACTCGGCAATGATTTCGTGCAACGACGGCTTCAGGCCCGTCTCGTTCTATCTAGAGACTCTAGATAATCTAGAAATGTGATAAACTAACGATTACAACAATATGAACATCAAATCTGCCGAATTCAAGATTAGCAACAGTGACTACCGCAAGTGCCCCGACACCACGCAGCCCGAGTATGCCTTTATCGGCCGCAGCAACGTGGGCAAGTCGTCGCTCATCAATATGCTCACGGGCCGCAAAGCCCTCGCCAAGACGAGCGCCACACCAGGCAAGACCATGCTCATCAACCATTTCCTGATTAATGGTGAGTGGTATATCGTCGATTTGCCCGGCTATGGCTATGCCAAGCGCAGCAAGGAGGACCGTGACAAACTCTGGAACATGATTCAGGGATATGTGCTGGGACGCGAGCATATGACCAACCTGTTTGTGCTTGTGGACAGCCGCATCAAGCCGCAGAAGATAGACCTCGAGTTCATGGAGTGGCTGGGCGAACACGGCGTGCCGTTCTCCATCGTGTTTACCAAGATGGACAAGCTGGGCAAGGTTGCCGGACCCGCAGCCGTCGAGGAGTACAAGAAGGTGCTGCGCAAGACCTGGGAGGAACTGCCTCCCGTCTTCATGACCTCGAGCGAGGACGCCCGTGGCCGTGACGAGCTGCTCGGCTACATCGACAGCATCAACAAGCAACTGAAATCCAACCAATAATTACAGTGACTATAGCAACTATAGCATTGACAGCAATTATAAAATAATGAAAAAGACGTTTATTCTTCTGGCAGCGATGTTGCTGGCTGTGTCAGCGGCTGCACAGAGCCACCGCGAGGTGACATTGAACGAGGGCTGGCAGTTCTCGCGTGACAAGGTCAATTGGGAAGAGGTGACCGTGCCTCATGATTGGGCCATCAGCGGCCCGTTTGACAAGAAATGGGACCTGCAGGTCGTTGCCATCAAGGAAAATGGCGAGAACGTCGCCACCGAGAAGTCGGGACGCTCTGGCGCACTGCCCTGGATTGGCAAGGGCTACTATAAGACCACGTTTACTGTTCCTCAAGGCTTCGGCGGCGCGAAACTCATATTTGATGGCGCGATGGCCGACCCCTATGTTTATGTCAATGGCAAGCTCGCGGGGCATTGGGCATACGGCTACAATGCCTTCATCGTCGATGTCACCCCCTATATGAACACCAACGGCTCTGCCAACACGCTGGAGGTGAGCCTTGAGAACAAGGAGGAGAGCAACCGCTGGTATCCTGGCGGCGGCATCTACCGCCCTGTCAAACTCGTGATGACACGCGAACAGAATGCCCTGGACCCGTGGGGCTTGTATGTGCATACATTGAGCATTGATGGCGGTCAGGCAGCCCTGCGTGTCGAACACAAGTTTGATGTCATTCCCGACCGGATTGAGGGATATGAACTGGATATAACGCTTGTTGATGCCGCTGGTCGCCAGGTGGCCAATAAGCGCACACCTGCTGATGGCTTGGGGCATTTTGCTACGCTGATGACCGTGAACAATCCTGCCTTGTGGTCGCCCGAGTCACCTCGGCTCTATCGCTTGACGGCTGTTTTGTTGCGCAATGGACAGGAACTTGATCGCCAGAGCACCAAAGTCGGCATCCGCACCGTATCCTTCAGCAAGGAAGGCGGTTTCCAGCTCAATGGTGTGCGCCGCAGCATCAAGGGCGTGTGCCTGCATCACGACTTGGGACCGCTGGGTGCTGCTATCAACAAGACGGCGCTGATTCGTCAAATCGAAATGATGAAGGCGATGGGTGCCGATGCCATCCGCACGAGCCACAACATGCCCTCGACGATGCAGATGGAAATCTGCGACAGTCTGGGCATGATGGTGATGGCCGAGAGTTTCGACGGCTGGAAGGAGCCTAAGGTGCGCAACGGCTACGGCAACTATTGGGACGAGTGGTGGCAGCAGGACATCCGCAACCTGGTGCTCAACCACCGCAACCATCCCAGCATCATCATGTGGAGTGTGGGCAACGAGATTCCCGAGCAGTGGAAACCCGAGGGCGTGAAACGTTACAAGGACCTCATCGCCCTGTGTCACTACTATGACCCCTCGCGCATGGTGACCTGTGGTATGGACCAGCCCGACGGCGATGTTTGGTGCGGTTTTGCCCAAGTGGCTGATGTGCCTGGCTTTAACTACCGCCTCCACAGGTATGATGAGTTGTTTGAGCGCTTGCCTCAGGGCTTTATCCTGGGCAGCGAGACCGCATCGACCGTGAGCACACGCGGCCACTACTATTTCCCTGATACTGTCGCCACCAACAAGGCTTGGCCCGACGGCCAGTGCTCGGGTTATGATGTGGAATACTGCTGGTGGAGCAACCTGCCCGACGATGATTGGAAGATGCAGGAGGACCGTGACTGGACAGTGGGCGAGTTCGTATGGACGGGTTACGACTATCTGGGTGAACCGACGCCCTACGATGAATATTGGCCCTCACGGAGCAGCTACTTCGGCATCTGCGACCTGGCAGGCCTTCCTAAGGACCGCTATTACCTGTATCGCAGCCACTGGAACAAGAATGAGCACACCATCCACCTGTTGCCTCACTGGACGTGGCCCGACCGCAAGGGCAAGGTGACGCCCGTCTATTGCTATACCGACTATCCCAGCGCCGAACTCTTTGTCAACGGCAAGAGTCAGGGCCGCATTACCAAGAACGATACCACCCGTCTGGACCGTTACCGCTTGCGTTGGCGCAACGTCATCTATCAGCCTGGTGAGTTAAAAGTTGTTGTCTATGACGAAAACGGCAACAAGGCAGGGCAGCAGATTGTCCGCACTGCAGGCAAACCCAAACGCCTCGTGCTGGAGCCTGAACGCAAGACCATAGCCGCCGACGGCAACGATCTTGCCTATATCACCGTGAGCCTCGTGGACAAGAACGGCACCCTGTGCCCCGATGCCGCCAATAGGCTTGAATTCAGCGTAACTGGAGCGGGCACCTACAAGGCTGCCTGCAACGGCGATGCCACTTCGCTGGAGCCCTTCACCCAGCCGCAGATGAGCCTCTTCCACGGCCAGTTGGTAGTCGTTTGTCAGGCAGGTAAAAAGCCCAGTGTTATGACGCTTACCGTCAAGGATTCTGCCACTGGCATGAAATCCAGCGTCAACATCACCGTCAAGTAAAACTTGAGAGCGACATAGTTGTTGCATTGATGGTCAACGTCTATCTTTTCAATCCGGAGCATGACCTGGCATTGGCGCACGGGGCGCACAACTATACCGCGCCACCGTTTGCACGCCAGTTCCGTCATGACCTGCGGTTGCTGCCCGCGTGGGTGGCGCCTGCAGGGTCCTATATTGCCGTCCCTGACGATGCGCCGATTGACGAGGACCGCCATTGGCTTCAAGACCATCACCTGAAGATAACGCCTGTCCCAGTCAGCAAAATTGCTGAATTAGGTCCCTGCCGCATCCATCCGTGGGGCTGGGACGCCACGTTGCGCCACCAGTTGCTGCAGGTGGGTGTCTCTCCCGATTTTCTGCCCAGCGACGAGCAGTTGGACGGGATTCGTCGCTTGTCGCATCGCCGCACGAGCATTGCCATACATCATGCCTTGGGCGAGGCGTTCTCGCCCTGTCCCGTGGAACTGGATAACTACGACGATGTGATGGCTTTTGCATCGTCCCATCCGGGTTGTTACCTCAAGATGCCGTGGTCAGGCAGCGGCAAGGGCATCTACCGTGTCATTGACCCGACGGGCGACAACCATGTGCCGCGCTGGATTGAGGGCGCGATAAAGCGGCAAGGCTCATTGTTGTGCGAGGTGGGGCTGGACAGGGTGCAGGATTTCGCCATCGAGTGTGCTTGCCGTGACGGTCATGTGATGCTGATGGGCTATTCGGTCTTTGACAGCGACTTCCACAGTCAGTTCGGGACGGGTAGGGTAGCCCCGATGGAAGAACTGCACGAGATGCTGCTGGGCATGTATCCCGAACTCGACGTGGTGATAGGTCAGGTGCTTATGGCCATAGATGAACTTATCGCACCGCATTATGATGGACCCGTGGGCATCGATATGATGTTCTATTGGGATGAAAACGGCAAAATCGCCTTGAATCCTTGTGTGGAAGTTAACCTGCGCATGACCATGGGCATGGTCACCGCCGCCATGGGCAGTCTCCACGGCTTGTGTGGCAATTTTTCAATTACCGCCAGCCAATCCGGTTATTCTCTAAACATATCCTAGCGTGAATTCTGTAAAGATAAAGTCTTGATTGTCAGTGTAGAGACGCAAAATTTGCGTCTCTATATATCTAATTGATTATTAGAACTTTATTTTTATTGAGTTCACGTTAACTTAGCGACTTTGCGCCTTAGCGTGGGGGCTGTACGATGCGGCCACGCCAAGGCGAGGCCCTACAATGTGGATGCCGAATAATTAGTTGTCTTTGTTGTCTGAAAAACTTAGCGGCTTTGCGCCTTAGCGTGGGGTCGGTCCTTCGATGTAGTAGGCGTAATACTCGTCGAAGGTGATGTCCTCGTCATGGATGCGTTTTGCCACATCCTTGCCCACGTAGCGCAGGTGCCACGGCTCGTAGGCGAAGCCGAAGATTTGTGACTGCTTCTTGGGGTAGCGCAGGATGAAACCGTAATCATGGCAATGCTCCCGCATCCACACGCCCTCGACAGATGTATCGAAAGGCCATCTCATGGGGTGCTGCCGTGATGTGACGTCGATGGCGTATCCCGTCTGGTGCTCGCTGCTTCCTGCTCGGGCAGCATATCCTTTTGGGTTGCGCTTGTAAGTTCCTATCTGGTCTTGATAGGATCGGTATGCCGAGTTGACCATCAGTTGGGCATCTGTCTGTTCCTTACAAGCCTGCTGCATCACCATGAATGCATCAACGACGACGCTTTGCGCCCGCTGATTCTCATAGCAGTAGTCCATGCTGAACGTCGCCAGATTCTCGGGCTTGTAGTTCTCGTCCAGGTAATGTCGGCCATTGACCAGCATCAGTTGGCCCTTGCTGGTGTCGCAGGGCACCGCACTGGATCCCCTGTCGCGGTCGTATCCCACGTTGACCAGGGCGACGATGACATCGAGCGGAGCGCTTGTCGAGTTCTTCTTGTGGAAGGCAAGGTAACGGCTGAAGTTGTCGGCGATAAAGTAGCGCATGCCCAGCATGGGGATGGCAATGGTGTCGTGTTCCTGATGGGCTATCAATGTGTCCTCCTGAGCTTCGCTGAGGGTGGCAACGAGGGTTCGGGCCTCATCGATGGTATAGCCCAGTTTGTAGATTTTGCATTCGTTGGTGAAGTTATAGGCAATGCCCTGGCAACTCTTGACCATCACCAGCAGCACGAATAGCGCGGCTAGGGTGCAAGGCATTGACAGCCAGCGGTTATCGCGGTCAGCCCATTTTGCAATCAGGCGCTTGATGAGTTCCAGTTTGAGTTCCATGGGTGGTTATCGGTTGGCGCGTTTTGCCATCTCGAACAGTTCCAGTGGCAGGTGGCAGTAGCCGTCAGGATTCTTGTCCAGATAGTCCTGATGGTAGTCCTCGGCAGGGTAGAAATTCTGGAGCGGAAGCAATTCGACGGCGAGTCTCAGCTTCACCTGGGCCTGCACGCGGTCATATACCGCCTTGAGCGTGGGCACATCGGCCTCGTCGGTATAGTAGATGCCCGTGCGGTACTGTGTGCCCTTGTCATGCCCCTGCTGGTTGACGCTAGTGGGGTCAATGGCCTTGAAGTACATCTCGGTCAGGAATTCCAGCGAGATGACCTCGGGGTCATAGACGATGCGCACCGTCTCGGCAAATCCGGTCTTGTCGGTACACACATCCTGGTAAGTGGGGTTTTCGGTATGTCCGTTGGCGTAGCCCACTTGGGTCTCGGTGACACCGTTCACCAGTTTGAAGTAGTGTTCCGTGCCCCAAAAGCATCCGCCTGCAAAATAAATATCTTTCATATCGCTCTTGAATCGTTTTTAGTTATGTCGTGACAAAGTTAATAACATTTTGTGAGATGAAAACCGCTATTTGTCTTTTTCTGACATGAAAGAAAACAGCGTTTTTCAGAAATATTGGTAAATGAATTGGTAATAAAGGTATTGCTTTGTCGCGTAAATGGTTGTAAATTTGCATCGTAAAAATCCATTTAATCAAGAACTGAAATGAAGAGATTCTCAACCTTATTGTTTGCTGCTTTGCTGGCTGTAGTGGCCAATGCGCAGAGCAAAGTGTACTACACCAGTGAAATCACTCCCGAATCACTCGTCAAGATTTACAAGGCGCTCGGCGTTGCGCCGACAGGTCGCGTGGCTGTGAAAATCAGCACCGGCGAATCAGGCAACAACCATTACCTCAAGCCCACTTTTATCCGCAATCTGGTAGAGGAGGTCAATGGCACGATTGTGGAGTGCTGCACCGCTTACGGCGGCTCGCGTCAGGAAGTTTCCAAGCACTGGCAGACCATTCATGAGCATGGCTTTGACAGCATCTTCGCCGTCGATATCATGGATGAGTTCGGGCAGATGCGTATCCCCGTCAAGGACCGCAGCCACATCAAGTATGACATCGTGGGCGACCACCTTGCCAACTATGACTGGATGATTAACCTTGCCCACTTCAAGGGGCATGCCATGGGTGGATACGGTGGCGTGTTGAAGAACGCCTCAATCGGTGTCGCCAGCACTGCCGGTAAGGCCTATATCCACTCGGCTGGTTATACCGATGACGCCAGCGACGCATGGAATCACATCGAGAACCAGGACGGTTTCCTCGAGTCGATGGCCGCTGCAGCCCAGGCTGTCCACAACTATATGGGCGGTCACGTCATCTACATCAATGTGATGAACAACATGTCGGTCGATTGTGACTGCGACGGCACTCCCGATGAGCCCAAACTCAAGGACATGGGCATCATGGCTAGTCTTGACCCTGTGGCACTGGATTGGGCTTGCGTGCAGATGGTGTTCAGCCACAAGGGCAAACCCGGTGACGACAATGCCCCCCTCATCGAGCGCATCAACAGCCGTCACGGCACCCACACCATCGACTGGGCCGAGCGTATAGGCCTGGGCTCCAAGAACTACGTCATCATCAACCTTTAACCTGTAACCTTTAAACTTTAACCAAAACATGAACAACTTCGTCTATAACATCCCTGTCAAGGTTTACTTTGGAGAAAATCAGTTGCAGCACCTCAGCGAGGAGCTTGCAAAGTTCGGAAAACGCGTCCTGCTCACTTATGGCGGTGGCTCTATCAAGCGCACGGGTCTGTATGACGCCGTGGTTGCCGAGGTCAAGAAAGCCGGCATGGAGCTGTTTGAACTCTCGGGCATCGAGCCTAACCCCCGCATCGACAGCGTGCGCCGTGGCGCCCAGATGTGCAAGGACCATAATATCGACGTGCTGCTGGCAGTGGGTGGCGGTTCGACCATCGACGCCACCAAGTTTATGGCTGCCGGTGCCAAGGTGGACCACGACCCGTGGGATTTCTTTAACGAGAAGTGGGCTCCCATCACCGAAGCCCTGCCCATCATCAGCGTGTTGACCTTGTCGGCAACGGGCAGCGAAATGGATGCCGGTGGCGTAATCAGCAATCCCGAGACCAACGACAAAATCGGACGTGTGGAGAGTCCCACGCTGTTGCCCAAGGTGTCCTTCCTTGACCCCACCGTGACCTATACCGTCAGCCCCTATCAGACGGCATGTGGTGCCGCCGATATGATGTCGCACATCTTTGAGGTGTATTTCAATATGAATCAGGACCTCTATATGCTCGACTGCTTCATGGAGGGCTTGCTGAAGACCATCATCAAGTATGCGCCCATCGCCATGAAGGAGCCTGAGAACTATGAGGCTCGCGCTAACCTGTTGTGGACGTCCTCATGGGCCATCAACGGCTTTGTGGACGGCGGCAAGCGCCAGGCATGGAGCTGCCATCCCATGGAGCATGAGGTGTCGGCGTTCTATGACATTACCCATGGCTTGGGCCTTGCCATCATCACCCCGCGTTGGATGGAATACTGCCTGAGCGAGAAGACCGTGAGCAAGTATGTGCAGTATGGCGTGAATGTGTTCAGCATCGACGCCAATCAGCCACCGATGGACATTGCCCGCCAGGCCATCGAGAAGACCAAGGACTTCTTGTTCAACACCTTGCAGCTCAAGAGCACGTTCACCGAGTTGGGCATCGGTGACGAACACATCCCCGTGATGGCACGCAAGGCATGCTATGGCGACGTCCTGCCCGGCTTCGTGCCCCTCAACCAGCAGGATATCGAGATTATCTTCCGCAATTGCCTGTAATGTTTGGTGATTGTATATGATGAATTTTTTATAAGATTTTTTTGTAAATTCGTTGAAAAAAAGTGTGGAGTTTACAAAAAAGTTGTATCTTTGCGTCATCGAACCGTTAACTGGTTTCCTCTGAAGAATATTTGGTTGGAAATCGTGCGGTTTGACAATAATTTGAGACAAGGAGAAATAACTCTTTTCATAATTACATTTAGTAATATTCCGACTTTCATCAATTCTATTCAAGTTAAAAGTTAATAAATTTGGAGAAATGTTATTTGCAGAAAGTTCGCAACGCGGGAGCGCAGCGAACTTTTTTTGCTTGATATTATTAAGGCAATGATATAGTCGTTGGTCCAAACCCTGCGGGGCTAATGCGAATTACACTAATCAGACCAATTAACGCGAATTTTTAATTTTTTAGTGAAATTGGCTTCGCCTCGTTGCACCCCTGCCGATGCTCTTATTGCTCCTAACGGAGCTTTTTGCTTGATTTAGATACCTGTAAATTACTTGTTGGAGAAGGAGTAGGGCAGGTCACGGGGGGCGGTGCCGCGCTTGGTGTTGGGGGTGTCACCCATGACGAAGCGGATGTCACAGCCCTGTAGCAGGCGCTCATGCTCGAGATAATTGCGGGTGTAGGGCTTGCCGTCGATGGTCATCGACTGGATGTAGCAGCCCTTGCCCTCGCGGGTGACGGTCACCTGCTTGCCGTTCTCGAGGTTCAACGTGACGTGGTCAAAATAGGGGGTGCCGATGACATACTGGTTACTGCCGGGGCACACGGGGTAGAATCCCAGCGCCGAAAACACATACCATGCCGAGGTCTGCCCGTTGTCCTCATCGCCACAGTAGCCGTCGGGGGTGGCACTGTAGAGGCGGTCCATGGTCTGGCGCACCCAGTACTGTGCCTTCCACGGCTGGCCACCGTAGTTGTAGAGGTAAATCATGTGCTGGATGGGTTGGTTACCGTGGGCATAGTTGCCCATGTTCATAATCTGCATCTCGCGTATCTCGTGGATGGTGAAGCCGTAGTAACTGTCGTCAAACACTGGCGGCACGGCGAATACTGAATCGAGCATCTGGCAGAACGTCTTCTTGCCGCCCATCAGGTCGATGAGGCCCTGCGGGTCGTGGAACACGCTCCAGGTATAGTGCCAGCTGTTGCCCTCGGTGAACGCGTCGCCCCACTTCAACGGGCTGAAGGGTGACTGGAAAGACCCGTCCTTGAGCCTGCCGCGCATGAGTTTGGATTCGGCATCAAATACTTTGCGGTAGTTCATCGCACGCTCGGCATAGACCTTGATTTCGCTCTTGGGCTTGCCCAGGGCCTTGCCCAGACGGTAGATGCACCAGTCGTCGTAGGCATACTCCAGCGTTCTTGCCACGCTCTCCTTGATGCCCACATCATAGGGAATATAACCCAGTTCGTTGTAATACTCGTGTCCCAAACGTCCCGTCGATTGCACTTGAGGATGCACGGCGGTAGTGCCATGCACCACGGCCTCCCACAGTTTATCGACATCATAGCCACGCAAGCCCTTCAGGTAGGCGTCGGCAACCACCGAGGCACTGTTGTTGCCCACCATGCAGTTGCGATGTCCGGGGCTCGCCCACTCGGGCAGGAAACCACTCTCCAAATAGGTGTTCACCAGTCCTTCCTGCATCCATGCGCCCATCGTGGGGTACATCAGGTCAACCAGCGGAAACAGACTGCGGAAGGTGTCCCAAAAGCCTGTATCGGTAAACATCCTGCCTGGCAGCACCTGACCGTTGTAAGGACTGTAATGAACAGGATTGCCGTTGGCATCAATTTCATAGAAACTGCGGGGAAATAGCACCGAGCGGTACAGGCACGAGTAGAAGGTGCGCAGGTGGTCGATGTCGCTATCCTCAACCTCAATGCGCCCCAGCACGTCGTTCCAGCGCTGGCGTCCTTTCTCCTTGACGGTTTCCAGGTCATCATCAGCCAATTCCCGCAAGTTGACCAGGGGTTGGTCAAGGCTGATGAACGATGAGGCGACGCGTGCATTGACCTGCTCACCTCGACGGGTGTTGAACGTCACGATGGCTCCGGCATGGTTGCACCCGATGCCCTTTTCTCCCTCGTGAATGATACTGTCTTCAACAACGCTGAACGATGAGAAAGGCTTGTCAAATTGAATGATAAAGAAGTTTTTGAAGCCCTCAGGCACGCCGCTACTGTTTCGGGTCGAGTATCCATATACCGCATGATTCTCGGGGTCAATCCTGACGACGGAGCCCTTGTCAAAAGCGTCTATGACGACGTTGGCCTGGTCGGTCTCGGGGAAGGTGAACCGCAGGATGGCGGCACGCTCGGTGGGCGCCACCTCTGCAACTACGTCATAGTCGGCAAGATAGACCTTGTAGTAATAGGGCGTTGCCACCTCGGCCTTGTGTGAGAACCAGCTGGCGCGCTCATTCTCGTCCCACACGGGCTCTCCAACAGTAGGCATCAGCGAGAACTGGCCGTAGTCGTTAATCCACGGGCTGGGCTGATGCGTCTGCTTGAAGCCGCGTATCTTGTTGGCTGTGTAGGTATATTGCCAGCCATCGCCGTTCTTGCCCGTCTGCGGTACCCAGAAGTTCATGCCCCAGGGCATAGCGATGGCGGGGTAGGTGTTGCCCGTTGACAGTTGAAAACTCGACTGCGACCCCACCAGCGGATTCACATAATCTACCGGCTCCAGTTCAGCAGCCATTGCTACAAGACTCCAAGCTAAAATAGCTCCCAAAATAAATATTCTTTTCATCATTATTAGGTTTATTCTTGTTCACGCAGCCAACGCTTTAACAAGAAGGTAAGAAAATACGGGAAAGTGTAAAACTGACCGTTGAATCCGATGTTGGAAGCGCACAATTTGATACCGTTCTTAATATCGGGATGCGCCTTGCTTGACGGGTCGGTGAGTTTTTTTAAAGAAGCGCTTGCAGTGTTGCTGGCTTTAACCTCAACAGGCCACAAGTGATTAGCGCTCCTGACGAAGAAATCCATTTCTATCGATGATCTGTCATTGCGATAGTAGTAGAGGTCGTAACCTTGTTTCACGAGCATATCGGCCACGATATTCTCATAGATGGCCCCTTTATAAGTGGAAAAGTTGCGGTTTCTCCTTAGGTCATCTTGAGCTTCTTCGTCAAGTGAAGCTATGAGCAATCCAGAGTCACGATAATATACTTTGTATAATTTGGAATCATAATTTCCCCTTAATGGTAGTGCCAGCTCATGCAAGCAGTAACACACGTTGATAATTCCAGCATTGTTAAGCCACTCAATAGCGCCGATGTATGCCCTGTTGCGGGCGGTTGGAGATAACTTAGTGATTTGGAAACGCTTGTTTTCCTGGGCAAGGAAGGTAGAGATGTGACGGTAAACCGAGAGCACTTTTCCTTTTTCCATTCCTAAGGCGTATTTAGTGATGTCCTCCTCATAGTCGAGAAGTAGTTGCCGCTGGAGTGATAACGTGTTGTTGAAGTTGTTTTGGGTTACAAAAGTGTTGACAACTTCGGGCATGCCTCCAATGACCATGTAATTACGGAACAATTCGGTCATGCGGTGCATCATGATTGACGAGAGGGGCTTGACGTTAGCCATGTGGTGATAGAGCTCATCAATCAGCCTGTTATCGTAGCCGTTAGCCCACAGAAACTCCTCAAAGTCCATCGAGTGCATCAGGTAATCTTCCTTGAAACCGACACTATTGGACTCAATTTGCTGGTAATAGACACCCATCAGTGAGCCAGAACAGATGACATCGTAACGGCCATCCTGTTTGAATGATTTCAGGCTGGTGGCGCAGTCGGGACAAGCCTGCAGTTCATCAAAAAACAGGAGTGTCTCACCAGGTTTAATGTCAAGTCGCGGATTGAGCAGTGAAATATTCTTGATGATGCTGTCAACCTCGTAGCCATCTTCAAAGATGCCTTGAAATTGACTTTGCAGCAGGAAATTGATTTCGATAACATGCTTATAATGCTGCTGGGCAAAGTGCCGGATTGACATCGTTTTGCCCACTTGTCGCGCCCCCTTGACAATGAGTGGCTTCCTTTCAGGACGTTTCTTCCACTCAATGAGGAAATTATCAATTTTTCGCTTAAGCATAAATCTATCTTTAATCACATTATCGGAAACAAAAATACGTCAAAAATCACATAATTCCAATATTTTTGGATGAAAAAATCACATAATTCGTGGTTTTTATCCGTTTGAAATCACATTGTCCGATGTTTTGCATGTTTTTGTTGCCAGTAGCAGACGACAGGTTAATGTGTACCCATTACGGTCTGGACTTTTTGCTTGTGCCCCATTTCGAGGGTTTGGGACCCATGACGAGTTCGAGCGTGCCACCGGCGATGATGTCGCGGTAGTCGATGTAGCTCTTGTCGTAGCGCTTGCCGTTGAGTGTGGCGCTCTGGACATAGATATTCTCGTCGCTGTTGTTCACCGCCTTGACGGTGAACGTCTTGCCGTCGCCCACGTTGAGGGTTGCCTCGTTGAACAGCGGTGAGCCGATGATGTACTTGCCACCGGCGGGTTCCTCCTGATACAGGCCGATAGACGACAGGACATACCATGCCGACATCTGGCCCACGTCCTCGTTGCCCGACAGGCCGTCAAAGTCGTTGCGGTATTGCTCTCGCAGCACTTGGCGGATGAGTCTTGCGGCTTTCCAGGGCTGGCCCACATAGTTGTACATGTAGATGATGTGGTGGCTGGGCTCGTTGCCGTGGGCATACTGGCCGATAAGGCCGCTTACGTCGGGCGACGCTTCTTCACCCAGGTTGCCCTCGACGATGAACAGCGAATCAAGTTTCTGGATAAACGCCTTCTCGCTGCCGAAGAGTTTTACCAGCCCATGCACATCATGGGGCACAAGCCAGGTGTATTGCCAGGCGTTGCCCTCGCAGTAGTCGTCGTTACGGTGCTTGGTCGATAGCGGGTCGAATTCTGCCGCAGGACGGAAATGGCCCTTCGAGTCCTTGCCGCGCATGAAACGCGTCTGCTTGTCAAAGTAGTGGCGATAAGACTGGCTGCGCTCGTTGAAATAGTTGTAGTTCTCACGGTCACCGGCGGCTTTTGCCACTTGGGCGATGCACCAGTCGGCAAGGGCATACTCCAGTCCGCGTGCCACGGTCTCTTTTTCGGGTTCCAGGTCATAGGGGATATAGCCGTACTGCTTTAACAGTCCCATCGAGCGCTCATCGAGCATCGCGCTGGTGGTCATTGCCTTGAGTGCAGCCTTCTTGTCAACGTCAAAGCCCTTCAGCACCAGGTCGGCGAGCACGGGCGCGCCGGGGTTGCCCACCATGCAGTCGGTCTCGTTGCCCATCAGGTGCCACACGGGCAGTTTGCCCTGTTGCTCAAAGATGTGCAGGAAGGTCTGTGCCATGTCCTGCTGTTTCTCGCGGTGGATGAGCGTCTGCAACGGATGTGCGGCGCGGTAGGTGTCCCAGAGCGATAGGGTAGTGTAGTTGGTGAAATCACCTTGATGCACCTTGCCGTCGGCACCGCGGTATTGCCCGTTCACGTCGCTGAAGACTGACGGGGCGACCATCGTGTGATAGAGCGCCGTGTAGAACACCTTGCGGTCATTCTCGTTGTCGGTGGCAATCTGGATTTTATCCAGTTCGTCAGCCCAGGCGCACCATGCTTTGCGGGCGACGTCATAGAAGTCCCAGTCAGGATTCTCAGCTGTCAGGTTCTCTATCGCATTATCGATGCTTACTGCCGACAGTCCCACTTTGACGAGAAATGGTGTAGCGGGATAGTTGGGTGCCGAAATGATGCCCGTGGTGTCGCCATTCAGTTTCTCGAGTGTTACATCTTGCTGGAAATCCATGACAAAAAAGACTTTCTGGTCTCTTGCCCATCCCGATGAATAACGGTAACCGACAATCCTCCTGGGTGATGCTTGCTGCATCATCATTTGTTTCGGGGTGTCCCATCCGATACCTTGGCCCAAATCGAGTCGCAGGTAGATAGTGTCTTGTTCGACATTGAATTCATAGCGGTGCATGCCTGTGCGCTTGGTGGCAGTCAAATTCACCTGAACGTAAGGCTTACCCCCGTTGCGCAGTGTCACCGAGTAGTAGCCCGGATGGGCACTCTCGTCGTTGTGACTGAAAATTACCGCTTTCTGGTCACGGCTGGTGACGGGCAGCAAGGCAATGTCGCCCAGGTCGCCGATACCGGTGCCGCTCAGGTGCTGGTGGCCGAAGCCGATGAGCACCGAGTCGCTGTCATGATAGCCTGAGCACCAGTCCCAACCCTGAGTGGGCTCGGTTGGTCCCAACTGCACATAGCCGAAAGGCACGTTGGCTCCATAGAACACATGGCCGTGACCTCCCGTACCGATGCGCGGGTTCACCCAATTGCTGCGGACTGAATGATGTTTCTGAGGACTGGTCATGCCACATTGCGCACTCGCCGTGATAGCAAGGCTGGCAGCAAGAAAAATCAGTGTATTGATGGCTTTTTTCATAGTTATGGTGGAATTGGTTAATGAATATACATATTGATGGCAAAGCCTGTCAACAGCGCAATCGAGAAACTTGCCAGAGTGCCCAGCAGGACATACTCTGTGATTTTAATCTCGCGCGCCTTGTTCAGGTCACCGAAGCGGAAGATGGATTTTGCCGCCAGCAGGAAGCCGACGCCCTCGATGTTGCCGGTGATGATAAAGGTCAGAATCAGTACACGCTCGATGTAGCCGATCCAGGCGCCAGCAAAGGGCATCCCTTGGGATTGCATGTTGTTGGAGGGAATCCAGCGCTTGATGAAAACGCTGATGAGGATGGAAGCGGGCTTCAGGACCAGCATATAGCCCAGCAGCACAGCCCACAGGCGCCTGGAGTTGATGAATGTGCTCGTCGCGTCCAGCACTTGAGTGTGGTCGGCATAGTAGGCCCACCACAAAGCGAGAATGACGCCGATGTGTGCCACCTGGTCGCTGAGGAATCCCAGCGTGCTGTTCCCGTTCCACTTGATTTTGAGGATGTCGATGATGAAATGCGTTACAAAAATCACCAGCGGAATTACCCAAGCGCCCCAGTCGGCAAGCAGGAGATAGGCGCACAGGGCATGGATGAGCGCATGGATGGCTTGGGCTGTAACCCCGCGCCAGTTCTTCTCGTGCTTGGATTGGCACAATATGTCAAACTGCAGGAAGAAATCGGCGATGACATGTGCCGATAATAGCTTGAGTAGGATGATGATGTTCATATCGTCGGTTGGCTATGGTGGCTCATGATGATATCGCGGTAGCGTTCGATATATTTCCGGACAAGGCTTTCCTTGGCAGAAGAGAGCACGTTGCGCACATTCTGCACCGACGTGCCGATGAGTTTGGCGATGTCCTTCTTGGGGGTGTCCTGACGGAGTGCGAGGTAAATCATCCCTGCCTGCTTGCTGGACCACCCGTTGATGATGTCGTCGATAAATGCCGTGGAGAGTGCAAGTTCATCGTTCACATCCTGCCAGGGCGTCTTGACAGCGAGGCGTTGCTTGCCCATTTCATCAAGTTGCCGTCCTGAGTAGTGGAAGGCTTCGCCATCGGATGTGACGATACGTTCCGACAGGAATTCGACATTGCCGATGCCCAGCGAGATGCGCGCATCCCACATGCCGTTTTCCTTGCTTGCCGTGTGCCGTATAAGTCCCGCCCTCAGCAGGATGGCGATTTTTATCGCTGCACTGGGCTCGTCGATGAGCAGTTGGAAACTGTCGCCGCGGAACAGTTCCATCGAGAATGGTGTGACGCATTGCAACTCATCGCCCATCGTGTTGAGGCACTTGAGCAGCTCGCCCCGGTATTCGGCGCTGATTTGGGAAGAATCCACGATATCGCCGGTAATGATTCCTTTCATAATGAATGACATGTTATGATTGTCGGTGCAAAACTATATATAATATATGATATAAACAACCATTTTTGATTGTTTTTTCAAGAAACAACCGTTTTTGGTTGTTTTCAGAAAAGACAATCGTTTTTGGTTGTCTGTTTAGACCTAAAGAAAGTGAAATAAAATGTCTTGGTGTTTTTCTTGCTTCTAATGGCGGGTTGTTGCCGATAAATGATTATATTTGCAGTTTAAAATAATGTGCAAGCTGAAAACCAATTTAACACTAAATACATCATTAACAGTACAATTATTATGAAATTCTTCAAGTTAACAGCAATGTCGGTTGCGGTGTTGGCCCTGTTGAGTTCCTCGACCTGCTCCAAGCAGGAAAATGCGGCTCCCGGTCAGGCTCCTGCCACCGAGAAAACTTCCGGTAAGATGGAAAAGAAAGAGTTCACTCCCGAATTCCTCAATCAGTTGGGTCGCGTGGGCGGTCCCCAGGTTTCGCCCGACGGCAAGAAAATCCTGTATGGCGTTACCTATTATGACATCACCACCAACAAGGGCAACTGCGACCTCTGGGTGATGGATGTTGACGGCCAGAACGCCCGTCAGATTACCAACACGCCCAACAGCGAGAGCAACTATGTGTGGATTGACGGAGGCAAGAAGATTGCTTTCATCTACAAGGATGAAGGTGAGGGCAAGACCCCTCAGCTGTGGACCATGAACGCCGACGGCGGTGGCCGCAACTGCGTGAGCGATGTCGAGGACGGCATCGAGGGCTTCGTCTTCTCGCCCGACGAGAAGCGCGTGGTCATGATTTCACAAGTCAAGTATGGCCAGACTGTACAAGACGTTTATCCCGATTTGGATAAGACCACGGGCAAACTCTATGACGACATGATGTACAAGCACTGGGACGAGTGGGTGACCACCATTCCTCACCCCTTTGTGGCTGACTATGACGGCAGCAAGGCCGGCAACGTGAAGGACGTCCTCGAGGGCGAGCCCTATGAGTCGCCGATGAAGCCTTGGGGCGGCATCGAGTCGCTGGCTTGGACTCCCGACGGCAAGAACCTCGTGTACGTTTGCCGCAAGAAGACCGGCAAGGACTACGCTTTCTCGACCAACAGCGACCTGTACAAGTATAACCTCGAGACCGGCAAGACCGAGAACCTGACGCAGGGCATGATGGGCTATGACACCTATCCCATCATCAACAGCAAGGGCGAGATGGCTTGGCTCTCGATGGAACACGACGGCTACGAGGCCGACAAGAACCGCATCTTCTTCATGGATGCTGCCGGCAACAAGAAGGACCTGACCGAGAACTGGGACTACAGCGTGGATGAAATCGCCTGGTCGCCCGACGAGAAGGCCATCTATTTCATCTGCCCGTTCCAGGGCACGCAGCCCATCTTCCGCATGGATGTCGCTACCCAGAAGGTGGACACCATCGCCATGGGCGTGTGTGACTTCAACAGCATGGCATTCCCCGATAATGAGACCGTTATCGCTTGCCGCCAGAGCTACCAGACCCCCAATGAAATCTGCAGCATTCAGATGGGTAAGGAGCCCGTTCAGCTCACCCACGTCAACGACGAGGCTCTCGCCCAGGTTGACCCCATCGGCATCGAGAAGCGCATGGTGCCCACCACCGATGGCAAGCTGATGACCACTTGGGTATGCTACCCGCCCAACTTCGACCCCAACAAGAAGTATCCCGCTATCCTCTTCTGTGAGGGCGGTCCGCAGTCACCTGTGAGCCAGTTCTGGAGCTATCGCTGGAACATGCGCATCATGGCCAGCAACGGCTACATCGTTATCCTGCCCAACCGTCGTGGTCTGCCGGGCTTCGGCACCGAGTGGAACGCCCAGATCAGTGGCGATTACGGTGGCCAGAATATGCGTGACTACCTCAGCGCTGTGGATTACATGAAGAAGGAACCTTACATCGATGGTGAACACATCGGTGCCGTTGGCGCCAGCTATGGTGGCTATTCGGTTTACTTCCTTGCCGGTAACCACAACAAGCGCTTCGCCTGCTTCCTGGCACACGCCGGTATCTTCAACCTCGAGGCCCAGTATCTCGAGACCGAGGAGATGTGGTTCGTGCAGTGGGACCTCGGTGGTCCGTACTGGGACAAGAGCAACGCTACCGCACAGCGTTCCTACACTCAGGCCAACCCCAAGAACTACGTTCAGAACTGGGATACCCCCATCATGTGTACCGCTGGTGAGTTGGATTACCGTATCGTCTTCACCCAGGCTTGCCAGGCATTCAATGCCGCCAAGATTAAGGGGCTGCCCGCACGTCTGCTGCTCTTCCCCGACGAGAACCACTGGATTCTCAAGCCCCAGAACAGCATCCTGTGGCAGCGCGAGTTCTTCCGCTGGCTCGACACGTGGCTGAAGCCCGGTAGCGAGGCTGCCAAGGCCTACAAGGCCCAGCAGGACAGCATTGCCGCCGCCAAGGCCGCCGCTGCTCCCGCCCCCGCCCCCGAAGAGAAAAAATAACTGATAGTCAATCTGATTATAGCATGAAACAGGGAGACCTTCGGGCCTCCCTGTTTCATGTCATAATATCTGGTCCGTCCAGTTAGTCAAGCATGTCAAGTCCCAGATAACTGTATACATCCTTGCGCCAGTCGCTGCCGTTGTCGGGGTTGAGCGTGCGGATTCCCAGGGCTGCTGCTGCCTGGCAGTTGCGGGCGCTGTCGTCGATGAAGAGGATGTTACCAGGGGCGGTCTGTTCGCCGTCAATCATGGCTTGGAAAATGTCGGGTGAGGGTTTCATCATGCGCATCTCGTAGCTCAGGTACAGGCGGTCGAAATAGTAGTCCAGGCCGTGTCCGTTGCCGTCAAAGGCGCTGCTGCGTGCCCAATGCATCATGAAGGGGTTGGTGTTAGACAGCAAGGTCACGCGGAATCCCTCACGGCGCAAGCGCAGCAGGGCATCGAAGTTGCGCTGGTACAACTCGGCGGCATAGCCCGTCCAAGCATAGTCCAGCTGCTCCATCGTCAACTGCTTGCCCACGATGCGGCTCAGTTCGTCGCGGTACTGTTCGGCGGTGAGTACACCGGCCTCCAGGTCGCCGAAGATGCCTTTCTGGGCATAGTCGTCGAGAAATTCCTCGACATGTGTCACACCGATTTCCTTGAAACGCTCGATGGCAATCATCTTGTCGAGACGGAAAACCACACCGCCCAGGTCGAATACCACGTGCATCTTGTCGCTATTGTCTATTTTGCTCATAATGTACTCATTATTAGAATTTGTTTGCAAAGGTAAACATTTTTGTTTACCTTTGCAAACATGAAATATACAGTAACCAGCAAAGAGACGATTATCAGTGCCGATGAATTCATCAGCCGTTACCGTGATGTGGAGCGCATCAGGCAATTCTGCCTGCAGTGTCCGGGCTATGGCAAGGCGTGGAATTGTCCGCCTTTTGACTTCGACCCGAGGACGGTGAGCGACGGCTTCAAGACGGTGAGGTTTATCGCAACGATTATCGAGTTTGACGAGCAGACGCGCGCCGCCTGCACGTCACCGGAGCAGGCCGTCGAGTTGGGCCGTCAGGCGATGGAAGAAGTGTGGCAATCGCTGTTGCCGCACATGTATGAGATGGAGCGGGCGGTGCCCGGCAGCCGTTGTTTCACTTTCCGGTGCGTGTTGTGTCCCGAAGGCTGCACGCGTCCCGAGGGAAAGCCTTGCCGCCATCCTGATAAAATGAGACACTCTCTGGAATCTGTCGGCTTTGACATCACTGCGGCTGCCACCGACCTGTTGGGCATCAACCTCGACTGGAGCGGTGACGGTTCATTGAGCAAGACCATCACGCTACTCACAGCGCTCATGTGCCCCTGATTGAGGGGAAATCTTAGTATTGGGTTTTCAATCGTGTGGGACCACGCCTGGGCGGGGCCCTGTGTCCTCACCACTTGTGGAAGACAAAAAAGACAGCCAACACCAGGCACACGCCGGCTGCTAAATGATTCCATCGCAGTGATTCGCCGTTGAAGAATATCGTCACGAATACCGTGAATACTGAAAGCGAAATCACCTCTTGGATGACTTTCAACTGCATGATATTGAATGGACCGCCGTTGCCGTCAAACCCGATGCGGTTGGCGGGCACTTGGCACGAGTACTCGGGCAGCGCCAACAGCCACGAGAACAAAATAATCATAAAGAGCGGGGTATCGTCGTTGAAGACCTTGATTTGCTGCAGTTTCAAGTGGCCATACCAGGCAATCGTCATGAAAATATTGGACACGATAAGTAATCCAATGGTATAGAATTGTTGCATAAATCGTTGAAAGATTGTTTCTGTGGGTTATAGGTTGATGCGCTTAGCGTTGACAGGCTCGTTGACAAACACACTCGCCAGGGGCGAGAAATGGTCGGGATCCTCGGTCGTGTAGTAAGAGCAGGTGCCACCACGGCTGCAGTGGCGCTCGATTTCGGGGTGGCGTCTCAGATAGTCGGCGAGGCTGTCGGCGACGATGGGCCCCTGCTGGATGACATTCACGCCCTGAGGCATATATTGGCTGATTTTGTTGATAAGCAGGGGGTAGTGGGTGCAGCCCAGGATAACGGTGTCGATATCGGGGCACTGCGACATGAGCAGATTGATGTCTTTCTTGACAAAGTAGTCGGCGCCGTCGCCCTCGCTCTCGCGGTTCTCGACCAGTGGCACCCACAACGGACAGGCGTGGCCGTACACCTTAAAACCGCTGTAAGTCCCCTCAATCTCGATGTTGTAGCTGCGGCTGGCGATGGTGCCGGGCGTGCCGAACACGCCGATGTGGCCCGTGCGCGTCAGTTCGCCCACTTTCTCGACCGTGGGGCGCACAACGCCCAGCACGCGGCGGTCAGGGGCAAGGGTGGGGAGGTCCTGCTGCTGGATGCGTCGCAACGCCTCGGCCGAAGCCGTGTTGCACGCCAGGATAATCAGATGGCAACCGCGTGAAAACAGGTATTTGACAGCCTGTAAGGTGAACTCATAGACCAGTTCGCGGGAGCGTGTGCCATAGGGTGCCCGCGCGTTGTCCCCCACAAACAGGTAGTCGTACTGGGGCAGTACACGCCTGATGTCCCGCAGGATGGTGAGCCCGCCGAATCCCGAGTCAAACACCCCGATGGGAGCCTGCTCGATGCCGTTATCGTGAATCATAGTTGTTGAATCTGTCATTTCTGTGCTGCAAAGGTAAGCCATTTTTGCAGAATTGTTGTATCTTTGCAAGTTAAAATGTCATTTGAGCTATGATACAACCGTTCAAGACATACAGCCTGAACTTGAAAGGGCGACTGGTGACCATCGACCGGCCGTGGGTGATGGGCATCATCAACATTACGCCCGACTCGTTCTACAGCGGCAGCCGGGTCGTCGATGAGCGAACTCTCATCGAGCGCGTCGGTAGGATGCTGGATGACGGCGCCGACGTGCTTGACGTGGGGGCATGCTCGACCCGTCCTGGAAGTGAACAGGTGGATGCTCAGGGCGAGATGGCACGTCTTGACTGGGCATTGAATGCTATCCGACGTGAGTTCCCGGATGTCATCCTCTCGGTGGATACCTACCGTGCCGATGTGGCGCGCCGTTGTGTGGAAGAGTGGGGCGCTGACATCATCAATGACATCTCGGCTGGCATGCTAGACCCCGAAATGTTTGCCACGGTAGCGCGACTCAGGGTGCCCTATGTGCTCATGCACATGCGTGGCACACCCGAGACCATGTCGTCGCTGACCGATTACCAGAATGTTGCTGCCGAGGTCCTCGAATGGATGGCGCGTCGCATCGACGAGTTGCACCAGATGGGCGTCGCCGACATCATTGCCGACCCGGGCTTCGGCTTTGCCAAGACCCTTGAGCAGAACTACGAACTGCTGGCGCGTCTCGAAGCGTTCCATGTGCTCGATGCCCCGCTGCTGGTGGGCGTGTCGCGCAAGCGCATGATATACACCCCGCTGCAATGCACTGCCGACGAAGCGCTCAACGGTACCACGGTCATCAACACGATAGCCCTGCAGCAGGGAGCCCATTTCCTGCGTGTACATGATGTCAAAGCCGCAGTCGAGGCTGTGAAGCTCACCACACTCTTGCGTCAGAGCAGTATGAACAAGAAACCATCAACCGTATAATCCACAATCGTACAATATAACTCATGCTCAGTTCACTATTCTCACTTTTCAGTTTCAAGGACTTGGTTGACATCCTACTGGTTGCCACTTTCCTGTACTACCTCTACCGCACGATGAAGGATTCGGGCTCGCTCGACATCTTTGTGGGCGTCCTGGCGTTTGTCGTTGCCTGGGTAGTGATGTACAAGATGATGGACATGCGCCTCATCGGCACCATCATGGACAAGTTCATCGACATCGGCCTGTTTATCCTCGTCATCCTGTTCCAAGACGAGATTAAGCGTTTCTTGACCGAACTGGGTTCCAGACGGGGCTTCAAGATATTTGAAAAACTCTTCAAAAGCAAGGGCGAGGTGGCCGACGAGAAGAAGTGGATTATGCCTGTGGTGTATGCGTGCATGAACATGGCTAAAACCAAGACTGGCGCCCTGATTGTGATTCAACGCACGATGCCCCTGACCGACTATGAGCGCACGGGCGACATGATTAACGCTGACATCAACTCTCGACTGATAGAGAATATCTTTTTCAAAAACAGCCCGTTGCATGACGGTGCACTGATAGTTGCCGGCAGCAAAATCATGAGTGCCGGATGTATCCTGCCCGTGTCCCATGATACCAATATCCCGCGTTACCTGGGACTGCGCCACCGTTCGGCAAAGGGCATTGCCCAGGCAACTGATGCCATTGCCATTGTCGTGAGCGAGGAGACGGGGCGTATTTCCTATGCCCACAAGGGTGAACTGCATTTGAACCTCTCCAGTACCGACCTCGAACACGCCCTGTCGGCACTTGTTGAGAACGATTGAGTTGATAGCCCTTTCACACAAAATAAAGCAACTGAAAACTGAAAACTGAAAACTGAACTATGTTTGATATCGACGGCACATTGGTTAGTCTTGACCTCGTGGAGCGCTTCTTCTGTTGTGACTTGGAGACGTGCCTGGGGGCTTGCTGCATCGAGGGTGACTCGGGGGCGCCTTTAACACAGGAGGAGTATCGGCGCCTAAAGGAAATACTGCCCGAAGTGTGGGATGACCTGCTGCCGCAGGCTCAAGAGCAGATTAAGGAGAACGGCGTCGCCTTCTTTGACGTGGAGGGTGAACTGGTGACGCAACTCGTTGGGGGAGCCAACTGCGTTTTCTCGACCTATGCGCCGGGCGGCATGTGTCTGTGTGCCATTGAGAAAGCCTATCGTGAGGGACGCATCAATTGGCGTAAACCCATGTCCTGCTCTCTCTATCCGGTGCGCATCAAGCGTTATCCGGGTTACGAGGCGGTGAACTTCGACCGATGGAAAATCTGCAAGTGTGCCGAGGTGCTTGGACGCCGCGAGGGCATCCGCCTGTACCAGTTCCTGAAAGAACCGCTCATCGAGCGCTATGGCCAGCAATGGTACGACACCTTGGTCGCCAACTGCGAACTCTATATCAAGGAATACCTGTCCTGAAAAAATGTTATTTTTTTTATTGCCAGTTCAGAAAATTGTACTACCTTTGCCCCGCTTTTCGTAATCTCTGGCAAGAAATTGAGTGGCTTGTGTATATTGCGAAGTGATTATTAACGAATTAAAAGATATTAAAATGGACTTGATTAAAGTTGCAGAACAAGCATTTAGCATACCGCATCAAGGAGGGTAACAAGGAGCGTATCCAGCAGTACCGTGGTGTGGTGATTAAGATCACTGGCGAGGGTGAGAAGAAGCGTTTCACCGTTCGCAAGATCAGTGACAACATCGGCGTTGAGCGTATTTTCCCGCTCGAGTCTCCGTTTATTGACAGCATCGTTATCAACAAGCATGGTAAGGTGCGTCGCGCTAAGCTGTATTACCTGCGTGGTCTCACCGGTAAGAAGGCTCGCATCAAGGAGCGCCGCATTATCAAGAAGGAAGAGGCTTAATACTGGCCCATTCTTGAGAATAAGAAAACCGAAGGACCGAGGCATTTACTGCCCCGGCCCTTTAGTTTTACACCCAGTGCCTAGTCGGACTTGGTCGGACAATGTCTGACAGTGTCGGACTTTATTCTGGTTGCAAATATAGTTATTATTCTTGATTTATTTGTCGGGAATGATGAGGGAGGTTGTTAAATTGTGGAGGGTTTTTGTTGTTTATATTCAAATATTGTGTAACTTTGGGGGCAGAGAAAGCCGAATCGCTTGAAAGGAAGTAGGCACACATTTTTATATAATACAGGATGTAATATGGACGAGGAAATGAAGAATCCCGAACAGGCTCCCGAGGAGATGAAGAATGAGACTGGCAACATCTTTGACCAGTTGAAGGATATGCTTGGCGAAGCTGCCAACGACGGCGCCGGCATGTTTGACAAACTCAAAGGCATGTTTGAGAGTAAAGAGGGAGAACCTGGCTTCTTTGACAAAGCTAAGGAAATGCTTGAAGGCAAGGAAGGTGAAGCTGGTGTGCTCGACCAACTCAAGGAGATGCTTGACAAGGGTACTACTGCCGCCGGTGAAATGAGCGAGGATTTCCTGGAGAAAGCCAAGGCGATGTTCGAAACTAAGGAGGGCGAATCCGGTCTGCTGGATAAAGCCAAAGAAATGTTCGGTGAGGGTGCAACCGCTGCCGGCGAGATGATGGATAAGGCGAAGGACTTTGTGGAGCAGGGTACTGCCGCTGCTACCGAGGTTGCTCAGGACCTGTCACAGAAGGCTAAAGAGGCTTTTGAGCCCAAGGAGGGTGAGGAGAGCGTTCTTGACAAAGCCAAAGATGCGCTTGACGATGCCAGCAAAGCTGCCGAGGGCGTGATGGACAAGGTACAGGACTTCCTGAAGAATGCCTTTGGCGGTCCCAAGGACGAAGGCGAGGCCTAATCAGTTTCCTGAATAAATAACGAATTACGCGAATTTTACGAACCAGGCGGAAGCCATTCGTTTAATTCGCGTAATTCGTTGTTTGTTTTTCCTTAGTCCAGGAAACGCTTGTCGAGGTCGCCGTAGCACTCGATGCGGCGGTCGCGCAGGAAGGGCCACCAGCGGCGCACCTGCTCGCTGCGCTCCATGTCGATGTCGATGACCTGGATGTCCTCGCTGTCGTTGGGGGCGCGATAGATGAGTTCGCCCTGTGGGCCGGCGACAAAGCTGCTGCCCCAGAACTGGATGCCATTGGTCTGGCTCGACGGGTCGGGTTCATGACCCACGCGGTTCACGGTGATGACGTGGAGGCCGTTGGCAACGGCATGACCACGTTGCACGGTGGTCCAGGCCTCGCGCTGGCGTTCCTGCTCCTCTGGCGTGTCGCTGCTCTCGTAGCCGATAGCGGTGGGGTAGATGAGCAGTTCGGCACCGCGCATTGCCATCAGGCGGGCGCCCTCAGGGTACCACTGGTCCCAGCACACCATCACACCCAGTTTGCCCAGCGACGTCTCGATGGGGATGAATCCCTGGTCACCAGGAGTGAAATAGAATTTCTCGTAGTAGGCAGGGTCGTCGGGGATGTGCATCTTGCGATACTGGCCCGCCACACTGCCGTCGGTGTCGAATACCACCGCCGTATTGTGGTAGAGGCCTGTCGAGCGCTTCTCGAACAGCGAGGTGACTAGCACGATGCCGCAGTCGCGTGCCACGTCGGCATATTCACGGGTCACATCACCAGGAATGGGCACGGCGAGGTCAAAGTTGTCCACACTCTCCACCTGGCAGAAGTAGAGCGAGTCGTGCAGCTCGGGCAGGACGACGAGTTGGGCGCCCTGGCTGGCAAGCTGCTTTATCTTGTTGATCAGCGATTGGCGGTTGGCGGTGACATCGCTGCTGTTGCGTTGTTGTATGATTCCTATTTTCATGATTTGTGGTTGAGATTAGTGATTAGTCAGTGAACCTTTGGGCAGTTGCATGGTGGCACAGTGCAGTGAGCCGTGCTGGCAGATGAGCGCTTGGCAGTCAATTCCTGTGACTTTGCGGCCAGGAAAGGCTTCGCCGATGAGTTGGCATGCCTGGAGGTCTTTCTCGGGCTGCCCATAAATGGGTACGAGCACCTGGTGGTTAGTCACCAGAAAGTTGGCATAGGTGGCGGGCAATCTGGAGATTTCGTCATAACAGGCGTCAGGCAGCGGCAGCTTGATGAGGTGGTAATGGTTACCGTCGGCGTCAGTGAAGGTCTTGAGTTGTTCTTCCATCTGCCTCATCGGCTCGAAATGTTCGTCCTCGGGGTCGTCGCATCCCGTGTAGAGGATGATGCCACCGGGAGCAAAGCGGGCCAGTGTGTCGATGTGACCGTCGGTGTCGTCTCCCGCGAGGGAGCCGTGGTCGAGCCACAGCATCTTGACGCATCCCAGTCGCTCCAACAGTACCTGTTCCATTTCTTCTCGGCTGATGGCGTCGTTGCGGTTGGGTGCGGTCAGGCAGCAGGTCGTTGTCATCACAGTGCCGTTGCCGTCGGTCTCGATAGAACCGCCTTCAAGCACGATGTCACGGTAGTTGAGCAGCGGCATATTGAACACACCGCGCTCATTCAGGCGCGAGGTGACCAAGTTGTCGCAGTCGGCGGCAAATTTCATGCCCCAGGCGTTGAAAGTGAAATCGGCGAGCGACATCCTGCCGTCGTGCCACACGGTGATGGGTCCGTAGTCGCGCACCCAAGTGTCGTTGGTGGGCAGTTCGACGATGGTGATGCGGCTCCAGTCAACATCTGAGCCTAATGCCAGGCGCACTTCGTCGGCATCGGGAGCGATGATGACCAGCCGCTCGTCATCCTGCAGGACGGCTTTGGCCAGCTGTACATAACAAGCCGTCACCTCGTCGAGCATATAAGCCCAGTCAGTGCCGGCGTGAGGCCATGAGATGAGAATGCCGTCTTGGCAGTCCCACTCGGCAGCAAAGCTGCGGTTTCTTTTGGAAAGCATCTATTGTGATGTGTATCGTTGTTTGATGTTAATGATGATAGGGTGTTTATATGATATTAAACGTGCAACGTGAGTTAAATATTGTTTCCGAATTCCTGATAGTTGTCCCAGTAGGAATCTTGGGACTCTACAATCTCGTTGACGAAATCGAGGTAGCCGTCCTTGATATTATAGCCATTCTCGTCACACCATGTGGCATAGTCGTCTTCGAAGCCATCAACCTCACGTCGCATTCTCTCAAACTCCCGGTCTAACTCGGGAGTGTTGCTGTATCGGTCCAGCAGTTCGCGCAAAATTTCAGAAATGTCATTCATATTCTTATTCCTTTTAATCAGGTGCTTACAACTGCTCCTGGATGAGTTATACTTGTTTCTATGGTTTTAATGTCCAAATTTAGTTCAATATTTTGAATTAAGCTATATAGATTAGGCTTTTTTTTCAAATACTACTATTTTTTATTATTGAGGTTTATGTTTTTTGCTTGTTTTTAACAATGGAGTGGATAATCATCCCTTTTCTACTGGCATTGCCAGCCACATTTCTTTGGTTTTTATGAGCGATTATAGCTGCAATTTGGCGGCAGGAAAAAAGTTGTTACAAAAAATGCTTGTTATATCCTTAATATGTCGTATTTTTGTGCCATTGTTCAAGTGATTCCTAGTCTCTCGGGCAATAGAATTTGAAGTGTTTTATTATAACTATCACAAAACGCAAATTGAAGACCATGAAGAAGTGGTTTAGAAGAATGACACTTGGGATGCTCATCCTGTTGCTGACGGGATGTGCAGGCAACAACCTTGAGGAAATGATTCCCTCCGACGCTACCGGTGTGGTGAGTTTTGATGTCCCTGAGATTCTGAAGCAGGCGGGCTTGCTCGATGATGACCGCATCGTGTTGCCCCAATCGTTACAGCAGGTAATCGATGATAACGACACGTCTCCGTTGTGTATCCTGCTCAATGAGTTGCCCCAGATGGGAATAGACACCGACAACAAGGCTTATGTGTTCTTCACGGTCAAGACATTTGGCAAGGTGTTTCTGGCGATGCTCGACGACCCCGACAAGGCCCGCAAGACGCTTGAGATGCGTGTGGGAGGCGACTTTGAGAAGGTCGAGGGGCTGGACTGTATGTATGTCAAGGACAATCTCTATGTCATTGACGGCAAGGTGCTTCTCATCGGTACCGTCAACAAGGCTATGGATGCTGCACGCGCTGCCCGTGCAGCCAAGGGCATTCTCTCCAAAACGGCAACCAGCATCATCGATAACAAGGATGTCAAGACGGTGCTGCACGACGATGCCGCCATCAATGCCTGGATGCTGGGCAAGGGCCTGAAGTCCATCCTCGGCAAGAGCGAGGTCTATCGGGAGCTGTCCCAAAAGATGCCACTCATCGAGATTTTCACCGAGAGTGACATCGATGCCGTGGTCTGCAATGTCGAGCTGGACGACAAACGTGTCGAGATGGCGACCCGTATCCTCGCTGCCGAGAACAGCGAATACGCCCAGTTACTCAATTCGACACTGGGTTCGCCCAGCGAGGACGTGCTCAAGGCTATCCCCAACTCTATGGACTATATCTTCACGATGAGTGTCAAGGGTGAGAATTTCGTTAAACTCAAGCAGATTCAGCAGTTGCTGGGCATGTTCGGCAAATTGCCCTACATCGGTCGCATTGACCTGGCGAAAATCCTGTCGACCGTGGACGGCCCGTTCACCATCGGTCTGGCACGGGACCCGCATCTCGAGGGCGAGTGGAACATGGTGATAGCCACCCGTTCTACCGATTCCGAGGGGGTCGTGACGCAAATCAGTAACTTTGCCAACGCTATGGGGCAGGCTCCTGAGATGTATGAGGGCGAGTATATCTATCAGTATGACAATAAGATGATACGCATCGGTGTCATCGACGGCATTCTCTACCTCAAGATGCTTGACTATGAGCAGACCGAGGGCTATGCCTACGAGATGAAACCCGTGCGTGAATTCTTCAATACGGCATTGATGGGCATCTTTGCACAGACGCGCAACGATAGCATCAACGGCTACTTCGAGTTCGGCCTGGAGGACATTTTCAACGGCAAGGGCCACTTCTACACCAACGAGCCCAAGGCAAACGCTTCGCTGGAATTGCTGCGCTCACTGTGTACCATCAAGGCGGGTGACGCATTTGGCAACGAGGATGAGGACGAGAATGACTTCTCGTCGTTTGTGAGCGGCGCCATCGACAAGCTGCAGCCCATGGAATGATGCTGCTGCGGTGACACAAGGACACAAAACAAACAGGACCATGCCCGTGAGGCTGGTCCTGCTTGTTTTGTAATCAGTTTAGTGTGGGGTTTAGAACTTGTAGTTCACACCGAGCCCGAAGACACCCTGGTCCACCTTGCGGATGACGGTGTGGCGGAATTCAAAGTTGACACCGAAGTGGTTGGTGATTTCATATTCTACACCAGCACCCAGGTTCAGGCCCACATGGTTCTTCTCGCCCTTATCGTCGAGTTCGCCCTTGAAGTCCACCATCGTGTAGTTGAGACCTGCGATAGGGTAGATGTACAGTTGCTCGTTCCACAGTCCAACGAGGTAATGGGCGTTGAGGTTGACATCCCACCACGACATGTGGTTTTTCTCGAAGAAGTAGTTCACGCCGATTTCGGCACGCAGCTGGTCAAGGATACCATACTGGTACCTGATGCCAATGCCCAGGTTTTTAATCTCGGTGCCATACACCAGCTGAGCTCCAGCGGCGCTCTCACCCTGATGAACTTGTGCGCTTACCATACTCACGCCAAGCATGAGCATGCAAACTAAAGTCAAAATCTTTTTCATTTTTCAGATCATTAATGGTTATTGATAAATATACTTTTGCCGTAAAAAAACTTAGATATGTCTTTGCACGATGTCATGAAGTCTCTTGATGTTGCTTCATGATGGCTTTGAAGTGGTAAAATTACAACCAAATTCTGATTCTTGCAATTTTTCAGACTTTTTTCGTATTGATGGCCATGCAAATAGACCGTTTCGGTGTATGGTCTTGGGAATAGGCAATTAAAAAAGCTGCCCTTGTGAGGCAGCCTGAATACTTGTTGCAATAAGTTGTGTTATCCTAAATAGGCTTTGAGCAGTTTGCTCTTTTGGCCTTTCAGGCGGCGGATGGCTTTCTCCTTGATCTGGCGCACGCGTTCACGTGTCAGGTCAAATTTCGCACCAATCTCCTCGAGCGTCATCTCCTGGCAGCCGATGCCGAAGAACATCTTCAGGATGTCCCTCTCACGCGGGTTGAGCTGATCCAGCGCGCGGTTCACCTCCTTGGCCAGCGACTCTTGGTTGAGGGTGGAGTCGGCCATGGGTGAGTCGTTGTTGGGCAGCACATCCAGCAGGCTGTTGTCCTCGCCTTCGACAAACGGTGCATCGACCGAGACGTGACGACCTGACACTTTCATCGTGTCGCTGATCTTGTCAACGGGGATGTCAAGGCGCTCGGCGAGTTCCTCGGCCGACGGGCGGCGCTCATGCTCCTGTTCAAACCGTGACTGGGCCTTGCTGATCTTGTTGATAGAGCCCACCTGGTTGAGCGGCAGCCTGACAATGCGAGATTGCTCCGCAAGGGCCTGTAGGATGGACTGACGAATCCACCACACAGCATAGGAGATAAACTTGAAGCCGCGTGTCTCGTCGAATTTCTGCGCTGCCTTGATGAGGCCCAGATTGCCCTCGTCGATCAAGTCGGGAAGACTCAATCCCTGGTTCTGATACTGTTTTGCGACAGAAACGACAAAGCGCAGGTTGGCATTGACAAGTTTATCAAGTGCTGCTTGGTCACCTTGACGAATGCGCTGTGCCAGCTCGACTTCCTCATCGACTGTAATCAGCTCTTTGCGTCCGATTTCCTGCAAATACTTGTCGAGCGAAGCGCTCTCGCGATTAGTAATGGATTTTGTAATTTTAAGTTGTCTCATCTAACTTATGTACAGTTTAAGCGTGCAAAGATACAACAAATATCTCAACACTCAAAAAAAATCACAAAAAATCAGCAAAAAAACCGTGTTTATTGACTGTTAAACGGCTTTAGTTGCCATTTGCTGAAAGCTGGGACGTCAACCCAGATAAGCCATGAGCAGTTGGCTGCGGCGGCCCTTGAGCTGGCGGATGGCTTTTTCCTTGATTTGGCGCACGCGTTCACGTGTCAGGTCAAACTTGGCGCCGATTTCCTCAAGTGTCATCTCCTGGCAGCCGATGCCGAAGAACATCTTCAGGATTTCGCGGTCACGGGGATTGAGCTGCTCCAGGACGCGTTCCACCTCCTTGGCCAGCGATTCCTGGTTGAGGTTGGAGTCGGCCATGGGGGAGTCGTTGTTGGGCAACACGTCGAGCAGGCTGTTCTCTTCGCCTTCGGCAAAGGGTGCGTCGACCGAGACGGTGCGTCCGGCCAGTTTCATGGCCTCGCTGATTTTGTCGATGGGCATTTCCAGCTCTTTGGCGAGTTCTTCGGCCGATGCGCGGCGCTCATGCCTCTGCTCAAACTGTGCCTGTGCCTTGTTTACCCTGTTGACCGAGCCCACCTGGTTGAGGGGTACCCTGATGAGACGGGACTGCTCGGCAATGGCCTGGAGGATAGATTGGCGTATCCACCACACGGCATAGGAGATGAACTTGAAACCGCGTGTCTCATCAAACTTCTGGGCGGCCTTGATGAGGCCTACATTGCCCTCGTTGATGAGGTCGGGCAGGCTCAATCCTTGGTTCTGGTATTGTTTGGCGACCGAGACGACAAAGCGCAGGTTGGCGTTGACCAGCTTCTCGAGAGCGGCGTCATCGCCCTCGCGGATGCGCTGTGCCAGTTCCACTTCTTCCTCAACCGAAATGAGTTCCTGTCGCCCGATTTCCTGCAGGTACTTATCGAGAGATGCACTCTCGCGGTTGGTTATGGATCTTGAGATTTTAAGTTGTCTCATTGAACTTGGTTTGGTTTTAGTGTGTTTATTATAAAAAACGTACTGCAAAAAATGTGCCAAACTGCAACCCTTGACACCTTTATGGTGGTCACTAGCGCGCACAACAATACCTATTGCCCGTGATAAGGCAATAAGAACAAATCTATTTAAAGGAAAACAGCGTTCTTTTTTTCAGGTAATAATTGTGCTGTTTTTCCTTTTAGGCTTCTTTTGGAGCAATGACCTTTATTGTGTTAAGTGATGTGTGGGTCTTGATGCGGGGTCGTCAAAATTTGGCTCAGAAGTTAATTTTTATTGTCGATTTTACAACATCATGTCCTTGTGATGGTCGATGATGAGCTGCTCGACTATGCCTGCCAGAGGCTTCTCTTTGGCTGTGGCTAACTGCTTGAGTTTGTCTTTGGCTTCCTCTGAAATCAAGATAGATAACTGCACTCGCTTACCATAAATTCTAGGTCTTCCGGCTCCGGGTCTAGGTCCTCCTCTCATATTGATTCATTTTTTTGGGGTTAATATTCACGTGCAAAGATAATGCTTTTTTTTTAAATCTCACTATTTTCCGTTAATTTTTTTTGAAAAAAATATTGAGAATCATTTAATTGTATTTTGGAATCGACATGATTGTTTTATTCCCTTTTTCTGTATATGAAAGAGTTGGGGGCTTGGGTTGGGATGAGGCAAGCGGGAGATGTGGCACGTCATGGCCACATCTCCCGCTAACAGTTGTTGTGTGTGATGTGTGTGTTTCTATTCCTCGTCGTCGCTCAGGTCAACGGCGTAGTAAACCTTCTTGCCGGTGGGGTAGAAGCCGGTGATGAACATCACCTTGTCGGCGTCGCTGCTGCGCATGATTTGGTTGTAGATGCTCTCCACGTCATCGCGCGAGTCAACGGGAATGTTGTTGATGTCGGTGATGATGAACCCGTCGCGGATGCCAGCGCTCTTGAACTTGCCGGCCTTGATGCCGACCACCTTCAAGCCCTTGGAGATGGCAAGGTCTTCCTTGTCTTCCTTGCTCAGCTCGGTAAAGGCGCATCCCAGTGACATGACATCGCTCTGCTTGGTCATCTTGGTGTTGCCCTGGTCGTTCTTGAAGGTGACAGTAGTATGACGCAGCTTGTTGTCGCGGTAGTACTCAACTTCAGCCTTGTCGCCAGGACGCAGCTTGTTCATCTCTTCCTGCATCTCGCCACTGTCCTTCACGCGGGCACCGTTGAGCTTCACGATGACATCGCCCTCTTGCAGGCCGGCTTCCTTGGCGGCACCGCGGTCGGTGACCTTGGCGACATAGATGCCCTCGTTGGTGGCGGTGATTTTCTCCTCCTTGGCTTTCTCGGCGGTAAGTTCAGTGTACTGGATACCGAGCACAGCACGCTGCACGGTGCCATATTGCTTGATGTCGGTGATGACTTTCTTGACGGTGTTGCTGGGCACGGCAAACGAGCAGCCGCTGTAGTTACCCGTCTGGGAATAAATCATCGTGTTGATGCCGATGAGTTCACCGGCGGTGTTCACCAGCGCACCTCCCGAGTTGCCGGGATTGACGGCAGCATCGTGCTGGATGAACGCCTTGATGCCGTTGTTGTTGCGGCTGTTGTCACTCATGCCGCGGGCCTTGGCGCTGATGATGCCGGCGGTAACGGTAGAGTTGAAGCCGAAGGGGTTGCCCACTGCCACGCACCACTGGCCGGGCTTGACAGCGTCGCTGTTGCCGAAGGTGATGGCGTGCAGGTCCTTGGCGTTAATCTTGATGAGCGCGATATCGGTCTTCTCATCGGTGCCCACCACTGTGGCGTTGAACTGGCGGTTGTCGTTGAGGGTAACCTCGAGTTTCTCGGCGCCGTCAATCACGTGGTTGTTGGTGACGATATAGCCGTCAGAGCTGATAATCACACCCGAACCTGCGCCGATGGCTTGAGGCTCGCTCTTCTGCGGTTCTTGCTGTTTGCGCTGTCCCTGTCCGTTACCACCGCCGAAGCCGGGGCCAAAGAAGAACTCAAACGGGTCAATAAAGCCGCCCTGATAGTAGTTCTGCTTGGGCGTGGCGAGATTCTTGATGCTTACCACGCAGTTGATGGTGTTCTCGGCGACGTCGGTAAAATCGCGGCTCAAGTCCACGGGACGAGATGCGAACTTAACAAAACCGTCGTCGGTGGTCTTGCTCTCCTTGTTCAATACATATGTGTCGGTAATGACACCTTTCTTTTGCAACTCGCTTGTTGCCATCATGGTTGCTGCCGAGCCTAGAATCGACGCAGCCACGAGCATAATCGCTAATTTCAAATTTTTCTTCATGTGTCAGTTTACTGTTAAATTATTGTTGATTTTAATTTTTCCAAGTGTTAAATTTAACTTTTCAATTGTTGTGCCAAAAGTACAACTAAAAATGACACTGGCAATATCTGTGCCACTTTTTTTAAAATAAATTAATAGCAATGCAGTGACTTTTTAATTAGTTTTGCATTGCACCAGCTCATGATAACATATAATGACATTTTGACACTGCCAAAAAACCGACTTCGGCTCCAGGATAGCATGAATAAACAGGAGGGAGGCCGCTGATTAGGGGTGGAGTGGTGGGAAGGTGCTTCATCATTCTGATTGCGGTTGCCAATAATGGCACTGCAGGCGGAAACACACAAAAACACGAACCTTTAGCTCGGCGTAGCCAATTTAACTAATTTGATGCTAGTATTTTAATCTATTCGTGAGATTTGTATAATTAGCGCAATTAGCATTAAAAAAAAACAGAATCAAATTGTTATTCATTGCATAGTAATTTCAAATCCGTGCGCTTGAATAACTTTTATAATAATCTGATTATAAACAACTTACATCCGTGTTGTCGATTTTTTAACGGGACACCAATGAATTAAGAAATAAATTCTTGTGGATTATAATGATGGGTTCTAGTGCGCGAGCACCAGCCGCATTTCAGGTAATTATTAGTGGTGTGTGGAATTACTCGTCGTCCTCGTTGGAGATGGCTTTGAATAGTTCGGCAAGGACATACATGCTGCCACCGATGTAAATCATGTCCCTGGGGTGGGCCGCCTGGCGTGCCGCATCGAGAGCCTCACTCACATTATAATATGTAGAGCCTTTGAGGCCATGTTTTTTTGCCTTTGGCAACAGGTCCTTGACGGACAAGGCACGCGGGGTTTGTGCTTGGGTGAAATAATAGGTGGCTTTCTGAGGCAGCAGCTGGAGGATGCCATCAACGTCCTTGTCGGCCATGAATCCCATGACCATGTGCAGCTGGTCATACGACTCATGGGTCAGCTGCTTCATGGCTTGGGTAATTCCTGCCACGTTGTGGGCCGAGTCACAGATGGTGAGCGGCTTGTCGCCGAGTTTCATCCAGCGGCCAATCAGGCCCGTCGTTTCGGCTACATGGGCAAGGCCTTCCTTGACAGCCTGATCCTTGATGCGGTATTTGCCGTGCTTGAGTACGTTCAATGCCGTGAGCACTGTGTTGACGTTCTCGACCTGGTAGTCACCAGTCAGGTCACAGTTGACGATGCCATGGTCCCTGGTGTTGAGTTGCAGCATCCCGTTGGCGTGTTTGGCATTAATGACCTGGGGCTCGTCTTCGGCAAAGGTGATGTCGGCATACAGGCGCTTAGCGGTTCTTTCAAAGACCATGCGCACGATGCCGTTGGCATGACCGATGACTACGGGCTGGCCGTGTTTGATGATTCCGGCTTTCTCGCTGGCGATGTCGGCGAGAGTGTCGCCCAGGAATTGCTGGTGTTCCAGACCGATGTTGGTGATGATGCTCAGGTCGGGCGTGATGATGTTGGTGCTGTCGAGCCTGCCGCCCAGTCCTGTCTCGATGACTGCCACATTGACATGACGCCAAGCGAAATAGTCAAATGCCATGGTCGAGGTCAGTTCAAAGAATGACGGCTCGATGTCATCCAGCATCTTTTGTTTGTTTTTCTTGTAGTCGGCAACCCATTGTATCACGAAATTGCGGCTGATTTTCTTCCCGTTGACGCGGATGCGTTCTCTGAAGTCCACCATGTGCGGCGAGGTGAACAGTCCCACGCGATATCCGCACTTCTGCAGGCAGGAGGCCAGCATGTGGGCCGTTGAGCCCTTGCCATTGGTGCCGGCGATGTGGATGGTGCGGTAATGCCGATAAGGTTCCTTGTACAATTTGGCAAGAGCAATGCTGGTTCCAAGCCCAGGCTTGTAACCGTGTGCGCCCTGCCGCTCAAAGGCGGGCCGTTGGTTGAACAGATAATCAGTCGTGCGCAACCACAAGCGTTCCAATTCTTCTTTTCTTGCCATATGTTTGGTTACCTAGATGATTAAATAAGCCATCGTTATCCAATGTTATTCACGCGCGGTACACGAAAAACAAAAAGACAGTATGGCTATAAGCCGGGTTATGTGCCGACCATGAAGGCCGGTGCCTGTCATTTATCTGTCTGACGCATTGCTGCGCCAGTATAGCGTTCTACCCCCCGGCAATGGACGAGCAGCCCTTAGATGCCGGTATACATGAACTTGCAACTCACAGGTGGTGCGGCGCGCTGTGTCACCACAGTGCCCGGTGGGCTCTTACCCCGCCTTTTCACCCTTACCGCTCATGCGGCGGTTGTTTTCTGTCACCTTAACCCTGCGGTCTCCCACAGCTTCCCGTTAAGAAATGTGATGCTCTGCGTTGCCCGGACTTTCCTCTCGCAACCATATTGTTAACGAGCGACAAGCCGCCATACTGTTTTTTGTATCGCAAAATTACAATGATTATTCATAGTGAGCAAATTTTTGTGTATTTTATGACTTTTTGTCATTTTTTAGGGATATTTAGTTGTTTACAGCATACGATTTGTTTGGTTTTTTATACTTTTTATCACTTTTTGGGGGACTAATTATTCTGTATAGGGTGATTTGTGCTGGATGTACAACTACGTGGGTACCCATAAGTAGCATTATGGGTGATAGCAGATGATTGATTGTAGGGTGCTGTGTTTTTGGTGCTCGGGATGGCAATTTTACACGTTTTTTCACGTTATAGAGGTATAATCTGGTTATAAGAAATGTAAGTATGGCATTGTTCAAGAATTTTTCTCTCAGCGCTTGGATTAAACAGTTCGGGCGGAGCTGCCGTCGTTTTCCCGTGTCGGTATTGCTGCTGGTCTTCCTCACGTGCTTTGTGCTATTCCTCATTCATGGGGGCAAGGTGACCGACAAGTGGCAGTTCTTCTATATCTTTTATCCCGCTACAGGTGCGGTGCTGGGCGTGTCCCTGCAGTTGCTCACCGAGGACTTCAAGCGACGCTCTACTGCCGTGCTTACCCAGGTGCTGGTCCATGCCGCCTGGCTGGGGATTTCGATTTATCTGGGGCAGTTTGACCGCTTCTCGCTGCCGCAGTTTGACGCTGTGACCGCCACTGTGGTGACCATGGTGCTGTCGGTGTTCCTGCTGTCGTTTTACCGCAAGGGAGACGATGTGCCGTTCTGGTACTTCTCGTTGCAGACCATGGTTGCCATCATCGCCGGATTGTTCGTTGGTGGCGTGCTCACGTTAGGACTGATTCTGTTTGCCCAGTCGCTGGAATGGCTTTTCGATGTACAGGTTTCAGACAGCGTGTTTGGCAGCATCCCCACGGTGTGCATGCTGCTGTTGGCACCGCTATTGTTCATGAATCTCATTCCAGCCGGTGAGGAGAAACGCGTGCGCGAGGTTCAATCCTATTCAGGCTTCTTCAAGGGTGTGGTGCAATACCTGTTCATCCCGCTCCTGTTGTTATACATGGCGACGCTCTATATCTATGCCGCCAAGATTCTGTTCTCATGGCAGTTGCCCGTGGGGTGGGTGAGTTATCTGGTGACAGCCAGCATGGTGGGTCTGGTGATTCTGCTTTATCTCACCTATCCGTTGCAGCATGAGCAGGGCAATTCTTTTTTCAAAACCGTGACTCGCTGGCTGCCCTTGGCGATGCTGCCGTTGCTGGCGCTGATGACGGTGGCTATCGGTCGCCGCCTGAGTGACTACGGCATCACGGTGAGCCGCCTCTATCTGGCGGTGTTCAACATCTGGTGCTATGTGGTGTGCATCGGGTTGCTCATCACCCGCAACAAGCGCATCTGGTGGATTCCCGCTTCGTTTGCCGCAGTGCTGTTCCTCATCTCGGTGGGTCCGCAATCCATCCCCAACATAACCCAGCGCCAGTTGCAGAGCGAGGCACGTAAGGCCTTTGCCGCATCGGGAGTCAAGCAACTGCCGCTCACGGGTGACCAGTACGAGAAGTGGCTCGACAGCGTTGACACTACGGTGGCCGCTTCGATTGATGGCAAACTCGACTACCTGCAGCGAGACTTCGGCTACAACAGCACGAGTGACCTGCTGGCCAAGGATGCCATCACAGGCAACCTTACCAAGCAGGGCAGTCTGCACGATGGCGTGTCTTTCAGCAGTGGCTATAGTGGCTATCATAATAATGACTTGATTAATAACGTCACGATACCGCAGGGCTATTCACGCATGTACTATGTGGGCTTTAACTTAGACAAGACGACAGGCACAGTCATGGATAACGGTGACAAGGTCATCATCGTTATCAGCCCGTCGCATTTGCGTGGTTCCGCCGATGAGGCCACACTGCCAGGAGGAAACCCCGAATATCGCTTCGAAGTCAAGGTGAGCCAGTTTGTGGAGCGGGATTGGGAACGGAATACTGAAGGCGATGTCGAGCCGCTGATTGTCGATAACGGCAAGGAATTGTTTATGTTTAATCAGTTCTCGTTCTCGGTGAATCAGGACAAGAACATTTTAATCGGTGGCCAGGGCATTCTGTTCACCAAATAGCCCCCGAGGACATAGCTTCTCACGGTACCCGAAAAAAGTAGCGCTTGTTGATAACTTTTTTCGGGTATCTCTTGTGTATATATGGCGGTAAGGCAGTAATTTTGCACTACAAAATATTAATGTGTGCAATGAAGCGTTTTTTCTCGATTTTCTTGATGGCCTTTTCGGCCTTTTTCGTATTGCAGGCAGCCGTTGTCACCTTTGACTTCTCGACTGCCGAGGGTATTACTGCCATGGGTTATGAAGTGCCTGCCCAGGGCTCTGGAACCAATCTCGCTCCTGCCGGTGCAGTGACCGTGGGCGGCGTGACGCTGTCGGCAATCGACGGCGCGACCGCGACGCGCATTTGGAACTCGCAGGGCAGTTTCACGCTGCGCATCTATGTGGACGGCTCGGTGACCTTGTCGGTGGCCGAGGGCAGCATCACGGGCATCACTGTCAATGCCGCCAACACATCCAACTTTGACCTCATCGCCAGCGTGGGTGACTATAGCGCCAGCGGTGCCGTGGGCACCTGGACGGGAAGTGCTGCATCGGTGACGTTGACTCATGTGGGCACCAAGAATGCCCAGGTCGCCAGCTTGGTGGTCACGACCAGCGGTGAAGGTCCCGTTACCCCCGACCCCGAAGACCCCATCGACCCCAATATCGAGAAACTCGATTCGATTCACCATCTGGCAGCGCTGCCCGACGGCACCGAATTCCAGTTCACCAGTGATGTGTATGTCAACTATCAGTGGGAGAACTACTTGTGGGTGATGCAACTCAACGAGGAGGGCGACGCTTTTGCTGGACTCATCTACGGCAATACGGGCAAGGAGTACGCGTTGGGCGCTGTCATCCCCGCTGGTTGGACCGGCAAGAAGGCCACCTATAAGGGCCTGGTCGAAGTGACCAATCCTGCCCATTTCAAGAATGCCAAGAACATCCTCGACGAGGACTACTACTCGCCGTTTGACTGTACGGGCGGCCTCTCCTATATCGCTGACCCCGAGGAGGAATGGGTGAACTACAAGGTGCTCTTTGACGGTGTGCGCCTGAGCGACATCGACGAGCGCGGCAATTTCACCATCACCAGCCGCGAGACCGATGAGGAAGGTAACCCCATCGAGGCTACGATGGCGGGTTACAACAAGTTCGGCATCGACTACCCCGAGGTGGACCCAACCGAGGTCTATAGCATCGAGGGCATGGTCACTATCTATAACGACAACATCCAGCTCTATCCCATCAGCATCACTGCCGATGCGGGTACGCCCCTGTGGAAGGCTCTCTACGAGGGCGAGGACGGCACTCAGTACAAACTCAACGATACGCTTTATGTCGCTGCCGCTGTGGATGCCGGGAATAGCAAGCTGGTCTTTGTGACCGACAATGTCAGCGAGATTTACTATGACACCTATGCCGACTGGGGCTATGCCGAGTGGATGGCATGGTACCCCGACTGGATTGCGCTCGACTGCACCGACAACGAGGAAGCGTTCAATGCGATGGCCGATATGCAGGTGCTCGCTCCCGGTACGGTCAAGGGTGAGCTTGCCGACCGCTTGACCAATCCGCGTCTGGTGCTCAACAGCACGCCTGTTGCCGCCGAGGATGTTGAACTGCCCACGCTGAACCTCTTCCGCTATGACTTGAGCAGTGATTATCTGACTGCTCTGGGCAACGAGGTGGGCCGTGCCGACGGTTACTTCTTCTATCGTGACGGCAAGCCTTACCTGTGCAGCGAACAGGATACCGTGACTGTGAAAATCGACTTTGACTTCGCACCCGCACTCGAGGCCGAGATGGCTGCCAAGGAAGGCTTCTCCTACGGTCTGCTGTGCGTCTTCACGCTCGATGAGGCGTGGGAAGAGAATTACGGCCAAGCCCCCATGCGCCGCATCCACGCCACCGACGAGGACTACTTCACCAACTATACGATTCATCCTCTGGCCATCATCTCGTGTGCTTCAGTCGACGAAAACATGGTGGACAAGCAGGTCGTTGACGTGAAGTATATCAGCGCCAGCGGCGTGATGAGCGAGACCCCGCAGGACGGCGTCAATATCGTCGTTACCACCCACAGCGACGGCTCCCGAACAACCACCAAGCGCCTCAACAGATAACGCTCGCGTTGCTCGCAGTTTAGAGTTTAGTGTTTAGAGTTTAGAGAGCATCCGCGCTCCCTTAACCTCACGCAAAGGCGCAAAGACGCTAAGAATTTGAAAACAATAAATACAACAAATACAATATATTGATTATCAATACAATATAATTTATTTGTGCTTTTGTTTCTTTTGTCTTTTAAAAACTGACGCTTACAAAATAGACATCCGCGTTCCATCTTCTGGAACGCGGATGTTATTAGTGTAATTCGTTAAACTTGCCGACAGCAACCGAGTGCGGATACCAAATATAAACCTTAGCGCCTTAGCGTGAGGCAGTACAATGCGGCCACGCCAAGGCGAGGCCCTACGATGCGGATGCCTCAAAAAAACCTTAGCGTCTTAGCGCCTTAGCGTGAGGCAGTACGATGCGGCCACGCCAAGGCGAGGCCCTACGATGCGGATGCCTCAAAAAACCTTAGCGTCTTAGCGCCTTAGCGTGGGGCCCGGTTTAGCGCAGGTTGATGCGTTGCAGCACGATGACGATATTGCCCTTGTTGTCGAGCAGTGCCATCTCGTATTGGTTGATGCGCTTGCACGACTCGGTAGTTTCCAGTGCGAGCAGCAAGTCCGTTTCAAAGTCGATGTTTTCGCAGTCATGCTCGGTCGAGTGCAGGTCCTCGAACTGGATGGCCATGTCCTTGGTGGGGTCGAGTGTGATGATGCCGTTGATGATGTTGCAGCCCGTGTCGCCGTGGATGGTCTGCATGACGGCATCAATCACGACGCGCATGTTGAGCTCGTCCACCTTTTCGCTGTTGAGCTCCTTGATGAGCCAGGCGCCGTTCATGGCATCGAGGTTGTGGCGCTTGAGCACCATGACGACCACTCCCTTGGAGTTCATCAGGTTCAGGTATTGCGCATTGTACTGTGTCTCAAGCGTGAAGCGGCGCACGTCGGCGAGGGCGTGCATGATGGTCTTCTCGTTGGTGACGTTGCGGCATGACTCGCCCGAGGAGATGAAATCCTCAAACTTCAGGTTGTTGCCGCTCAGCTGGAATCTGCCGTTGATGGTGTTGCAGCCGTTGTTGCCATACACCTTGTTGCCCCCGGCAAAATCCAGATACAGGTAGGCACGCTCCAGCGTATAGACTTTCTTCTTGCGCAGATTCACGATGTCCCATTCGCCGTACAGTTGCTGTGCCGGGTTGGTGATGGCGACCTCGCGCATGGGCTGCTCAACGTCGGCGATGACGTTCTCGACATTGATGCCGCGTTTCTCCATCTTCTTGTCTTTTTTCTTGCGCGCGTCCATCGTGGCGGGTGCCAGCAGCATCGCCACCAATAGGCTTAAAATGATATATTTTCTCATTCCGGTAGTGGTCTATTTTAGTTTCAAACTTCAAAGGTACTAATTTCTTCCCGTCCCGTCAAATCCTTTAGCGACTTTTAAGTTTTTATGCCATTAAATGTAAAAAAACGGGGTGTAACCTACTGTTTTTTGGCGATTGTGAAATTTTGGCCTAATTTTGTCGTTGTATTAACGCAATATGAAGAGAATACTGACGATATACAGGCTCATGACGGTGTTGCTGGCACTGCTGGTGACAGCAATGGGCATCCAGGCGCAGATTAATACTGACCAGGTGGTCAACATCGGGCGCAATGCGCTCTATTTTGAGGACTATATACTTGCTATCCAGTACTTTAATCAGGCGATTAAGGCGAAGCCGTTTCTTGCCGAGCCTTATTTCTACCGTTCGGTAGCAAAAATCAGCCTGGAGGACTACCGTGGTGCCGAGCAGGACGCTGGCTTGGCGATAGAGCGCAACCCGTTCATTGTAGATGCCTATCAGGTGCGTGGCGTGTCGCGTCAGAACCTGGGCAACTTCAAGGGTGCTGTCGAGGACTATGACGCTGGGCTCGAACTGATGCCCGAGGACAAAAACCTGCTCCTCAACCGCGCCATCTGTCAGAGTGCGTTGAAGAACTATGACGAGGCGCAACTATCCTTTGACAGGCTGCTGTCTCTGGACCGCCGCAACGACCGCGCCTACATCGGGTTGGCACAGATGAACCTTGCCCGCAAGGATACGGCTGCTGCTCTCGAGAACCTGAACCGCGGCATTGCCTTGAGCAAGAAGAATGCCAGCGCCTATGTCATGCGTGCCGAGATAGCCACGCGCACCCGACGTGACTTTGAGAGCGCCCTTGCCGACATGGACAGCGCCATCATGTTGGAGCCACGATATGCTGGTTACTTCATCAACCGTGCGTTCATGAAGTACAATCTGGATGACTATTTCGGGGCGATGTCCGACTATGACTATGCCATCGGCTTGGATCCCTCCAGCCAGGAGGCCCATTTCAACCGTGGACTGCTCAGGGCCGAGGTCGGTGACAACAACAAGGCCATCAGTGACTTTGATTTTGTGCTCAAGCACAATCCGTCCAACTTCATGGCGCTCTACAACCGCGCTCTGTTGCACATGCGCACGCGCCAGTTCCGTGAGGCCGTCAACGACTTTACAGCCATCCTGAAGAAGTACCCCAACTTTGAGGCGGGCTACATGGCACGAGGTGAGGCCAAGCGCCGCATGGGCGACAACAAGGGCAGCGAGGCCGATATGGAAAAGGCGATGGCGATTTTCCGCCGCAACAAGACCCATGTCTCCAACTTCAACCCTGTAGAAATCGAGCAGACTGCCGCTATCAAGAAAGCCGAACAGCGCGCCCTTGAGGGCAATGACGAACCCGAGACCGCCGAGGAAATCATGAACCGTTTCAACACCCTGCTCACGGTGAACGAGAATGATCCCGTCAAGCCCGAATATGCCAACCGCCAGCGCGGACACATCCAGAATGACAATATCGAGGTGGAGCCGATGCCCATGTTCACTTTGTCCTATTATGCACTTGACAATAAACTTAATGGTAAGACGCACTATATCAGGGAAATCAGCGACATCAACGAGTCCAGGTTGCTGCCTGCTGTCCTCACCCTTGTTGCCGGTGAACCTCAATTGAACGAAGAAGACATCCAGCATCATTTCGCCAATATCGAGTACTATAATGGCTTGATGACGTCGGCCAAACCGCGCAGCGTCGATTATTTCGCGCGTGGAATGGATTACCTCTTGGTCAAGAATCCCGAGGCCGCTATCAAGGATGCCGATGCTGCTATTGCCTTGAGTCCTAAATTCACCCTGGCCTATATCCTGCGCGCCGATGCCCGTTTCGTCCAGTATCGCATGACACAGGCGCTCAATGCTGCCACTGGTGACCTTGACGGCGCTCCCGATGCCACATCCCGAGCCATGCTGCACCAGAGCCAGGAGAAAACCTATCTCGACAAGATGCAGGCCGACCTGGACCAGGTCATCAAACTGTCACCCAAGAATGTCTATGCCTATTACAACAAGGGCAATGTCTATATGCTGCAAGGTGACTTGACCAGCGCCATCAGCTGTTACAATACGGCCATTGAACTCAAACCAGACCTCGCTGAGGCTTACTACAACCGGGGATTGATGTACCTGCGCATGGGCAACAAGACGCAGGGTGTCTCAGACCTGAGCAAAGCAGGCGAGTTGGGTGTCCTGCCCAGCTACAATGTCCTCAAGCGCATGAACCGCTAGCCAACAAAAAACGACCTGCCCGCTCACGGTTATCGTGGCGGGCAGGTCGTTTTTCTATAGGGAGAATGGTGATTAATAAGCGGGCATGTCTTTGATTACCTGATCAGGAACAAAAGTGACAGCGCTTACCTTGCCGTTCTCGTCAAAGATGATAATGAGGCCGGCTTTGCCTTTCTCATAATTCAGAATCGAACAATAGGTCTTGTACTCCTGGTACTTGCGGATTTCCCAAGGCTCGTTGCTCTTGTACTTGCCGAACATCTCCTCTGTCTTGGTGAGGGCGCCGTTCAGGTCGTCGGGCTTGGTCTTGGACTTCAAGTCATCGGTAAGGCAGTTGTACAGTTCGTTGTACTGGTTGTTGAGCAGATAGTTCAGCATCTGGTCGCAGTGCACGAAGTTAGGGTCGTCTTTGGCTTTGGGCTGCGGAGCAGGTGCGGGACCGGCGGTATTGGCACTCATCAGCGCCTTGAGCCTGGTTTCCACCTTGTTGAGGCTGCCCTCGTTCTTGATGAGTACGGTATAGTTGTTGTCCAGCAGGTAGAAGCAGGGCAGGGTGGGCAGGTCATAGAGCTCGTTATATTCAATCTGGCGGCTCTGGTTCCAGCCGTTAATCATCATTGTGGGATATTTTGACTTTTTCCACAACTTCTGGTCGTCATAGGGGTAGATACCGAGGACGATGAGTTTCTTCTCGCTGACGAGGTTGTTGATAAGCTCATTGTTGGCAAGGCGCTCCTTGACGGTCTCGCACGACTCACAGTCGGGATTGTTGAAATACACGAGGATATAGTCGGCCTTGAGGTCCTTCAGGTGATGTACAGCCTTGTCGTTGGGGGTTACATAATCAAAGTCGGCCGCTATGGTGCCAATCATGTTCTTCTTGGCACCCATCAACAGCAGACGCTGTTTCTCCTTCTCGGCGTTGCTGAGCACAAAGTTCTCGGTGGTGTGCTTGAGAACGACCATGTACAGTTGCTCGTTGTGTAAGGGATCAGCGGGGTCGCTGAAGCGCTTCTCAGCCAGTTCCATCATCATGCGGTAGCCCTTGGGGTCCTTAGCGAGGGTCTCCATCGTGGCATTCATGAGGAATTCAGCCTTGGGCTGTTCCAGCAGTACCATCTGTTCCAGTAAATTGTTGTATCTCTCGGGGGCAGGCGAAGTCTGAGCCTGGATGTTGAGCCATCCTGCGATAGCAATGACAGCAACTAAAAAGAGTTTTTTCATTTTATCTTAAAAATTAATTTTTGGTTCTCTAACAATTAAATTTTGTGCAAAATTAAGTAACTTTGCGGAATAAAGACAAGAATGAATGAAAAAAATTGCTAAAACGAATGCGGCGCGCTTGCTCGATGCTGCTCAAGTAGAGTATGAACTCATCCCCTATGAGGTCGATGAGAGCGACCTGGGCGCCCAACACATCGCCGACCAACTGGGCGAGAACATCGAGCAGGTGTTCAAGACGCTCATCCTGCAAGGCGACAAGACGGGCCATCTGGTGTGCGTCATCCCCGGCGCCGAGGAGGTGGACCTGAAGAAGGCCGCCCGCGTGTCGGGCAACAAGAAGGTGGACCTCATTCCCATGAAGGAATTGCTGCCCACTACGGGCTACATTCGCGGTGGCTGCTCGCCTGTGGGCATGAAAAAGCCGTTTCCCACCTATATTGACGAGACTTGCATCCTGTATGACTATATCTACGTCAGCGCTGGCGTGCGTGGCCTCCAGTTCAAGATTGACCCGCAGGCATTGGTCGCCTTTGTGGGTGCCGAGATTGTTGACCTGATAGCCGAGAAGACAGAATGATGAATACGATAGGCAAGATATTGACATTGACCACCTTCGGTGAGTCGCACGGACCCGCCATGGGCGGTGTGCTCGACGGCATGCCCGCTGGTGTGGATATCGATATGGACGCGCTGCAACGCTTCGTGGACCGCCGCCGCACGGGACAGACCGCTGGCAGCAGCAGTCGCGCCGAGCAGGATAGGGTAGAGGTGCTGTCAGGCATCTGGCAAGGCAAGACGCTGGGCACACCCATCGGCTTCATTGTGCGCAACACCGATGCCCGTAGTGCCGACTATGAGGAAATCGCACGTTGCTACCGTCCCAACCACGCCGACTTCACCTGGCAGGCCAAATACGGCATCCGTGACCCCCGTGGGGGTGGACGTGCATCGGCCCGCGAGACCGTGGCGCGTGTCATCGCTGGCGGCATCGCCATTCAGGCACTGGAACGTCTGGGCATCACGGTCGAGGCTCGGATTGTGCAGGTAGGGCCTCACTTTGGCGTGGCTGCTGAGGAGCACGAACGGCTCATTGCCGAAGTCGCCAAGGACGGTGACACCCTGGGCGGCATCATCGAGTGCGTCGTTAGGGGTGTTCCGGCTGGACTGGGCGAGCCGCTGTTCGGCAAACTCCATGCCCAGTTGGCTGCAGCAATGATGAGCATTCCGTCGGTACACGGCTTTGAATACGGTGACGGCTTTGATATGGCCACCAGGCGCGGTAGCGAGGTGATGGACGAGTTAGAGCTTCGCGAGGACGGCACCATCGGCACTGTGACTAACCACTCGGGCGGCATCCAGGGCGGCATCAGCAACGGCGAGGACATTGCGATGCGCATCGCCTTCAAACCCGTGCCCACGCTCATGCGCCCGCTTCCCGCTATCGACTGCGACGGCAATCCCGTGACATTGCAACCCCGTGGCCGTCACGACGCTTGCGTGTTGCCGCGTGCCCTGCCCATCGTCGAAGCGATGGCGGCACTCGTGATATTAGATAACCATTTAATCAAGAAAACCAATGTGCTCTGACGATAAGAAACAGTTCTATATGGACTACTATCTCGCCGCTGGCGAGTGCAACCCCCAGGGCGAGATGCCCTTGACGCTGTTGATGACCCGTATCATCGAGGTGGCGACATTCCATGCCAACTCGTGGGGTGCAGGTTATGCCCGCCTGATACAGGACAACCAGGTGTGGGTGCTCTCACGCGTGACCATCGAGATGACCGCTTATCCCAAGGTGAACACCAACTACCGCCTCACCACCTGGATTGAGGACTACAACCGCCATTTCTCGCAGCGTAATATGCGCATCGACGATGCCCAGGGCAATCCGCTGGGCTATGTACGCACCATCTGGATGGTCATCGACTTGACCACCCGCGCCAGCGTGGATATTTCCCAGTTGGGTTATATCAGCGACAAGGTCTCTGACCTGCCGTGTCCCATCGAGCCGATGAGCCGTCTGCGTCCCATCGAGGAAGGTCATGCCGTGGACTACACCTTCGGCTATATGGATTGCGACCTCAACCGCCACGTCAATACTGTGCGCTACCTTTCCCACCTGATGAACCTGTTCGACATGGACTGCTATGACAACTATTTCATCCGCCGCATGGAGATTTCTTTTATCAAAGAGAGCCATTATGGCGAGACTTGCCAGTTCGTTATCGATGACACCGATCCCATGGACTCCCACATGAGCATCACCGATGCTGATGGTGACGACCATGTGCGCGCCCGCTTCCACTGGCAGCAACGGTAGTTGTGACGCGAGGAATGATTTGATACATGACCAAACTTGTAGCGGTAGCGAGATAACACGCTTTTACTTTTTATTTGTGGCATTTTTTGATTAAATTTGCAGCACCATAACCAAATTATTATGGGGCATGATATGTTCATTTAATTATTAACCATTAATTGTTTTATGCTTTATGAAAAAGTTTTACATGATTCTCGCAGCCATCGCTGCACTGTCAATGTCGGCCCAGGCCCAGTTCCTCAGTTGGGTTGAGGTGGGAGACTACTACAACGCCACTGAGCTGTACAATGGCTCTTACTTTGACATGGCACCGACCAACTTCTATCTCTCTCACACCGGTGCCCAGATGATTTACACGCCCGACCTGCTGCCCGGCATGGAAGGCAAAGAGGGTTTGAAAATCAAGTACCTGAATTTCAAGTTCTATTGTGAGTCCTATGAAGAGATAATCCGCAATGCGAAGGTTTATCTTCGGGAAATTGATGAAACCGAGTTTGCTACGGTCGACGGTGTGAAGCAGTTCTTCGACTTTGGCGAGCTGGTCGCTGAAGGTCGATATGACATCGACCTGCTTGAATACTATGGCGAAGACCAGGTTCTTGCTCTGGAAATGGAAGAGCCGTTCCCCTTCACGCTTGGCAAGAGTCTGCTTGTAACCATCGTTTTAGACGCTGAAGATGATGATAACTGCACGATGGGCAGTGACTACGCACCCTTCTACACCTCGGGAATCCGTGGCAAGGCGATGACCTATACCGACAACTGGACAAGTTTTGTGGACTATGCCAGTGGTAGTGACTTCCCCGATGCATCGGCTTCACTGGGTTGCGGCACCAATGTCGAACTCCCTGTCACCGAGGTTGGTTACACCTATGATAGAATGCTCGGCGATGTCAACGGTGACGGTAATGTCAGCATAAGCGACGTGACTACTCTCATCGATATGCTGGTGGGCGCCGCTACAGGCTACCCTGTAAATGCTGACATGAATGATGACGGCAGTATCTCCATTGCCGACGTGACAGAGCTCATCGACCAATTGTTGAACGGGGATTAACCTGTCACACAAAGCCAAAAATCACATTATAATTCTGAGTGGCATCATTTGGTTCCTAAAAACTATTATCGGCCTAACGGTCGAGAAATCAATCAAAATTAATAAAGCTTGGCTGTAAATCAGCCAAGCTTTAAAATTATATTGAATTTCTTTATCATCTGAATTGTAATTTCTTTGTGTGCAGTATGGAAATGATTGCGGCTTTTTTGTTGTTATGTAATTTATTGATTATTAATGAGTTGTGTTTTGTTTCGGTTGTTCCTGCTGTTTGAGAGGGGTTAGTCGATGATGCTGGTGCCGTCGATGTTGGCGAACTGGTCGCGCAGGGCGGGGACCTTGTCGGCATCGGCCTCGATGGTCATGGAACACACGTTGTCGAAGGCTTGCTCGATGACCTTCAAATCACTCTTTTTCACGACTTTCATCACGTCGTTCATGCTCAGGTAGGGGAAAGTGAACGACAGGCGTGCCTGTTCGTGGCACTCGAGGATTTCGCCCGCCTCGATGGCGAGTTTAGCTGCCTCGCGATAGGCGACAATCAGTCCCGATGTGCCCAACTTGATGCCGCCGAAGTAGCGGATGACGACGATGACGATGTTGGTCAGTTCAAAGGAGTTGATTTGGCCCAGGATGGGTTTGCCTGCTGTGCCACTGGGCTCGCCGTTATCGCTGCTCAGGTACTCGTTGCGCTCGGTGCCTATCATGTAGGCCCAGCAGCAGTGGCGCGCGTCATGGTACTCGTTGGCATAGCGCTTGATGACGGCACGAGCCTCCTCGGCGCTAGACACAGGCTCGGCAAACGCCAGGAAACGCGACATCTTCTCGCGGTAGATGCCCTGCGAGACGCCCTTCACTGTCTTGTAGAAATCGCTCATGTTCTCTTTGTGTAGAAACGCAAAACCTTGCGTCTCAATTATAAATTACCCCCTAAAATGAAGTCTAAGGCCTAGAATAGTAAAGCCTATTTTCGACAAAAGTACATAAAAACTCTCACTTGTACAAATATCATTCTTTGTGTTCATCGGCTTGCTGTTCATTGCCCACTTCTGGTAAAGGAATTTCATGCCCATCATCATGTTTTAAAGTAAGTATAAAAAAGTTCAGAAAAAAACTTGTGTGCTGATTAAACCGCCCGATGTTTTTCACGTCTAAGGACGGCATGAACCCCAGGACACATGAAAGGACCATCAGTTTTTAAACAAATATATATGGAAATCAAATCTATTACACTCCAGCCCGTAAGCGGCAATCAAAACTATGTTTACAACTTAGGCGACGTACAGGCCGTCATCAGTCTGGGCCACAGAGCATCGGTCACCAACGACTACCTCCTGATGATTTTTAATGAGCGGTTGACCCTCATGGCCGACGCCCGCACGCGCAACCAGAGTGACACCTCGCCCATGCCCGCTAACAATGTGGTCAAGCGCACGGGGTCGCTGTTGAAGGCATCGCTCCACTCCACGATGGTGTGGACTCCAGGTGACTATTTCCTCATTGTTCGCTGCGACGAGACGGGTGACCTCTGCCGCTTTGACCTCATGCTTGACCAGTGCTGCACATTTCATGTGACGGGCTGCCGAGACTGTGAGCGTTACAGCACCGAGGACATGCTCTCGGGACAGCTCTACAAGTCCAATGCCCACATGTTGCGCCGCTTGATGACGCGACCCGGCCTGGGGCAATTCCGCGAATGGACCATCAGGCGAGCCCAGGAAAATGCGTTCAACGCTAAACGCACCTCACTGGGCAACGCCAAGGCCATGGCGCTCAACAGCAATATGCTGGTTGTCGCCCATGGCGGTGCCACAAATCAGGGTCGCGAAGCCATCAGCGCAATGGTCAATGCCGTTGATGTCATTGAGGGCGACTGCTCCACCTTTTTCGACAGGACGTGCGGAAACCCCTATGAGAACCTCAACTGTTACTTCAGCGAGAGGCTTCACTGCGACTACGTCAGGTCGATGGATATCGGTCGGGAAGGCGAGTTCTGCATGTTGTTCTACAACCTGTGGGCACTCAATGACAGTGACGGGCGCATCTTCATGGACAAACTGCTCAGTTACTGGCCCGACAAGCGCTATTTTGTCGTGTTCTATGGCACGCGTCAGGAAATTGATGCCTTGATGGAGCAGTATCCCTCGTTGCGTGGCTATTTCCCGCAGTATAACCGTATCGAGGAAGAACCCCCCACTGCCGAGGAACTGATGCAGCAGTTCTTCATGGAAGCCGACAACGCGCAATTACGGCTCTCGCCGGCAGCGACCGACAAGGTCTGCCGCATCATTGCCGAGGCAGGCTGCCGTGGCATTACCGCCCGATGGGACCTGAACGAGTTGCACCGCTATGTGCATGACACGCTGCTGCACAGTTATTGCCGCCACGCGGTGAATGACCTCCAGTCGGGTTACGGCATCAAGCACACTGTCGAAGTGACGCCCGAAGACATCGACTCCGAGGCGCTGCTGCCAAAGACGACCTCCACCGACAGCCTGTTTGACGACCTCGACACGATGGTCGGCCTCGACACCATCAAGCAGCACATGACCACCATTGCCAACCGTGTGCGCTTCAATGCCGAACGCCGTCGGTTGGGACTGCCCGTGAACGAGGATGGTCCCTATCACGCAATCTTCACGGGAAATCCCGGTACTGGCAAAACCACGGTCGCCAGGATGATGGGCAAGATGTTCCACACGCTGGGACTGCTCTCCAAAGGGGATGTCATCTGTGTGGACCGTGCCAAGATGTTGGGAGAGTTCATCGGGCAGACCGAGCAAATCATGAAGCGCATCCTGGTCGAAGCCCGCGGCAACGTGCTCTTTGTCGATGAGGCCTATACCCTCTACAGGCGCGATAACGACAGGGACTATGGGCGCATCGCCGTGGAGAGCCTGCTCGGCGTCCTGTCCAGCAAGAACCCTGATATGATTATCATCTTTGCCGGATATGAGAAGGAGATGGACGCGCTATTCTCGATGAATGACGGTCTGGAAGGACGTTTCCCCTACAAGATTCACTTCGCTGATTATGATGCTGACCAACTGATGCAGATTGCTGCGAGAGTCTTGGCTCAGGAACAGTTCATCCTCACGCCCGATGCACAGTCGCTGTTGCAGCAGACTATCGCTAGTGCGGTGAGCCGTCGCGACAGCAAATTTGGCAACGCACGATGGGTCAACCAACTGGTACACAACGGCATTATCCCCGCCATGAGCGACAGGGTCATGGCATCGGTCCGCGTGTTTGACACGGCTGCTTACCAGACCATCGAACCCATCGATATCAAGAACGCCTGCAGCAAGTTCAATGCGGGAACCGAAGTGCCGACCACCCGCAACATCATCGGCTTCCGCGCCTGAAAGGTACGATTGGCTAAGACATGTCTTAGCCAATTTTGTTTTTTCTTGGCCGTTAGACCGATTAAAACCGTGTCAATTGTAGTTTTGCAGCACCTGCGCCATTGGTTTTTGCGGAAAAAACATTATCTTTGCTGATTGTATTAGCATTTCCTGTTCACGATGAATATAATAAAGGAAATAACAGAAGATTTATCACTGAATGATTAACCATTAAATATATTTAGGTTATGAAAAAGAATTACTTATTGTTACTTGCACTGTTTATGGTTGCAATGTGCGCTGGCGCGCAAGTGTCGGTGTGTGGCGTATGGCCTGATGAGCAGGGCCATTTCAACACCTCTTTCATCAAGAGCGGCACGGTCACCTGGAACGCTGCCAGCCGCACCCTCACGCTGAACAATGCCGTTGTTGAATACAGCAGCGACAATGCCTATGATGGCGTTGCGACTATTCGCGTTACTGAAGACTTGACAATCGTTGTCCAGGGTGAATGCCGAGTGACAAACACCGGTCATGTGGCTCTGGGAATGAATAGTTATAACACCAAGAATGTCACTATCAAGGGCAATGGCAGCCTGACCACTTCCAGTTCGTGGATTGACATCTTCCTCGTTGTCACTCGATTGACCATTCAGGACATCACCTTGTATTCTGCCAAAGGCATCGGCAATAATTCCGAAGGCGTAGGCGTTGGCCTTACGTTCGACAATGTGCAGGCAACAATCAGGGGTGGGGTAGGTCGCATCGGCTTGGGCATCACCTTTAAGAATTGCTCCATTACCTATCCCGTTGGTGCCTATATCGGCGAAACCGAATATGGTGCATTCATCTATGACGGCAATGGTCACATTCCGGATGAGATTAGAATCTCTCGTAATGGCGGTGGTCTGAAGGGCGATGTGAACGGTGACGGCGAGGTCACCATTGCCGATGTGAATGCCGTGGTCAGCGTCATCCTGGGCCACAGTGCTAATGGCAAGGCTGACGTCAATGGTGATGATGAGGTCACCATCGCCGACGTGAATGCAGTCATCAGCATCATCCTTAACCCAGCCACGGCAGCGGGGCATGAGTATGTTGACCTGGGTCTGCCTAGCGGTACCCTGTGGGCAACGTGCAACCTGGGCGCCAACAGCTCCGAGCAGTACGGTGACTACTTCGCCTGGGGCGAGACTGCGCCCAAGGAGGTCTATACATGGACGACCTACAAGTGGTGCAACGGCACCAATAACACGCTGACGAAATATTGTACAAATAGTTCTTGCGGCTATAATGGCTTTGTTGACAACAAGACCGAGTTGGAGCCATCTGACGATGCTGCCTGTGCACATTATCCTGACGGGTGCATGCCATCGGTGGAACAGATTCAGGAACTTTGTGATTGCTGCACTTGGCAGTGGACTGAAATGAACGGCGTGAACGGCCAATTGGTCACCGGTCCCAATGGTGCCACCATGTTCTTACCCGCCGCCGGCTACCGCTATGACAATCAGCTCAAGAACGTGGGCTCTTCATGTTACTATTGGTCGCGCACCATCTTCCCGAATTATCCCTACTACTACGCTTTTCACTTATTCTTCACTTCGGAGCTAGTGGATTGGGGCATCATTAGCCGCATGTATGGGTTTCCTGTCCGTGCGGTGCGTGTGCAGTAGAATCAGCACTGCTGCCCCTGAATGGGAAATAAAGTGAAATGCTGGAAATTGTGTTTAATAAAATATAACCGTTATGAAATTCTTAAGAACATTATTGCTCATGGGCTGCACAATCATGGCGCTTACCGCCACTGCCCAGCAGCCCGACCCTGTTATCGCATCAATCAATGATGCCTATCAACAGGCCAAAGAGGCCACCAAGAAGAACAAAGGCATGGGCAACGAGATGGTGACCACAATCAATTACACCGTGCGTGGACAAGGCAAAACCACCGAGACGCTCCACTTCTTCTTCAACACTGTCGAAGGCACCTATGCGTTCGTCGAAGACCGTGACCCACATTTCTTCTACTATCCCCTTTATTACGTCACCCGCAGTTATAATATCGGGAAAAAGAAGTACAACGAGGAATACCTGTTCGACTCCTATTCCCAGCGGCTGCTGTTTGCCTTGACGCAGGACTATGATGAACAGGGCAAACGCTTTGACCGCCGCTTCTATTTCCATGAGGGAAGCCTCTACCACCTCGACGGGCCTGCTCCCACTGAGTTCATGATAGACATGGTCGGCTATCAGGCCGACGAACTGAGGCACGCATTTGACTGGCTTCTTCGTAATCCTAAAGAATGAAACACCAGCACCATCGGTGACTATCCCTGTCGTGGTTGATGAAAATTTATTGGGGTCGCCTCCAGCGACATCCTTTTGGGCATCAGCGCCCGTGGTGATGCTGGCTTTCAAGCGAAGCGAGGAAGCCAGCATTACCACGGGTTACCCATAGGCTTGTCCTTTGGGCGAAAACAGACTGAAATTAGATCCTGTTTACCACTTGACGATATAAGCAGGTTTAATAAAATAAGGCATGAATATACTATTTGGACTGCTGTTGCGTTATATATAGTGTAACATGATTAACTAATTACTTAAGAAGCCTATTATTTAGTATCATATTTAAAAAAATCAGACAATTATGAAGAAGATTCTGTTATTAATGGCTGTTGTATTGCCTTTCGTCTTCGTTTCATGCGGTGACGATAAAAATGAACCAGACACTCCCGATAAACACGAGTACGTTGACCTGGGTCTGCCCAGCGGAACGCTGTGGGCGACATGTAACATCGGTGCCGATAGTCCCGAGCAATATGGCGACTATTTCTCCTGGGGTGAGGTCGCACCTAAGGAGAACTATGACTGGCCTTTCTACAAGTGGGCACATTGGGAGTATGATACCATTAGCGATCATTATTATCATGTTGTGGAAGAGACATGGTATAAGTACTTTATCGAGAATTGGACAGAAAATGGTACAATCAAGGGAGATGGCAAAATGGAACTTGACCCTGAAGACGATGCCGCATACGTGAACTGGGGCTCCAAGTGGCGCATGCCGACGTTGGAACAGTTTCAGGAGCTTGTTGAGGAATGCGACTGGCAGTGGACTAAGAGGAAAGGCGTGAATGGTCAACTGGTAACCGGTCCCAATGGTAAATCCATCTTCTTTCCCGCTGCCGGTGGACGCGTAGACCATCTATTTAATGATGGCGAACATGCCTACTATTGGTCTCGCACGCTTTGTTCCCCCAACAAGCTCAATCTCGAAGAGGTCAGCCAGGGATATGCATATATCATGTCATCCAATTCGTGGCGCCATCATGTCTGGTACGATTCCCGATTCGAGGGAAACTCTGTGCGTGCCGTGCGCACCTCCCGCAAATAGAATTGATGCCGACAACTCAAGGCATCCGCAATAGAGCGATTAATAACTTGTTTTATTGCTGATGCTTCATGTCACTGACTCAAACAATTAATAGGTTGTCATTATGAAGAAGGTATTTCTGTTAATGGCTGTTATATTGCCTTTCGTCTTTGCTTCATGCGGTGACGATAAAAATGAGCCAGCGGTTCCCGATAATCATGAGTATGTTGACTTGGGACTGCCCAGCGGCACACTGTGGGCGACATGTAACGTCGGCGCCAACACTCCTGAGGAATACGGCGACTACTTCGCCTGGGGTGAAACCGCCCCCAAGACAGATTTTACTTCAATCACCTACAAGTGGATTAAAGGAAACGTCGGCACCTCGGGGTACACGAAGTATTGCACCGACAGTCTTCAGGGCTATAAAGGCTTTACCGACGGTAAAATCGAGTTGGAGTCCGCCGATGATGCCGCTACGGCCAATTGGGGTGCGGTTGCACGCATGCCGTCCTTGGAACAGTTTCAAGAGTTGGTGGAAAAATGCTCCTGGCAGTGGACACAGAGGAATGGCGTGTATGGTCAGTTGGGCATTGGCCCGAATGGTAACACAATCTTCTTGCCCGCCGCTGGCCTCCGCTCGCATAGCTCACTCCTTGAAGAGGGCTCTTGGTGCCTGTATTGGTCGCGCATGCTCTGCCCTGACGACAACTACTTTGCCTACAATATGGGCTGCAATTCGAGTAACATGTTCTGGAACGACCACAGGTACCGCGCCTGCGGAATCCCTGTCTGTGCTGTGCGGGCATCACAGAATTAGAGTAGCGTTTTTCAACCTATACACGGTTGGTTTACTTTGACAAAAGTAAACCAACCGATTTTTTATGATACTCACCTTCAACTGGCTGCAACCCGTCCTCAAGAAAGGCTCGTCTATAAAGTTGTATCTTAACGTGAGTTCAACGAAAATTTTTCTAGAAATCAGCGAGTTAGCTACCTGATGACTTGTAGAGACGCAACATTTTGCGTCTTTACATATCTGGACAATTGATTATCAGGAGTTTATTTTTATCAATCTTACGCTGTCTTTGCACCGCATTGTTACTGACACCCTGAGGCTATAGCTTGGAAATGGGACATCCCGTTTTGATAAATCACCAGAATCCAAGCGAAATTGCAGCGTTTTTGGGGAATAATAACTACCTTTGTACTATTATTAATAACATCAATCTTTATTAGTTATGAAAAAAATATTGCTTCTCATGCTGATGATTCCGCTGCTTGCCAGTGCGCAGAATCGGCTTCGCGTTTCCGTTTTGGGTGACTCTTACTCGACTTTTCAGGGGTATATACCTGAGGGAAATGAGACATGGTACTATACCCCGGTCGACACTTCAAGAACCGATGTGGACAATGTCACTCAGACCTGGTGGTGGCAGGTCATCAATCAGGCTGGCTGCCTCATAGAGAAGAACGACTCCTACAGTGGTGCCACGATCAGCAACCACGGCTACAACAATGAAGATTACAGCTACAGGTCGTTTGTCACCCGATTGCCGCGTTTGGGCAGCCCTGATGTGATTTTCATCTTTGGAGCCACCAATGACGACTGGGCGGGGGCTGAATTGGGCGATTATCAATATGATAATTTTGCTCAGGCCGACTTCTACACCTATCGTCCCTCATTAGCTTACCTGTTACAGCAGGCAAAGGAGAGGTATCCCAATGTCAGAATCTTCTTTCTCATCAATGACATGCTGGATAAAGATTTTAAGGAATCGACCAAAGTTATTTGTAACCATTACGACATTCCATATATCGAGCTAAAAGATATTGACAAGAAACTTAATCATCCCACGGTAAAAGGAATGAGGTCAATTGCACAGCAGGTCTTGATGTTTATCAACAAATAAAAAGAATGCTCAGACGTTATGTCTGGCTAAGGCATTCCACCTCATTTCAAGGCAAATACTGCTGGACTACTTAATCAATAAACAATGGTACTCCAGATAAAACACCGCCTTGGCTGTCAAAAAAATGAAGAAAATGCGAATGTTTAGCCAAAATATGACTATCTTTGTGACAACTCAAATAAAAATTGCTTATTATGAAGAAAATATTATTGTTTTTACTGATGGCTTTGATGGCGAACCTCGTTTCGACGGCTACCGACTTCAAAACCTTCGAGAACGAGAAACTCAAGATTAGCTATCCTGCCGATTGGGAAGTGTCTTATTATGGTGATGACTGGATGAACGTGGCTTCGCCTGATGATGAAATCCGTTTTGATGTCACTTACAATGATTATGGCCCAACAAAGAGTCAACTGAAAGAGGCGGCAGACAATTGGGAGTACATGAAAACGAGCAACGGCCACAAGGTGGACCAGAAATTGGTGAAAGATGACTATGCGCTCGTGCGGTCGATTGAAACCGATGAGGACGACGGTACGCAAACCGTAGTCGTGTGGTTCCTGATGATTACCAAGGAGCCGGAAGGTTTCTCTGGGTCAATCCAGAGCCCGATAAGCCGCGCCAACGAAGCCATCGACATACTGGTAGAAATGCTCGCCACCCTCTCCCAGAAATAACAAAGGGTAAGATTTAATTCTACTCACAACAGTCTGACAACCAGTCTGATATTAGTTGTTTGTGTGGAGAATTAAAAAGGGTTAATTAAGAAAAAGGGTAGTGATTATCGGCATAATCGCTACCTTTGTGTGTTGAGATATAACGATAAACCAGTAAACGGGAAAGGCAACATGGATATAACGCAATCTTTCTACGATGATATGGCCACTCAGTATGAAAAACTCTTTCTTGATTGGCAGTCAACAACCCATGAACAGGCTGTGATTTTGGATGAAATCTTTAAGGAGAATGGTTTCGGCATGGAGGCCTGCATTCTGGACTGCGCCTGCGGGATTGGAACGCAGTCAATAGGGCTGGCAGCACTGGGCTATCACGTTAGTGCATCAGATATCAGTGAAGGTGAACTGGCCGAAGCAAGAGAAAGAGCAAAGAAGAACGGTGTCCAGATTCGCTTTGAACGCGCTGATTTTCGCAATTTGTCGGAAGCGTTTCCCGAGCAGTTCGACATCGTTATTGCCATGGATAACGCTTTGCCGCACATGCTTACAAGAACTGACCTAGAAGCTGCAGTAAAGAGCATCCTGGGACGGACCAAGGATGGCGGTATCTTCGTCGCCAGCATCCGCGATTATGACAGCCTGTTAGAGAAGAAGCCGTCATATTCTACACCTTATATCCACAAGACCGATAAGGGCCAACGGGTATCATTCCAGACGTGGGTCTGGAACGATGACAGATATCACCTCACTCAATACATCATTGATGATGAGGAAACGCTTCAGATAAGCAAGTTTGAGTGCGATTACCGAGCCACCCGCCGCGACGAACTCACGAGCATATTACTCGCCAATGGCTGCAGCGAGGTCGCATGGATACCACCAGCAGATACCGGCTTTTACCAGCCCATAGTAGTCGCCAGGAAATAGCAGTATACGCCTTCCCCAATCACCCACAGCTGATTCACTTAATTCAATATCCATTAGTGTCCCGTTAAAAATCGACAAGACAGATGTAAGTTATTTATAGTAAGATTGTTATAAAGGTTATTCAAGCGCACGGATTTGAAATCACTTTGCAATGAATAACAAATTGGTTCTGTTACTTTTAATGCTAATTGCGCTAATTATACAAATCTCACGAATAGATTAAAATACTGGCATCAAATTAGTTAAATTGGCTACGCCGAGCTAAAGGTTCGTGAAATTCGCATTAGCCCCGCAGGGTTCAGAGGCAAATCTTTATCATTTCCTGATTTTAACGGGACGCCAGTGTTCAAAATCATAAATCTCAGGACGAGTATTAGCGACTCATGCTCAATAATTCAACATGTTCTATTAATGAAGTATTTTGGCAAAAAAAATGCTGTCTTTGTGTAACTTCTTGTACTCAAAAGTGTCTAAATAATGAGAACAACAAAAATCTAAAGTATTATGACACTTGATGAATTTTACAGTTTGAGCAAAGATGAATGCTTTGAGAGACTCAAGGCCGAGAGCCGGGCACAAGCAAAGCAGAGGCTGTGCGGTGGGGTGGTGATTACGCTCCTTATCTTAGCGGCCATTGCTTACATCGTGTTATGTAAACCTGAAGAATTTGAGTATTATACTAATTCTTTTTATATCTGTTTGTTGTCTGTTCTCTGTATTGCAGCTGTCTGGTTCGCTGTGAACAATCTTAGGTTTCTTCTGCTTGTGGGCAGCCTGGATGCCCCGAAACATCTGTTGCACTGGTATGAAAAGATGATTAAGAATAACCGCAACGCTTTATGCCTGTTAGTGTTAGTGCTTATTATCTCCTTCTATCCTGGGGTGGCTTACCATTTCAAATACTTTGATTTGATATGGACATTAACTGATTTGACGTTTAAGGTCGCATTGGTGGCATTATGGATATACCTGTTTTTTAAATTCGAATTATCGTGGGGATACAAGACTCGCCGTGACGAGGAAATAATTGACCGCCTGCAAGATCTCATCGACATGAAATGACCCCGTCTTTTCAAGGCATACGCGGTTGAGCAACTTTTCCAAAATTATAAAAGTCGGATCGAACAGCGCCTAATAACACAGCATCGAAAAAGAAGAGATAATGAGTGTCTAGGCGAAAAAATCGCTACCTTTGCAAAAATAAAATTTTGCTTATTATGAAGAAGATTCTTTTTTTAATGGCTATTGCATTACCTTTCATCCTCATTTCATGTGGTGACGATAAAGATGAACCGGCAGTTCCCGATAAAGGCGATTATGTTGACCTGGGCCTGCCCAGCGGCACGTTGTGGGCAACCCGAAACGTGGGTGCCGACAAACCTGAGGACATCGGCGACTACTTTGCTTGGGGTGAAACCACTCCCAAAACGACTTATGTCGTGGAAAACTATAAATGGGGCGGTTATGATAGTAATGGCGAGTTTTATTTGTCGAAGTACAACGACAACCCTTGGTACGGCGCTATTGACAACAAGAATGAGTTGGATCCGGCCGATGATGCCGCTAGTGTACATTATCCTCATGGTCGCATGCCATCGGATGAGCAGATCAGAGAGCTTTGTTCAAAATGCTCCTGGCAATGGACCCAAAGGAACGGCGTGAACGGTCAGTTGGTCACCGGTCCCAATGGGAATACCATGTTCTTGCCCGCTACCGGTTACTACTATGGCAGTAAAAGTTCGCTCAAGGAAGTTGGCTCTTCAGGTGCCTGTTGGACACGTACGATTAACCTAGACGACGCCCCCAACGCCAGGTGTATGTTCTGGGGTGATAGGGGTGACCGTGACAGGGAATGCGGCGCTATCCTCCGCACCAGCGGCTTGACCGTCCGTGCTGTTCGAGCCTCGAAGAATTAATGCTGCTCCCGTCTTTTAAGAGCATAATCGGTTGAACGACTTTTCCAAAATTATAAAAGTCGGGGCAAAAACTTGCGCCTCATGAACGATAAAATCGCTACCTTTGTGTAGTTTTTGATGCATTTTGTGCGTCTAAGGATTAAACAAGATTTAATCATAAACCACTAAATATATTTATTATGGAGGAGATTTTGAACAATGAGCAGAGTCTGGATGACTTGAGACGGCGCATCAACGCAAAGGCCGAAAAAATGATGAATCAATGGAAAACCGATAAAAAAAGTTGTTTTTTCCTGATTGCTATCATTGCATTGCTACTTATTCTTGAAGCATTAAACTACCACTATGGCTGGATTGAAGTTGATTGGAAGTTTATTCCTGCAATTCTTCTCTTCACTATTGTCGCATCATTGGTTGGTTACCATATAATGAAACACTTTGTCAACAAAATGAGAAGTGCCAATGGACCCGCACAGCAATTGCAAGCCGCAAAGCGATTTATGAAAACTAAGCAATGGGGCATCATGCTTTGTTTTATTTTCATTTGGGCTATCGGTAAACTATTCTATCTTGAAAGAATTGGTGCAATTATATTTGCCATTTGTGTTTTATTATTACTTGGTTCTATCTTGCTGAGGTACATGCCAAATGTGTTCATCGACAAGGATTTTTATAAAGATGTTGAGGAACTAGAGCAATATGTGTGATCAGCGCATACTTGAGTCATAAAACAGTTTCCCCGTCTTTTCAAGGTCTAATCGGTTGATTCACCTTTGTGGTGAATCAACCGCGTTTTTTCTGATGCCGGTGCTAAAAGGGGAATTGATGCTAGTTGAATGCGGTATGGTTCACATTAATTGCTGAGGCACCGACAATTATATCCAAATCTAGAAGAAAATAGATGCGTTTAGCGAAATAATCGTTACCTTTGCCCCTATAGAAGAAACGACAAATGGATGTTTGTATAATATGAAAACGAAACGATTTCTCTTTTCCCTCGTGGCGATGTTGACGCTGTCAGTCACACAGTCATGGGCATGTACCAACCTTATCGTTGGAAAGGCGGCCTCGGCAGACGGTTCGGTGATTTGTACCTATAATTGTGATGGCTATGGCTTCGCTGGCTCCCTGTCGCGCACTCCAGGTGGCAGGCATGACAAAGACGAGAAGATTGCCATCCGTGAGTGGGGGCGGGGACCCGTGAGAGGCTATGTGCCTCAAGTGGAGTACACCTATGACGTCATCGGCTTTGTCAATGAGAAGCAGGTGAGCATCGTGGAAACCACCTTCGACGGCCGCTTGGAGCTGCAGAATCCTGATGGCTTGCTCGACTATTTCACCATGATGCATTTGGGACTGGAGCGTGCCGCTACGGCCCGTGAGGCCATCATCATCATGACCGACCTCGTGCAGGAGCATGGTTACTGCAGCACCGGAGAGACGATTACCGTGTGTGACAAGAACGAGGCTTGGATTCTCGAAATCGTGGGCAAGGGTCCTGGCGTGAAAGGTGCCGTGTGGGTAGCCGTTCGCATCCCTGACGACTGCATCTGTGCCCATGCCAATCTGTCCCGCATACGCCAGTTCCCGTTGAAGGACCGCAAGAACTGCCTGTATGCCAAGGACGTGATCTCCTTTGCACGCGAGAAGGGCTACTACAGTGGCAAGGATGAGGACTTCAGCTTCCGCGATGCCTATTGCCCTATCTCGTTCTCCTCGGTGCGCTATGCCGATGCCCGCGTGTGGAGTTTCTTCCGCCACCACTACGACCAGGCCGAGATGGACAAGTACCTGCCCTACATCAACGGCCAGCATGACGTTTGCGACCATCTGCCGCTCTACATCAAACCCGAGAGAAAGCTGTCGGTGCGTGACATCATGAATGACATGCGCGACCATTACGAGGGCACACCGCTGGACATGACAGCCGACGTGAGTGCGGGCCCCTGGAGCTCACCTTACCGTCCGCTGCCCATGAACTGGGAAGTCGACGGAAAGAGCTACTTCCGTGAGCGTGCCATCGGCACCCCGCAGTCGGGCTTCACGCTGGTGTCACAGCTTCGCAGCTGGCTCCCCGATGACGTGGGCGGCATCATGTACTTCAACTGCGACGATGCCAACATGATAGCCTACGTGCCTGTATATTGCTGCGTGAATGAGGTGCCCGAAGCCTTCCGCCGTGAGAACAACGTGAACAACGAGTTCAGCGAGCACAGCGCTTTCTGGATGAACAATCTGGTGGCCAACATGATTTATCCGCGCTACAGTGCCATGATAGGCGACCTGCGTGAGGCGCAACAGGAGTTGGAGGACTACTACGCTGCTGATCAGGCACAGGTCTTAAAAGACATTGAGCCACTCACCAAGCGTGAGCGCGTCAGCTACCTCACCAGCAAGAGTGCTGACTACACCGCCCGGATGATGCAGCGTTGGGACAAACTCTTCCGCCTCATCGCCGTGAAGCACAACGACCAGATTATGAAGCCATCCGAGAATGGCGCCGTCGTTCCGGGGCGCTATACGACACCTGGCTATGACCAGCACTTCCGTGAACAAATCAGCAAGGACACCGGAACCCGTTACTTGATGCCCGAGAGCTCTGGAGATATCAAGTCACTGTAAATCATCGCAATCAGGTGATTGTGACAGTACGGTGGAAAAAAACGGTCAGCATGGCATTAGCCACATGCTGACCGTTGTGTTTGATTCTGGATGATGATTCTATTCTTTCTGATTGACCGTGATGGTCTTGCCGGCGCTGTGGGCACTCAGTTGCGGGGCATATTGGCACTGGATAGTGGCGATGCCTGAGGTGAACTCGCCGGGATTGGTCACCCACACGTCGTAGCCGATGATGTGCGTGCCCTTTCTCAGGCTGTTGACGAACACGTTGGTCTGGGTGTCCTTGGTTTCCTGGTAGAACCAAGTATTGTCCTCGCAGCGGTAACCCGAGAGCTGGTCAACGGGCTCGAAGCAGGCGGCGCGCTCGTCGGTCATGGTGACGAAGTCCATGTCCTTGTTGGTCTTGATGACGACGCGCACCTTGACCTTGTCGCCCACTTTGAACGATGTGGCGGCGTGCAGCGTGCCGTCTTGGGCATACACATAGTATTCCTTGCTGATAGATACCTCCTCGATGGCCTTCTCTTTAATCTGAGTCATCGGAGCCTGGAACTGGCTGTAAACGGCGCCCCAAGCGGGTCCGCTGGCGGTGCGGTCGATGACGACATCACCGGCAGTGGTGGCGGATAAGGTAGTGCGGAAGTAGCCCACATATTGTGCCATCTTGTCAAGATTGACGGGCTGGCCGGCAATGGTAATCGATGGCGTGTTGCCGCGTTCTAGCCACTGACTACCCGTGCTCAGGATGCTATAGACGGCATCGGCGGCGAGGCTATTGGTGCCCCAGTCGTTGCTCTGTTTCATCAGCAGCATCCATTTGCGCACCAAGTCAATCTCATCCTTGCGAGGATCGACCTCGTTCATGGCCTGCAGGATGGTGCTGGTATAGGCCACCTTGTCATAGTCCCACCAGCCGTAGTCCTTCTGCAGGTTGTCCCAGTACATGCCCAGGCTGGGCTTCACGATGGCAAACTGGCGGATGCTCTCGACGATGCTGCGGGCTGTTTTCTGGTAGCCGTTGCGGTTGAGCGTCATGGCGTAGTAGGCCTTCTGCTTGAGGGTGATGCCCTTGCTCCAGTTCTTGTCCATGTACTTGAGAGTCTTCTTCAGCAGGTCGGCACTGGCGCCGGACTGCTTCACCTCGGGGAAGAGACTACGCGTGTAGGCATATCCGGTGAACTTGCCGTAAGACTTCTCGCTGGACTTGTTGTACAGGCGCACGTTCTCGCTGTCGTAGTAAGCGAGGGCGCGGTTAATCATCGAGGTCAGACGGCTGTCATCGGGCAGGTAGCCCAGGTGCTTGATTTCGCCGATAAGTTCCAGCACGGTTCCTGTGGTCCAAACGTTGGACTCGCATCTGGGATAGCGGAACCAGGTGAAGCCGCCGTCGCCCATCTGCAGCGACTGCAGTGCGGTGATAATCTTCTCGTATTCCTTCTTGACGATGGCCTCGTCAAAGAGTTCGTTCAGCTTCGACATCCTAAGCGTCTGGCGGTCAGCGTCGCGCATCCAGGGAGATGCCAGCAGGGTGCCTATCTTCAGGTCTTGGTTCTTCTGGAGCATCGACACGAGGGTGCTGTCCTCGTTGTGTTGCTTCCAGTAGGTGATGGCCTCCTTAATCTGGGGCTGCTCCTTGGCAACGCCTTGTGCCACTTGCAGGGCAAACAGGCTGTGGGCAGCCTGGGTAGCGATGTTGTACTCGTCGCTGAAGATGGTGGGCAGTGCCAGCACGCAGTACCACACGGGGTTATCGCAGTACTCGAGGGTGACGCGGGCGTCCTTGGGGAACTGCGGCAGGGGTGTCTCGTAGTGGGCCTGAGCGGCCTCGATGTAGAAGGGCTCGGTCTCGATGACGGGCGAGACGGTCGTCAGCACGGGCACCATCACCTGCTCGCCGTCGCCGAAGGTGCTGTTGGCTGCCTTGATGCGGAAGCCCATCATGGCGATAGTGTCGGGCGCCTGCCAGTCGATGGTGACGGCCTGGCTGCCCATCGGGTCGAGCGTCAGGTTGAAGTTGCGGCTGGTGTAGACCTCATTGGTGCGCGGGTCAAAGAGTTCAATCACGGCATCACAGGCGGTGGCCTCGTCGGTTGCGTTCTGGACGGTGGCCGCCAGCGTGGCCTTGTCGCCCTGGCGCAGGAAGCGCGGCATGTTGGCCTTCACCATCAGTGGCTTCTGGGTCAACACCTCGGCCATCCAGGTGGAGCCCACCATCTGCTTGTCCCATGCCACGGCCTGGGCATTCCAGGTGGTGTTGAAGTTGGGCACCTCAAACTCCAGCGAGACGACGCCGTTTTGGTCGCTGGTGAGCATCGGCTGCCACAGCGCAGTCTTCACGTCGCTCTCGCGCAGGGTCACCTTGTCCAGGTTTTGCTGATTCACTTGAGCATCATCGCCCTTTTCGAGTTCCACGCCCTGAACACTGCCGGTGTAGAGTCTCTTGTCAGCCTTTTGATAGCCTGTCACTACCACTTCGCCCAGCGTCGCTCCGGTTTCCTCGAGCTCGATTACCATTCCGTCAAAGGCCTGGACCACAACGGTCTTGTAGCCTACACAACTGATTCTGAGGGTAGTGCCATCAGCACAATTGATTGAGAAATCTCCGTTAATGTTAGTGGCACATCCTTTGCTCTCTCCTATTACCTGGACAGTAGCGCCGATGACAGGCTCGCCATCCTCGTCAACCACCGTACCGTATATCGTATTATTGCCTGATGCAGCGGTAGCATTTGTCTTGCGGCCCACCAGCGATTGTGATTTTAACAGCTGGCGTCCAAGCCCCGTAGTGTAGCTGAACGGTCTTAGGGAGTAAGTGTACAATATGGGCAGTTGGGCTTGCGCTTCTTTAGGAATGGCCAGGGGGTCCTGAGACCAGCTGGTGGAACCCCGACTGTAGCCGTCTAAACGCATGGGCCAGATGTTGAATGAAGGGGTGGATCCGTAGGGCGAATATACTGAATAGTTCCAGCCGTTCTTTGCAATGCTAGCGATGGCTTTGTCATACATGTCGAGCAACATAGCGCCGGGACGAGGCTTGCCGTTCTGGTCGGTCAGTGTGAATGACCAACGCTCAATGTTACCCGGCACGAGTTTGTCGCGGAACGAGGTGGCAGTAATTTTCAGTGCCTCGGCTTTGTACGTATTTGCCAATTTCACCTCTTTTTCCCATTTCTTGGTGCCGTAGTAGGTAATGAACGATACGGTCACGTCTGCTCCTGCCTCCTTGGGCAAGGGAACGGTGAAATCGTTCATGCCGGCTTTGTAATTCAACCAACCCTCGCTGATGATATCCTTGGCGGTACTGGCGACATAATAGATGTAAGCCTTTGGGGTAGACACACCGACGGTGATGTGGCCCTTGTTGCCCTTGTCCACACTCTTTCCGAACGGAGAAATCCATAGCGGGCAATCCTTGACGGGCGAGGTCTTGTCACCCTTGCGGTAGAGGATGATGTCACGGCTCACGTCAACGTCCTGCTCGCCCTCCTCGGCATCGAGGATGTGGATTTTGAGGGTGTATTCGCACGAGGACAGGCTGGTCAGGTCGATGGTTGGGTCAGCGGTGTTCAGGTTGCCTGTCAGTGCAGGCTCCTTACTGCCCTTCTTCGTCACTTCCCACGTGCACCAGGTGTTGGGGTGTTCCTCGTCGGTGGTGTTGTATTTCAACGGCAGTTTGATGGGCTGGTCGTTGAGATAGACGTTTTCGCTCTCACTGCCCAACTCGATGCCTCGGCGCGTGCCCACAATGAACGAGGTGCTCTCCTCATGAGTCTCGCCGGCATCGTTGGTCACGGTGGCGAGAACCCTATAGTTATAGCGTGCCCAACAGCGCTTGCCGGGTTTCAAGTCCTTGTTCTCCAGGAAAAGGTCAGGAGCAAATTCTATGTTGAAGTTGCCTTGGGCGTCGGTCACAACGGTGGTATCTTGCAGGTGTTTGCCATTGTTGTTGCGCATGCTCCACCACCATGACCACTGGTTCTGGATGAGTGACAGGCGCACCTCGCTATTGGCAATAGGCACACCACTGTAGTTCATCGCTTTACCGGTCACCTTTACAGACTGGCCGGCGACATAACTGCGACGCGCATCGGGGAAGGTGACCTCAAACGTCGGCGTCTTGTATTCGCTCACGTTCACAGGCCATCCAATGCTTCTTAAATATGAGAAATCAAGATAAATGTGGAACCTGCCGTTCATGCGGTCCTTGGGTATGACGAATGAGCCCTCGATGCGTCCGTACTCGTCGCTGGTAACAATTACCGTGTCGATATCCTTGTAGTTAGGATCTTTCAAGATTACGGTGAATTCTTCGTCTCCCCAGGGGGTGGCGCCTTTGTCAGTGGCGTTATAAACAATAATAGCCCACTGAACGGTTTCGCCGGGACGATAAACGCCTAAGTCGCTGTAGAATTTGGCTGTAATTTCGTCAAAGCTGTGGTAGACGATTTGATGATAATAATCGCTCTCGGGACCAAATCGGTCATCACCCTTGACGGTGCGCAAATCTCCCTCATACTTGCTGGAGAGATTGAGCGTTCCGTCGTTGCCGGTATTGCCTATTTTGCTGTTATGCTCATTGATAACGGTCACGTCGGGCAAGGGTTTGCCGGTAGTAATGTCCACAGCTGCAATGATACCTTCCTTGCCCTTACGGCTCACGGTGAAATTGCCGATGTCGGTAACACGCAACAGTTTATAATAAGTATTGACGTACCGATGCGGCCTCTCGTCCTTATTCAGCAAGGGAAAAATGATGTAGCGGCCGTAAGGCAGCGGTGGCAGTTCTGTCTTGATGTCGCTTGCTCTGAACGGCACGGTGCCTTGTACCATGACTTGCGTCTGCGAGACGAACTTCAACTTGTCATACTCAAATTCGTATATGTACTGTAAGTCGTCAGGGACGCGATACACATTCAGCCAATAGGTGCCCACGTTGCTGACATCGGCGGTCACGGTGATCGTGTCACGCGAGGAGAGGACGTCGGGATAGGAAACATCAATAAGCTTCTCCTCTAAGTCGAAAATCATGTTCTTGACCTGAGCGGTGTAAATCGATGAGGGAAAACGCTGCAGGTATTGCTTCAACTCGGCATATTTCTGTTTGTTGTCGTCAAAACTGAGTTTGGGAAGTAGTAGGGCGTTGTGCTCGCTGTCGCGGTAACGGTCGTAGGCGGCGCGGAGGTCCCCTTTGCCGGTTTGAATCACGGCATACATGTTGGGGGCGTCATGACCATCGGTAACGTTAAGCCAGTCGGTCTTGATGCGGTCAATGAGTTCATCATTATCCTTTAGCAATTCCAGGCTTTTCATCGACAGGAATTCAAATAGGGTAGGGACATAGGTCGCGCCCAACTCGTTGCACTCGATGATGCCGGGCAGTGACGTCACCGCCACGGCCTTGAGGGCCTCGGGCTCGGCAAGGGATTTCTCCACCAATTCTGCAATCTTTTTATAGAACTGGTTGCGGTCCCACTCGCTCACGTCGGCAGGAATCTCCTCGACAGGATTGTTGCGGTCGCTCCGGCGGGCGTAGCGGTTGCAGTAGCCTTGATAGACCATCGCCTCGAAGTAGTAGAGCAACGCCTTGATGTGGGGCTTCTTCTCCTTAGCGATAGTGGACTCCAGCCGTTTGACGATTTCCGGCATATTGTCTTTGGAGATTCCGCTCTGGGCGATGCTGTAACGCACCAGCGCGTCCACCGTGAGTTCGCCGTCGCCTGCCTTGAGCGCTATGTCAAGCTCGGCAAGCGCCTCATTGGACACCACCTGCGGATAATTGAAGTCAATTATTCTATTGTCATTACCCGTTGCGTTGAACGGGAATGCCACAGATAATATGACAATCAATATAAAATGAAGAATCTGCTGTTTCATAGTCGTAAAAATGTTTAGATTTGAAATAATAAGCCCCCAAAAATAATTAAAAATGTACAAACTTTTTGCAAAATTCCCATTTTTTTGCAAAAATTAACGTCAATCTCGTATATGGTAACTATTCAGCAAGTCACCGTGATGCCCAACCCCACGCTAAGCCGCAAAGGCGCTAAGGTATTGATTTAAAAAACAATAATGTATTGTTCCGCTGGGGATGAGCAATGCAATGTATTAAAGCCATGAGATGATTTCCATAGATAAACTTATAACATTGATTATAAAAAACTTAGCGTCTTTGCACCTTTGCGTGGGGACATATTCGGTGAATAGTTACCGTATATGTTATACAATATGGACAACATCAATATCAACATGAGTAATGGCATTTTAAACCCAATGTCATGTACTGTAAATTGCTCATATTCACTATACCATGTGGCCCGTGGATATCTCCGGCCTCATTTGTTGCCAATGCATTCTGTTCTCGCATAGTACAAACTATGTGTGTGCCTTGAAATGGGTTTACTCCAACAAGCCATTTTTTGTCGGCTTCATTTCTGGGTTTGTCTAGATTATTCTCTGTTCAATCTACTTATGCAGGATTTCTTCGTTATTTTATGCAAAATACAGTGTCTAATAGACAAGAAACCCTATTTGTATCATTAGCTTCGACCTCTGTCTTGGCACAAAACACCTGAATTATGAAATCTCTAAAACTAATATCTATCTTAGCTGCAGCAGGAAGTATAATACTTCTTCCTTCATGCATTCTGCTCCAACCCAGCCCGTTGCATTCATCAAGCACAATCTATTATGTTGATGCCGATAATGATGACCCTATTCAGGATGACACGTACTGCCGTGTGTGTTCTTGTGAGCATTATGAAAGAGTCCCATATCATATGAATTCTGTTTGCTGGTGTGGTCATACTTGGCAATCGCATTCCGAGGAAGCAAATCCAATCCAGGTCCCTATTTCTCCACTCACAGTGGACGATGAGTCTGGATTTGCGGTTTTTGTTCCGGCTGAGAATCTTATTGCCGCCTATAAGGAGGCCGTTGAGTTAAATCCCGATAAGGACAACCCACATGCGATTAATAAGAATGAAGTCTACAGTAATGTCATGTACATTCCTGTTGAGGGAGGCTCTTACGAATTTGAGTATCTGAACGAATCGTTTCACATTGCAAGTGTTTATGACTCGTCGATGCCGCTTGTTAATACCCCTTTTTCAACACGTCTATTTAAAACCGTCAACTCGTTGTATTATAGTGGCCGATATTATCGTATATCTTGTGATAAGAAAAAGAGCACATGGAAAATAGAAGTTGACCCGATGGCTCATACTATCGAGCCTGAAACGAGAAGTATTTATGTGCTGATGTGGACCTCATCACATAATTATAATTTTGTTTTTCAATTTGAACAAAGTAATTTTGAATAGTTTATAAGGAGACCTGCGATAACGGAATACTATTGAATAAAGGGTAAGAGATTTTTTAATCATGAAGCCCCCCAAGCCGTGAAATACCGGGTGGCGGGGCTTCGATTTTGGAAGCGTGGTCCAGTTGCGACTTACCAACAGTATTTCTGGATTCCTAAAGATGGTGTTTCCCATTTTTTAGCGGGACAGTGATGACTGATTCGGGTTTAAGAGAAATGCGCCACGAATAAATCGCAGCGCACTTCTTAAAAGCGTTTAGTTATATCTGTCGGTTACATCAATAAAACCTTCTTTCCGTTGACAATGTAGATGCCCTTACCAGGCTTCGACACACGCTGTCCATTGATGTTGTAGTATGGACCTTGCAGGTTGATGGTCTCATTGTCCAAAATCTCGCTGATGCCGGTTTCAAAGGTTAATCTAATTGTCAACTGGTCAGCAGGATTCTGTGAGCCTATGGGCACACAGTAGGCGTGGAACGGGTTCACCGAGTGGGTGCCGTAAACAAAGGCCGAACCATCGGTATTGAGGACATAAATTTCTTTCACGTCTTTCATGGGCGACATGGTGCCTCTCATCTTATAGTCCCGTCCCGTAACAGACGAGTAGTCGATAGCTACTTCAACATTGTCGGCGCTGAATGTTATGGGGACGTTGACGAGCGACCTGTTTTCATCCAATGTCGCCGGAACACCAAGCAGATAGGGATGGGAAGATTCCAATGTGGTCTCGGGAAAGCCAAAAAACAGCTCGCTGCCGTTTTCATACTTGAAAGTAGCGACCATCAACTCGCCATCGGAGTTGTCGGTGTACCATCGGAGCGGCGTGTCAACACCGTTGATTGTTGCTTGGCAACTTGTCGCGGCAAACGGGAGGTTCAGGGTGGTCCATCCCTTGTCGTTCTTAATGTCAAAGTATCGCTCGGGCGTCACTGTGTAGCTGACGTGTTGAGCCTTGATGTTAAACGGTACGAAGTATGGATACCCGTCGCTGAGCTTGATGCTTTGGGCCTGCTTGTTCTTGACGATGTTGTCACCAGTGAGGGGGCTGTCTTCTGACGCAATGATAATCAGGTTAGGATTGGCGCTTGTGATGACGCTTGTCACCTCGGGAGCTAAAGTAAGGTCGATTGCACACTCCGTTGCGTCGGGCTGCAAGACGGCAGTTGCGCGTTTGGTGCTTTCCTTGCCCTCGGCGTCGTAGGTATAGTAGTAAGGCACAGTCGTGTAGTAAATCTCTGGTATGTCTTGCTTTATTTCGGCTCCATTCTTGATGTACATGGTAGAGAAGCGGTAGCGTTCGCCTCCATAGAGATAGGGAGACTCGCGGTGCAGCACCACAGTCTGGTGGGCCGGGACAGACTCAAGAGCGACGTCATGCACCATATTGACCTCGTCACCGTTGTACTTGTAGCAGAAGATGTAGATTCCCCCATAGTAATCCATGTCGCTGTTGTTGGTGACAGTGAGGTCAAGCTTTGCCCTGGGGGCGGCGATTTCGGTGCCCACGGCATTGGTGACCTGGTGAGTGATGGTGAGGTCGCAGTTGCTGTTCTGGTTGTTCTCGACAACAGTGATGGTTCCGTTGTACAGTTGATTGATTCTGTCTTGTATAACGTAGGCTAATTCACCCGCTTGTTGTGGTTTGAACGACAGGCTGAGTAAAATGCTTTGTCCTGGTTCCACGTCACAGCCTTTGGCATCAAGCCATCCTCCCTCTTTTTTGCTTATGCCCAAGTCACCATGATAGGCAACTGGACCATTGTTCTTAATTGTAACCGTCAGTTCGCAAAGCTTTCCTACCGTGGGAGTAGGGGTCTCGACCTTCACCTCCTCAACAGTCAGCTGTGGCTCGATACACACGGCGGTGGCTGTGAGTTGATTGTGGGCGTGGTCCAGATGAATCAGCATGTAATGATCCTCACTACCTTCATTCAGCTGCCATGTATCGGAGGTCTTCAGCTTGCTGGTGAAATACATCTTGTAGTTTCCATCGGTTAATGTGGGATCGGCAACGGGATCGATGTACAGAGCCTTTTTATGGTCATAATAACCAGAGTTTGGAATGAAATTGGCCGATTGCTCCCAAGGATAATCCTTTGTCACACTTCCGTCATCTTTTACAAGCCTGCATCCAAGGTCAAAGTCGCCGGTTACTGTATTATAATAATGGCTCTGCATACCGATATAGACAAGATAGCCTGAATTATCGAAGTAGGGACTGGTGCTTTCCTGACATTGACCCTCAAAGGTGCTATTGCCCTGTTCATCATAGTACAGCCAATTTTTCAGCACAGCCAGCCTGAGAGGCGTTGCTGCACCACCACCATTGGGTTTTACTCCAAAGAATGCGACCTGGTCGATGGAGTATTTATCATTGTTCGGGCTGCCACCGATGCCCTGCTCATTAGGATCCATGAGCAGCACTCTGTAATAGCCGTCGCTAAAGCCTCCCCATCCCCAGTTCACATGGAAGTAGTCCTCCTCGGCATATCCGTCAACGACAAACGAGTGTGCTCCATCTGTCGCAGTGCCGCTGAACATCACCGGGCGCTTCGCCTCAAGTTCGGCATAGAGCATATCAATCCACTCTTGGTAGGAGCGCTGGCAGCGCCACACCGTGCTTGCACTGGCATCGTAATCAAAATACTTGATAATAGCTTGCAGTGCATTATAGCCTGTTGCGCTACTTGATTTACCATAATGAGTGAGAGATGCCGTGCCCAAATATTTAAGCAGACGGGCAACCTCGGTGCCGTCTTCGCCTTTTTGGTAGGTAGGATATATCTTACTCCAGTCAAAGGTTGTCGGCTCAAGAGCTGGCAAAGTGGGATAGCTGGTGCCTCCGCTGTTGTCGGGGGTATAGCCAGGGATTGCAGCTGTAGGACCCACGGGCCACTGATAATAGAACATCACCTGGGCCATTGCCGTGTTGGTGCAACCAGTGGCGCAATGCTGGTCGTCAATCACCGGGCACTGGTCATTGTAAGGAGCATCTTGGTTCCACTGGCACTTGAGCAAAGGCGCAATGCGGGTCTTGGTTGGGACACCCGGTGCCGAGCGAAGGACGTGAGAGATGTTCACATCCTTGACAGCAGCGGCGCTCGCCATGTAACTTTCAAGCCACGAGCGCATGTTGGGCGGCATCTGCTGCTCGTTGAAGGTACCGTGGTCACAATAGCCCAGGACGTCATGGCTCTGGTCATTACCAATGACCAGCACAAAGCCATCGTTATTGTCCAGGTTTACGGCATAGGCCATCGTTTCATAGTCATTGCTCGTTGCAAATGACTGTGATTGCGCGATAGGCAGCGCTTTAATTTCACTGATCGAGACAATTTTGCCGACCCTTTGTTCCACAAACTGTTTTGCAGTCTGTTTTGCCTGTTCCTTTGAGAACTGCGTGGCTGTCATCATCAATGCAGCCAGCATGCAGAAGAATAGTAAAG
>CACZAC010000022.1 GCA_902779125.1 uncultured Bacteroidales bacterium | reverse complement strand
TTGTGAGCCGAAAAGCGATGCAAAATTACAGCCGCCCGGGAAACCGACCAAATATTCCGGAAGAAAAATCTATTATTTAACCTATTTTCACAATTTAATGGCGAAAATGGGGTAAATTGGCAGTTTCGCGCACGCTTAAATACTTTAAGGTATTATAATATATATAGGTAATTAATCATTAAAAAATATTGGGACCGCCCTTGAGAGGCAGCCCCAATAGATATTGTCGGCACCAAAGAGGACTCAAATCGAGCCACTCATAGCACTCTTACCCGTCATTTAGAACAAGGAAAGCTGACGGGGGTCTTCACCGGGATGAGGAGGCTGTGAACCGTCATCGGCCCAGTCGATGTCATCAATAGCGCTCATTGCAGGGTCGTCAGACACTTCTTCGACAACGGAGCCATAGGCCGACTCCCGTGCAGTGTTTCCAGCCGCTTCCTGTACAGCGGGTCGCTTGCTCAGTTCTTCCACCTCCTGGGTGAGAGCAGCGATACGGCGGTCCTTCTCGGCTATAGCATCGTTCATTGCCTGGGCCTCGTGCTGCTTCTTCTGCAAAGTCACCTGCATACGCTTTAACTCGGCCTTGACATCATCACGCTCGGCTGTGATTTTGGCAAAATTGGCAGCACGCTCGTTACCGTCAACACTCAATGAATTGTATTTGCGCTTGAAATCCTCGGCCATGGCATTAGCAGTAGCCAGTTGGCGCTTGAGTCCGTCAATGATGTTGCCGGTCTCGATGCTGCGGCGATTTTGAACTTCGGCATTCTGCTTAGCAGTCTGCTCCAGCTGTTCAATCGACTTGCGGAGCGACTCGTTCTCGTCACTGAGTACGATGTGGGCCTTGCGGAGCTCATCAAACTCAGAAGCGCGCTTCTGGAGGTCAATAATCTGCTGACGCAGCGAAGCAATCTCGGAATTCTTCTTGTCCTTGAACTCCTCGACTTGCTCAATGGTCTTCTGGAGTTCCTCGGCAGCCTTCAAATCCTCGGCAGCGGCATCCAGCTTGCCCTCCAGCTCAGTAATGTTGGCGCGGAGGCGCTCAATGAGCTCATCGCGCTGCTCAACCTGCTGATTGAGCTGGTCAATAGTGGGACCGTCGTCGGCAGGCAACGGCATATTGTCGCGGCGCTCAATTTCAGCGTCACGGTCAGCCACCTGCTTACGCAGGTCCTCGACTGTAGCATTGAGCTGCTCAATCTGGGCGTTCAGTTCATCTGAGTTGTCGCCACGAGCCTCCATCGCCTTGATACGGCTCTCAAGACTCTTCTTCTCGATTTCGAGCTTATCGTAGGCAGCTTCCAGCTCATCGACCTTTCCCGAGAGTTCGTTGGCCCTGTTGTGAGCCTGACGACGGTTAGCCTCATTGACCTGCATCTTCTCCTTGTTTTCCTCGACCAGCTTGTTGGCATCCTCAACCTTCTGCAGGAGTTCTTCACGCTCCTTCTTCCAGTTGCCCTTGAGCATGCTGATCACGGCCTGAGTGTGCTCGTTCATGAGTCGAGCTGCCTTGTCGGCAAACTCAGCGTCAATGGCATATTCCTCATGTTTGTCCACCTCGATGTGCACGTCATCGTTAACGCGCTCCTGATCATGGACATTCTTATCCTTGCTAAAGGGGTTCACAAAAGTTGTGGGCTGTCCAAAAACATCATAGTCTTCGTCGCTCGAGCCACCAAGAGCATTCTTGATAGATTTAATAAAAGACATAATTATAAACTTTTTTTAGTTATTTGGTTTGTTTTAGTTATTATCCACGCAAATCACCCATCCAATCGCCACCAAAAACCTCAAACTTACTTGAAGGGTTGATGTTTAATATATTCACATTAAGTGATATACGAATCAGACGAGCCAGAAGATAACCAAGGCAAAAGCCAATGGATTTCTCTCCAGTCGGTAAAATTACGATGATTTTTTCTAATACAGGCTCTAAAAAAGAAAAAATTTCAATATTTAGACTGATTATTTTCTTAAGGGGTTATTTGACATATATAACTAGAGGCTGTGCAGCAGAAAGTTGCAACACACAGCCTCTAGTAACACTTTAATATTAAATCACTTTTTTGATGTGGTTTTCTTGCTTGCAGTGCGTGTCCGTGAGGCCTTGCGGCGTGCGCCACCTTTGGAGATATTGGCCTCATCAGCAACAATCTCATGACACTCCTCAAGAGTGAGCGATTCAGCGTCCTTCCCCTTTGGAATCTTGACATTCTGCTTCTTGTAAACGATATAAGGACCATAACGACCGTTCATCACCTTGAGGTCGGGATCCTCGTCAAAGGTCTTGAGGACTTTCTTGGCTTCGGCCTCGCGCTGAGCCTTGATAAGTTCTACAGCTTCCTCAAGTGTAATTGCAGTGGGAGACATATCCTGGGGAATAGATGCATACTTGCCGTTATGTTTCACATAGGGGCCATAGTGTCCTACGCCCACCGAGACCGCAGCGCCCTCAAAGTCACCCAAGTCACGCGGCAGGTCGAAGAGTTTGATTGCCTCTTCCAGGGTCAGCGTCTCGATGCTCTGTCCGCGCTGCAACGAAGCAAAACGGGGCTTTGTCTCATTGTCAGCACTGCCCATCTGCACGAGGGGACCATATCTACCGATTTTAACCATGACAGGAAGTCCCGTCTTGGGGTCATTACCCAGCAAGCGCTCTCCTACCTTGTGTTCCAGACGAAGCGACGATACCTTGCTGATACTTGGGTGGAAGCCCTCGTAGAAATCAGCGATTTCCTTGTTCCACACGACATTTCCCTTGGCCACCTCATCGAATTCATTCTCCACCTTGGCCGTAAAGTTGTAGTCCATGATTGAGGGGAAATACTTCACCAGGAATTCATTGACCACCATACCCACGTCGGTGGGAATGAGTTTGCCTTTCTCGACACCGAAGAGTTCGCTCTTCTTACCTGTCGTAATCTTGCCACCCTTAAGAGTGATGACCTCATACTCACGCTTCTGTCCCTTGCTCTCGCCCTTCTCGACATAGTTGCGGTCCTGAATTGTAGAGATGATAGGAGCATAGGTAGACGGGCGTCCGATGCCCAGTTCCTCAAGCCGGCGCACCAGCGAAGCCTCGGTATAACGGTTGGGCTGCTGTGTGAAACGCTGCGTTGCTGTTACTGAAGCCGCATCGAGCAGGTCGCCACGCGTCAGCACCGGTAAAGTGTGCAGTTCAGGGCTGGCCTGAGCATTGTCGTCGGTGCTCTCGAAATACACCTTGAGGAAGCCGTCAAACTTGACTACTTCGCCCTCGGCAACAAACATCTCTTTACGACCCGAGACAGAGATATTGGCGGTCGTCTTCTCCAATTCTGCATCTGCCATCTGGGATGCAATGGTGCGCTTCCAGATGAGGTCATAGAGTTTCTTCTCCTGTGGAGTGCCCGTGATGGTGTGATTGCTGATATAGGTGGGACGAATGGCCTCGTGAGCCTCCTGTGCCCCCTTGCTGGTCGTACGGTAATGGCGCACCTTGAGGTACTGCTCACCGATATTCTCCTTGATTTCCTTGCTGATAGTACCCAATGCCAAATTGCTCAGGTTGACCGAGTCGGTACGCATATAAGTAATCAAACCCTCCTCATAGAGGCGCTGCGCCAACCTCATCGTCTGCTTTACCGAAAGGCCCAACTTGCGTGCAGCTTCCTGCTGCAGCGTGCTGGTAGTGAAAGGAGGCGCCGGAGTGCGCTTGAGAGGCTTAACTACAACACTATCCACCGTGAACTGGGCCTGCTTGCAGTTCTCGACAAAAGCCAACGCCGTCTCGTGGTCATCCATGTGACGGTTGAGCTCAGCAGCAAACTCAGAGCCCTCAGTGCCCTTGAACTGGGCTGTAACGCGATAGTAAGGCTCACTGGTGAACGCCTTGATTTCTTTCTCACGCTCAGCAACAAGACGAACGGCGACACTCTGCACACGACCAGCCGACAGACCAGGCATAATCTTGCGCCACAGCACGGGAGACAGTTCGAAACCCACGATGCGGTCAAGCACGCGCCTTGCCTGCTGGGCGTCCACCAGATTCAGGTCGATGTTGCGCGGATGCTGTATGGCTTCCAGAATCGCAGGTTCGGTAATCTCGTGGAAGACGATGCGTCGCGTGTTGTCGGGCGACAGTCCCAGTACTTCGAACAAGTGCCAAGCAATAGCCTCTCCTTCACGGTCTTCATCACTTGCGAGCCACACGATGTCGGCTTTGGCTGCTTCATCTTTCAGTTTCTTGACCTGATCTTCCTTGTCTTCGGGAATCTCATAAATCGGCATGAAGCCATTCTCCACATCGATGCTGAAATTCTTCTTGTGCAAGTCGCGGATGTGACCGAAACTCGACATCACCTTATAGTCGTTACCCAAGAACTTTTGGATTGTTTTAGCCTTTGCAGGGGACTCTACGATTACTAGATTTTTTGCCATAAATGAGTAGTGTTTTTTAAAATCGGCTGCAAAGGTAATCCAATAATTTGAAATAAGGCATCGAAAAAGTCAAGTTTTTTTTCATTACACATCTTTAATAATATATATTATTAAGGAGTAAGAGAAACTACGGTTTTTCACGGTGGCCACTTTGAGGGTAAAAAAAGTGCGCCCTTGCGGCATCACTGCCGTATGGACGCACATTCACACATCAGGTTACTATATACTAATATCTATTTTTCTCTAGGACTTATTTAACTACCTTAGCTGTGCTGGTGGTGCCATCGGCGTAGGTGATGACTACGATCGTCATGCCGTTGACCGACTGCATCTCCTGACCAGCCATGTTATAGTAACGAATGCTAGCAACAGCCTTGCCACTCATCATCTCGCTGATGCTGGTGGAAGGTGTAACCTTCTTGGGAACGTCTACCAGTTGGGGCTCGTTGGTGATGATCTCGCCGTTATCATAGATGGCCTCGGCAACGATCGCCACTTGGTAATCCTCAGCCTTGCGTTCAAAGTTCGTGGGGTTGGCAATCTCAATAAGCGCACGACCACCATTCTCATCAACCAGATAGAGAACCACGGTTCCATGCTCAGCTACTTCGCCCTCGATGACACCCTCAACAACAACGTAATTATCTTCGACTGTCGTGTTAAGCTTGGGAGCAACGGGAGTATAAGGCTCTGGGCCGGGAGTGTCACCACCCTCTCCCTTCACTTGGAACTTGTCCATGCAGAAGTAGGCAGCAGTATTCATGCCATAGTCACCCGAATCGGTCGAAGTCATGGTAAAGTAAACTGACTCCACCTCGCCCAGACTAGAGAGGTCAAAGAATGTCCAATCGTTGAGGGCGTGGAGCTGTCCATTGGTGAATTCAACGAGATTGATGCTAGTGGTAGTTTCCGAGCCATCAGCAGCAACGCCATGGGCTATGAGCTGGAAATAGTCACCCTCGGCAAAGGGGGAGCCAAAACCGTCGCCATGCTCACAACCGTAATAGGGCCAAGGATGGTTGCAAACGTAAACACCTACAGGCTCAAAGGTCGTGTTACCGTCCTTGTCAACAAACATCACCTGGTTGCTGGGGCCTTCAACTGCCCAATTGCTGTAATAAGCTACAAAATAGGGCTGACTGGGATCAGCAGTCACCGAGCCATCGTTGATGACACAGCCACCACCAGCCATGCAACCGCCAAAATAGGTGGTCCAAGAGCCACTGCTACCGGGTTGACCATAGTCGGTCTGATCTCCACCGATAGCGGGGCAGAATCCGTCCCAATAGTAGCCACCCCACGAGGCCCCCTCGCCGTCAATGAGGTGTGAGAGAAGAAACTCACCATTCTCATCGCCGAACTCCAACCATGTATAGTCAACATCGTTATAGCACCCAGTCCAGATACCGTAGTCATTGTATTCCAACGTAGAGGGATTCAATGGCTTGTTCAAATCGAGTGTAATCACACCAGCCCATGCGGCGGAAGCCATCAAGGCACTAACTGCTAAAGTAAATAATTTCTTCATGTTGTTTTAAGAATTTAACGGTTAAACTATATGCTAATTATCAATTAAATATTCTCAATCATCAATCATTAAGCGGTCGATGAGCGCAGCCACGTCGCCAATACCTATCACGCCGTCACAATCCACATCAGCAGCTTTCGGGTCATAGTCAGCCAATACTGAGCCCAGCAAGATGTCTATGAGTTTGGCAACATCCGCAATGTTGACACTTCCGTCCATGTTAACATCACCTGGGGCAGACACCTTTGACACAGTTACCGTAAACGAAGCTGTTGTCAGTTTGCCGTTGCTGTCGGTAGTGACCGTAACTGTCGTCCTGCCTGGGGCTACCGCTTCGACATGAAGGCTAGTACCACTCACCCATGCGCGAGCGACCTGCGGATTGGCACTTTTTGCTGTGGTCACAGCTAGAGCAGCCATGTTGTCGGCGTCATTGACGGCGTGCAACAGGTCAATCTCCTGGGACTCGCCTTCAGGCAGTTGCCTGTCTGTCATGACCACCGTGGGATTGCAGACGTCAGGATAGACCGCCATCGACGGGAACCAATAGGCATCCTGCAGACGCACCTGCTTCTTGAGTTCCAGCGTGTTGGCATCATAGAAGAGCACCCAGTTGTGGTTAAAGTTCTGATAGGACAGGGGGGCAGCTTCGGTCGTCTGTACCACCATATCACCCGTGTGGGGGTCAAAGCTGATGGCTGAGGCATAGAGCCCCTGACGTTCCTTCGTGCCGTCCCAGTTGATTTCAACGCCCTCAGGCAGAGTGATGAGTTCATCAGTAAACATGCGCGTCGTGAAGTCATAACTGCTGATGTAGTTCTGATACTCGTCATAGTTGTAATAGACACGTTCGGCCTGGCGGTCAACACAGACCATGCAAGGCCGCCAAGCCCCCCACGAGCTCATCGCGCCACGGGTACCGTCTAATGGATATACCTCGGCAACGCTCAGTGTGACAGGATCGATACGGGTGAAGTTAGCCTCATAGGGGCCGCCGCTATAGTCATAGATTTCACGGGAATTGTTCGCCACATACAAGTTACCGCCTGCCGTAACAAACACGGTAACAATGTTGGGGAACGGCAATGTGGTCACGATGGCATCACTGGCGGGGTCAATCACATGCAGTCCCCTGCCCTGCTGCACGGCAAACACATACTGCCCAAAGCGCACCATATCACCGCACTGGTCTTTATAGAGACTGTTGTAATCCCCCTTAGCGCTGGACAATGTGCCGTCGATAGCGCCCGTCACGCTCATCGAGGGAACATCAAAGACGAAGATGCCCGCACTGGTCGAAATATAGCCTTTCTCGGCTGTGACAGCGCAATAGGCGCGACCATCATAGATGCTGTCAGGTGACTCGCCGAATCGCAGGAGGCTACCTTGCTGCTTGAGCGTTGCTGCATCAAGCACTGCAAGACGGGAGCCCATGGTGTTGCCCGACGCCTCACTGGTGTTTGCCTGCTTGCTGACGAGGAACAGATGATTGCCATAGAGCTGGCCAAACTGGGTTGTCATACCGAGCTTCGTATCAGGATTGACGATGGCATAAACATTGTATTCCATCTCGTCGTAGTCGTAGTTGTAATAGTTGAGTGAGCCCTGGTTGGGTCCATAACGGTCCTCGTTGACGAAGATGATGCCGTTGGTGAACGTATAATCACCGGGACCAGGACCGGGTTCATCGGCTTCGGCATCGGGGTGCAAATCCTCAGCACCGCACACCTCGGTAGATACTTCACCAAGCCAACCGCAATAGTCAAGTTGAGCACAATAGACCTTGATAAAGTCGATGTGGTCGAGGGGGACAGGATTGCCATTCTCGTCAATTGCCCAGTCAATCATGAAACCAGGTTCCTGCCCGTTGGGCAAGTTGTCCACATAGCCTTCGCCAAAGAACGGCTGGAACCAGTTGTTACCGCTGCCTCCACTCATATCAATAGAAGAATTGGGCAGACGTGTGCCTCGGAAGGTAAGCACCGTGTCCTCGGTCCACAGCGGCCAATAAGGCTGGCTGTGGAACGTGTTACGCCACACATAGCCGCTGGAAGCATCGGCGTCGTTGCTCGTCCAATGGACATACTCGATATCGTTGATGAATTTCCAGCTTGCATGAGGCACACGAGGTTTGTTCTCGTCGGGTTTGTAATAGGTTACCTCGAAGCCATGCTGGCAACGGTCATAGTCTGCTCCCTTGATTTCATACCACTTGTCGCCGTCGCTGGGCATCCCATTACCGTCCATGTCCACGCCCACCATGATGATGCCGGGTTCGCAACTGCCACCCGCCATATCGGGCACTGCAGCGCTCTGCATGGCGTTACCATAAATCTTCACGTCATAGCCGTGCTTGTTGATAACGGGATGGTCGAAGCCGAAGACGATATAGCCGCCATAGCTGCCCAAGCTGACAGGGCCACCGGTCGCTTTTCCGCACAGCGATGCTTCGACGATGGCATTGATGCTGTCCTGAGTGTATCCCGGCTTGTAGGCGGGCGACTGATTCACGAACTGGCCCGGAGCAGGCAGGTAATCATACACACGGGCTATATAGGGCGAATTGCCGGCAGAAGCCGCCATCGCCGTCACAGCCATCAATGAAAAGAGCAACTTTTTCTTCATGTCATCATTAGTTTCTTGTTTCACTTCATATTGTGAATCAAGCGACACGTCGGAAGCCGGCAGTAGCCAGTGAAGACTTCAAGAAAATGGGCAGATTGCACTCTGCATCATCTCACTTCGCCAGGGTTCAAATGCCGCGTGAACCACAATCAATGGCCGTGTGGAGGCAGGTCTTCTGACTTCTCCCCCATCGATGTCGGCGCCTTCCCGGTGATGATGCAGACATTGTAGCGTTTGCAACCAGTGGCATGATGCCGCTCGATGTGACGTGGGGAGTTACAGCAGCGGGTACTGTCCAGGAGTTGCACCTGGTTCCCTTTTGATTCCTCACCATTTTCAGGCTGGAAACCTCAACACGTTCAATTTGTTAGTGCAAAGATACATCATTCCCTTGAAACTAACAAAACTATAATGGATTTTTGTTGGAATCAGGAAAAAATTGCGGGTCAAATCATGTGCAAGCCAGAGGCTTGCAATACACTGACACGCCACCAGCAAGGGGACACGTCACCCGCGGTAGAAAGATGGAGGGTTGCTATACTTTATTGGATTGTTACGGGGGTGGTGGGGTCGCTGGAGGCGAGAGTGCGCTGGACGTCGATGAGGCGCTGGTTGCGGCTGCCGCGGAAGCGGAGGCTGATGTCGCGCTGGGCTTGCACGAAAGGACCGTCAACAAGGACGTCCAACTCTTGCACCACTTCCAATAGTTTGGGATTGGCGGCTATTTCTTCCCAGGTGTAGCCGGTGTAACACCAGACGTTGTAGCCCAGTTCCTGCTTGATGCGGTGGATGAGAGCTAGGGTGCCGTCGGGTTGCTGCAAGGGGTCACCGCCACTCAATGTGACGGGGGCTTCATTATAGGCGATGACTGCCATCAGTTCGTCGAGGGTGCGCTCTTCCCCACCCTGCGGATTCCAGGAATCGGGGTTATGGCAGCCGGGGCAATTATGGTTGCAGCCCGCCAGGTAGATTGACGTGCGCAGGCCAGGTCCATCGACGCTGGTACCCTCGACGATGTGCAGCACCCTCAAATTCATGTCAAAAAAACTCTCTTTTTCAGACAACCCACTTTTTTTCAAACAACATGAACAACTTAAAACAACCAGAACAACAATTATGTTATTATTCTCTAGTATTTAAAAAAGAGTTGTTGCCGTTGTTCTATGTTGTTTCTGTTGTTTGATTAATTGTTGTTTGATTAATTGGTTATCACTTGTGGACGACACGGTCCTTGAGCTCGGCGAGCTTGCCGCTGTTCCAGCGGTCGGTGGTGCCGACAAGGTAGCCCGTGATGCGCTGCAGGCGGTCGATGTTGTGGCCGTGGCAGCTTGGGCACTCGTGGAGGTCATCGGTAGCGTCCTCATAGCCGCAATCCATGCAGCGGTTGCGGTTGTGGTTGACCGAACAGTAGCCCATGTTGTACTTGTCCATCAGGTCCACGACATTGGCGATGGCTTCGGGATTGTGGGTGGCGTCACCGTCAATCTCGACATAGAAGATATGTCCGCCACGGGTCAACTCATGGTAGGGAGCCTCGACCTCGGCCTTGTGCTTGGGCGAGCACTTGTAATAGACAGGCACGTGGTTGCTGTTGGTATAATAAATCTTATCGGTCACTCCGGGGATTTCACCGAAGTCCTTGCGGTCACGACGGGTGAACTTGCCTGCGAGTCCCTCGGCAGGTGTTGCCAGCACGCTGTAGTTGTGCTGGTAGCGCTCGCTGAACTCGTTGACGCGGTCGCGCATATAGGTCACAATCTTGATGCCGAGCTGCTGTGCCTCGTCGCTCTCGCCGTGATGATGGCCCACGAGGGCAATCAAGCACTCGGCAAGTCCGATAAAGCCAATGCCCAGGGTGCCCTGGTTGATGACACCTTCCACACGGTCATTGGGGCCGAGTTCGCTGGCACCGTTCCACAGCTGCGACATGAGCAGGGGGAACTGCTTGGCCATGGCAGTCTTCTGGTACTGGAAGCGCGCATCAAGCTGGCGTGCAGTGATTTCCAGCATATTGTCCAACTTGGCAAAGAAGCAGTTAATGCGCTCCTGCTTGTCCTTGATACCCATGCACTCGATGGCCAACTTGACGATATTGATGGTCGAGAACGACAGGTTGCCGCGGCCGATTGAGGTCTTCTCGCCGAACCGGTTCTCGAACACGCGCGTGCGGCATCCCATCGTAGCGACCTCATGCTTGTAGCGCTCGGGGTCATCGGCACGCCACTGCTCATGGTAATTGTAAGTAGCGTCAAGATTGACGAAGTTGGGGAAGAAACGACGTGCCGTCACCTTGCAAGCGAGCTGGTACAGGTCATAGTTGGGGTCACCGGGCTTGTAGCTCACACCCGTCTTCTTTTTCCAAATCTGGATGGGGAAGATGGCCGTTGAGCCGTTACCCACGCCCTCGTAGGTCGAATTGAGCAACTCGCGGATGATGCACCGGCCCTCGGCGCTGGTATCGGTACCGTAATTGATGGAGCTGAACACCACCTGGTTGCCACCGCGCGAGTGGATGGTATTCATATTGTGGATGAATGCCTCCATGGCCTGGTGGACACGGCGCACGGTGTTGTTGATAGCATGCTGCAGGATGCGTGCATCGCCCTGCAGGAATTCCAGTTCACGCTCGATGTAGTCATCAAACTTGACATCATACAAGCGGCTATAGTCCTGGCCCATGAGTTTCTCGAGATTCTTCACCTCCTCGATGAACGAACGCCTCACATAGGGGGCGAGATAGAAGTCGAAGGCGGGAATGGCCTGACCGCCATGCATCTCGTTCTGGGCGGTCTCCATCGTGATACAGGCAATGACTCCGGCGGTCTCGATGCGCTTGGCAGGACGCGACTCACCATGCCCAGCCATGTACCCCTGCTTGAGCACTTTGTCGAGCGGATGCTGGACACAGGTCAGACTCTTGGTGGGATAATAGTCCTTGTCGTGGATATGCAGATAGTTGCCGCGCACGGCATCGCGTGCTTCCTCGCTCAAGAGGTAGTCATCGACAAAAGGCTTGGTCGTCTCGCTGGCAAACTTCATCATCATGCCGGCGGGCGTGTCGGCATTCATGTTGGCGTTCTCGCGGGTGACATCGTTATTCTTGGCATTGATGATTTCAAGAAACAGGTCACGGGTCTTAGCCTTGCGCGCCACACTGCGCTGGTGGCGGTAGTTGATGTAGCATCGTGCCACCTCCTTGCGGGGGCTCTTCATCAGCTCCAGTTCCACCTGGTCCTGGATATCCTCTACACTCATCTGGCTACGGCCACGCTGGCCAATGCGGTCTGCGATGCGCTGGATGAGCGCCTCGTCCTCACCTATCTCAGTAGCGAGCATTGCTTTGCGAATTGCCGCTTTGATTTTTTCCTCATTATAGCCGACGACACGGCCGTCACGCTTCAGTACTGTCTGAATCATATTCCGGGTATTAAAAAAGAACCATTGCTATCGTTAAAAAACCGGCGTTGCCAGTTTGGGATTGCAAAGATAATACAGGGAGACGAAATGACAAATAATTTTTACATAAAAAATTCATTTTGGAAAACTTTTTGGACTGAGTAAAAATTTACTTCATTGATTTTCAATTAATTAATAATTTTTCTGGATAACTTTTTCAAAAACAGAGGCAGTAAAATTTTAGAAATTAGTCCATTAGCGAGCAAACAGCCAGCAAAAAGGCAGGCTCCGGATTTGGAGCCTGCCTTGTCTCATTCACAAGTTGTCAATCAACTTGCTCAATCGCCATTTTCAGATCAATTGTCACTCAGCAACAAGTCGATCAGGTCAGTAACGTCACTAATTGAAACGGTGTTATCACCATTGACGTCAGCCTCGGCGGGGGCAGCGCTTGGGTCAGCCACCAGGAAGTCGATCAACATGGTAATATCAACAATCGAAATATCACCATCCTGGTTCACGTCACCAGGCTCAAAACCGGGTTCAGTTACGAGGTTAGCAGTGAAGGTGATCTCCTTGGTATCAGCGTCGAAGGTGATGACAACATTATACTTGCCAGCCTCTTCTGCCTTGTACCACCAGTTGTTGGAGGGCCATGCATAGGTCCAAGCGTGGTCTTGAACAACCTTGAACTCAACTACTTCCTCAGCAGCAAACTCAACACCGTTCTTGCTCCAAGTGTAGATGCCGTCATCGCCCTTAACCATGTTGTTGGCCTCGTCATTGGTGTCCCAATAGCTGCCGAACAGGTTATCGGTACCAGCAACGGTGTAAACGTGCTCAATGTGCTCAACATCACCGGTCTTGGTCAGCGTGCAGCCGATGCGGTCTTCTTCGGCAGCCTCGGGATTGAAGGTGATTTCGATGGTGTAGATGCCTTCCTCAGCAACATTAGCAACCCAGTTGTTCATGCCGACGGGCCACTCATAGATATCATAGCTGTGGTTGCCGACAACCTTGAACTCGAAGTTACCATACAGGGCTACATTCTCCTTGCTCCAGGTGTAAACGCCGTCCTCACCCTTAACCAATTCGTTGTTGGGGTCATTGATATCCCAATTGGTGCCAAATACGTCCTCGGGACCTACAACGGTGTAAACCATCTCAACGGGGGTGGGGGTGCTACCGTCTTCGTAAGTGAAAGTAACCTTGGGCAGGAAGTAGTCAACATCACTTTGACTATTGTAGCCATAGTGGAAGAGGCTGCATACATAGCCCATCGACTTGCCCTGGTAGGTTATTGAGGGATAGTTCCTACCTGGCTCTATCAACTCGCAGTCAATCAGCAGGTTACCGCCATCATAATAATAAGGTCGATCGAAAACGAAAACGAGTTCGTTGTCACCAACAGTGGGGACGAGATCAGCGACAATACGGCAATCTGTCTGCAAATCATAGCTGCCGAAACGGTCCATTTCAGATTCCTTTAATGACAGGCGCAATTTACCACCCTGATATTCAAGAGTCGAATTGGGATGGAAGGTTATAGAGGTGATGTTCTTGCCAACCATGTCGTAGAGCATGTTAACAGGATAAATCATCTGGTCGTGGAACTGCTGATCATAATAGAACCCATATACAGGGAAGTAGGAGCTATTATCATCTCCATCACAAACGACCAATTCGCCAGCATTAGCACTGGGCGCAAACGAAATCAGCGCGATGAGCGCTGCAGACAAGAGTTTAAAACTTTTCTTCATAAGAGTTTTTAATAAATTTAAGTGGTTAATACTATATGAATAAAACAAATATGGTCTATAGCAAAAGTCAACATCAATCACTATACTATGGTGCAAAGATAAAGCAAAAAACAATATATGCAATATATTCACTACTAAAAATCTGACTCCGGGGCTTCCTTGAAATAGAAGCCACCGGAGTCAGTTTAACGCCTCGTAACTGTTGAGGCTATAGTTTCTTGATTACCATGCGCCACTGAGCAGGTAGTCAATCAGAGCGGTCACGTCGGCAATGGAAACGACCTCGTCACCATTCACATTAGCCTCGGCGGGAGCTGCAGTTGCGTCATTAATCAGGTAATCGATGAGTTCGGTCACGTCGGGAATCGACACATTACCATCATGGTTCACGTCACCCATGTCATAATCAGCGGGAGTGTCTTCCTTCACATACTTGATACCGAGCTTGGGCAAGAAGTGAGACTTGTCGCTTGAAGAATAGCTCGAGGTACCATAGAGATACAGGCTGGGATAATAGTCAGCAAACTCCTGGCCGTAGAAATAAGTCCTGGGATAGTTGCTACCACTCTCAATGGCAGTTACCTCGATTGCGAGATTGCCACCAGTGTACTCATAAGGCTCATCCAAGGTGAAGACAAGAACTTCGTCGCCCTGGGCGGGAGCAACAGTAGCTACCGTGGTGAAGTCGGTCAATGCAGTGTAGGTGCTGAAACCATCCTGATCGACAGCCTTGAGCGCCAACTGGAGCTTACCACCCTTGAGGGTCAAGGCCTCGGTGGGATAGAAGGTAACAGAAGTAATCTTCTTGCCAGCGACAGCAGAGAGCATATCGGCAGTGTAGATCATCTGGCCCTTGGTCTTGCAATCATAGTAGTAGCCATAGAAGGGCAGATTCTGATCAGTGGCGTCACCGTCACAAATGGGAATCTCATCAGGGATAGGAGCCAAGATACCACTCAGAGCAATCTCGAACTGTCCGGCATTGCCACAATCGATGGTCAAGGTCTGAGCATACTCATTTTCCTCGGTAGGAGCAAAGGTCACGGTGTACTCTACCGACTCACCAGCAGCGATCTCGGCTGCAGCAGGAGCAATGCTGAAGGGAGCATTGAGGGTGCTGAAGACGGGAGTGAAGGCGTTCTTACCATAATTGGCGACGGTGAAAGTACGGGTTGCCACCTGCTCGGGATAGAGCTTGCCGAAATCAATAGCATTGGTGCTTACGGCAGCATAGTCATCGGCCAAGGTATACTCAAAGGTGGTCTTGGGACCAAAACTCTGGGCATAAGAGCTACCACTGGCAGGCAGCCTATACATCGAAGCATAGTAATCGACGTTCTTACCAGAGAAATAGAAATCTTCGTAATAACCGGCAGATTCATTCACGTTGGTTGCAATCACGAGATTGCCGCCAGTGTAAGCAAATGGTGTATCGAAATTGACAACGATTTCGGTATCGCCAGGATTCATTGTGATCTCGGCTACCTGAGTCAGGCCTGTGATCAAACTGGGACTGTATCCCGAGAACTGATCCAAATCGGTCACACCAATCGAAACGCCCAGTTTACCACCGTTAAGGGGGTTACCGGTCTCAGGATAAAAGACGTAGAACTTCAACGAACTGATCAGAGCGCCCTGCATAACCTGGAGATCACCAGCACGGTAGATCATCTGAGAAGCCATGTTCTGGGTGTCAAAGTAGCCACCGTAGAAAGGCACATAGTTGTTGTAATCCGCGCCGTCATAAACGGTCAGATTGTCAGCCTGAGCGGGCACGAAAGCGGCCATCGACATCAGTGCAGCGAACAAGAGTTTAAAACTTTTTTTCATAGATGTTTAAGTTAATGATTAAGTTAATAAAAACAGATTGATTCGTTCTTTATTTCAGATAAATGGACATCAATAATTGATGTCACAACTGTAGGGAGAAGAGATAAAATAAGCAAACATATTCTCCACAAAAAAAGAATCAGGTGACTCCGCCGAAACTGAAGCCACCTGAGTTTGCTTAACGTCTCATAATTGAAGAGACCTTAATTTCTTAATTCCAAGCACCGGAGAGCAGGAAGTCAACCAGAGCGGTTACATCGGCGATACCAGCTTCGCCATCTTCATCGCAGTCAGCTACAGCAGGAGCCTCAGCGCCACTAACCAGGATGTCAATCAGAGCGGTTACGTCAGCAATACCAGTCTGGCCATCACCATCCACGTCACCACGCAGGCCGGGTTCGGGAGTTTCACCACCATAGGTGAAAGTAGTCTTGGGGAGGAACTGACGGAAAGCAGTACCAAACGAGTAAACTACACAGTTGTTATAGTTCGTCTCGACACCAGTCCAATAGCAATATTCATCTTCAGCTGCTTCAACTACAAGGCTCTCGAAAATGAGGTTACCACCATTGTACAGATAGGGGGTGGTGAAGGTAATAGTATACTCAACGACCTGGTTGGGAGTCTTAGTGAAAGTGCAGGTACCCACCTGAGTCATACCCTCGGTAATGTAGTCGGTCATCACGGTAGCATCAGTCTCACCAAGAGCGATGTTCATCAAACCACCATTCAAGGTCAAGCCCTCACTTTCGGTATAGAAAGTGATGGCAGTAATCTCCTGACCTACCATTGCAGTCAGATCAGCAGCAGGATAAAGCACCTGGGTCTTGGTATCAACTTTCCATGAGTTAGGTCCATTGAACGGAGCCATGGGAGAATAGCTAGTACCATCATACAAACTCAGCGTGCCGGCAGATGCAGAAAGCATCAACATTGCAGCAGCAAAAGTAAAAAACTTCTTCATAATTGATTAAAATAAAGTTTATAGTTTATAATAAAACGGTTATATCGGCATTAATGAGGGTCAATTCATTTCATGCGCCAAATTTACTAAAAAAAATTATACGATGAGGCTAAATTTCAAAAATATGCAAAAGATACACTTATTTTTCACTGATTTCGGTAAGAATTTAATAATTTTTGGTAATTCAATGGCGATTTCTGCTTAACTAAAAATGGCAGGTTCCTGATGAAGGAACCTGTCATTTGGTTTAGTTCGGTGTGATAACAGTCACACTTTACCGCCGAGAGTTCTGTTTACCACTGGCCGCTGAGCAGGAAGTCAATCAGAACGGTCACGTCGGCGATGCCTACCTCGTTGTCGTTGTTGCAGTCGGCAGCAGCAGGAGCATCTTCACCACCGAGCAACACGTCAATCAGAGCGGTCACGTCGGCGATGCCTACCTCACCATTGCCATCCACGTCACCTTGCATGACAGCAGGTCCAGCATTCTCCTGATAGACAAAGGTGGCCTTGGGCAGGAACTGATAGCGTTCCTTCTTGTCACCGCTCCAGCTCTTGAAGCACGACAAGCTGGCATAATTGTCGGTTGCCTCTCCACAGAATATCGTGGTTGCAGTCCATCCGGCAGTTGCCACTTTGGCCTCAATAGCCAAGTTGCCGCCAGTGTATTCAAAGGGGGTATCAAACTCGAACGTAATCACCGTTTCACCCTTAACGACATCGGCAGTTGCCACGGTTGTCAATCCAGTCATGGGCACAGCCTGGCCAAAACCTTCCTGGTCGGTATTGAGCATCGAGAGTTCAAGCGCCACATTCTTCATATTGATATCTGAAGTGGTGTAGAATGAGAGGGCAACAATTTTGCCGCCTTTCATCTGCATGAGTTTCTCGGCAGGATAGATCATCTGACCTATAGTGTTCACATCATCGGCATAAATGCCATTAAACGGAACATACTGATTGGAGGCATCGCCGTCACACACTGTCAATTCCAGACCCTTCTCGAGGGCAGTACCAGCCAGAGGCACCTGGAGCACACCAGCCTCGCCACAATCGATTGTGAGCGCTCCCTCAAAATCGCCAGCCACCACGGGCTCGAATGCAACGGTGATTTCCTGAGAAGTTCCAGGTTGCATCACAAGCCCCGCGGGCAGAGACGCGCTGAACGGATTCCCGGCACTGACAACCGGCTCAAAGGGATTCATGCCGTTATTCTTGAGTGTAACGGTCCTTTCCTCTCTTTCACCCGCACGCATCGTCGAGAAAGTCACGAAACGGGGGCTGACCTTAGCCGAGTAAGCAAGCGGTTCCCCATAGTAAAAAGTGGTTTTGGGCAGGAATTCGCGATATTCACCGCCTGACAATGCCGTGTGGCCCGTTTGATACAAACCATAGAAATAAGTGAAATTGTAAGCTCCCGACTCACCGGCCACCTGTACATAGAAATCGATGACCAGATTGCCACCATTATAGATATAAGGGGTGTCAAAATCGATATCCAGTTCCACTAAACCAGCTGTCATTTCGACAAGGGCGACCTGAGTCAGTCCAGTGAAATAGGTAGTACTGGTGAACACTGTGGTGTCGGCCACCTCACCCATCGACACGCGCATGGCGCCACCATTCATCTTGCAGCCCTCATCGTTGATATAGAGGGTGATACCGTTGATGGGCTGTCCCACCATCGAGGTAAGGTACTCGGCAGGATAAATGACTTGTCCACGTGTACCCGGCTCGTTATACTCGGCTGTGGGAAGTGGCACATAGACCGAAACCTGGCTACCGTCAAACACGGTCAAATTACCGGCATGAGCCGCCAATGAACTTAAAACCAACGCAAGCAATGCGGTTAAAAAGAATCTAATACTGTTGATCATGATTAATTAAATGAATGTAATAAAAGCTATATCGAATAAAAAATGAGCGACAAATGTAATTCAAAAAACTGTTCAGGCAATAATCTTCAGTAAATTGACAACAATATCGGGCGGCTCCTGAAAAATAGGAGTCGCCCGACCATTTATCATAGCCCCTTTACAGAAAGAAGCTTCAATGCGTTAATTACCACTGACCGCTGAGCAGGAAGTCAATCAGAACGGTCACGTCGGCGATACCTACTTCGTTGTCGTCGTTGCAGTCAGCAGCAGCGGGAGCGTCTCCTCCACCGACCAGGATGTCAATCAGAGCGGTAACATCGGCGATACTTACCTCACCGTTGCCATCCACGTCACCCTTGATTACCTGGGGCTGTTCACCACCATCCTTGTAGAGGAAAGTAGCCTTGGGCAGGAACGACTGAACACGGCTTTCTACACCCCAGTTGTCAAAGGTGTAAAGGCTGGCATTGTAGCTCTGGCTCTCACCATAGAAGGAGGTGCCCTTCCATGTGCCGGCAGTGATTACACGGTCCTCGATAGCGAGGTTGCCACCGGTGTACATGAACGGAGTCTCAAGGTTGAAGACGAGCATATCGGATGCGGGATCGGGAACCAGGGTAGCCACAACGGTCAAATCGGTGATTTCCTCGGCCTCGGCAAATTCAGTCTGGTCGGTCATCTTGAATGAGAGCTGGAGCATACCATTCTCGATAGCAACGGGCTTGCTGGAATAGAAAGCAACAGAGGTGATTTCCTTACCTACGAGGTCTTTCAGCATCTCGGCAGGATAAATCATCTGGGCATTGGTCTTGTTGCTGTCATAGTACAAGCCATAAACAGGGATATAACTGTTGAGAGCAGTGTTGTCACAAACAGTGATTTCGTTAGCAGCTTCAAGAGCGGTACCCATGAGAATTACCTCCAGCTCACCAGCCTCACCACAGTCAATGGTCAGGGTTGCGTTGTACTCACCCTCGGCCATGGGAGCAAACACGACGGGAATCTCCATTTCCTGGGCACTTGCCAGTTCAACAGCCTCGACGTCGATGCTGAAAGGAGCCTCCAGAGCACCAAACACGGGAGTGAAGGCGTTGAGGCCGTTGTTCCTGAGCACGATGGTCTGCACATCCTGACGCTCGGCGCGGATGGTCTTGAAGGTTACCTCGGTGGGAGTCACCTTAGCAGCCCACTCAGCGGGAACACCATAATCAAAGGTTGCCATGGGCAGGAAGGTAGCCATCGAAGCATCAGAGCCGATAGCGCAGTAGCTGCTCTGGTTCAGTCCACGCCAGCTGTTCCAACCGTAGTAGTTGGTATCACCACCCTCGGCTGCATAGCAGTCGATAACGAGGTTGCCACCATTATAGGTATAGGGAGCAGTGAATTCAATGGTCAATTCGGTAACGCCTTCGGTCAAAGAAATCGAAGCCACCTCGGTGAGGCCCTCACGGAAATCGCGAGCAGTTGAGTAACGAGGATTATCGGTCTCGCCCATCTTAATAACGAGCTGACCATCCTTAGCATACAAGCCATCACCATTCAAGAAGAAGGTAACAGAGTTAATCTGCTGGCCGTTCATGGCTTCAACCATCTCGGCAGGATAGATAAACTGAGTGTGCATACCCTGGTCTTGGAAATCGATGTTCCTGAAGGGTACATACATTGACGAGTTGGTACCTTCACAAACGGTCAAAGTCTCGTTGGCCTGTGCGGGCACAAACATAGCAAGCGCCATCAGCGCTGCAGCAAAAAGTTTAAAGCTTTTTTTCATAAATGTTTATAGTTTTTAGAATAGAAAAAAATAAAAAATTCTCTTGAATATTAAAGGCTAATTATTCGGCGCCAAAATTACAGTGATTTTCATTGACTGCAAAATTATTCATTCAAAAAATGCGCTAAAAGGCACTTTATCACCGAATTGATAGTTTTTATCATACAAAATATAGCCAAAGACAATAAAAGGTTTGCACCTTTAGGGAAAATGTACGAACTTTGCACGCCTTTTGTGAGGTAGAACATATCAACATTAACATATATAATTGAAATAACTTAAATTATGAGTAAATCTTATCTCCATGTACTTGCTGTGACATGCATGTGCATGAGCATTGCTTTTAACGCTTCAGGCCAAAAGACGGTCTACGGCTACACCATGTTGCCGGCAACGTCTCCAGCAATGGTCAGTTTCACTACCGATGACCCATCGACAGTTACCCGCATGGGCACTTATTCCAAGGCGGAACCCCGCTCGGGTGCCCTCGTTGGCAGCACGCTTTACATGATGGGCATCGATGACGACTTCAACATGTGGTTCTACAGCATGAGCACCGCGGGAGGTGACGGTGAGACCATCAAGAAACTCGGTGACGTCACCTGTCCCGGCGACATGACCTACGACTACTCGACAAACACCATGTATTTCATTGCCAACTCTGAGGATATCGACGGCGTGTCGGCTATCGGCACCGTGAACCTGGAGAATGGTAAAATGACGTTCGCCCATAATCTTGACTATTACTGCAAGGCGATTGCCATTGATGCCCGCGGACAGATGTACGCGCTAGCCAACAACGGTTACTTGCTCAAAGTGGACAAGGGCACGGGGCAGAGCAGCCGCATCGGGTTGACAGGCCTGACTCTTGCATCATGGTTGAATTTCCAGAGTATGGAGTTTGACCGCAAGACGGGCACGCTGTATCTTGCCGCATGGACCAAGGACGAGAAGAGCGTCCTGTACACTATCGACACCACCTCGGGCAAAGCGACCGAGGTAGGTGTCATCGGCAACGGCACCCACACCATCGCCCTGAGCATCCCCTATGAGGCCACCAGCAGCAATGCGCCAGGTCGTGTGACCGACGTCATTCTTGCTGCCGACGCTACTGGTGAACTGCACGGCACCTTGAGCTGGGTCAACCCGGTCAACGACTACGAAGGCAACCCACTGGAAGAGACCATGAGCATCGAGGTCGTGAATACGACAACCGGTGAAAAGACGACCTATACACAATGCCAGCCTGGCGAGGCAATGACGCACACCTTTGATGTTGCTGAAGCAGGCATGTACACCTTTACCGTCACTGCAGTGAACGATGCCGGTGCCAGTCTTGATGAGATTGCCGAGGCCTGGATTGGCCATGATGTGCCTGCCGCCGTCACCGACGCCAAGGCCGAACTGAATCCCATGAGCCTCATGGTAAATGACCTCACCTGGAATGCGCCACTGAGTGGTGCCCATGGAGGTTATCTGGACAAAGCGTCACTGGTTTATGACATCGTGCGCTTGAATGACAATCAAGAGATTGCCCACGACATCACCGGCACCCAGTTCAGTGATGAGAACCTGTTTGCCGACCTGACGCGCTACAGTTACAAGATTGTTGCCCGTAGTGCTGACGGCATCGGCGAAACCGCCCAGACCAATGATTTGGTCAACGGTCCTGCCGTTGAGTGCCCCTATGTTGCCCCGTTCAACAGTTGGGAAGAGAGTGGCCAGTACTGGACCATTATTGACGGCAACGGAGACGGCTACCCCTTTGTGTGGTACAAAGATTTCATGAATATGTTCGGCCAGGGCTATGACAAGTGTTTCTACATCTATCAGAAAAACGAGGTGTTCTATGCCTATGACTTCATCGTCTCTCCTCCCATTCAGTTTACCGAGGGCCACGAGTACACCATCACTGCTACCGTGAGCAACGACGATATCGCCGGCTACCGCGAGGAAAGCTTCCGTTTTTACACGTTAACCGGCTATGACCTGGCTAACGCTGTGCCTCTGGGCAACGAAGCATTCACAGTGAAGCATCCCGGCGAATTCCGTGATTACAGCTTCACGTTCAAGGTCGAGGATGACGGTTATGGCGCTGACGATGAGAGTTTCCCCAGCTTCATCGCCTTGTGCTGCACATCGCACTATGATATGGGCATGCTGCTCGTGAGCAAGATGGCCATTGAAGACATCACACCCGTTCCCCAACCTGTGAAGGGCGACGTCAATGGTGATGACGAGGTGACTGTTGCCGATGCCAATACGATTATCGGCATCATCCTGGGCAGCATCGACAACATTCCCGCCGCCGACGTCAACGGCGACGGAGAGATAACAGTAGCAGATGTAAATGCAGTCATCAGCCTAATCATCAATGGCTAAAGGCTCATTTGCCTGCCAAACCCATCACTGATGGGGAAAAAGAATCGGGAGAAGGATGCCAAAGCGGCAATCTTCTCCCGATTCTTTTTGTCCCTGCAAGAGGGTGTCAGCGATTGGTTGTGTTTACTTCATCACCTTAGCGACAGTGGTTGAGCCGTCGGTATAGGTGGTAACGACGATGGTCATGCCGTTAGCCTCCTGCATTTCCTGACCAGCCATGTTGTAGTAACGCACTCCGGTAACGGCTTTGCCATTGATGATTTCATTAATGCCGGTAGCCGTCTTAGCGGGAACTTCAGCCGTGATGGAGGTCTCACCGTCAAGCTGATTTTCAATGTGGGCTACAGCCACGAGCTCAAAGGTCTGATCCAGTTCGCCGCGATTCACGACTAAGGGATTGTCTACCAAAATGCGTCCGCGGTTCTCATCGACTATATACATAGTCACTTCGGCCTCGGGGTCGCCTTCCTTCACTTGTGCCGTAAATGTGTAGAAGTCATCACCAGGAGTGGTAATAATTTCGGGTGATGCAGTCTGAACAGGATCCTCATAGTAGTAATCAATCCTGGTACAAGGAAGTTCGACGTTGGTGCCGCAACCCAGCGAAGCGGTTGCATTGGGGAAATCGTTACCGTGGGTATAGTCAACAAAGCTAGTCCAGTTATTAGTATAGGTCATGGCCTTGCCACGGATACCCGAGGTGTAGAAGGGAGCATAGTCGCTGCCCATGGTGCAGTTGTCGTCATCCAAGGCGTCAAAGACTATCGTCACGAGCAGACCCTTACCTGGGGTGAAGGGATAATCAAAGCGGAAAGAAACGTCAAAGTCTTCGCCATAGAGATATGACATGAAGAAGGTACGTTCTTCCTCAACAACTTGATCACCCAAGGGGAAGAATTGCTTCACGCCCTCCTCATTGACGGCGAACTCCGTAGCGTCGGTTTCCTGAAGATAAATATTCACGTTGCGGACCATGTCATCAAATGATTCATTATAGAACCTGAAAGACAGCCCCTTGATCTTCAAGTTAAACTTGTCGTTAAAGTCGGCCAGCATTTCGGGGGTGTAAAGCAACTGACAGCCCGTGTGAGCAAGGTAGAAATTGGTCGGCGCCATGTCAAAATAGGAACCGTTGTAGGTTTCAGCGTTTTCAAAGTCGCCCACCTCGAGGCTCTCCCAATACTGGGCCTGAGCCGTTAATGCAAGTGCAGCAACAGCTGCAAGAATCATGTAAAATCTTTTCATTGTTTTTTAAAATTTTTATGGTTAATAAAAAGCCTGTTTTGCTAATTTCGCATTTGTCGGTTATGATAATGCAAAAGTAACAAATAATGATTTTCTCACAAAACCAAATAAAAAAAAAGATATCGTTTTGACGATTCCCATCAAAAACACAGAGACGAGGGGTGACCCTCGTCTCCATGTTTCACCAGTTATCAGCTATTTGCTAAAAACTGTCGTCTATACCTTACTTCATCACCTTAACGGCGCTGGTGGTACCGTCGGTGTAGGTGGTAACGACGATAGTCATGCCGTTAGCCTCCTGCATCTCCTGACCGGTCATGTTGTAGTAGCGCACACCAGCAACAGTCTTGCCAGCATTGAGTTCGTTTACATCGGTGTAACCTGCGATAGCAGCGTAAACGTAGATCTGGCCATCAGTGGGATCGATGAACAGGCCCATGTTGTAGATGTGGCCCAGACCCTCCTCGAGGTAGAACAGGTTGTCACCCTCGGTGGTGGGGTTCAACAGAGCGTTGCCAAGCTCGGCCTTGGTGTCGGGAGCAACAGCACCCATGTCAACACCGTCAGCAACAACGCGGAAGCTGATGTTGGGACGGGGCTCAATAGGATAAGCGAAGGTTCCATAGGTGTCATAATTGAGTGGCAGAATCATAGTGTAGTTGTCCTTGTCGGGGATGAACTGATCCCATACCTCTTCACCGTCAAGGGTGTAGGTTACCAACCAGTAGCCAGTAGCGTGGGGATTCTCAGGATCAGGCTCTCCGCCCTCTTCATAGCCGAAGGTCACCTTGGGCAGGAACATATAATATTCAAGCGAGCGGTCACCGCTATCACTGGTACTGCAATAATAGTCCATCTCAACACCATAGAAATAGGTCTCACCCGAGATCACATCATCATCACTACCACCACGCACTAATTCAATGACCAAGTTGCCACCGTTATAAACGTATGGCTGATCGAGGTCAAACACAAGTTCTGATGCACCAACCTCGGGAACAGCCATGCCGTAAATAGTCTCATAGTTCAGGTTGATGTAATCATCGTCATATGAAGACTGACCCACTTCACCCATAAACAAGATGATGCCACCACCAGAGAATTGGAGCGTTCCGTCAACATAGAACTTCAGCTGAGTTATCTCGCTACCGATCATGTCAGTAAGCATTTCGGCAGGATAAATCATCTGGCTATAGGTTCCGTCTGCATACCTTCTGCCAGTAATGGGAACTGTCGGGCAAATTTCCATGCCGTCACAAATGGTCAATTTTTTGGGTGCGATGGTGGGGTCATCACCAGGAGTAGTGGAATCAACACGGTCGAGCGTCACTTCGATTTTATAAACAACTACATGTGTAAGAAGCAAAAAATCAACTAATTCAGGCATGCGGCCAATACTACTAATAAAATCGTAGGTAAACTCCTTACCGTCTTCTGATACAGATTCTTCCCATTCAAAAATAGCAGGCTGCGGGTCTTGCATTTCAATACCATCATCAGGATTGTTCTGGCAATAAATGACAATTTTGCTGATACCACCATAAAAAGTCTCATCAGAAGGCACGTCCTCAAACACCTCATACAAGTCAGATATAACAGTAAATGTCTCGGTAGCAGGGAAATACCAATAAGAATCTCCTTGCACTTCAGTGAGTCCGCTTTGAGTCAACCTAATGGTAACACCATCTTTAGACATCTCGTAGATGTTTTGAGTCCAACCTTCCGAGTTATCTTCAGCAACCCATCCGAGTTCATCCGTCTCCGCATTGAACGTTACAACACGGTCTGCCATGGCGGTTCCCGCCATCAGCAAAGCTGCAAGAGTAAAAATTAATTTCTTCATAATCAGTAATTTTTAAAAGTTTATAAAGCTAAAAAACACAATTCTTCGTTTCAGGATTAATAGCACCACTATGGGGTAATACTATTCACGGTTACAAATATACAAAGCACAAATAACACATACAAGAAAAAAGACACTTTTTGTAAAAAATTAGTTACAAAAAGCATCTTTTTTGCGCCAAAAAGGCAACAAAATCAATAACAGTTGTTGCTGGTGCGTTTCACTTCAAGATATAGCCGATTACGGTGTTGACATCGCCAACCGTAATTTCGCTGTCGTGGTTGACATCGGCACTCGGTTGAACCATGCCCGTCACGATTGCATGAATGATGGCATTGACATCGCTTACAGTGACCTCACCGTCACCATTGACATCGCCAGGCAGAGACTCGGGCATCGGTGCATCAGGATGAAAGTCAACACCGCCTGCCACCTCGGTGGAAGTCTCGCCAATCCAACCACAATACTGGTTGACGGCATTATAAACCTTGATAAAGTCGATATGGGTCAGGTTGACGTGACGTCCCTGTTCATCGACCGCCCAGTCAATCTTGAAGCCAGGGTTGAAGCCCTCAACGCCGGGTTGGCGAGTAGAATGGTTGGGCAGGTTGTCAACATAGCCCCACGAGAAGTTGTACTGCACAAAGTAGGCGTTGCCGTCATTGCCGCCGATATCTACCGCATTGTTGCGCAACTTGGCACCCGTGAACGTCATCGTCTCCTCACCTTGCAGCCACAGGGGCCAGTAAGGCTGATAGTGGAAACTGTTGCGGCTCATGTAACCGCTGGTGCTGTCGGGGTTGACATCATTGCTGGTCCAGCGGATGTAAGTAGTGTCCACCAGAAAGGGGTCAGTCATGCTGGGCGTGCGCGGTTTGCCCTCGTCGGGACGGTAATAGGTGATGGCATAATCGTGCTGCGTCTTGGGATGGTCATAGTCACTGCCAGCGAGTTCATACCAACGGTCGCCATCGCTGGGGACGCCGTCACCATCGGCATCCACGCCCACCATGACGATGCCAGGCTCACAACTGCCACCCGATACCATCTGGTCGCTGTAGAAGGCATTGCCCAGAATGTCAAAGTCCCAGGTGTGCATATTCACCACGGGATGGTCAAAACCCATGACGATATAGCCGCCATAGCCGCCCAAAGTCACCATGCTACCCGCCCACACCGTGTCGATGCTGGTGATAGTCTGGCCATGGAACGTCTGGGTCACGGTGTCAATGCGTCCACATACACTATAGTTGCAGCGTGACAGCACACTGTCCACCGGCTCCCCCACCCTTGCAACAGGCAAGGTGTTGACAAACTGTCCTGGAGCCGGGCGATACTCATACACGCGCGTCAGCCACGGGTGGTTGCCCCACATGGTTAATGCGGTCATCAGCAGCAGCACAAGGGCTGTTAAATTCTTTGTAGTTCTCATATCCATAAACCTAATTGAAATTAATGAAGGTTGATTTATTTCTCATTGATATTGTTGCCCAAGAAGGCAAAGTGGGCAGGAATGTCGCCAGTTCGCACATCCCATTTTTTCACGCCATAACGATCGAAACAGAAGAGGCGTCCCGGTGATACGTAATCCTTGGCATCGGTGACATAGATGTCCTTGGTTATCGGATTGACAGCAACTGCATAGGGGATGACAATTTCCTTGTCGGTACCATCGGTGATGAAATTGTCGCTCACCACCCTGCGTTGACGGGTGTCCACGATAGCATAATTGAACTTGTTGCTCATCGACACATAACTCCACTCGGTGCTGACGACATAGAGCGAGTCGCCGTCGAGCCACATGTTGCTCACACGGCAATCGATGCTATCGACAAGTTGCTGTTTGCGTGTGTCATAGGCATAAATCTTGCTCGGTGTGGTGTAATAGTCGCCACGAGACGCCACCCACAGCATGCCATGGCGGTCACCCTTGACCCACGACAGGTTGATGGCAATAGGGATGCGGCGTTCTTCCTTGAAAGTCGCCACATCGATGACCGATAGGGTGTTCTCGTAGTTAGGCACCATGTAGCCGCCCGAATTGGCGACATAAATCTTGCCCTCGACAATCTCCAATTCATCGGGTTGGAAGCCGACGAGACAGGTATCGACAATCTGCATCGTGACGGTGTCTATCTTGGCGACATAACCGCGCTGTTCGTAGTTAGGGTTAATCTGCACCGGTCCGGCATAACTGGTCACATAGGCATAGCCGCCGTAGAAGCGGATGAAGCGGCAGTTGGGAATGTCAATCTGATATTTCTTCTTGCAGGTGTATTTGTCAAGCACATCCACCTTGTTGGAACAGTTGATGACACAAAACAGATTGCTGCCATAGATACCGAGGTCATTACCCACATCACCCATCTCCTTAGGCACATTGGGATTGGCGTAGGAGAAGATATTGCGCAGGTATTCGCCATAGGCGTAGTCATAGTAGTCGAGCGTCGCCTTGTTCCAGCCCATGTTGCCCTCGCACAGCAGGTAGAAACCCTCGATGTCGGTAAATTCAGGCTGAGCCACCGACACATGCTCAGGCAGGAAGATGGTTTCCTCTTCACGGCACGATGTCACCAGCAATAACAACAGCACCAAAAGAACCTGGGACAAAAGAACCGTCCCTTTGTCCCATTTTGTCATATTTAGGATATTAATCATCAGATGTCGAATTTGAGGATGAGTTTGTAATTGCGTCCCGGCATGGGATAGTTGAGGATGACGTCATAGTACTGGTTGAAGAGGTTATTGACCTCGCCCGAGACTTTTAACGTGGTTTTTCCCAAGTGGAACAGATATCCTGCCGACAGGTCGTGAGTGTACCAGGGCTGCTCGTGGTTCTCGCGGGTATTGGCACTGGTGTGGTAGCGCTCACCGACATAGATGAAGCTGTAGTTCACGTCCAGGTCACGCCAGTTCAGGTGACCGACAACTGAACCACTGTGCCATGGAATGTAAGCCAACTGCCCCTTGTACGTACCACCATCCTCGTTGTCGGCGGGATTGGTATAGTCCTGAGCCTTCTGGTAGGTATAGCTCAGGTTGATGTCCAGAATTACGTCGGCAGGCAAGCGCAAAGTGGTTCGTGCGCTCACGTCGATGCCAAGGATTTTCACGATGCCCACGTTCATCATCATCCATCGGTACTGTCCTGTGCCCTTGGGCACGGCGATGATTTTGTCGGTAATGTAGTTGTAATAGGCATCGGCGCTCAACTTGATGCCCTCCAACAGCCCCCGGTCGGCAAGTAGGCGGTAGAGGAATCCCACGTTGTACTGGGTGGCATACTCGGGATTGAGCGTGATGTTGCCCATGTCGGTATAGTAGAGGTCATTGAACGTTGGCAGACGGAAGATGCGCTTGTAATAGGCGCGAAGGTTAAAATCCCGCTCCTGCCACGGCTGCCAGCTGAGGAAAACAGCAGGCGTGACCTTGTTGGCATACCTGCTCATCTTGCCCACGACCTGTCCGTTGAACCGTGCCGAAGAACGGTCGTTGACCATCGTGTAGAGCAGACTACCCTGCACCTTGAAACCGCGCCAGCTCCATGCGGTCGCCAGTGCGGTGAGCACCGTGTGGCGCACGGGATAGCCGAAGCCTGTCAACGTCGCGTCAAGGCTGTTCCACTGATAGTCCACCGACAGGTTGACGTCCCAATCGGTGAGGATGGTGTATTTGTTGGCTGTAGAAAGGTAAATCTCGTCCTGCCAGAACTTGTTGTCGATATACATCAACGTGGTGTCGGGGTTGAGATAGTGCAGATAGTCACGCGAATACTTGGCGTTGAACATCATCTCGTAGCGGTCGCTGAACTTGCGCTGGTAGGCTCCTTGCAGGAAGAAGTTGCGGTCCCACTGCTTCTGGGCATGCTTCCACACATTATTGACGATGGCACCGGGGATGCCCTTACTGCTGTCGTAGAAATAGGCCTTGGCGTGCCATTTGCCACTGGGCATCACGCCGAAGACAGCGCCCTCGACACGATAGGAACGCACGTCACCGTTCTGCCTTACTGCAGTGGTGTCCCACGCCAGGGTGCCGTCGCTGTAGTGCTTGCGGTAACGGAAACGATACTTACCCGTAGCGTAGGTGAACTCGCTGTTGAACGACAGGCTCACCGAGCGACTCAATTTATGCTCCCAACGCACACTGGGATTCACGAGCCCGAAGGAGCCCGTCTTGAACGACACATTCACGTTGTCACGCTTGCCATCCTTGAACTTGGGACGGCGGGTGCGCAAGTAGATAGTGCCTGCCGAGCCATAGTCCTTGGCGCTCTGGAAAATGTTACTTCGCTGACCGTTGTAAAGTGAAATCGCCTCAATATTGTCGAGTGAAAATTTTCCCAAGTCCACCTGGCCGTTCTGGGCGTTGCCAATCTGGATGCCGTCATAGAAAACACCCATGTGATTGGTTCCCATCGAGCGGATGTCAACCGTCTTGAGTCCTCCCACACCGCCGTAATCCTTGAGCTGGACGCCGGCAAAGTAGCGCACGGCATCGGCCACAGAATGGCTGTTGAGACCCTCAAGTTGCTTACCCGTGAGTTCCTGGGCAGGAATGACGTCTTCATAGGGGCGGCGTCCATAGACGATGACATTTTGGATATAATGCATCGAATCCAGACGACCGATACCCACAGCAGCCATAACCGAGTCGGCCTGGTGCGCAAGAACGCCTTCCTGGGCACGAGTGCACAGGAAACACACAAAGACAAAAAGTGCTATAACTAACGTTTTACGCATTATTCCGGGTTTCTATGTCCACGATTTGGCAGGTCTTCTGACTCGCCCCTTCCCTTTCTTGCACTGTCCCTTCCCACGTCGTCCCTTGCTACAGGGACGCCACGCAGTGGTCCACTGCGGGAATCTCACCAGGGGCACACAGCAGCGCCGTCTGTCCGGGATTCACACCCGGTTCCCTTTTCACCCGGAGCCGTAACCCCAGGCACCAAATCTCGCCGCAAAGATACAACAAAAAACTCACGTTGAGGCTGTGAGAGGCAACAATTCCGCAATGGTTTTGGAATCAGTATTATTTGGCTGGTAACAGGTTGCGGTAGAAATAGACGTGCATGATGCAGTAGAGGGCGGCTCTCAGGAAGTTCACGGCACCTCTTCCCTCGGTATAAAACAGATGATGACGGTATTTAAGGTGATAACGACACAGGCGAATGAGGTTGCACAGGCCGGGCTTTCCTTCAAGTCCGGCCATAGCAGTAACATCTTCATAGAGTTCACCCTCGGCCTGGATGCCCTGCATCAGGCGGTAACGGCGCTGGAAATAGTCAAACAGATAGGGTTGCATCTCGCGATAATGGCGAATCGACCATGACAGGGTATAAAAGGCATTACCCACCGACGGCGTGCGGTGGCTGTCGGCACGCGTGAACGTGGCCGCATCCTCATGGCGCCGCTGATTGACGAGCACCTCGTTGACAAGCACAACACTGTCATTGGCAGCGGCTGCAAGAGCCAGAAACACGTCATAGTAAATCCGTCCCACCACTTCCTGATCGGGAATCATATCCAATAGTCGTCGGTCAATAAGCACGGTGTGGCCGGCAATGGAACTGTAAAGCATGCGCGCCAAGTGGTAGTTGGGTTTGCGAGAATCATAATTAACGGGAGAGCCATCAGTTGAGAACGGCTTGGAACGGCAAGTACACAGCAATTTGTCACCGATAGCAGCCAGTTGTTTCTCCATCTTGGTACTATCCCAAATGTCATCCTGGTCACTGATGGCGATATAGTCCCCTGTCGCACGCCGCAAGGCACTAAAGAAGTTGTTGTTCACACCGCGTCCAGCTTCGTTGGCGAAAAGCCTTATCTGAGGATAGCCAGCGGCATACTCCTGCAACAACTGCCAGGTGCCATCGGTCGAATGGTCATCCTGAATGATGATTTCATCAGCCTGACGGGTCTGCCACAACAAGGATTCGAGCTGTTCCCTCAGGAACCGCTCCCCATTGTAGGTACACATCACTATTGACACACGTTTGCCTTGCATGAGATTGCAAAGTTACACATTAATTCCCAATCGTTATACCGAGCCAAGCCGATATCTTAACAAGAAAAAACTCCAGCACGCTTCGCAGCGGGCCAGAGTCTCAATAAACAAATTAACTATGGAAAATATACGATTATTTCAATCTCAATTAATTATCATTCAATGTTGGGGACCGATGGAGTTATTCACCTTCCATTGCAGCAAGCTCACGCTCTTTCCTGGCTTGCTCGGCGAGTGCCATCTCGTTCTTGTCACCAACGACAAGAGTCTGATACTCGCGCATACCGGTACCGGCGGGAATGAGGTGACCGCAGATGACGTTCTCCTTCATACCCTCGAGCGTGTCGGTGCGACCGTTGATGGCAGCCTCGTTGAGGACCTTGGTGGTCTCCTGGAATGATGCTGCCGACATGAAGCTACTGGTCTGCAGAGCGGCACGGGTGATACCCAACAGAATCTGCTCACTGGTAGCGGGCACGGCGTCGCGAACGACGACGAGTTTCATGTCACGGCGCTTGAGCGATGAGTTGATGTCACGCAGCTTGCGCGCGGTGAGAATCTGTCCATTCTGGACCTCGTCGCTGTCACCACTGTTGGTAACAATCTTCTTGCCCCAGATACGGTCGTTCTCCTCCATGAAGTCACGCTTGTCAACCGTCTGCTCCTCAAGGAAACGAGTGTCACCGGGATCGATAATGCGCACCTTGCGCATCATCTGGCGCACGATAACCTCAAAGTGCTTGTCGTTGATCTTCACACCCTGGGTGCGGTAAACGTCCTGAACCTCGTTAACGATATAGTCCTGAACGGCCGTGGGACCCTTGATGCGCAGGATGTCGGCAGGCGTGATGGCACCGTCGGACAACGGAGTACCGGCACGCACGAAGTCGTTCTCCTGAACCAGAATCTGCTTTGACAGCGGCACAAGGTACTTCTTCTCCTCACCGATGCGGCTCTTAACGGTAATCTCGCGGTTACCGCGCTTGATGCGGCCGAACGAAACCTCACCGTCAATCTCACTGACGATAGCGGGGTTGGACGGGTTACGGGCCTCGAACAACTCGGTTACACGAGGCAGACCACCGGTGATATCACCAGCACCACCCGAGAACGAGCGCGGAATCTTGACGAAGACTTCACCGGGGGTGATTTCCTCGTTATCCTTCTTCATGAGGTGAGCACGCACGGGCAGTGAGTAGGACCTGAGCACATTACCCTCGGCATCAATTACCTCGGCCTCGGGAATGCGGTTGTGGTCCTTGGTCTCAATGATGAAAATCTCGGCGTTGCCCGACATTTCATCATACTCCTCGCGGAAGGTGACGTCCTTGATCAAGTTCTTGAATCTCAAGGTACCGCCGACCTCACTCACGATGACAGCATTGAAAGCGTCCCATTCACAGATCTTGTCACCCTCTTTCACTGAATCACCTGGCTTGAAGAACAGCTTGGAACCGTACTCGATAGGAGCATGGGTGAGCACCATGTTGGTATTGGGATCCTTGATAGACATCTCGGCCATACGACCAACAACGATATCCACGCCGTCCTTATCCTGCACGGTGCGCAGGTCTTCAATCTCGATGCGACCGTTATACTTGGAAGTGATATTGGAAACAGCCGAAGCGTTGCTTGCCACACCACCGGCGTGGAAGGTACGCAGAGTCAGCTGAGTACCAGGCTCACCGATAGACTGGGCGGCAATCACGCCGACCGCCTCGCCACGCTGTACCATGCGGTGGGATGCCAGGTTACGTCCATAGCACTTGGCGCACACGCCACGCTTAGCCTCACAGGTGAGGACCGAACGGATTTCTACCGACTCGATGGGCGAGCGGTCGATACGTGCAGCAATAGCGTCGGTGATTTCTTCACCACTCTCGACGATGATTTCACCCGTGGTGGGATCAATCACATCGTGAACCGAAACGCGACCCAGGATGCGCTCACCCAGGGTAGCAACAACGCGGTCGCCTTGACGCACCTCGCGGCAAACAAGTCCGCGCAGGGTGCCACAGTCTTCCTCGTTGATAATCACATCGTGAGCAACGTCAACCAGACGACGGGTCAGATAACCGGCGTCGGCGGTCTTCAATGCGGTATCGGCAAGACCCTTACGGGCACCGTGGGTCGAGATAAAGTACTCGAGCACCGACAAACCCTCCTTGAAGTTGGCGAGGATGGGGTTCTCAATAATCTGATGACCGCCCTCGACACCCGACTTCTGCGGCTTGGCCATCAGACCACGCATACCGGAGAGCTGACGAATCTGGTCCTTAGAACCACGAGCACCCGAGTCAAGCATCATGAATACAGAGTTGAAGCCCTGCTTGTCGGCAGTAATCTGCTTCATCAGCTCGCTGGTGAGCTCGGTATTGACATTAGTCCAGATATCAATAATCTGGTTGTAACGCTCATTGTCACCGATGAGACCCATCTCATAGCTGGCCTTGATTTTCTCGGCCTCGGCATCACCGGCAGCGATGATATCGGCTTTCTTGTCGGGAATGAGCACATCGTTCAGGTTGAACGACAAGCCACCCTTGAATGCCATGTAGTAACCCATGTTCTTGACGTCATCAAGGAACTGTGCCGAGCGGGGCACACCGCAGTTGCGGATAACACGGGTGATGATGTTACGCAGCGATTTCTTAGAAATCAACTCGTTGACATAACCGATCTCGTAGGGAACGGTGTTGTTGAAGATGATACGACCGACAGAGGTTTCCTCGACGAGCTTGCTCTCGTGCTCACCATTCTCGTTGACCACATCAACCACCACGCTGATGATAGCGTGCATGGCCACCTTGCCCTCGTTATAGGCTACCAGAGCCTCTTCGGGACCGTAGAACTTGAGTCCCTCGCCCTTGTCGCCCTTGCGCAGCTTGGTAATGTAGTACAGACCGAGTACCATATCCTGTGAAGGAACGGTCACGGGGTCACCGTTGGCGGGATTGAGAATGTTGTGGGGCTCGAGCATCAGCATCTGAGCCTCGACAACGGCCTCATTGCCCAGGGGCAGGTGAACTGCCATCTGGTCACCGTCGAAGTCGGCGTTGAATGCCGTACAAGCCAGGGGGTGCAGCTGGATGGCCTTACCCTCAATGAGCTTGGGCTGGAAGGCCTGGATACCCAAGCGGTGCAGTGTCGGTGCACGGTTCAAGAGCACGGGATGACCCTTCATCACGTTCTCGAGAATGTCCCACACGACGGGCTCCTTGCGGTCCACAATCTTCTTGGCGCTCTTGACCGTCTTGACGATACCGCGCTCAATCAGTTTGCGGATTACGAAGGGCTTGTAAAGCTCAGCAGCCATATCCTTGGGGATACCGCACTCGCCCATCTTCAGTTCAGGACCCACGACGATAACCGAGCGGGCTGAGTAGTCCACACGTTTACCGAGCAGGTTCTGACGGAAACGACCTTGCTTACCCTTGAGGCTGTCGCTCAAGGACTTGAGGGGACGGTTGGCATCGCTCTTGACGGCGCTCGACTTGCGTGAGTTGTCAAGCAACGAGTCCACAGCCTCCTGAAGCATACGCTTCTCGTTGCGCATGATGACCTCGGGGGCCTTGATTTCGATGAGTCGTTTCAGACGGGTATTGCGGATAATCACGCGACGATACAGGTCGTTGACGTCGCTGGTAGCGAAACGGCCACCATCGAGGGGAATCAAGGGGCGCAGCTCGGGCGGAATCACGGGGATGACCTTGAGAATCATCCACTCGGGGCGGTTCACGTTCTTGCTGGCACGGAATGATTCAACGACTTGCAGACGCTTGAGGGCGTCGGTCTTGCGCTGCTGTGAATTCTCCTTATAAGCACGGTCACGCAGCGTGTTGGCCAGAGAGTCCAGGTCAAGTTCGGCAAGGAGGTCATAGATGGCCTCGGCGCCCATCTTGGCGATGAACTTGTCGGGATTATCGTTATCCAGGGACTGGTTGTCCTTGGGCAGTTTCTCCATGATGGCGACATACTCATCCTCGGTGAGCAGGTCGTACTTCTGCAGCTCGCGGCTCTCGGTACCGTTTTCATACTTCACGCCAGCAGGATTGATCACGACATAACGCTCATAGTAGATGATCATGTCGAGCTTCTTGGTGGGGATACCCAGCAAGTAACCGATCTTGTTGGGAAGTGAGCGGAAGTACCAGATGTGAGCCACCGGCACAACGAGCTCGATGTGGCCGCTGCGCTCGCGGCGCACCTTCTTCTCGGTCACCTCAACACCGCAGTGGTCGCACACGATGCCCTTGTAGCGGATGCGCTTGTACTTACCGCAATGGCACTCATAGTCCTTGACAGGGCCAAAGATGCGTTCACAGAACAAGCCGTCACGTTCAGGCTTATAGGTGCGGTAATTGATGGTCTCAGGCTTGAGGACCTCACCATGTGAATTCTCCAGGATCTCGTCGGGCGAAGCCAGACTGATGGTGATCTTGGTGAAATTGTTCTTTATCTTTGTATCTTTCTTGAAAGCCATAGTAGAAAGCGGAATTAATCGAGTTTCACATTCAGACACAGTCCACGCAGCTCGTGCAGCAGCACGTTGAGCGACTCGGGAATGCCCGGAGTGGGCATGGGATCACCCTTGACGATAGCCTCGTAGGCCTTGCTGCGGCCCACAACATCGTCACTCTTGACGGTGAGGATTTCTTGGAGCACATGGCTAGCGCCGAATGCCTCCAGAGCCCAAACCTCCATCTCACCAAAACGCTGACCACCGAACTGGGCTTTACCACCCAGAGGCTGCTGCGTGATGAGGGAGTACGGACCAATCGAGCGTGCGTGCATCTTGTCCTCGACCATGTGACCGAGCTTGAGGAAGTAGGTCACACCGACAGTTGCCTTCTGGTCGAAGGGCTCGCCAGTGGCGCCGTCATAGAGCTGGGTCGTTCCCGCACGGGGCAGACCAGCCTTGTCGGTCCACTCGTTGAGGTCATTGAGACTGCAACCGTCAAAGATGGGGGTAGCGAACTTCACATCGAGTTCACGGCCTGCCCAACCCAGAACGGCCTCGAAAATCTGACCCAGGTTCATACGCGAGGGCACACCCAGGGGGTTCAGTACCAGGTCAACGGGAGTACCGTCGGCGAGGAAAGGCATATCCTCCTGGCGAACGACACGCGATACAATACCCTTGTTACCGTGGCGACCTGCCATCTTATCACCGACGCTGATTTTGCGCTTCTTGGCGATATAGACCTTAGCCAGCTGCATGATACCCGAAGGCAGCTCGTCACCGATGCTGATGTCGAGTTTCTTGCGCTTGAGCTCAGACTCGTAGGCCTTGCTCTTGTGCAGGTAATTCATCACGGTAGCACGGATGAGTTCGTTGCGGTGGGTATCGGCAGTCCAGCGGCTTAGGTTGATGCTGTCGAAGTTCTCGATGCCCATGAGGAGCTCACGGGTGAACTTTTCACCCTTGGGAACTACCTCGACATCCATATAGTCCTTCACGCCCTGTGAGATGCGACCCTCGGTCAAAGCATTGAGCTTCTCGATGAGGACACCGTGCAACTCTTCCTGACGTGCCTTGTACTCGTTGTCGAGCGCTTCGATTTCGGGATCCACGCCACGGGTGCGCTTCTTCACGGCACGGGCAAACAAGCGTGTGCCGATTACAACGCCCTTGAGCGAGGGATTGGCCTTCAACGAGGCATCCTTCACATCACCAGCCTTGTCACCGAAGATGGCACGCAACAGTTTCTCCTCGGGCGTGGGATCGCTCTCACCCTTAGGAGTAATCTTACCGATGAGGATATCGCCGGGAATCACATGGGCACCCACGCGGATGATACCACGCTCGTCGAGATCCTTGGTGGCATCCTCACTCACGTTGGGGATGTCGTTGGTCAATTCCTCCATACCACGCTTGGTTTCACGCACCTCAAGGGTGTATTCATCAACGTGGACACTGGTCAGGATGTCCTCACGGACAAGGCGCTCGTTGATTACGATAGCATCCTCATAGTTGTAACCCTTCCAGGGCATGTAAGCCACCTTGAGGTTGCGGCCCAGCGCCAACTCACCGTTCTGGGTTGAATAACCCTCGGTGAGGATTTGGCCCTTCACAACGCGATCACCGACGTTACAGATGGGACGCAGGTCAATGGTCGTGCTCTGGTTGGTCTTGCGGAACTTGGGCAGCTTGTAATCCTTTACCGCGCTGTCGAACGATACGAATTCCTCGTCCTCGGTGCGGTCATAGCGGATGCGGATAACGCTGGCGTCAACAAATTCAACAACACCATCACCCTCGGCCTGAAGCTGGGTGCGGCTGTCGTAAGCCATGCGTTGCTCAATACCGGTTCCCACAATGGGAGCCTCGCTGCGCAGCAGAGGCACGGCCTGACGCATCATGTTGGCACCCATCAGGGCGCGGTTAGCGTCATCATGCTCGAGGAACGGGATGAGCGCAGCAGCAATCGAAGCGATCTGTTGCGGCGACACGTCCATCAGCTCAACCTCATCAGGCGACACTACAGGGAAGTCGGCGTTCTTGCGGGCCTTAACACGGTCACGCACGAAGTTGCCCTCCTCGTCGAGAGGAGCATTACCCTGGGCGATGATGCGGTCTTCCTCGTCCTCGGCAGTAAGGTAGATGATATTGTCATTATTCAGGTCCACCTTGCTGTTCTCCACCTTGCGGTAGGGAGTCTCGATGAAGCCCAAATTGTTGATCTTAGCATACACGCACAACGACGAAATCAGACCGATGTTGGGACCTTCAGGGGTCTCAATCGGGCAGAGACGGCCGTAGTGGGTATAGTGAACGTCACGCACCTCGAAGCCGGCACGCTCACGCGACAGACCGCCAGGACCCAGGGCGCTCATACGGCGCTTGTGGGTAATCTCGGCCAGCGGGTTGGTCTGGTCCATGAACTGCGACAAGGCGTTGGTGCCAAAGAAGGTGTTGATGACACTCGAAATCGTCTTGGCATTAATCAGGTCGATGGGAGCGAACTGCTCGGTGTCGCGAACGTTCATGCGCTCACGGATGGTACGGGCCATGCGGGCAAGACCCACGCCGAACTGGTTGTACAACTGCTCGCCGACAGTGCGGACGCGGCGGTTGCTCAAGTGGTCGATATCGTCCACATCCTGCTTGCTGTTGATCAAGCCGATAAGGTACTTAATGATTTCGATGATGTCCTCCTTGGTGAGAACTCGCTTGTCGGGATCGGTGTCAAGACCGAGCTTGACATTGATACGGAAACGGCCCACCTCACCCAGGTCATAGCGCTTCTCGCTGAAGAACAGGTTGGTAATCACCTCACGGGCACTGTTGTCATCGGGCGGCTCGGCGTTGCGCAGCTGGCGGTAGATGAAGTTCACCGCCTCCTTGCCACTGTTACAGGTATCCTTGTTGAGGGTGTTGAAAATGATCTGGAAATCGCTGGTGTTGACATCCTCGCGGTGCAACAGGATGGTGGAAACGCCGGAATCAAGAATCTCGGCAATATTCTCCTCCTGCAGCTCGGTGTCGCGGTCGATGATCACATCGTTACGCTCGATGCTAACAACCTCACCGGTGTCCTCATCAACGAAGTCCTCACTCCAGGAACGCAGCACGCGGGCAGCGAGTTTGCGACCCACAGCCTTCTTGAGGTTGGTCTTGTTGACCTTCATCTCCTCGGCAAGGCCGAAGACCTGGATAATGTCATTGTCGGTTTCAAGTCCGATGGCACGCAGCAACGTGGTCACCGGTAATTTCTTCTTACGGTCGATGTAGGCATACATCACATTGTTGATGTCGGTAGCGAACTCGATCCAAGACCCGCGGAACGGGATAATACGAGCTGAGTACAGCCTGGTACCGTTAGCGTGAAGGCTCTGTCCGAAGAAGACACCCGGCGAACGGTGCAGCTGTGACACAACAACGCGCTCGGCGCCGTTGATCACAAACGTACCCTTGTCCGTCATATACGGAATCGAACCCAGATAAACATCCTGGATGTTCATCGGGAAATTGTGGTCGGGGTCGGTACAGTAGAGTTTGAGTTTGGCCTTAAGGGGTACGCTGTAGGTCAAGCCGATGTCCAAACACTCGTCGATGGTATAGCGCGGCGGGTCGATATAATAGTCAAGGAATTCAAGCTTAAAGTTGTTGCGGGTGTCCTCGATGGGGAAATTCTCGGCAAAAACCTTATAGAGTCCCTCGTTTTTTCGTTTTTCAGTCGGTGTATCCAGCTGTAGGAAATCACGGAATGACTGTAACTGCACGTCAAGGAAATCGGGATAGGGATAGGGATTTCTTACCCGTGCAAAATTGACTCGTTCTTTTTTAGAAACTGACATTGACAATGATGTTTTGAGAACTCAAAATATAGAAAAAAGCGTAGAAAAACAGCTCATGCGCCACACAGCCTGCCGCAAGGGGGCTTTCAGTATAACGCGCCAACCCATTGGGCGGCTAGGGGTTGAGTGGTCAATATTCATCAGGACAAGTTGTCCAGCCAATGGGTTTTGCCCACCGCTGGACAACTCCCGATGAATCATCTTGTGTGCAGGTCAAATTTGACACAAAAAGGTTAAGAATCGACTCGTGGTAGTGATTCTTAACCTACACACCTGTTAACAGGTGCTATTATTTCAGTTCAACCTCGGCACCCAGGCTCTCGATCTCTGCCTTCAGAGCGTCGGCCTCGTCCTTGGTAGCACCCTCCTTGAGGGTAGCGGGAGCCTTGTCAACAAGGTCCTTAGCATCCTTCAGACCAAGGCTGAGGAGCTCTTTCACCTTCTTGATCACCTGGAGCTTCTGAGCACCAGCGGCCTTGAGGACAACGTCAAACGAGGTCTTCTCCTCGGCCTCAGCGGCTGCACCAGCAGCGGGACCAGCAGCAACAGCAACAGCTGCAGCGGCGGGCTCGATGCCATATTCATCTTTCAAAATCTGAGCGAGTTCGTTAACTTCCTTTACGGTAAGGTTGACTAACTGTTCTGCAAAAGCTTTCAAATCTGCCATAATAGTATGGATTTAAAATTGGTTTTTGTTTTTTGTTTTTGTTTAATCTTCTTTTTTGGATAAGGTTTCCAGGACTCCGTGGAGCTTGTTGCCACCCGACTGGAGAGCGCTGATGACGTTCTTAGCCGGCGATTGCAGCAGAGCCACAACATCGGCGATAAGCTCGTTCTTGCTCTTGAGAGCTACCAGAGCGTCGAGGTTCTGCTCGCCAATAAAGACGGTCTCCTCAACATAAGCAGCCTTAAAAGCGGGAATAGTCTCCTTCTTACCGCGGAATTCCTTGATGAGTTTAGCCGGAGCATTGCCCGTGTCGCTGAGCAACAGGGTGGTGGGACCAGCCAATGCGTCATAGAGGCCACTATAATCGATGTCACAAGCATCCATGGCCTTCTTCAACAGGGTGTTCTTGACTACCATCATCTTGATACCGGCCTTGAAGGCAGCGCGGCGCAGGTCCACGGTCTTCTCAGCATTCAGCGATGTGGTGTTAGCCAGATAGACAACGCTATACTTGTCAAGAGTATCCTCTTGATACCCTTGCTCATGGTGCTCGAAAGATAAATGCTCTTGATGTACGTACCCTTGGCAGCGGCGGGTTTCAGCTTGATGAGCGTGTTGATGAACGCGGCAGCGTTGTCGCGAATCTGCTCGGGGCTGAACGATACCTTACCAATCGAGGTGTGTACAATACCACCCTTATCGACCTTAAAGTCGATCTTACCTTGCTTCACTTCTTTCACAGCCTTAGCCACGTCAGGAGTAACGGTGCCGCTCTTGGGGTTCGGCATCAGGCCACGAGGACCGAGGATGCGACCGAGAGGACCTACCTTTCCCATGATTTGGGGCTGAGTGATAATCACATCAATGTCAGTCCATCCGCTCTTAATCTTGTCGATGTACTCGTCAAGACCGACATATTCTGCTCCGGCTTCCTTAGCAGCGGCTTCAGCCTCCGGTCCACAGAGAACCAGGACGCGCACCTGCTTGCCAGTGCCATGAGGCAGAGAAACAACGCCACGGACCATTTGGTTGGCCTTTCGCGGATCTACGCCAAGACGTACGTCAATATCAGTGGAAGCATCAAACTTGGTAAAAGTGATTTCCTTAACCAATGCTGCAGCTTCCTCAAGGGTGTACGCTTTCCCCGCTTCTACCTTCGCGTTGTACAAAACGTTCTCAGGGAATTGACCCTTTACAGTGATACCCATACTTCTTGCTGTTCCGGCCACCATACGCATAGCCGAGGCTAATGTAAAACAGTTCAAATCCGGCATTTTGTCTTCGGCAATTTCCTTCACCTGATCCCAGGTCACCGATGCCACCTTCTTGCGGTTAGGCTCACCGGAACCGCCCTTGACCTTAGCGGCCTCAAGCAGCTGTACAGGCACGGGAGAAGTCTTGACAACAAAGTCAAAGCTCTTGTCTGCGTAGTAAGAGATCACTACGGGCAGCACCTTACCGGCCTTGTTCTGGGTGCGGGCGTTGAATTGCTTGCAAAAATCCATGATGTTGATACCCTTGGAACCCAGAGCGGGACCAACGGGAGGAGAGGGGTTTGCTGCCCCACCCTTAATCTGCAATTTGATCTGTCCAGCAATTTCTTTAGCCATTGTACAAATTCAATTTATTGTGTTGTTAAAAAACATGGCAAGCACGACTCGGAAGCGTAACATCGACCTTGTCGTTACTCGCGCTCGACTTGCGAATTATCCAACTTGAGCGGCGTCTCACGACCGAACACCTTAACCATAACCGTCAACTCGCGCTTCTCGCGATTGATTTCCTTGATCTCACCGATAAAGCCGCTGAAGGGGCCGAAGTTGACCTTCACCGACTCGCCAACGATATAATCGCTGACAGCGTCGGCTGCCTCCATCTCGCGTACCTCGGCTTGACCGAGCATCGTCTGGATCTGGTGCTCAGGCACCGGCTCGGGACGACGCTCACCCTCACGGGAGCGCACGAAGTTCACCACGTTGGTGGTGTCCTGCAGGGTCACCTCGATGTCAGGAGTAAGCTCCAGCTTCACGAACACATAGCCCGAAAACATGACCTTCTCTTTGAGGACCTTCTTTCCGGCACGCGTGGTGTAAACCTTCTCAGTAGGCACAAGAATCTGAGAGATATTCTCGGCATAGACAGGATTGTTCTTCCTGTATCCCTCAATCATCTCCTTGACCTTCATCTCCTTGCCCGAAATGGTGCGCAGGATGTACCATTGATGCTTACCTTGAGACATAGTTGTGACTTAGTGCAGTGACAGTTTGTTAAAAATGTAATGTAATGAAACAGCCGTCCACAAGAGTGGACTGATTGCTAATGAGGCGCCCGGGTTATTAGGCAGCCACGTGATAAACGACCTTCATCATTTCATTGATGGCGAGGTCAATTACCCAGATTACCAGTGATGCGATGATGGAAGCAACCATCACAAGAACGGTACTGTTGGCAAGTTCACTCTTAGTAGGCCAAGAAACCTTATGAACGAGCTCGTTATAAGATTCCTTGAGATCCGTAAGTCTATTCTCAAAAAATTTCTTCATTTGTTTATTCTTCTTTCTTTTTTTGCACGGGAAGTAAGGCTCGAACTCACGACCTACGGTTTTGGAGACCGTCGCTCTACCAACTGAGCTATTCCCGTATTCAAAAAGGTCTGACTGGCATGCAGCCAGACCTTTTATTCCTTTGGCTTCGGCCCGTTAGGACCTCGGCCGGGTTAGACTATCTAACGATTAGTCCTCGATGATGCCAGTGATCTGACCAGAACCTACGGTGCGGCCACCCTCGCGGATAGCGAAACGCAGACCTTCGCTGCAAGCAACCGGGGTGATCAGCTTGACGTCGATCTCGACGTTGTCACCAGGCATTACCATCTCGACACCAGCGGGGAGCATGATCTCACCGGTTACATCCAGGGTGCGGATGTAGAACTGGGGACGATAGTGGTTGTGGAACGGGGTGTGGCGGCCGCCCTCTTCCTTCTTCAGGACGTAGATAGAAGCCTTGAAGTGGTCGTGGGGTTTGATAACGCCCGGGTGGCAGATAACCATACCACGCTTGATAGTCTTATAGTCAATACCGCGGAGCAGCAGACCAACGTTGTCACCAGCTTCACCCTCATCGAGGATCTTGCGGAACATCTCAACGCCGGTAACTACCGACTTCATCTCGGCACCCAGACCCATGATCTGAACCTCGTCGCTCACCTTAACGACACCAGTCTCGATACGACCAGTAGCAACGGTGCCACGGCCAGTGATTGAGAAGACGTCCTCGATGGGCATCAGGAAGGGCTTGTCACGATCACGCGGGGGCAGGGGAATCCACTCGTCAACAGCGTTCATCAGCTCACGAACGGTATCCTCCCACTTGGGATCACCCTGGAGTGCACCAAGAGCGGAACCGCGGATGATGGGGGTGTTCTCACCGTCGAACTCATACTCTGAGAGGAGGTCACGAACGTCCATCTCAACGAGCTCGATCATCTCGTCGTCAACGTCGGGGGAGTCACACTTGTTCAGGAAGATAACCAGACGGGGAACGTTCACCTGACGGGCGAGCAGGATGTGCTCGCGGGTCTGCGGCATAACACCGTCGGTAGCAGCAACAACTACGATAGCACCGTCCATCTGAGCGGCA
>CACZAC010000021.1 GCA_902779125.1 uncultured Bacteroidales bacterium | reverse complement strand
TTGTTTCTCAACATTATCACTCTTGCAGGACCTCACTTTTTTTGTCGAAAGTATATAATAAGATTCTTTCATACAAATATAAGTGAAACGATACGATTACTTGATTGTCAACGCTGGACTGTTCTGCGCGGCGGGATTAAAATACTAGCATCTAATTAGTTAAATTGGCTACGCCGAGCTAAAGATTCGTGTAATTCGCATTAGCCCCGCAGGGTTTACAGGCACATCTTTATCATTTCCTGATTTTAACGGGAAACCAGTGACTCTCATTAATTAACTGACATTAGAAAAACTGTTTATGAATATTGAGACTCCCAAGGTATCAATTCTTGTCCCGATATACAATGTTGAAAAGTATCTCGAGCGTTGTGCTGTAAGTCTGTTCGAGCAAACTTATGCTAACATTGAGTATGTCTTTGTCAACGACTGCACGCCAGATTCAAGTATTGACGTATTGATGCGGGTAATGAGTCGTTACCCCCATCGTTCTAGCCAGACTAAGATAATCAACCATGATAGAAATCGTGGAGTTGCTGCGTGTAGAAACACAGCTCTGGAACACTGTACAGGGGAGTTCGTCATTCATGCCGATTCCGACGATTTTACCGAATTGGACGCGGTAGAGACTCTGGTCAATCATCAGTTGCGCTCCAAGGCTGACATAGTGACCGGATTGGCAATGATGCACACGGCTAATAATCAAATCTTGTTGCCGAGTCCTCACTATAGTTCAAAAGCAGAGTTCGTTATCGATATGATGCAGCTGACCATCAATCACAGCCTTTGGAACCGTCTTATTAGAAAGTCATTGTATGATGAGTACAATATTAGGGCCAAGGAGGGCGTGAACTGTGGTGAGGATTGCTGGGTAATGACCCGTCTTGCTTATTATGCAGAATCATTTGATACGATTGATAAAGTTGTTTATCATTATGACTGCACACGTGAACACTCTTATACAGCTGAAAAAAAAGGTGTAATCAATAAGAAACGGTTAAAGGACGATATCGATAATGCCTTGTTGATTGTTGATTTCTTTAGAGACAAGGAACAGGTTTACTTTGATGAAGCAAATCGTGTGGCTGTCAAGAGTATTGAAGTGGCTTTAAAACGAGCAGCTGGAGCCGGGGAACATGACCTTTTTAATGAAATGTGTGCAAAACTGATGGCTTGTGATAAAAAATATTGGGATGCTATTGGTTGGGATAATGGTTTTAAACGGTTTGTTTCTCAACATTATCACTCTTGCAGGACTTTACTTTGTTTGTCGAAGGTATATAATAAGATTCTTTCATACAAATATAAATGAAACGATACGATTACTTGATTGTAGGTGCCGGACTGTTCGGTGCGGTGTTTGCTCTTGAGGCTCGCAAGGCGGGCAAGCGCTGCTTGGTGATTGACCGCCGTTCTCACTTGGGCGGCAATGTGCACTGTGAACAGGTCGAAGGCATCAATGTCCACTGCTATGGAGCACACATCTTCCACACGGCCAACAAGCGGGTGTGGGAATATGTAAATTCCCTGGTCGAGTTCAACCGCTATACCAACTGCCCGGTAGCGTGCTACAAGGGCGATATGTATAACCTGCCGTTCAATATGAACACATTCAACCGCATGTGGGGCGTGAAGACGCCCGATGAGGCAACTGCCAAAATCGAAGAGCAGAAGGCCGAGGCTGCGGCAAGGATGCGTGCCGAGGGGGTGACCGAGCCACGCAACCTCGAGGAACAGGCTTTGATGTTGGTCGGCAAGGACATCTATGAACGTCTCATCAAGGGCTATACCGAGAAGCAATGGGGACGTGATTGCCGCGACCTGCCCGCGTCGATTATTAGGCGTCTCCCTGTGCGACTGGTGTTTGACAACAACTACTTCAACGACCCTTACCAAGGAATTCCCATCGGAGGATATAATCGTCTGGTGGAACGCCTGTTAGATGGCGTGGAAACGCGCACCGGCGTGGACTTTGCTGAGCTGCGTGACTCTTGGCACGAGATAGCCGACCGTCTGGTCTATACGGGACCCATCGACGAGTATTTCGGCTACTGCTACGGCAACCTACAGTACCGCACGGTCAATTTTGAGACCGAGGTACTGGACACGCCCAATTACCAGGGTAACGCGGTCATCAACTACACCGAGTGCGAGGTGCCCTATACACGCATCATCGAGCACAAGCACTTCGAGATGTTCGGCAACGAGGTCTATGCCGTCCCCAGGACCGTCGTCAGTCGCGAGTATTCATCCGAGTGGAAACCCGGCATGGAGCCTTATTACCCGGTCAACGATGAGGCGAATTCCGCCTTGTATCAGCGCTACAAGGCTCTTGCCGAGCAGGAGCGTGACGTGACCTTCGGAGGACGCCTCGCCGAGTATAAATACTATGACATGGACAAAGTCATAGAACAGGCATTGTTAACCGTTAACACTGAATTGAAAAATGAGTAAGCTATTGAGTATCTGCATCCCGAGTTACAACATGGAGCAGTACCTCAGCCGTTGTGTGGACTCCATGCTGGTTGATGAGGTGCTCGACCAGCTCGAAATTATCATCGTCAACGACGGCAGCAAGGATGGAACTCTTGCCATCGCTAACGACTACAAGCAGCGCTACCCCCAATCGCTGGTGGTTATTGACAAACCCAATGGCCATTACGGCTCGTGCATCAACGCATCGCTTAAAGTAGCGACAGGAAAGTACTTCCGCATCGTCGATGCTGACGACTGGGTGGACAGCAAGGCTCTTGCCCAACTGGTGACGAAACTCAACGACTTGGATGTGGACTGCGTCTGCACCAAGTATGCCACACGATGTGATGATAAAATTGATGTTCAGCCTTTGGTGGCTCCTTTCAATATCGTGCTTGACCTGAATCAGTTCAAGTTGCCCATTGAGTGCTTCCACATGCACTGCTTGACTTATAAAACAGATTTGTTGAGAAAGATTGATTATAAGCAGACTGAGGGCGTGTGCTATACCGATTTGGAATATGTCTATACTCCGCTCTCGTGTGCCCGTGATTTCTATGCGTTGGATCTGTGTTTATATCAATATCTGGTAGGACGTGATGGGCAGTCTGTTGCAATAGATGTCTTAGTAAAAAATAATGATCATTATCTCAAAGTGATTCGGTCAATTGATGAAACGGCTCACAGCAATCTGCCTTTTAATGAAAATGAGCCTAAGGTTCGCTCAATTGTCCTGTCTAATTTGGTGGAAATAGCATCTATAGTATACATTTCAAATTATGATTATGATCTTGACAAGGAACGTACCCTCAGGAAAATCATGAAAGAATTGTTTCGTTCAAATTCTTTTGTTTTTACTGATATGTGGTCTGAGAATAGGAAAAGGATGATAAAGCTGTGGTATTATAGCGGGAGTAAATTGTCGAGAATTATCCTAAAACCATTAAAGAAACATCTGAAACTATAAGTTTCAATATGAGCTCATCATTCGATTGAGGCGGATGATGAAGCCAGACAAAAAGCAAAGCCGGTCTCCTAAGTCTGGAGACCGGCTTTCTTGTTGTCTTGGCCAATGGCTGGCTATTACCACTGCTCCTTGAGCAGATAGTCAATCAGGACTGTGGTGTCGCTGATGTCGATGTAATTGTCGTTGTTGCAGTCGGCATTGGTGGTGTCAAATTCGGCTGTCTCGTCATTCAGCAGATAGTCGATAAGGCGGGTGGCATCGGCAATATCGACGTAGCCATCCTTGTTAACATCGCCGCGCACTCCGGCAACGGGCATATCCTCTTCGCCGTCAACCCACATGTAGCAGAACAGGTAGCGGTCTTCGATATTGTCGATGCGGTTGGCTTCGCCGGTGGTGATGTCCACCTCATAGAGCGACGTGTCATATTTGCCGTTGGTCTTCCAGTTCTTGTCGGGAAGGGGGTTCCAGTTGCCGTAGTCATCAAATCCCAGTCCGCTGTTGTAGTAGCCCATCCAGTACATCTTGTTCGGGTCATTCTTGCTGAAGCAGGCAGCTTGGCGCTTCACTTGGGTCATGTAGCCCGTGTTCATGCGGTTGTCATCCATGATGAGGCCAGTCTTGAGGTCAAACTCATAGAGATGTGAGCCCGTGAGGTCGCCGTTGATGTCGTAGTACTTGCCGTTCTCGGCGGGGAATGCAGCAGTTGCTCCGCTGGTCAGGGCAAATGCGCGACCCTCGCTGTTGATGGCAAAGGTGACAAAGTTACTATAGTACAGGCCCGGGGTAATCTGGGTGACTTCCATATTGTCCAGGTCAATGGTGCAGATGGCATAACCGCTGTCGGTCGAGTCGGCAGCCTCGTCGGCAAAGAAGTCGGGGTCGTTGAGGATGGAGTCGGGCAGGTACTTGTGGGTGATGTGGAACAGGCCATAGACCTTGCCGTCCTTGGGGTTGACGGCCATGCCTGCCGATTCCAGGCAGTCCCAGGCGGGACGGATTTCAGAACTGAGCAGGTCGCCGGTCAGTGCATCCCACTTGCGCACGGCAAAGCGGGTCGTGTCGTTGACCGAGGCTCCAGGAACAACCTGGGCTCCGCTGTTGCTGTCCATGTCGGTGCGCGACATGATTGTGGTGAGCACGCCTTTATAGATGATGGCACCCGAGTTGCCGTACATCATATTGAAGTTGGATGCCCACTCGGCCTTATCATTATCGGTGAACTTGCCGTTGCTGTAGAAGTCGGCTTTGTTCACGGCGGGATATTTCTCAGGCTTGTGGAGTGTGGTACCGTCCCATTCCATCTTGTACATGCCTTGCTGAACGATGAAAATTGGCTTTCCCAATGTGTAGTTGTAACCCACATACTCGGTATAGAAACCGTTGGGATAATCGTCATCGCGACTGGTTTGGTAAATACCGCGCAGGGTAACACCTTGCGCAACGGCGCTAAGTGTAAGGGCAGCCATCAGTGTGGCTACTGTAAATCTGAAAGATTTTGTCATGTTTTAATAGTTAATGTTGATGTTAATGATTAAAAAAGTGTGTGTGGAGGTGCTCTGATTATACAGAATGACTGCAAAAGTAGTATAAATATTTTAATTGTGCAAGCAAATCACCAAAAATTGTAGCATTTGGTTCTTTGAATGCCCAGAATTGCTGCCAAATTGCGGTTTTTTAGCAAGTTTTATTCAATAAAGCGCTGATATTTAGTGAATTGTGACAAATTTAGGTAAAAAAAAGACAAATTTTTGGTCAAAAAAAATCAAAAACTCCTAATGGTTTTTGGCTATTTTTATAAAATCGTATGTGTCGTGACTCTAACTTTGCACTCGAAAAAAACCTCTTGACCCTCATATATTGATGATAATTACTGGACGCTGTATTTACCCAAAGCGTTATGATAAGATGGCTGGAAACATTTTAACCCGGTTTCCGGCCTATTTCATTTTTTATAGCGTCACCTGTGTTTGATGATTTCTCTCCACGGTCCTCAAACAAAACTCAACGACCGATTGTGAAAAAATGTTGTAGCTGATTCTTTTTTGCTCTGGCGTGTTACAGGGTTTACGACATTTATATTAATTTAGCGGGTTGAAATCGACCCTTAGCGGTCAACTGGATTTTATAATGAAACGTATTCTATTAATAATTAGTTTATTGACTATCGTCAGCGTGAATGTTTCGGCACAGGGCCAGGTTGCTGAACAACAACCCGGTACACTTTTTGCCTATCCGCTGGCGCCCGACTCGTGCAGCACGCTTGAGAGCCGCTGCAACTACATTATATCCCATTTTTGGGATGATTTTGACATCAGCAAGCCGATTACCGACAATGCCGCGTTCGAGACCACTTTCCGCGACTATGTGGACTTTTTCCGATATGCCCACCGCAATGTGGTTCTCGCCAGTGTGCGTAATTTAGTCAATAAGGCTCAGTCCAATGCCTCCAACCTTCAGAAGCTTGGTGTCGTAGCCGAGCGTGCCCTCTATGGCTCTGAGGCTGAGTATTGGAGCGATGAGGTGTACATCGCCTTTATCAAACCGTTGGCGGCATCCAAGAGCCTGGATAAGACGGTGCGTGAGCGCTATGCGGCACAGCTCACCAGGATGAACAGGGTACAGGCGGGAATGGATCTCGACGTCGAGTTCACGGGACTTGACGGCGTGAAAACCAGTTTGAGTGCCTTGAACGATTCAGTTTCTAACTATATTATACTGTTTCTGGATGATTCCACCGACAGCACCATCGGCCGAGTGCGCCTGAGCACCGACGTCGCCCTCAATTCGTTGATTGACAGCGGTCAAGTTAAATTGCTGTGCCTGAGCGTTAACAAATACAGTGCCGACTGGGCTGCAGCGGCAGCAGGATATGCCAATAACTGGACTGTTGGTTGCGGTGCTGACTTGTTGGATGCGCTCGACTTGCGCACCTTTCCATGCTGTTATTTGCTCGACGGTCAGCGTATACTTTTGAACAAAAGCCTGTCTGTCGAGGCGCTGATGTCGTTAGTTAATCCCAATTACTGATAAATTCCACGCTTATGACCGCTTTTTTCAAGAACTTATTCCTTTATAGCACGGGTTACACCTATAGCAACTTGTCACGCTTGTTCCTGCGCTTGTTCACGGGCATTATGTTCATGCAGTTGTGCATTCGACAGGTGTTGAGTTTTGATGCCATTGTGCCCTCGTTTACTGGTTTCTTGGGAATGTCGCCCGAGGCGTCAATGACCTTGTTGGTAGCGCTGGAACTGTTGTGCGCTGTGTGCCTCATGCTGGGCTTTTTGACGCGTCTGGCGGTATTGTTCCCGCTAGGAGTGATGCTCTTTGCCGAGAATGTCGTCATGTCGTCCTCGACACCTGTCACCGATTCTTTGTTTAACTTTGCGCCGGGCTATCCCGTGATGTTCATCGGCATCTTCATCTATATCCTGCTGGCTGGACCCGGCAAGATTTCGCTTGATTACATCATCGCGGCCCACTTTACCGAGAGCCGTGCTGACGAGCAAGTGATTGATAACGCATAATCCATTGATTATTAATCACCAACCTATATTCTTTAAACTTTAAACTTTAACCTTTAACCTTTATACTTGAAAATAGCAGTACTGATATCGGGAGGCGTTGACAGCGCTGTGGTGGTCCACCGGCTCAAGGAGCAGGGCGAGGACCTGCACCTGTTTTATATACGCATCGGCATGGACAATGACGAGGGCGATTGCAGCGCCGAGGAGGACATCGAGATGTGTACACTCATCGCTCACCGCTATGGCTTGCCCTTGGATGTCGTGTCCCTCCACGAGGAGTATTGGGACCATGTCATGGAATATGCGTTGCGCACCGTCAAGGAGGGGCGAACACCCAATCCCGACATGATGTGCAACCGCATGATCAAGTTCGGATTCTTTGAGCAGCGCTGGGGCAAGGACTTCGACATGACGGCGACGGGGCACTATGCCACGACCTCGGTGGTGGATGGCGTGAAATACCTCTCCACGGCTGTGGACCCTGTCAAGGACCAGACCGATTTCCTGGCACAAATCACCTATGAACAGTTGTGCCATGTCATGTTCCCCATCGGCAACCTGCCCAAGGAGGAAGTGCGCCGTATCGCCGAGGATGCCCACCTGCCCAACGCCCATCGGCGTGATAGCCAGGGTATCTGTTTCTTGGGGCAAATCGATTATAATGACTTTATCCGTCGCCATCTGGGCGAGCAACCGGGTCCTATAATCGAACTCGAAACGGGGCGCAAGTTGGGCGAGCACCGTGGCTATTGGTTCCACACCATCGGCCAGCGCAAGGGATTGGGCTTGAGCGGTGGCCCTTGGTATGTGGTGCGCAAGGACGTGAAAGACAACATCATCTATGTTAGCAACGGCTACGGCACTGCCAAGCAGTATGGGCGCACGCTGCCGCTCGATGAGATGCACTTCATCTCAGGAAACCCCTGGCAAGGTATCGAGGGCCCCGTTGACATCATGTTCAAGAACCGTCACACCCCCCACATTATGCCTGGCAAACTCACCCATGTTGAGGACCGCCGCTGGGTCATCGAGAGCGAGGAAGACGTGCAGGGCATTGCCCCAGGCCAGTTCGCCGTCATCTATGACCGGCAGGGCCACCTGTGCTACGGCAGCGGCGTCATCACCGGCTAGTGGCTGTTGTGCCAGTGTGTGAAGAATAATGGGAGCAAAATCCGTTGAAATAGTCAAGAGAACTGTCAAGGCAGTGGTCAAACCTGTTTTGCAGCAGTGGCCCTTGTGGCTCACGATGGTGTTGACGCTCATCCCGATGACTTGGATGGCATGGGACTTCCATGTGCTGCAGAAGCATGATTTCCCGGCATCCTATCTTCTCGGGTCTCTTGTCAACGACGCCAGCGTTGTCGCTGTCCTTGCGACGCTAGTCGCTTGGGTGGTCAATGTCGTGCCGGGTCGGCGCGTAGTGAAGTGGGCTCTCTACATTCTGTTGTTGGCGCTTTGGGTGGCAAGTCTATTCCTGATGCGCAATTTCAACACGACTTTTACTCCACAGATTCTCCAACTGATGATGGAGACCAATAGTGGAGAGAGCAGCGAGTTCTTTCATGCTTGGATGGGTGCTATCGGGACCCGTCGTGCTATCCAGATTGCAGCCTTTACGCTGCTCTGCATACTTGTTGCCGAATGGAAGCGTAAACCGGTTGCTGACTGGTTCATGCGCAGGACACCAATGGCTGTTGCCTCCGTAGCGTTGTCTGCACTCTTGTTGTGGGGCCTTTGGAATTGGCGGTTTTTGGTGAGGCCCTATCACTCGGTTTACGACCTGGAAATGACACAGACGGGAAGTCATCCCAATGACCTGATATCGACGCTACACAAGTCCATCCTGACACTGCGATTCCAGGCTGACGAGGCCGATGCTGCGGTTGACTGTACCCTGCGCGAAGTGACAACAGGAGATCCGACCTGTGATGTTGATTCCATGGACTTGGTGCTGGTCATCGGCGAGAGTTACAACAAGCGGCATTCCAGCCTGTATGGTTATGGCTTGGACACATCTCCGCTGATGAAGGCAGAACGCGAACGCGGCCTCCTTACAGTATTTACCGACGTCATTTCGCCCTATAATTTGACCAGTATCACGCTCAAGAACCTCTTCAGCCTCAATAGTTTGGGCGACGGAGAGCGTTGGAACGATTACCCCATGTGGACTGCTGTCATGCGGCGTGCTGGTTGGCAGGTTGACATCTGGGACAATCAGCGGGCTTTCATGACCAACGAACTGTTTACAGCCTCGCTCAACATGTATCTTTTCAATCCTCGTGTGGTCAATATGGTCTACCGTGATGTGAACGAGGATTACTTTGACTATGATGAACTATTAGTTCAGGATTATTTCAATAAGTGCCGTCTCGGCGACCTCAATTTGGTGGTCTTCCACTTGATGGGACAGCACACCGAGTACGCTGCACGCTATCCCCACACGGCGGATTGGGAAGTATGGACCACCGCCCAGTTGCCTGATGCCACGGCGCCCTATCTTGATGATTCTAAACGTGAAATCATACTGGATTATGCACGGGCCACACGTTACAATGATTACGTGCTCGCTACCATCGTCGATTATTTCCGCCACCGCAATGCCGTGGTGGTGATGCTCAGTGACCATGGCGAGGAGGTGTTCGATTACCGCGATTTTATGGAGCGTGACCACAATCCCGTCAAGACGCCCGAGATGGTGCGTCACGAGAACGATATTCCCTTCATGGTATGGTATTCCCCCGTTTACAAGGCGCGTCATCCCGAGCGCGTCGCAGCTATCGAGGCAGCCGCGGCACGTCCGATGATGAATGATGTTGTCGGCCAGATGATGCTTTGGCTCGGCGAGGTCAACAGCCCATGGTGTGACAGCACCCGCAACATTCTCCATCCTGCCTACAAACCATCACCCCGAATCATCTACAATAACATCGACTACGACCAATTTATGAACCGTTAATCACGGGCTTGTTAATTCTTTTCCCTCGCTTTGTTTGGTGCAATGGCGAAATGTGGTTATTTTTGCGCATAATTTGGTCCAGTGTCGTCATGGGATTACGTCCCGCGATGGCAAAACGAGATAGATAGCAAATGGAAAGCGAGAAATTGATAGAACTCAAGGTGTTCGGCATCACACGCAGTGAGGTGCAGCCTGGAGCCTATGCCCTCCTGCTGGAGAATGCCGATAGCACACCCGATGTCGCCCGGCGCATCCCCATCGTCGTGGGTACTGCCGAGGCCCAGTCCATCGCCATGCGCATGGAGCAGGTAGTGCCGACAAGGCCCATGACCCACGATTTGTTCGTGAGTCTTTTCCACGTCTATGGCATTGAGTTGCAACGCGTCACCATCTACAGTTTCAAGGACGGTGTGTTTGCCGCTATGCTCCACGTGAGCAACGGACAGGTCGAGGTGGATATCGACTCACGCACGAGCGATGCCATCGCCTTGGCATTGCGCACTGGTGCACCCATCTACACCACCCCCGAGGTGATGGAGCACACCAGCTATGAATGGCGTCGCGACGGCGAGTACAAGCCCGTCAGATTGGAGGATATGCCACTTGAAAAGCTCGAGCGGCGTCTGCAGCATTATGTCGACAGCGAGGAGTATGAAAAAGCTGCCCGTATCCAAAAAATCATCTCTAATAAAACTAATCCCCCTCAAAGTGAGGGGTAATCAGCGGTTTTTTACTACCTTTGTGCATTGAAACTAACCTAAACAGTAACTATAAAGCATCGGTTTTATGAAAAATCTTAAGTTGAGACTCATCGTGATGAATTTCCTGGAGTTCGCCGTGTGGGGTGCCTATCTCACCTGCATGGGCAACTATCTGGGACGTGCAGGCATGGGTGCCGAAATCTCGTGGTTCTATGCCATCCAGGGCATCGTGTCGATTTTCATGCCCACTCTCATGGGTATTGTCGCCGACAAGTACATCCAGCCGCAGCGTCTGTTGGGCATCTGCCACCTGATTGCTGGTGCAGCGATGATTTACCTTGCCTATATGGGCATGAGCACCGCCATCCCCAATAAGGCGATGTTTATTGCCGTCTACACCCTCAGCGTGGCATTCTACATGCCCACGTTGGCCTTGTCCAACACGGTGGCGTTCACCATCTTGAAGGACAACAGGATGGACACCGAGAAGGACTTCCCGCCCATCCGTGTGTTCGGTACAATCGGTTTCATCGCCACGATGTGGTTTGTCAACTGCGCCGTGCTTGATGGCGGCAGCTTCGGCTTTACGCTGGGCGAGAATGCCAACAAGTTCCAATACACCTATATGCAGTTCATGGTTTCGGGTCTGCTGAGCTTCGTGCTGTTCCTGTACTGCCTCACCTTGCCCGAGTGCAAGCTGGTGAAGAAGGAGGAGCAGTCACTGGCCGAGAAGTTGGGCCTGAGCGCATTCAAGCTCTTCAAGACCAAGAAGATGGCGATGTTCTTCATCTTCTCGGCAATGCTGGGTATGTCGCTCCAGGTGACCAACGGTTTTGCCACGCCTTACCTGACCCACTTCAAGAGTGATCCCGCGATGGCCGACACCTTCGGCGCCAACAACGCCACGATGCTCGTGTCGCTCTCGCAGATTGCCGAGGCGCTCTGCATCCTGTTGATTCCATTCTTCCTCAAGCGTTTTGGCATCAAGGTCGTGATGCTGATTGCCATGTTTGCATGGGTATTGAGGTTCGGTTTCTTCGGTGCCGGTAACCCCGCCTTCCCCGGTGTCATCCTCATCGTGCTTTCCTGCCTGGTTTACGGCGTTGCCTTCGACTTCTTCAATGTCTCGGGCGGTATCTTCGTCGACAAGGAATGCGCTCCCGATGTCAAGGCTTCGGCCCAGGGTCTGTTCATGTTGATGACCAACGGTCTCGGTGCCACCATCGGTACGCTTGCTGCCGGTGCCATTGTCAACAGCCTGTGCCACTGGACCGAGGACGGCTTCCTCGTGGGCAACACGCCCTCGAGCTGGAGCACGGCATGGTTTATCTTTGCCACATTTGCTCTGGTGGTAGCCGTGTCGTTCATGTTCCTGTTCAAGTACAAACACGTTCGCACCGACAAATAAAGGATATCGAGTTAAGGACTAGAAGTCAAAAACTCCCAACTTCTAACTCCTAACTCCTAACTCCTAACTCCTAACTAAAAGGAATGCACCGTTTCTATTGTCCTGACATAGCCGACACATTGACGCTGGGCGAGGAAGATTCCAAGCACTGTGTCAAGGTGTTGCGCATGGCCGAGGGCGACACTATCGAGGTCGTTGACGGGAACGGTAACCTATACACTTGCCGCATCTCGATGGCGCATCCCAAGCGGTGCGCCATCGAGGTGCTCGACAAGCAGCACCACGACCCCCACTGGGTACACCGCATTGTCCTGGGCATCGCGCCCACCAAGAATCTGGACCGCATCGAGTGGCTCGTCGAGAAATGCGTCGAGATGGGCGTGGACCGCATTATCCCGCTGCGCTGCCACAACAGCGAGCGCACTGTGCTCAAAACCGAGCGACTGAAGAAAATCATGGTCTCTGCCATGAAGCAGTCCCTCAAGGCGACCTTGCCTCAACTCGACGAATTGACGCCCATCGACCGTGTACTGGCCGAGCCATTTGACGGCACGCGCTGCATCGCCTATTGCGACGAGCAACTGCCGCGTGACGAGCGTCTTTCCCTCGCTGGCGCCTATCAGCATGACAGCGACGTGATGGTGCTCATTGGCCCCGAGGGGGACTTCAGCCCCGAGGAGGTACAGGCAGCCCGCGATGCGGGTTTCTTGCCAGTGACGCTGGGCGAGAGCCGCTTGCGCACCGAGACGGCTGGAATGATGGCCGTGGCTTGGATTCACGCTTTGCTGGCAAAGAGCAAAGTTTAGATAACAAACGCTAACAGCTAAAAAGAAAAGAATATGTTAGACCAATTACTGTCGTCGCCCAATTTCTTCCTGCTTGCCGGTCCCTGTGTCATCGAGGGAGAGGAAATGGCGATGGATATTGCCGAGAAGGCGCTGAAAATAACTTCGACACTGGGCATCCCCTATGTGTTCAAGGGTAGTTACCGCAAGGCCAACCGCTCACGCATCGACTCGTTTACCGGCATCGGTGACGAGAAGGCCTTGAAGATTTTGCGCAAGGTGGGAGAGACCTTCAAGATTCCCGTTGTGACCGACATTCACGAGCCTGTGGAGGCCGATATAGCAGCTGAGTTTGTTGACGTGCTGCAGATTCCCGCCTTCCTCTGCCGACAGACCGAATTGCTGGTCGCAGCAGCTCATACTGGCCGCGTGGTGAACATCAAGAAAGGACAGTTCCTGGCTCCAGAGTCAATGCGCTTTGCTGTGCAGAAGGTGCGCGATGCAGGCAACGACCAGGTGACCATTACCGAGCGTGGCACGACCTTCGGTTACCAGGACCTGGTGGTGGACTTCCGTGGCGTCCCCGTGATGCAGGCGTTTGCCCCGGTTATTGTCGATGTCACCCACTCCCTGCAGCAGCCTAACCAGGGTGGGGGAGTGACCGGTGGACGACCTGAACTCATCGAGACAATGGCGCGTGCCGCTATTGCTGCCGGTGCCGATGGTATCTTCCTCGAGACTCATCAGGACCCCTCCGTTGCCAAGAGTGATGGAGCCAATATGCTGCGTCTTGACCTGCTTGAGGGACTGCTGACGCGACTGTCCCAGCTGCGTGAGGTCATCAACAAGATTGACAACCGGATGTGATGTAACCACAGCCGTCTGAATAACAGAAAACAACATAATTGATAATGATATGAATACCACTAAGTTCATCCTGTCGCTCATCGTCGCCGTCTGTGCCATGACAGCGGTGGCTCAAAATAGCGACCCCGCACTCAGGGACAAAATCACCAATGCGGTGATGAAGGTCTATGATGAGCAGCTCGCTAAGGATCCCAACGACTACAACACGCTGTTTGCACGTGCCCACCAGCACTACTACAATGGCGATTATAACGCTGCGGTGGCCGATGTCAACCAGGCATTGCTGATTACTCCCAAGACCGACAATGACCTGAGGTTTGACGAGTACATCCTGCGTGCACGCATCAGCGAGGCTCGACAGGACTATACCAGTGAGCTTGCCGACTTGAGAATGGCACAGGAACTGCAACCCAAGTCGCTGCCTTGCACCGACATGATTGCTAAGGCCAACCTCAAGGCTGGAAACCTCAATGCCGCCGAGAAAGCTTTCAAGACCATTCTGAGGGCTGAGCCGATGAACTATGACGCGATGTATGGCATGGCACAGGTTGAACTGGGCCGCAACAATGCCAAGAATGCCTTGGCTCACGTGGACAAGGCGGTGGAACTCTTCCGTGTCGAACCACAGGTGTACGTCAACCGTGCCGACATCAATGCGCGTCTGGGCAACATCGATGCTGCCGTGACCGACCTGCTCATGGGCTCGACGGTGGGAGATGGTGGCTCTGCTGTGCAGAAACTCTTTGACTTGAGCGACACCAACTATGACGCCGTGATGAACTCGCTGGCCACTTTGGCCGACAATAGCTCCGACGGCACGATGTACCGCTATCTGCGTGCCAACCTTGCCATCGACCATAACCGCTATGGACAGGCGCTCAAGGACCTTAATCTCATCAAGCGCAGCAATGCCTACAACAGCCACGGCCTCTACTATAACCTTGCCAAGTGCTATTTGGAACTGGCACGTTTTGACGAGGCGTTGGAAAATGCCGAGATGGCGCTGAGTATGCATCCTGCGATGCCCGAGTATTATGTGGTGAAAGCCCTTGCTCAGTACAACGCCGGCAGCGGCAACAATTTTGCACCGGCGATGGAAACACTCAACCATTGCTCAAGAATTACACCTCAATATGTCCCCATGCTTCTGACCAAGGCCAACCTGCTCATGAGCCAGGGCAAGGATAAGGATGCCTTGGGATACCTCAATGCGGCGGTCGCCAACGAGCCGGGTAATGCCGAAGCCCTGCTTTCTCGAGGACTGTTGCTCAAGAAACTCGACAACCTCAAGGTCGCTATCAACGACTACAATATCCTGTCGCGTCTTAGCGATGATCCTGCCGACATGAAGGGCATCGGACTGAGTGAGATGGGACGTGACAATGACGCCTTCAAGTGGTTGAACAGTATTACCAGAACTGCACAACCCGGAGGAGAGAACTTCTACTATGCAGCTCTCTTCATGGCGCTCAGGGGTGATAACTTCAAGGCGATGGAATACTTGCAGCGGGCCATCGAGAACGGATATGGCAGCCTCTACAACCTGCAGTATGATAACCTGACTCCATTTGGCTTCAAGGCTTTACGTTCCGAGCCAGGCTTCGACCTCCTCATCCAGAAGGCCCAGCGCAACTTCACCGAGACCAATTAAAGAATCTAGTTAATCTAGAAAATCTAGACCATCTAGAAAATCTAGTTAATCTAGCCGAACTACTATCACAGCAATGATGCGCGGTACAAGAACGTGGACAGGCATCGTCATGGCACTGATTGCCATGGCGTTCTTGGCGTCGTGTTCTTCGACCAAGCATGTGCCCGAGGGACAGCTTCTGCTCGACAAGGTCAACATCAAGGTCAACGACAAGCATCCCGATGTGGAACCCTCACAATTGACCAATTACCTGCGCCAAACCCCCAACCATCGCGTGCTTGGCGGACTCAAACTGCAGTTGGCATTCTACAACCTCTCGGGTAAGAATGAGAACAACTGGTTCAACCGTTGGATTCAACGTGTGGGCACGCCTCCTGTCATCTATGACAGCACGCTCACCGTCGCCGGTGCCGAGCAGTTGCACACTGCTTTGAGCAACCGCGGTTTCATGAACAACAAGGTCACCTATACCGTCGATGCCGACAGCGTCAAGCGCAAGGCGCGTGTCAACTACGATATCACCCTGGGGGAACCTTACTACATCCGTTCGATTGACTACGACATCCCCGATGCCGAACTGAGCGAGATTATACTTGCCGACTCAACGCATTTTACGGTCCATCCGGGCGATTTGCTCAATTACAACAAGCTGGATGAATGGAGGCAAGCTGTCACCGAGAACTTGCGCAATCACGGCTACTATGCCTTTAATAAGGAGTACATCTCCTTCTTGGCCGATACCGCTGCCGATTCCAGGGCCGTAGACCTGACCTTCTACAGCCGTGACCCGTACCACAACGAACGCATGCCCTATTACACCGAGCATGAGCCTTTCTACATCCGCGATGTAGTCTATGTGACCAACTACGACCCTCTCGAGATGCGCGACGGCTATTGGGGCGAGGATACTGTGGTGCTGCGCAATGGCGTCAAAATCCTGCAGCCGCGCGACTACTACTTGCGGGCAGGAGTAATCAACGAGTGCAACCACATCGAGCCGGGGTCGCTCTACAGCGTCGATGCCATCAACCGCACCTATCGGGCGCTGGGACGACTCAACATCCTCAAGCAGATTAACATCGACGTGCGACCCGTCGGCGAGATTGATGGTGTGCTCATGGTCGATGCTTATGTCCTCCTCCAGCCCGACAAGTCACAGACGGTCTCCGTTTCCCTCATGGGTACCAACAGCGAGGGTGATTTGGGCTTCGGCGTCGGAGTGGACTACCAGCATCGTGACATTTTCAGAGGGGCGGAAGTCTTCAGTGCCAAGGCTAAAGTCTCCTATGAGAGCATTTCGGGTAACCTGAGCGGACTCATTAACAACAACTACAGTGAGTATTCCACCGAGTTGGGACTCACTTTCCCCAAGTTCATGGCGCCCTTCCTGAAGAGTTCCTTTAAGAGCAAGATTCAGGCTTCCACGGCTTTCACGCTCAACTTCGACTACCAGGCACGACCCGAATACACCCGTGTCATCGCCGGCGGTGCTTGGCGATACCAGTGGACACAGCGCAGCCTGCGCCAGTCCCACACGCTCACCCTCTTCGACCTGAGCATCATTAGCGTCCCCAAGTTCAACGACGAGTTCTTCGACCGCATCACCAACCCGCTCCTCCTCTATAGTTACCAGGACCACTTGATTATGAGGATGGGCTACAACTTCTACCGTACCAACAAGGCCGAGATGAGTGTGCAGCAGATGGGCCAGTTCCAGCGCAACGTCTTCACCATCCGTGCCAATGCCGAGACGGCGGGCAACCTCCTCTATGGGCTCTCTCATCTCACGCGCCAGAAAGCCGATGATGACGGTAACTACAAGATGTTGGGCATCCGATACTCACAGTATTTCAAGGCTGATGCCGACTACGCCTTTACTCATTACTTCGACAGGCGGCAGAGTCTTGCTTTCCATGTGGGAGTAGGCATCGCTGTGCCCTATGGCAACAGCGACGTGCTGCCCTTCGAGAAACGCTTCTACAGCGGTGGTGCCAACAGCGTGCGCGGATGGGGCGTGAGAACGCTTGGACCGGGCAGCTACAACAGCAACAACAACCTGTCCAACTTCATCTTCCAGTGCGGTGACATCAGGTTTGACCTCAACCTGGAGTACAGGGCCAAGCTCTTCTGGGTGGTCGAGTTGGGACTCTTTGCGGATGCAGGTAACATTTGGACCATCAAGGAGTATGAGTCACAGCAGGGCGGTGTCTTCAAGTGGAACAAGTTCTACGAGCAGATTGCAGCAGCCTATGGCGCCGGCATCCGATTGGATTTCAAGTACTTCCTTGTTCGTGTGGATATGGGTATGAAGGCACACAACCCCGCTAGCGGACAAGAGCATTGGCCACTGTTGCACCCCAAGTTCAAGCGCGACAGCGAGTTCCATTTCTCGGTCGGTTACCCCTTCTGATTTCTTCCCCCTATTGTCCTCTTGGGCTTGCCGGGATGTGCCCGTCACATCTACGGTTTTTGGTCATTTTTTTGCGGTTTTATATATTTTTTTTAAAATATTTGATGATTTGTTTTGATTTGTTGCCGATTATTGATAATTTTGCAGTCTAACCAATTCTTTTATGTTTAACTTTTAAATTATTAAGCTTATGAAGAAATTATCTCTTATTTTGTTGATGGCCGTATTGGCACTGCCCATGATGGCTCAGGTGTTTGCTAACAAGAGCGAGGCCATGGCTCCGAAACCCGATCGCAGTACTATCAAGCAGAATCCTTACAGCCCAATCAAGGCTTTTGATTGGAACCTGGTTGCTGCCGATATGACTCGTGACACGGAAACAATCGTTTGGGACTTCGAGGACGAAGAGGACTATGAAGGCTGGATGAGCCTTGACAACGATGGCGACGGCTATGGCTGGGAAGTTGAGGATTACTATGCTAATAGTGGTACTTATAGTCTTACCTCACGCAGCTATTATGGTGGTGCGTTGGATCCCGACAACTGGCTGATTTCGCCCGAGGTACCCCTCGGTGGCACATTGTCGTTCTTTGCTATGAACTACCTCACATACTATGCTGATAACTTCGCAGTTTATGTATGTGTTGGTGACCCCGAGAACGTAAACGACTTCGTGCAGATTTCCGAACTCATCACTCCGCCCACCACTTGGACCGAGTATACCTTCGACCTGAGCGAGTACGCTGGTCAGACTGGCTGCTTCGCTTTCCGTCACTTTAACAGCTATGACATGTTCCGCCTGTTCATCGATGACGTGACCTACACCTTCGAGAATGGTCCCGTTACCCCCGTTCCCGTTGAGTTAGAGGCTATCCCTGGTGTGGACAAAGCCAATATTTCTTGGGTAGATGATGAGAATGCTGGCTGGACTCTCCGCTACAGGCCCTACACTCCCGAGCCCGAAATGACTGGATACTTCTGGGACTTCGAGGATGAGACCGAACTCTCTTGGACCTCCGAGGATGCCGACGGTGATGGCTTTGGCTGGTTCCTCTGGGATCCCGTTTCATTAGGTTATGATCCCGGTGATGGCGTGAGACTGTTTGGTACCAAGTGCGCTACTTCAGCTAGCTACAATGGCTATGGCGCTTTGACTCCCGATGACTGGATGATTTCTCCCAAGGTAACCCTTGGCAAGACCCTCTCATTCTGGGCTGCCGGACAGGATCCCTCCTATGCATCTGAGGTATTCGCTGTTTATGTAAAGACTGAGGACCGTGGCGAATTCGTGAAGATTTCTGACGATATCACCGCTACCAGCCCCATCGAGGAGTACACCTTCGACCTGAGTGAGTATGAGGGCATGGAGGGTTATGTGGCTATCCGTCACTACAACTGCTATGACATGTTCCGCCTCAACATCGACAACGTGCTCATCGGCGAGATGCCCGAGCCCGTTGAGCCGGCTGAGTGGATCTATGTTGACAACATCACTGAGCCCAACTTCACGCTCACTGACCTCGACCCCGAGACTACCTATGAGGTTCAGGTTCAGGGTATAAGTGAGGACGGTATTCCCAGCAAGTGGAGCGAGTCTCTTATCTTCACCACCGAGGGTGATGTGACTTCTGTTCAGGAAATCAATGCCGCTACCGCCGATGGCGCTTACTACAACCTGATGGGTCAGAAGATGAATCCCAACAACCTGCCCGCTGGCATCTACATCCACAACGGCAAGAAGATTGTTGTGAAGTAAGCTCTCATCTTGACTTTAATCCTTCTTAGGATTATATAACAAACAGGCGACCCCTTTCGGGCCGCCTGTTCTTTTTAGAGCAAGGCTGGCGGCCCTGAACCCGAGAGCTGGCATCTGTTGGTTCGCTCGTCACACCTTTTAATGTTTATATAGATACATCATTTATTATTCTGGATATTCATTATTTCTTCGTATATTTGCAGGCAAATGTAGTGAATGAACTTTTTTATGTTTAACTTTTTTTAATTTTATTCGCTTATGAAAAAATTAGCTTTTATTTTGGCGCTGGCTGCATTGGCAATGCCGATGTCGGCGCACAATCATTTCACGACTAAGGCCGAAGCCCAGAAGGCCATGGCAGAGCAAGTGGTACGTCACACCGACAATCCTGTGGTTCACGCCAAGGTTACCAATGTGACTGCACGGCAAAGAGAGGGGCTTGAGCCGGGTATGGCAATCGTGACATTGTATGTACCTGAAGATATCTGGATGGATGGAACCGGCTATCAGATGCTGCTCGATGCCGACCACACTGCCTATGGCTCTCTTTTCGGTGAGACTGGCCCCTTGGCTTACGGCAATGCCAGCGATGAACTGTATGCTCAGTTCGAGTACAAGATTCCCGAGAATGCCGACGGTTCGGTATACACCAGCAACATCGTGGTGGAAGATATGCAATCGATAACCGTTCCTGCTGGTATTTATGACTATGTCATCACCAATCCCACTCCCGGTGAGTATATGTGGATTGCCTCCGATTTTGGTGATCAGCCTGGACGTTTTGACGACTTCGAGTTCGAGTCTGGTTTGGAGTACATCTTTGAAATTAGCATGACCGAATGGGGCTATGATGGTGTAAAGCTCTATACCTTCGGCGACGTTGTAGAAAATCCCCCTGTGCCCCAGGGTATTATCGTTGACCCCGCTGTTACCACTGCCGATGCACAATGGGAAATCGACGAGGACTATACGGACGTGCTTTGGAACGTGCGCTATCGTGAGTACGATCCCACCACTCCCGCCTACCAAACCTACTTCTGGGACTTCGAGGAGGCTCAGAACAGCGATAACTCGCTGCAGAATGGCTGGACCTCGATTGACGCCGATGGCGACGGCTATACCTGGTACCACCTCAATACAGCAGGAGGCGTATACAATTGCCACAGTGGATATGGTCACTTGACCTCGGCAAGCTACTTTGGCGAGCCTCTCAGCCCCGACAACTGGCTGGTATCGCCTGAGGTAGTTCTCAATGGACAGCTTTCGTTCTGGGCTTGTGCTCAGGATCCCAGCTGGGCTGAAGAGCACTTTGCTGCTTATGTTACCGTTGGCGATCCCAATGACTTGAGCAGCTATGTAGCGCTCTCCGACGTGATCGAAGCTACCGGTACATGCACTGAGTACACCTTCGACCTCTCTGAGTATGAGGGACAGACTGGACACATCGCTATCCGTCACTTCGACTGCTACGACATGTTCCGCCTGAACATCGACGACGTGAAAATCGGTAGTGATAACCGTGAGAATCCTTGGATCTACCTTAACAATGTGGATTACCCGATTATCACTATCACTGGCCTGACTCCCGAGACCACCTACGAGTTGCAGGTACAGGCTTACAATGCTTACGACGAGTCCCTTAAGAGCGAATGGAGCGAGAGCGTAATCTTCACCACCCTGGCCGAGGAGGTTCCTCAGCAGACAGCAGAGCCCGAAATCGTTACCGTTCCCGGTGATGAGTTCTACACCTTCACCGCCCAAGTCAAGGAAGGTGATCCCGATGCTACGATTACCCTCTACATCGTTGATGAGACCGGCAATCGCGTTGAGGTAAGCAATCCCTTCATGGTTAACCGCACCGAGGAGGATCAGACGATTGTACTCGTGGCTGTTGCCCACATCGACGGTCAGATTGACGGTGAGTATACCACTACCGTTACTGTACCCGGTGGCAAGCCTAGCGGTGTTGACGAGCTCGTCAGCGGCAAGAGCATTGCTACTGTACGCTACTTCAACATGGCTGGTCAAGAGATGCAGGAGGCTAACGGCATGACCATCGTCGTTACCACCTACAGTGACGGCACCACCACCGCCGTTAAGGTAATGAAGTAAACCATTAGCTTTTACCTAAACGATTCTAAAAATACAGGCGACCCCTTCCGGGCCGCCTGTTTTTCATTATTCATTCACCAGATACCTCAATAAAAACCTCCCCCATCCATCCCATCCAGTCCATCCAGTTAGTCCATCCCATCCGCGACAGGGTCCCTCTATGCCGCGGCTCCCGCCGCGGCCCCAAGAGCAGCCCGTCCAGTCTGTCCAACCCATCCAGTTAGTCCAGCCCGTCCAGTCCATCCGTGACAGCGTCCCTCTATGCCGCGGCTCCCGCCGCGGCCCCAAGAGCAGCCTGTCCCGTGGGCGGCGGCTCTGCCGCCGTCACCCCGTCAAGCGACAGCAAAGATAATTATCAATTCAGCAATCAGCACCCTCATGAACATCGTCAACGGGTAAACCGTCGCATACGCCACCGCGGGAGCGTCATTACCTGCAGTGCTATTGGCATAGCCCAGTGCAGGAGGGTCGGTAGTTGCACCGGCAACAACGCCCATGATCGTGCAATAGTTCAGGTGCAGTTTGCCACGCGCCACGATGACAGCGATAATCAGCGGAATGATAGTAATCAGGAAGCCATACAGCACCCACATGGCACCGTTGGCACTCAGGATAGTCGACACAAACTTGCCGCCGGCAGCAATACCCACCGATGCAAGGAACAGGCACAGGCCCAATTCTCGCAGCATCAAGCTGGCTGCAGTGCTGGTATAGGTGACAAGTCGGGCTTTATAGCCGTAGCGGCCAATAAGGATGGCGACAATCAGCGGTCCTCCTGCCAGACCCAGTTTCATGGGCACCGACATTCCCGGTAACATGATGGGAATGGAGCCCACGATGATACCCAGGAAGATGCCGATGAACATCGTGAACAGGTTGGGATGCTCCAGACGCTTGTAAGAGTCGCCCATGCGTTTGCCCAGGCGGTCAACGTCCTCCTCACGGCCCACCACTGTCAAGCGGTCGCCCACTTGCAGCGACAGGTTGGGGCTGGCGAGCAGTTCCACGCCGGCACGATAGACGCGCGTGACGTTCACCTTATAGCCCTCATGCAGGCGGATGGAACCGATTTTCCTGCCGTTAAGCTCATTGTTGGTGATGACGATGCGCTTGCTCACGATGCCCTTCGGGGACGTTTCCATCTGCCAGTCAAAGTCCTCATGCGGACCGATAATGGCATCAAACATATCCTGGTCGTGAGCGCTCATCACGATGCGCAGCACGTCATTCTTGCGGATGATGGTCTCGCCCTGCGGAATCTCCACAGTACCGTCCTCACGTTTCATGCGTGAAATCGTGTAGTTGCGGTCGATGATGGCATGCAGCCGAGTCACGGGAATGTCATAGATAAGCTTGTTGGTCACCCGATAGGTGATGACGTGGGGCTTCAGCTGGCTGTCCTCCTTCTCGCGCTCGATGTCATCCACTTCTTTTTCGACATTAATCTTGAAGATGATTTTCAGCAGCACCATCGACAGGATGATGCCCACAACGCCCAGCGGATAGGCTGCGGCATAGCCCAGCGACATCGACTCGTTGAGTTCAGTGGCACCATCGCCCACCGTCTCTATAAGGGCCTGCTGGGCAGCACCCAGACCGGGAGTATTGGTAACAGCACCGCTCATCACGCCCACCAGGTCGGTAATGCTGATGTTGCCGGCAATAAAATAGATGGCAAACGCTACAGCGACGTTCAGACCCACGATAAGCATGGCGATACCGTTCAGCTGGATGCCCTCGTGCTTGAACGACGAGAAAAAGCTCGGACCCACCTGCAGACCAATCGAGAAGATAAACAGTATCAGACCGAACTCCTGGATGAACTTGAGCGTCGCATGGTCCACCTCTACGCCCAGATGACCCACTAAGATACCGCAAAACAGCACAAAGGTCGCTCCAAGCGAGATACCAAAGATTTTCACTTTGCCCAGCATCACGCCGATAGCAATCACGATGGCATAGATAATCAAAGTGTGTGCCACACTGTTCCCGACAAATAATTCAGTAAACCAGTCCATATCCTTTTTTAAGCTTCAATTCACTAATTATCTCTAAACCCTAAACTCTAAACTCTAAACTTCCATTTAAACGTGCCTTACCACGTTTAAATGGAATTAAGCTATTCCAATCCCGTTCTCAACGATACCCAAGATATCAACAGGATTGTTGACGATGACATTGGCGTAATATTCCACCAGTTCCTTCTTGCTGCGGAATCCCCAGGTAACGCCCACCGAATCGATGCACGCACGACGGGCAGTTTCCATATCCACACCGCTGTCACCGATGTACAGCGTGTCGGCCTTGGCGACTCTAGCCTTAGCAAGGATGGCAAACACAACACTCGGGTCAGGCTTCACGTTAACGCCCTCACGGTGGCCCTCGACAGCAATAAAGGGAATGTCAGGATAGAAGTGCGGGATAATCTTATCCACAGCCTTCTGATACTTGTTGCTCGCAACAGCCATCGACACGCCCAGGTCGCGCAGGTCCTGAAGCAGCTCGTGCATACCATTATAAGGCTTCGTGTAGTCAGTGCAATGCTCATCATAGTACTCCAAGAAGTCCCCCAGCACCCTGTCCACCGTCTCATCGTCGCGGGCATCCTCAGGCAGCACACGCGTCATCAGCCTTCGCACGCCATTACCCACAAAATACGGGTAACTCGCCATGCTGTGAGTAGCATAGCCATTACGTTCCAGCGCATAGTTCGCCGCCTGCCCCAAGTCCTCTATCGTGTTGAGCAGCGTCCCATCCAGGTCAAATATCACCAGCTTCTTCATTTCTCTCTCAAAATATCCGCAAAGGTACTGCTTTTCTCCAACAGATGCAAAAAATCCCCAACAATCCCCCAATAAGAGCCCCGCCAGCCGTCAGCCCCCGCGTCAGGGTCGCCTATGCCGCGGCTCCCGCCGCGGCCCCCATTAGGGTTGCCCTCGCGTCAGGGTCCCCCTGTGCCGCCACTCCCGCCGCGGCCCCAATTAGGGTTGCCCCGCGCGTCAGGGTCGCCTATGCCGCGGCTCCCGCCGCGGCCCCAAGAGCAGCATGTCCCGTGGGCAGCGGCTCTGCCGCCATAACTCAACTATCAACTATTAACTATTAACTATTAACTACATCATTACGTGCAATCGTTTGCGTTGATTTTTACTAGCTGCTGCCACTGGTATTTATAATAATGTGGGCAAGAATCACTAATTTTGGACACATCAAAGGGACCATCATGCGCTGCTATGGTCTACCGCCATCTGAATAACCAAGCAATTCAAACCATAACTTAAAAACTTCAGGATATGAAAAAAACGTTTACATTTTTTCTAGCACTTGCAGTATCATTATTGACGCTGCAAGCCAGTGCCCAGATGTTCATCGTGGGCGATGGACCCTTTGGCGGATGGAACCCTGCCGGCGGTGTCCGCATGAATGCCAAGGCTGACGGCACCTACAATCTGACGACAACCATCAGCGGAACGGTCTATTTTGTCTTTGCCGACAACCAGGCCTCATCAACTGATGATTGGGACACCTTCAACAACAACTATCGTTATGGCCCCAATGGCACCGACCAGGCGGTTTCGGCCAATGACACCTGGATTTCGACCCAGAAGAGTAGCGCCGGCGCTTACTACTTCACGGGCAACGGTTCAAGCTACACCTTCACCTTCGACACAATCAACAAGCGTTTCAGGATTTTCAATGAGAGCGGTGGCGGCCCCGTCAATCCCGTGACAGGTCACCTCTACATTCTGGGCGAGGCCGAAGGCAACAGCTGGGATCCGTCACATGGTGTGGAAATGACCACCACCGACGGCAACATCTTCACCTCTCAGGTGACTTTCAACGGCGAGTGGTCCGAAGAGGATGCCAGTGTAAGCTACTTCTCCTTCACGACCAAGTTATCGGCCAGCAGCGAGGATTGGGCCTCTATCCAGTCCTATCGTCTCACACCCGTGAGCGAGGGCAACTACTGGGTAACTTCTTCCACCTTGGGACAGACCATTCCTTTGAACCAGTTCGGCGAGAACATCGATGTGGCATTCCGCATCCCCGCTGGCACCTATACCATCACGGTGAACGTGAACGACCACACTTGTGTCATCACGCGTGACGGAGGTGGCGGTCCCGTGGCTGGCAAGGGATGGCCCGCGATGTATGGCGGTGTCATGCTTCAGGGCTTCTATTGGGACAGCTACAAGGCTACGCGCTGGTCCACGTTGACCGACGAGGCTCAGGAACTGGGTCAGTACTTCGATGTGATGTGGGTTCCCAACTCGGGCAGCGTCGATGCCAATGGAGTAGGGCAGAGCATGGGTTACATGCCCGTTTACTGGCTCAAGCACAACTCCTGCTTCGGCACCGAGTCTCAGTTGCGCGAGATGATTGATGTCTTCCACCAGCACAACACCAGTGTCCTCATGGATATGGTCATCAACCACAAGAGCGGCAAGACCGGTTGGGTGGACTTCGCCAACGAGACCGTTACCGGTCCCGTCACGTGTGATACCTACAGCATGACCTGGTCACTTGCCGACATCTGCCGCACCGACGAGTGCGTCGGCTCTGGCTATGCAGCAACGGGGGCTGCCGACGAGGGCGAGGACTTTGACGGCAGCCGTGACCTGGACCACACCAGCGCCAATGTGCAGAAGAACGTCAAGACCTACCAGCAGTACCTGATGAAGGAACTCGGCTACGACGGCTTCCGCTACGATATGTGCAAGGGCTATGCAGGCTACTACGTCGGTCTGTACAACCAGGCAAGCCAGCCCACGTTCTCGGTGGGTGAGTACTGGGACGGCAACGCCGAGACCCTCCGCTGGTGGCTGAACGAGACCAAGCAGGACGGACGCATCCAGACCGCCGTCTTCGACTTCGCACTGAAGTACCCGATGCAGAGCGCCTTTGCTGCTGGCAACTGGAGCGCCTTGAATGACAAGGGCTTGGCTGCTGACCCCAACTACCAGCGCTACTCGGTGACCTTCGTCGACAATCATGACACGGGTCAAAGCTCCAACTATGACTGCCTCAAGACCAACATCATGCCGGCCAATGCCTTCATCCTGACGATGCCGGGCACCCCGTGCATCTTCTACAAGCACTACCTCGTCTATACCGACGAAATCAACAACTGCATCAAGGCGCGTCGCGCTGCTGGCGTACACAACCAGAGCGCCATCCTCACGCAGCAGGAGAGCAGCGGCGGTTACATCCTGGAAACCCAGGGCACGCGCGGCAACCTCTATCTGCAGGTGGGCGGTGCTGTCTTCAACGGCACCCCGGCGGGCTATACCTTGGTCCAGGGCGGTGACGGATACAACCTGTTCATCAGCAACGGCATCGACTGGCAGCACGTGGGCAAGGATGGCAGCATTCTGGGCTATCCCGTGGTCAACAAGCCTGCTGGCAACTATGTGGGCAATGTGACGCTCACCGTCGCTCCCAGCAAGAGCGGTACGACCCTCGTCTATACCACCGATGGCAGCGAGCCTACGGTTTCCAGCACCACGATTACTTCCTCGACCTCGATGACCTTTACCGAGAACACCACCCTCAAGGTGGGTGTCCTCAACGGCAACCAGGTCGAGAATATCGAGAACTACACCTACACCATCACCGATGCTGCAACGACGGGCATCGACATCTATGTGAGGTCTTCGTCGAGCAGCGCCAACATTTGGGCTTGGACAAGCGAGGGCAGCGTGACGGGCAGCACTTGGCCTGGTAAGGCTATCTCCAGCCTTGAAAAGGTGACCGTCAACGACATCGAGTGGAATCGTCTCCATGTCGATGCCAGCGAGGTATCGCTCATCTTCAACACCGGTACTGGCGGCTTCGAGAAGCAGACATCAACCATCACCGTGACGCGCGATGCCTTCTTCATCTATCCCAACAGCGACCTGTCAACCTACAACTACCCCGCTACCGACACCTATCTCGACGTGACCGAGAAATATGCCGGTGCCGGCGCAGCTAGCTATGACAAGGTTTATGTCCTCGGTAACATCAACTCTGCAGGATGGTCTCCCAGCAACGGCTATGAGATGACCACCACCAATGGTGAGAAGTACACCGCCACCATCGACTTTGTCGATCCTTATGGTGGCTACAGCTACTTCAGCTTCTCCACCGCGCTGGGAAGCACTTGGGACGAGATTGCCAATGACCGAATGGGCGCTACCAGCAACAACTTCCTCATCAACGATGCCCGTCTGGGCACCGAGTTGAGCGTGGTGCCTGGCACCAATTCCTTCAGGATTCGCACTGGCAAGTACAACCTCACGTTCTATCTGTCACGACGCGTTCTCGTTGTCGAGAAGTGGACCGAGCCGGTCACCGTCGTCAGGGGTGACGTGAACGAGGATGGTGACATTGACATCATCGATGTAACCGAAATCATCGACTATCTGTTGAATGGTGATTCAACGGCCATCAATCTGGCAAATGCCGATTGTGACCAGAATAACCTCTTGGACATCGGCGATGTGACAACCCTCGTTGATTACCTCCTCTCCAATAAGTGGTAATCGATAAGCAACCGTGGCCACGGGTGGGTCTTTCAGGTTTCTGATGATTCATCCGTGGCCATTGTTGTTTTTTTACCAGAAAAATTGTAATTTTGCGCAACGATGGAGAGGGAGTTTGAGAATATCATCATCGGCATCGACCCGGGCACCAACGTCATGGGTTATGCGCTGCTGGGTGTCAATGGCAAGAAGCCGCAACTCATCGTCATGGGCGTCTTGCAGTTGAGCCGCATGGAGGACCACTACATGCGCCTCAGGCACATCTACGAGCGCGTGAGCGGTGTCATCGATGAGTACCTCCCCGACGAGATGGCAATCGAGGCGCCTTTCTACGGCAAGAACGTCCAGTCGATGCTCAAGTTGGGGCGTGCGCAGGGTGTTGCGATGGTCGCAGCTCTCAACCGCGAGATACCCATTGCCGAGTATGAGCCCCGCAAAATCAAGATGGCAATCACTGGCAACGGTGCAGCCAGCAAGGAGCAGGTGGCGATGATGCTCCAGCGCACCCTGGGCATCGACGAGGCTCAGATGCCAGCACTGCTCGACGCCACCGATGCCCTCGCGGCAGCGCTTTGCCACTTCTACGAGCGCAACAAGCCCTTCCAGGGCAAGGGCTCAAAATCCTGGAAATCCTTCATCGCACAGCACCCCGACCGCGTCAAGAAATAAATTCTTGAGCGGCATTTTAGAGGAAAAAGGTAATAATTTTAAAATATGACTATTATGAATCGTTTGTTGTCTGCCTTGTTTCTGTGTATGTTTGCGGGAACTGTTCTCGCAAGGACTGTTACGTTTAACCCTCGGGTGGATGTTCTCTCTGTCGATAATCCCTATGTCATTGAGAAAGAGGGTGTTAAACTTACTATGTCTGGTGCTGCGTCATTATTCGCTTATTATGTGATGTTTCCAGGCAGTACCTGTACAATCACTGCACAAGAGAGCGTGATTACCTCGGTGCAGATGGACTGTCCCGTCTCATCGACCGATCAGCAGTATTCTCCCGTTTACCTGACCGCTGACGTCGGCAATTATGTCGCCAACAACAACGACGGCTTGTGGACGGGCAACGAAGCGAGCATCGTCTTCACAGCGCCCAATAAACAAGTGAGGATTGCCCAAATAACAGTGACTATAAATGGCGACTCGCTCAGTGCGCCGCACATTCTCCCCAGTGACGAAGGTGATATTTATGACGAATTGGAAGTGTCCATGTGGTGCACAACAGACAACGCCTCGATTCGCTATACACTTGATGGCACCAATCCCACACCAAATTCTAAAAAATATACTTCACCGTTTATCCTGAGAAAAACGACTACTGTCAAGGCTATCACTGTGCGAGGCGGTCAGGTCAGCGATGTGGTTTCACGCACCTATACCTTCATCGACAGGACAGGCGGCTTGGGCGAAGCCGCGATATCGCCCATTGGAACAACGCTTACCCTGCATCACGACATGACGGTACTGGCAACTGACCAAGAGTTTGTCTTTGTGAAAGACAAGACGGGTTATGCTGCATTTCTTTTGCCAGAGTCTGGCCTGCATCAGGGAGATATCATCTCAGGTGGCAATGTGACGGCCACAGTAGCTGAACATCAAGATTATTCTTTGCCTGCGCTTGAAAATGTTTCAAACTATAGAAACATTATCGGATATGAGGAGCTTGAGGCCGAGGAGATTTCGATTCCTCAAATCGACACACGCCATTTAGGCCATTTTGTCATCCTCCGTCAGGTGGTTTGGAGAGGCGGTAAAACGCTTGTTGACCAGGACGGCAACACCTGTACGATTTATCAGAATTTCTATTTCCCTATGGTGATAGATGATGATCCTCCGGTTCCAGCCGACGAATATGCCATCGTGGTTGCCCCTGGTTTCGTGTTCTTGACCGATAAACCTGACCGCAAGGGGCTTGGGACTGACTATAGCCAAGTGGCGGACGGAAAACAATTCACTATCAATTTCACACCCACCGTCCTTTACCAACATGATTCTTACACATTTGCCAGGGACTTTACCGGCTATGGACTCTTGTATGGAGAATTACCTCCCATGTGCCCTGGTGACGTCATGAACACCTCATCCTACAGTGTCACCAAAGCCACTGTCGATGGCGAGGTGCGTTTTGATGCCCCTAAAATCACATCGTCACCAATACAAAATGTGGAAATTGAGCCCGAACTGATTACCATTCAAGATGTTAACCATGATTTTTGGGCGCACTATGTAGTGATGAATGATGTCACGGTAAGCGATATCAACAATCGGAACTTCGTCTTGACCGATGCCACTGGCGATGCCTGCAAGGGATATAACCTGTTTGACCAGCCCCTGTCCTCGGGGCATTACCACGAGTTAACCGGTATTGTGCACAGCTATACTGATGATGCCGGCGAAGTCCACTATCGACTGCTGCCTATTCTGCCACAGGATACGGTTGAGGTGAGGACAATTAGCGAACTGTATGAGTTGCCAGGCAATGTCGTGGCAAGATTTGTACAGCCGCTTAGGGCAATCTACCAGTGGGGCATGCTGATGTATGTTCGTGATGCCGATGGCGTCGATGAAATGGTATCTGGAAGCATCAACGGCACTTTCAGCAACGGAGACCTTATCGACAACGTCCTCTGCCACTGGACTAAGAGTGCCAGAATTCCTCTCATTTTCCCGGTCGGAGATTGGTCGCCCATCGACCATGGAGCACTGGTACAGCCTCATGTGGTTAATGTGGCACAGGCACGCGACATGACGCATCACTATGTCCAGTTGAATAATTTAACCTTTGTAAATCAAAGTTACAATATGCTTTACAAAATGGGAGATAAGTATGGCAATGAGTTGGAGATTTACAACAATTATGGAATTGACATGTCCGCGATGGTTAAAGGGAGTCAATATGATGTCAAGGGATTCATTTTCAACGTGTTTAATGACAGACCTCTGCTTCATGTGACAGAAATCAAGAATCATGTGCAGCTCACTGGCGACCTGAACGACGACGGCGAGGTCACTATTGCCGATGTCAATGCAATCGTCAAAGCCATCCTGTTGAATTCCCAAGACATAACAATGGACGTCAACAACGACGGCGAGCTCAATATCGCCGATGTAAACGCAGTCGTGCATGCCATCCTCTCTTTATACGACTAGACAGTCTCCATCCCCGTAATGGGTGAATAATAAAGGAAATGATTACCGGAATCGGTGGTGTCTCATCGGGAACACTACCGGTTCTGGTATGGTTTCGACGTGGGATGATGAGATAATTCTTGTTATCTCTGAATAAATGACTATCTTTGCAACCGCTAAACCTCCGCAAATTCATTTTTACCAATGGAACTTATAATCCATGAGATTCTTCGGTCCTGTGGTTTTTGAAAGGGGTTTCATTTAATAGTATTACGGATAATAATATGAGTCGAGAACAATCTGCACTAGTAAAAGGCTTGGCAATTCTACTGATGCTGGCATACCATTTTGGTCGTGTGTTAGGCCCCAACGGATTATCAAATGAAATGGCTATGTTCATAGGAAAAACGTGTCATCCGATTGCGTTTTTTATGGTTGTCAGTGGTTATGGATTGTACTACGCTTATAGGAATAATCGTCTCACTTATAGTTATCTGCTAAAACGCAACTTGCGCCTGTTTATCTCATTTTGGCTAGTAGTGCTGCTCTTCGCGGTTGCTCTTGGGTTTTGGTTGAAACCTGAATTGTTTCCAAGGTCTCCTTATCTTGTGCTGACAAACTTTTTAGGCTGGCGTTGGGATTATAACCAGTACACATGGTTCTTGCTGCCATACGTATTTGTCTCACTGGGTTCAAGGGTCATTTTTAAGTGCGTTGACCGTTTAGGCAATATATTATCCATCTTGGTGACTTGCGCTATTTCATTGTTAATGACCTGGTTAATAAGTCGTTACTATATGACTTTCCTGCGCTATAACTATTGGGCATATCATCCCGTATTGGTCCTTCAGACCTTGTCCAACTTCACCTTTGGTGCTGTGATGGCAAGGTGGTTTTTTGCAGGCCATGACTTGACTTGGAGCAAGTTGAAAGGTAAGAATCTGTTGGTATTGGCTTTGCTCGTCATTGTGTTTGTGGTTAAATGGTTATTGCCCATACCGATTGTTCCCTATTTTGCCGCAATTGTAGTTTTGATTCTTCTCCATTTCTCGCCAACAAAATTGATACAGCACGTCTTTGTGCCTCTTGGCAACAAATCAATGATGATGTGGTTTGTTCACGGTTATCTGGCATGGAAACTGTTTAACGACTTTTATCTCATGTTCAAGTGGCCACCACTCATCTGGCTGGTTTGGGTCATCACGTCTTATTTGGTCGCATGTCTGCTTATGCCGGTTTCAGACTATATAAGTAAGGTCCTGAGGCTGAAATAATTCTCTCCCGATTATCGATTAGACGACACGCTCATCCCATTTTCAGCATCTCGTAACAGAGATGCTGCCGTCTCTATTGTCTATGGGCATGAACGGCTTGGCGAGCACAATTTTGGGAAAACTTCATGGCTTATTCAGGATACCAAGTCTCTTGATGTCATGGGCCAGCGAGTCCGAGAAGATGTCGGCACCTTGTTTGTTCAGGTGCATGGCGTTGTAGAAATAGCTGGTATCGTAGCACAGCCACATATTCGTGTAATCCAGGATGGGAATGTCGTATTTGTCGGCATAATGTTGATAGGTGGCATACACCCGCTTCTGGTCTGTCATCTTGCGGGTGGCGCCGATGTAGATAGGGGAGTACACAAACACCACTTTGATGCCGTCTGCTTTGACTTGGGACAGATATTCGTCAAATCTGCGTGAGGTCGTGTCACTGACAACAAAAGGAATAGAGTCAATACGCTCAAATGCACTTCCGTTCCACGAGGAGTTTTGACCTCTAAATCCCTTCACTAGATGCTTCTCGTTATTCGAGAGAAAAACCCATAATCCGCGATGGATATATCGATACATTGGCAAGTACTTTTCTCCAGCGGTAAATGGCTCTTCGTTGAAATAGGCTTTTCTCATGTCCTCATCCCAGAAGTAGGGGAAGAACTGGTATTTATTGTAACCTACCTCATATTTTAGTGCAAAGGCGTCGATGTTCTGGATGATGAGCCTTGGTTTCTTGTTGCGTTTGCGGTAGATGTAGTACTTGTTGATCTGGGTGTTCAGGTTCCTGCCGTCAACACCCAGGTTGTAGGTGTTTTCGCCCAGGATGCTGTCCATGACCACTGGATTCATATGGTACAACGCTCGGGAACTTCCCATGACAACAACATCGGCTTCAACATCCCCATTCATCACGTCATGCCATGACTCGATAGCAAAGGCATAGTCGTTCGTCTCCTTGGCAACCTGAGAAAACAGGTAGTCCACCACCGTCAGCAACAACCAGAACGGCAAAACGAACGCTACTGTCTTATATATGAACTTTTTCATTGCTGCTATCAGAATTGGAAGTAGATAAACGTTTGGGATGAACCGGCAAACTGGTAACAGATAAGGATGATCAGGTAATAGATGCCCCACCGCACCGCTGCGTGCTTAAATGCAGGTTGACTGCCGAATTGCAACGCGTGCTGTTTGTCACGTTGCAGCCATTCCACTGCCAGCAGCGCAATGCCGAGCAGCAGGTAGGTACCACCCTTGACAAGCGAGGCATCAAAGAACTTGTTGCTTACCATCGCCGTGAGGAATTGCCAAGCCTGCGTCATCGTCTCGGCTCGGAAGATAATCCAGCCGATTACGGCCAGGAAGAACGTCAACCCCATCTGCAGCGTTTCCTTGATGTTGGGGAAAAAGCGACCATGCGCTACCACTTGCTTGTACTTGGTGTTGATGCCGAACAGGTTATAGATGGCCAGCAGGGTGGCGTGGAACAAGCCCCAGCAGACGAATGTCCAGTTCGCTCCGTGCCACAGACCGCTGACGGCCCACACGATAAAGACGTTGCGGATGATTTTCCATTTGCCGCAACGGCTGCCACCCAGCGGAAAATAAATGTAGTCACGGAACCATGTGGTCAACGAGATATGCCATCGGCGCCAAAACTCAGGAATACTGCGCGAGAAATACGGGAAATTGAAATTCCGCATCAGGTTAAACCCGAACAACCGGGCACATCCGATGGCAATATCTGAATAGCCCGAGAAATCGCAGTATATTTGGAACGTAAATAGCACACCGAGCAGGAACAGCGACACAGCGGGCAAGTCCTGGTATTGGTCCCAGTAGTCATTCACGATTTTGGCACAGTTGTCAGCAACGACAAGCTTTTTAAGGAATCCCCACAGCATCTGTCTCAAGCCGTCAACTGCTTGGGCGTAATCAAAGCGGCGTTCCCTCTGGAACTGTGGCAGCAGGTTCGTGGCACGTTCGATAGGGCCAGCCACCAGCTGCGGGAAGAAACTGATGTAGGCGAAGAATTCCACCACGTCATGCGTTGCGCGCAGTTTCTTCTGATAGACGTCGATGCTGTAACTCAAGGCCTGGAAGGTATAGAAACTGATGCCCACAGGCAGGACAATGTTCACGGTCACGTTGTCCAGGTGGTATCCCAACAACGAATCCAACAGCATGTTCAAACTCTCGGTGAAGAAGTTAAAATATTTGAAAATGAAGAGGATAGTGAGGTTAATCACAATGTTGCAGGCACTTACAAGTTGCTGAAAACGACGTTTCCCCTCAAAATGCTCCAGCAGCAAACCACTGGCAAAACTGCAGCACGACGTGATGGCAATCAATATCAGGAATCTCCAGTCCCACCAGCCATAGAAGACATAACTCGCAGCCACCACCAGCAGATTTTGCCAACGGCGACCACGAAAGACAAACCAATAGAGAACAAACACTATCGGCAGGAACAGGAAAAACTCCAGAGAATTAAAAAGCATATCCCCTTTATTACTTCATTTTCAATAAAACGTCCGCACAGAGGCTCTGCACCAGGCGTGTTATAGAAATGATGAGTTATAGCGTTGCAAAGGTAATCATTTTCTCATTACCCCTCCCCAATAATAAAGAAAAATCACCCCACCATCCCCACCACCCCCGCCTCAATGCCACCCCCCGCGACAGGGTCGACCATGCCGCGGCTCCCGCCGCGGCCCCTTCGCCCGTTTTGTCCCGCGTCAGCGCCACCGCCCCCGCCCCCGCGTCAGGGTCGGCTATGCCGCGGCCCCTGTTCGCGCCCGCTTTGTCCCGCGTCAGCGCCACCGCCCCCGCGTCAGGGTCGACCATGCCGCGGCTCCCGCCGCAGCCCCTGTTCCCGCCTCTTCCCGCGTCAGCGCCACCGCCCCCGCGTCAGGGTCGCCCATGCCGCGGCTCCTGCCGCGGCCCCTTCGCCCGCTTTGTCCCGCGTCATCGCCCCCGCCCCCGCGTCAGGGTCGGCTATGCCGCGGCTTCCGCTGCGGCCCCTGTTCCCGCAGTTCCCGCGTCATTGCCGCCACCCCCGCGTCAGGGTCGGCTATGCCGCGGCTCCTGCCGCGGCCCCTGTTCCCGCCCGCTTTGTCCTGTGGGCGGCGGCAAAGCCGCCGTCATTCCTCAAGCATCCCTCCCGTCGCGGCCCCTCGCGTCAGGGCTTCCTCTCCCGCCTGTGCCTCATTTTTTTTGACTATTTTTAGTTAATTGTGTTAAAGGCAGGATTTGTTAATAAATCTAGCTGCTAGATGCTTGCCAGTTGAGGAAAAATGTCTACCTTTGCACTCGAATTATGGGCTATTAAGAGAAATGTCAGTTTATTCTTTTGTAATACCTTTTAGGATAACTTGTAGTGGTCGATCGGTGAACACGTTCTACAACCCACTGCAAGCAAGGGAAGACTGCAATAACGCGCCACATTAGACGGGGTAACTACCGCTAATATGGCGCAAATTCTTTTATAAATGTCAATTAAACAAAACAAATTATTTATAATTACTATTTTTTTAAATTTAAAAACTAATTATTTGTATGTTGAGAACAGTTAAGCTTTTGGCTTTGGTGGCAATGTTCTTCGTGGCATTGTCGGCAAGTGCTCAGGTGACGACCTCGGCAATGTCCGGTGTCGTGACCGATGAAAACCAGGAGGCGTTGATTGGCGCCACGGTTACCGCGTTGCACACGCCTTCGGGCACCAAGTACAACGCCGTTACCAACATCGACGGACGCTATACCATGCGTGGTATGCGACCCGGTGGTCCCTACACGGTTACAGTAAGCTACATCGGTTACCAGACTCGTCAAATCGAGGACGTGACCCTGCAGCTCGCCGAGACCTATGACCTCAATGTTGACATGACTCTTGGTGCCAATACTATCGGTGAGGTGGTTGTCACCTCCGAGGCCACCAAGTTCAGGGCTGAAAAAACTGGTGCTGCAACCAACATCAACAGCAGCCAGATCAGCAGCCTGCCCACGGTGACCCGTAGCCTGACCGACGTGACTCGTCTGTCGCCCTACGGTGGTAACGGCATGAGCTTTGCCGGTACCGACGGCCGTCTGGCCAACTTCACCGTTGACGGTGCCAACTTTAATAACAACTTCGGTCTGAGCGACGGTCTGCCCGGTGGTGGCAACCCCATTTCAATCGAGGCTATCGAGGAAATGCAGGTTGTGATTTCGCCCTATGACGTGCGTCAGACCAACTTCATCGGTGGTGGCGTGAACGCCGTTACCAAGAGCGGTACCAACACCTTCCGCGGCAGCGCCTACATCTTCCACCGCAACGAGAACATGCGCGGTGATGCTGTAGACCGTTATCAGATTCCTCAGTCGCGTGAGAAGGACCAGGTGACCACCTACGGTTTCACCCTTGGTGGCCCCATCTGGAAAGACAAGCTCTTCTTCTTTGTAAACGGTGAGATGACCAAGCAGCCGACCATCGTTAACCGCTGGCGTGCTTCCGAGGACGGCGTCGGTGACGCTGATGCTTTCATCTCTCGCACCACCCTGCGCGACCTGGCTCGCGTCAGTGACCATGTGATGGGCAAGTATGGTTATGACACTGGCTCTTACACCAACTTCCCCGCCGACGAGAACAACTACAAGCTGCTGGCCCGTCTGGACTGGAACATCAGCCACGACCACCACTTGTCGTTGCGTTACAACTACACCAAGAACCGCTACTGGTCCAACCCCAATGCTACTTCGATGGACGGTGGTACCCGTATGCCCAACGCACGCGTGTCCATGTACTCCTACTCCTTCGCCAACTCAATGTATGGCATGGACAACCTGGTACACTCGTTTGCTGCTAACTTGAACAGCCGTCTCGCCGACAACCTGTCGAACGAGTTCCTGGCTACCTTCTCCAAGCTCGATGACGTTCGCGCCAGCAACTCCAGCGAGTTCCCCTTCATCGACATCACGATGACCGATGAGTACGGCAACAAGGACAACTACATGGCTCTGGGTTATGAGCTCTTTACTTGGAACAACGCCGTTCACAACACCATTTGGAACATCCGTGACGATGTCACCTGGTACTATGGTAACCACAAGTTCATGGGTGGTCTCACCTTTGAGCATCAGATGGCCGACAACCAGTACATGCGCAACGGTACCGGTTACTATCGCTACAACAGCGTTGACGACTTTATCAACGGCGGTATCCCCGAGGTCGTTTGCTTGACCTACGGTTACGGCAGTGAGACCAAGCCTGCTGCTCGTGTGCAGTTCAACAAGGCCGGCCTGTATCTGCAGGACGAGTGGAACGTGACCCGCAACTTCAAGCTGACCTACGGTCTGCGTCTCGACGGTCTGTTCTTCAACAACGGTGACCTGATCACCAACAACGCCATCTTGGCACTCGACTACTATGACAAGAAGGGCAATGTTCGCCACATCGACACTGGCAAGTGGCCCAACAGCAACCTCATCGTGCAACCCCGTGTTGGTTTCAGCTGGGACGTATTTGGCAACAACACCTTGAAGCTCCGTGGTGGTTCTGGCCTCTTCTCGGGCCGTCTGCCCCTCGTATTCTTCACCAACATGCCCACCAACGGTGGTCTGGTACAGTATCAGGCACAGCTCAACAGCAAGAATACCGACATGAGCCAGTTTGCCGGCGGTCTGGTGACCGACGCCAATGGCAAGGCTACTGTTGCAGCTCTGCGCGACAAGCTCATCAGCATGGGCTATCCCGAGAACGTGACCTCCGACATGGGTACCGTTCCCAGCTCAATCTCGGCTGTAGATCCCAAGTTCAAGATGCCGATGGTATGGAAGACCTCGTTGGCTATTGACTACAACATCCCCGTTTCCTTCCCCTTCAGCGTGACTGTTGAGGGTATCTTCAACCGCAACATCAATGCTGCCAGCATCAGTGACTGGAGCATGCCCAGCGTGGGTGGTTATGCCCGCTTCAACGGTGCTGACAACCGTCCCATCTTCCCCGACAACTTCCGTCGTGGTACCAAGGCTTTCGTCCTCGAGAACACCAGCCGTGGTTATGGTTGGATTGCCAACGTGACCGTCAATGCCCGTCCCGTCGACTGGCTGAGCCTGATGGCTGCTTACACCCACACCGTGAACAAGGAGGTTACCGGTATGCCTGGTTCGGCTGCCGAGAGCGCCTTCACCTATGTTCCCACTGTAGAGGGTCCCAACAACATCAAGCTGCACAACTCACAGTATGTGACTCCCGACCGTTTCGTCTTCTCGGCAACCGGTCATGACAAGAGCGGTAACCACTATGGCCTGATCTATGAGACCTGGCGCGGCGGTTACAAGTATTCCTACATGATGAACAATGATATGAACGGTGACGGTTACAACTACGATGCTATGTACATCCCCACCGATGCCGAGGTTGAGAACGGCCAGTTCCGTTTCGTCAACAACGATAGCAAGACCCGCTTCATGGACTATGTTCACAACAACAAGAGCCTGAAGAACCATCAGGGTGAGTATGCCGAGCCTTACAGCCTCTACAGCCCCTGGGTTCACCGCGTGGACTTGAGCTACAAGCATGACTTCTCGGTACGCGTCTGCGGTGCTAAGCACACCCTGCAGTTGAGCTTCGACGTCAAGAACGTCCTCAACCTCTTCAACTCCAGCTGGGGTGTGAGCAAGTATCTCAATCCCGAGATTGGCAGCGATCCCCGCCTGCTCAAGTATGAGGGCGTTGATGCCGAGGGTTACGCTACCTTCTCGACCAATCCTGCTATCAACAGCCTTACCAAGACCTTTGTGCCCAACAAGTCCATCGGTCAGTGCTGGAACGCCTCCATCGGTATTAAGTACATCTTCAACTAATTCAAAGTCACAGAATATATATATATTATGAAACTTAAATATTTTCTTTCGTTTTTTGCACTGGTCGCTCTGCTCTCTAGCTGCTCCGACGACGATGCAATAACTCTGCTCGATGAAATTAAGGTTTCATCCTCCTATGTGAGCATCGATGTCAACGGTGGCTCCAACACGATTACCGTCAATGCCAAGGAGGCTTGGTCGTTTGATGAAGCTGAGATTCCCGCTTGGCTCACCGTTAGCCCCATGAAAGGTGGCGCTGGTGAGACCACGGTGACCTTTACTGCTCCTGCTGCCCCCGACGGCCGCAACACCGTGCTGCACATCGCATGTGGAATCAACTCTCAGAATATCAACGTAATCCAAGGTCTGTCCGTTGTAAAGAATGCCACTTGTGCCGAGGTCATTGAAGGTCCCGAGAGCAAGAACTACCGCGTGACCGGTACTGTTGCCTCAATCGTCAACACAACCTATGGTAACTGGTACCTGCGTGACGAGACCGGCGAAATCTACATCTATGGTACTCTGGACGCCAAGGGCAACACCAAGAACTTCCTTAGCCTCGGTCTCGAGGTGGGTGACATCGTCACCGTTGAGGGTCCCAAGACCGTCTATAACGGTACTGTCGAGCTCGTCGACGTGACCGTTGTCAAGATTCAGAAGTCGCTCGTCAAGGTCGAGGGTTATGACCCCTTGGATGCTACCATCCCCGTTGAGGGCGGTAATGTAGCCGTTACCCTGAGCTGCAAGACCAACAATGGCGTTTCGGTCGAGATTCCCGAAGAGGAAAAGGACTGGCTGGGCATCGTTTCCGTAGTCGGTGGTGCTGAGCCCGTGGTAACCTTCCATGCCAATGCCAATACCGGTGGCGACCGCAGCGCAACTGTAGTCTTCAAGACCACCGACGATAGCGGTAAGGAATATACTGCCGAGGCTACTATCTATCAGGCTGGTTCAATCGTTGAATGCACCGTGGCCGATTTCCTCGCTGCCGAGATTGGTGAGACCCAGTATCGTATGACAGGTGTTGTGACTGGCATCTATCGCGAGACCCAGGGCTTCTACATCCGTGACTACTCTGGCGAGACCTTGGTTTACCGTCCCGCTGGCTTCACCGGCATTGAGATCAAGGAGGGTGACGTAGTCACTGTTGTGGGCAAGCGCGGCGACTACAAGGGCACTCCTCAAATGGTCGAGGGCGTTGTCGAGAATGTTATCCCCGTGACCCGCCTCTCCATCGACGAGTTCCTTGACAAGGAGGATGATCCCGATACCTATTACATGATCTCCGGTACCATTACCGAAATCGTAAGGGCTGACTACGGTAACCTCTATCTTGAGGATGAGACCAACAGAGTGTACGTTTATGGCTGCTATCCCGGTTGGGGTGCTACTGGTGACAACCGCAAGGGCCTGCTTGAGTCCAAGGGCATTGAGTTGGGTGACCAGTTGAGCGTAATCGGTGTCAAGAGCACCTACAATGGCACAGCTCAGTTGGCAAACGGTATCTACTTCTCGCACGAGAAGGCCCAGTAACGGAAAGAAACATTTTTCTGAGTCCCGTTACTAAGCGATTACATTTCAACACATGAATTTGTTAAGGGGAGCGGCTCCAACAGCCGCCCCCTCTTTTTTTCTCCACAGCACCCCCGCCATCAGGGTTTATCTATGCCGTGGCTCCCGCCACGGCCCTTATTGTCATCGCCCTTGACATCCCCGCCATCCAGGTCCGCCCGTGCCACCGCTCCGCGGTGGCGATATAGTTATCCCATTGTGAGGCCTCCCGCAACGCGGGTGCCTCACTATAGGCTCTCTACGAGGTGCGGTAGTCTCCCCTGCGCTTGTATGTATCATTATTTATGATTACCTTTGTGGAAAAATAATAGTGCCGTATTGGAGGCATCGAGAACCATATCCGCATGCTAGTTGCTTGGCGCCGACCGTCACTTTATCTCATCTAGTATGTGACATCAAGCTCTCGAGCAGTGACTGGGCAAAGAAAAGCGGCCTCTATCCCCAATTTGAGGGCTGGGGCAAGGAGTATGGTGCTTTGATGAGGAATACCAACGGATAGCAGTGCTCAATGGAGTAGAATGGATTGAACATTTGCTCACATGATGGAGCGAACTTCCTCACAGTTAGATAATAATGTAAAAACTAGATACACGAAAATGAGAAGACTTATTTATCTTATGCTTTTGCTGACCATGCTGCCCTTGCAGGCATGGGCAGCCGGACGCGACAATTACACGGTGATTATCTCCCTCGACGGCTTGCGATGGGACTATCTGGACACCTATGACGTGCCGTTCATGCAGCAGTTGGCGCGTGAGGGCGTCAAGGCGGTCATGCAGCCCTCATTCCCCAGCAAGACCTTCCCCAACCATTATACCCTGGCAACAGGACTCGTCCCCGACCACCACGGCATTATCACCAACACCTTCTGGGACCGCGAGCGTGGCGTCGAGTTCTCGCTCGGCAACAAGGAAACACGCAGCAAGGGCTACTATTACGGTGGCGACCCTGTATGGCTCACGGCCAAACACCAGGGCGTGAAAACGGCAACGGTCTTCTGGGTGGGCAGCGATGTGGCAATCCAGGGAGAGCATCCCACCTATTGGCTTGATTATCAGACCCAACAGATTGACTACCCCGGCAGGGTGAACGAGATTATCAGGCTTCTGTCACTCCCCGAGGACAAGCGTCCCCACCTGGTGATGGCCTATTTTGAGGAGCCCGACCGCTCGGGTCACAACTACGGCCCCATGAATCGCATGACACGCCGTGCCATGGAGGACATGGACCTGCTGTTGAGCAATCTTTGGGCACGCATCCAGCTCCTGCCCTTTGCCGACAAGGTGAACTTCATTGTCACGGGCGACCATGGCATGACCAGCGTGGACCCCAAACGCTTTGTGGACATCGACGATGTGCTGCCCGAGCACTGGTACGAACGCTTCTGCAACGATTATCCCACGCTCATTTATGCCAGCGCACCACAATATGTTGACTCCATCTACAACATGTTGCAGGGCGTTGACCACATCCGCGCTTGGAAACGCGGGGAACTGCCTGCCTACTTGAACTATGGCACTCATCCCAACATGGGAGACGTGGTGGTATTGCCCGACGTGGGATGGCTTTTTGCCGACAAGCCGTCTAAAAAGCAGCGTGGTAGCCACGGCTTCGACCACATGGCAGCCGACATGCAGGTCGGATTCCGCGCTATCGGTCCCGACTTCAAGGTGGGCTATGAAAAGCCCGACCGTTTCCGCAATGTGTGCATCTACCCCTTGCTATGCTACCTGCTAGGCGTAACACCGTCACCCAACGACGGCACCCTCGACGAGGTTGCCGACATGTTGCGTTGACAGGCAAGAATGTGATTCTGATAAACGGGAATATCCCCTAGAATACTACTTGATGCGGTATTTCTTGGGGATATACTTTTTTACGTTTTCTTTGTCAAGAAGGAAGGCCATGAGTTCCTCGTTGTAATCACCACCAAAGGGACCGTTGGCGTATTGATACAAGATGGTTCCGGGTGCGTTTACATTAAACTCAATGCAGTAGGGTGTGTTGTCCTGGTCAAGAGTAATGTCCCAACCGACAAGGCCAAATGGAAAAAGCCTCTCGTGACCTTTCTTGGCCATTGCGATGATGGTGTCAAAGTTGGGGGATATACGTTCGTGCAAATCTATGGTAATATCGGTCAGACCCCTAAAAGAGCCATACTGCTCTTTCACAGTGCCGTCTTTCTCAACGCCCACGACATTCACGATTTCTTCGCCATCGATATAGCAAACATCGGTGAAATATCCTTCAAGACCAAACCTGATGCTCGTCGACAGCACCTTGACTTCGCCCTGATGACGCCATGTGATGACCCTGAAAATGTTGACCGACGATTTGCAGAACTGGCTCATGAAGTCACTCTGGTGAAGGCGCTCCTGAACGATGAAATTGCCCTTGGCATTCTCGGTGAGTACAGTCAGGACATCGTCGGGGGAATCGGCATGGATTAACCTCACGCCCTGACCGGCATAGGAGCCTTTAGTGACTTTTAACACAAATTCCTTATCATCACCCAGTTCGCTGAAGATTTTCTCGCTCAGCAGCGGCAGATTCTCAGGGGAATAGTATTTCCACTCTCCGTCATAGATTTCATCATGATAGATGTGTGCAAATGTCTTGGGAAACTTGATGTCGGGCAAAAAGCTCTCATACAGGTTCTTGTCATCCCATCCTGGTATTGCTCTGATGTCGTTGTAGTATTTGAAGAGAGCGAAGCGGGCGATAGAGTCGGGTATGAAGCGCGGGTCATGTTTGCCCGTCACGCCATAGTACATCTGGAACCAGCTGTAATCCTTGAATTGAACACCATATTGACGCCAGTATGCGTCAATCGCTTGCTTGTCAGCAGCCGATAATTCAGGTTGGGGAAATCGCTTCAGGAATGCTGTGGCGGCCTTGTCCGAACCTCTCAGCAGCACCCAGTCGGCCATCCTTGACGGAATGCCGACAACATGTCCATAGATGCCCTTGAGGTGTTTGCTGATGCTCCGCTACAACCTCGTTACCCTTGCTCCGGTCAAGGCCTGGGGGATTGGGAGGGAGCTGGCCGTGTAGGACTTACCCGGCTGCAAAAGTACTGCTTTTTCCCGAACTGGCAAGCCTTTTTCGGGAAAAATATTTTTCATTATCGATAATTGGCTAATAATGAGATGGTTATATCTCAATAAAATCTATCCTTAAAATGTCCTGGACTTATTGGTCTCGGTCATCCTCTGGTTGGCTGGGCGCGTGATGGTCCAGACGGTTCTCGTACAGGTAATGCTTAGTCTCGCGGGCGATGACGTTGCTCAGCAACAGCAGGGCAATGAGGTTGGGGATTGCCATGAGGGCGTTCATGCAGTCGGCGGCGTTCCACACGATGTCGAGGCTGATGATGCTGCCCACAAACACCATGATGACAAACAGGATGCGGTAAGCCAGCATCCAACGCTTGCCCTTGAGGTATTCCACGGCACGCTCACCATAGTAGCACCAGCCCAGAATCGTGGTGAAGGCAAACGTTAGCAGGCCGAAGGACAGCAGCGGTGTACCAATGTATGGTATCTTGGAGAAGGCTGCTTTGGTCAACGCGGCGCCGTCGCTGGCACTGATGTCGGGGTGGGCGAGGATAGAGCTCACGATAACCAGACCGGTGAAAGCACAGATGACCACCGTGTCCCAGAATGTGCCCGTCGAGGATACCAGCGCCTGGCGCACCGGGTTGCGTGTCTGAGCTGCTGCTGCGACGATAGGTGCGGAGCCTAGACCCGATTCATTGCTGAACAAGCCACGCGCTATACCCATGCGTGCCGCGATGATGACGGTGGTACCGATAAAGCCGCCACCAGCAGCTTTGGCAGTGAATGCCGATTCGCAGATGAGCTTAATGGCGGGCCACACGTACTGACCGTTGGCAAACAGGATATAGATGCACCCAAGCACATAGAAGAAGGCCATGAAAGGTACCAGGGCGCCGCACACGCGGGCAATGCTCTTGATGCCTCCCAGCAGCACGAGTGCTGTGAGCAGGCACACAAAGCTACCCGACAGCCAGGTGGGGATGTTGTAGGATTCCTGAGCTATCGTCGAGATGGCATTGGCCTGCACGGTGTTGCCGATGCCGAATGACGCCAGGGCGGTGAACAAGGCGAACAGCACGGCAAGCCATTTCCAACCAAGACCGCGCTCCAGGGCGTACATCGGACCGCCCAACATACGGCCGTCCTTGGCTTTGACACGGTATTTGATGGCGAGCAAGCCCTCGCTGTACTTGGTGGCAATGCCGAACACGCCCGACAGCCAGCACCACAGCACGGCGCCGGGACCTCCCAGGGCAACAGCCGTAGCCACACCCACGATGTTACCCGTGCCAATGGTCGCTGCAAGCGCAGTAGCCAGCGCACCAAACTGCGACACGTCACCGGTAGAATCCTTGTCCTTGCTGATTGACAAACGGATGGCTGTCAGTAATTTGCGTTGGGGAAATCCTAACCTGATGGTGAGGAAAATGTGTGTTCCAAGCAGCAATATAATCATGGGCCACCCCCACAGGTAGCCGCTCATAGTTTCAAAAAAGTTGTTCAAGGTTTCCATCATGAATGGTCTTTATTAAGGTTGAATGTGCAAAGATAAGAATTTCTGGTGAAAAAACTGATTTTTTCACCAGAAATCCAAGTTATGGCTGCCCACGATGCGTTGGCATCTGACAGGGTGGTTTTATGCGTGAATATGGTGCTTAAAACTCGACAATCTTGCCGAAATAACTGTCCCATCCGGCCTCCTTATAGGCTGGGATGGTGCCTGCGGGCACATGCAGCGTGCGCGACGAGTAATTCTCGTTTTCAAGAGCAAAGGTATTGAAACCGAAATCCACCTGCGACGGGTCAGCAATGTGGCTATACACGTCGGTGAGGTTGGTACAGTTCTGGAAACCCCAGATTCCTATTTTGGTGATACCGGCGGGAATGTCGATTCGGGTAATAGCTGTACAACCCTCAAAAGCAGCCGCGCCGATTTCAGTGAGCGCTTCAGGAAGCTCCACAGCCGACAAAGATGTGCAATTTTCAAACGAATGGTCACCGATTTCAGTGACAGAGCCGGGGATGGTTACACTGGTGAGTTCAGCGCAATTGCTGAAGGCATAGGCGTTGATTCTGTTAATGGGATAGGTAGTACCATCGCTAATGGTGACAGTAGCAGGTATCGTCACATTGCCACTGTAATGATCTCCGTCCTCGCCTTGGTCACAGACCATAGCAAAGTCGCCCCACAAATCTGTAATGTAGTAGATACCGTCCACTTCAAAGTCATAGGCCATAGCGCTCAGGGGTAAGCAAAATGCCAGCAGCATTAAGGATGTCTTAATCAGATGTTTCATTGTCATTTCAGTATTTTGTTAGAATGTAATTATTGCGACTACAAAACTAATGTTTTTTATCAAATTGAGCAATTATTTTGAAATAATTCACTAAATTTGCATCACTATTAACGATTAATGTTCCCAACTCTGGAAGAATCTTTTATTCAAACATAAACTATTAAGCGTATGAAGAAATTAACATTACTTATCATTTGTATGGCTGTCGCTATGTGTGCGTCGGCTGGTGTGAAATCCCACGGCAACGCCTATCGCCCGATGGACAAGCCTACCAGGAATCACACCTCGCGTGTTGACATCATCACCGAGCAGCCCGAGGGCACTGTCGTCAATTACTTGCGCGGGGGCGAGTACCTGCTGTCGAGTCTTTATGGTTATGACACCGACTATCAGACTGGACGTGTGAAGGTCGTTTATGCCGATGACGGCACAACCGTTTACATTCAGGACATCCTCTGCTACGCCGAGGGTACTGGCGTTTGGGTAGTTGGAGAGCTGATTGAGGACGGAACAATGATTTCGGTACCTCTGGGACAGTATGTCGCCTTCAACGAGGAGTTTGGCTATGGCGTGATATTATCATGGGGTTCGACCGAAGTCATCGACTTGGGCGATGACTTCTACTGGCTCGATTACATTGCCGACGACCGTGCCGAGGAGGTGATTTATGCCATCGACCCTGAAAACGGTACCATCACCATGGTCGGCAGTGAGGGCAGCGTGGATAATCCTTATCCCAACAACTGCGTGGCAACGGGCCTTGCTGGCATTTGGAGCGATGATGGCAGCGTTGCCACCATCGAGTGGAATTCGGTTTGGACACCGCTTGGCGAGGCAGTACCTGCAGTACCTGCCAACCCTGAGGCTCTTGACTTCTTTGACTGTGGCGTTGCTGAGGACGGTTACACGCGCTTTGACTTCAACATCAACCTCTTTGACGTTGACGGCAACCCGCTTGACCCCGACTGCCTGACTTACAGCATCTTCACCGACGAAGACGAACTGTTCACCTTCGACTATGACACCTACGGCTTGAACAATGGATTCGAGACTGACATGACCGAGATTCCCTATGGTTACAGCGGTTATGACTTCTATCTGCGCCGCGTTTACTTCTACCGCACCAACATGGGCGACAACCCGATGTTTGATTGGCGCATCGGTATCCAGGTGAACTATACCGTAGGTCGTGAGACCAACAAGTCCGACATCGTTTATCTCGAGGTTTATCCCCACACCACGGCAATCAACGAGGTCAATGCCGGCAAGCAGGTAACTGATGTGCGCTATTACAACATGGCTGGCCAGCAGATGGCACAGCCCAGCGGCATGACCATCCAGGTAACAACCTACAGCGACGGCACCACTTCCGCCACTAAGGTCATCAAGTAACCATCACAACCACCCAATGAAAAAAGAGGCGCGACCGCTCCACGGCCGCGCCTCTTCCGTCCGCCCTGTTCCCGCGTCAGGGTTGACTGTGCCGCGGCTCCCGCCGCGGCCCCAAGAGTGCCTCCCGTCCGCCCGTTTCCCGCGTCAGTGTCGCCTATGCCGCGGCTCCCGCCGCGGCCCCAAGATCGCCCCTTGTTCGCCCTGTTCCCGCGTCAGTGTTGACTATGCCGCGGCTCCTGCCGCGGCCCCAGGATCGCCCTCGTTCGCCCGTTTCCCGCGTCAGTGTCGACCATGCCGCGGCTCCCGCCGCGGCACCAAGCAGCTTTGTCCCGTGGGCGGCGGCTTTGCCGCCGTAATTCCACAAGCCTGCTCCGTGAAAAGAAAAATCCCGCCATGCCCTTCACGGGTTTGGCGGGATTGATTGATAGGAAAAAATGATTAAATAGTATATGCTGAATGGTAGTTAATACTACTTTTTAGAACGTGAACTGAACGCGGGCCTGAGCCACGTGGATGTTCTTGTCGTTGGGCAAGAAGGGCTTGTCCAGCTTGTGGAAGGTGTAGTCTACCATGCACAGCACGTAGCGGTTGAACGCGTAGTTCAGACCAAGGGTAAAGCTGTGGATGTCACCACCGCCAACGCTGGTAGCGCCAGTGCCGGGCCAATCCTCCATGTAACCGTTAGCATAGTAGTGGCCGCGACCGGCATTGTAATACTCACCTTTGGTGAGGTTATTCAAACCGGTATAGTTGTAACGGGCCACCAGTTCGAGTGACTTGCCGTCCATGCCGCCGAGCACACCTTCCTGCTTGTTATACTTGAAGCCATTACCCAGGAGCTGGATGCCAGCCTCAACATATCCACCAAAGAAATTGTTGTTTTTCAGTTTGTTGGCATTCTCCCACCAGTCGATGTCGCCCCAACCGTCGATGTTGTTCTGGGCATCGATAAAGAGCGAGTAGCTGTCACGCTTCTTGGTCACATGCTTGTAGAAGAACTCACCACGGGCAAAGAACTTGTTGTTCTGATAGAGGGCCTCAGCGCCCACGTTAACCACGTTGTTAGCCCAATCGAGGTCTGCGTTCATAAACTGCTCGTCCTCGTCAACGAGGGTTTCAAGAGCCTGACCCAAGTGGAGGCTTTTCTTGAGCACGTTGTTATAAACCTCACCACCACCCAGATGGGCAAAGCGTGCGCTCACACCCACGTGAAGGGTCTGGTAATCATTACTGATGGGACGGAACAAGTAGCGACCGGCAACGGTAATACCATTGAAGCCAGCATCAATTTTGTTATACTGGTTCTCGGTGAACACACCCTGATAGGCCATGAAACGGTCACTGTTGTACTTGTAGCTGATACCCAGTTCACGGCCTTCGCCCAGTGCATAGGACGAACCGGGACGGCTGATGAAGTGGTAGCTGCCCAGCGAGGTGTTGCGGGCCATCGAACCAGCGGGGTCATTGTAGTAACCAACCTTTACGGCATGGGTGTTGTCGTTGTTGTCTAGGTGGCTGTACTGCAAGAAGATGTTCTTCTGGGCGAACTTGCCACCGCCAAAACCGAAGTCGGCATAGAAATACCAGTCCTTATAGGTCATCGAGGTGCGGATACGGGCGTCAGTAATCGAAGCGCCGCTCTGCAGGGGAGTGAAATCGCTGTGATAATATGCTGCGTCGGCCATCATGCGGGCACCAACGGTGAACTTCACTTGCTTCTCGGCGTTCTCGAGCTCCAGAGTGGGGTCGGTGTCGAAATCCTGAGCTGCTGCTGTCAGAGCGAAGACTGCCATAAGAGGCATTAAAATATATTTTTTCATATTTAAATGTGTCAATTTAATGTTGTTAATGTTATTACAGCGGTTGTGGATTAGTAACCCAGACGCTCAAGGGTAGCAACTGCATCGGGAACGATGACGTTGGCCTGTGAGTTGTCATACTTCTGCCCAGCGTGGAAGGGGTTGGGCAGTTGGGCGTTGCCGCGGAAACCGTTCTCAATCATGTAGCGCAGCGACATCTCGGTGCGGTTGGTGAAGAAACCGTCCATGTAAACGGGCACACTGTGGGGATAGCTGGCGGTGCAGTAGGGAGTAGCGGGAATCTCCAGACGGAGCAGGTCGTCAAACTCGGTCTCCCACTCGTAGTTGTAGTAACCCATGTACTTGCACATCTGTGCCCAGCTGTCGAAGCTGTAGGGGTGGTTAATCATACCGGCACGGCGAATCATATAGGCCTGCCAGGGTGCATTCATCTCGGGATAGTTGTTGGGAGCGCCACTGATGGCGGGACCGATGATGTGGGCGCCATTGTCCTGAGCCCACTTGATGAAGGCTGCATAGCCAGTGGGGGTGTCATAGGCGATATCGGTAGCATAAGCGGGCTCGCTGATCCACAGCAGATAGCACATGGGAATGCGACCCTTGAAGACGTCGTTAGCACGACGCAATGCGTCAAACGAGAAGGTCTGCAGGATGACGCGACCGCGGGTGTTACCCACGTTCACCTTACCGTTCTTATAGAAGGGCTGTTCACCGGGATCTTTGGTGATGATGTTCCAGCCCTGCTCGGCCAGCACGTCATACACACGCTGCTCCATGTTGCCAGGGTTCAGCCAGCTCTCCTTGAACTCGACATAGATGCCGGGACGGTTGCCGGTGTCCTCAGGGTCAGCTTCGTAGGCGTTAGCGAAGTCGTACTCGATGAAGTCCATGTACTTGGGGTTGTACTGGCCTTTTTCCTTGATTTTGTTGTAAATCTGCTCCAGCGTCATGCCCTTGTATTCGTCCTTAATCTTGTAGGTGAGCACGCGACGGCCCTCAGCATCACGAATCAGGCGCTTGCCCTGTGCATAGGCAATCTGGTCCTGGATGGCGCTGATGTACAGACCATTGCTGTAAACAATCATGCCATTCTCGAAGCGGCCGTTCTCGGTAGCCTTGAAGGTCGGACGAGCCTGCTCCAGAGAACTTTCGTTGAACCAGCTACCGGCATCAAGCATGAGCAGCTCGGCATAATAATAGGACAACGTGTAGAAGGGACGGAAAGCAGCCATGTCACGGCCGTACTGTGCCTCAGCATCTGCACGTGAGAAGCCCAAGCTCATGTAGAATTCAACACGGCTGGCGGGAACATTCTCGCTGAACACGTTCTCGATGTTGGTGGTGCGCTTCAGGTTCTCATCGTGGTTGGCGAGCACGATACCGTCCTTGGTGCACTGTACGTCACTCTCCAGATAGTCGGCACCCATCTCACGGGCCCAACGCCACGATGCCTCGGTCTCCTCGGGAGCCCAGAAGGTGGAACCACGGTGTGCAACAACTGCATACAGGGGCACATAGTCACGAACTTTGGCAAGTTCTGAGTTCAGCACTTGAACCTCCACGCGCTTGGCGTCAAGCTTCTCATTGGTGAACTGCTGTTCTTCCTCACATGAGGTAAAGGTTGCAAGCACAACGGCGCTCAGCAAACCTACTCTAACGAGATTCTTAAACATAAGTTAATTGGTTTTAAATGAATAAATTATTGTGTTAAATGATTATTTCTTATCCTCAACATGTTCGCCCTTGCGGTCGGCCACGAGGTACTGTTCTTCCTTGAAGGTCAGCGCCATGAAGAAGATGGCAAGCACACAGGCTCCGATGAGCAAGAGGAAATAATTGGTGAAGTCATAGCCGGCGGCACTCTTGGCCATCTTGAGCACATAGCCCAGAACGGTGTTGGCAAGAATACTGGTGCCGAGCACATAGCCCATGAAGCCCGTGAGTCCGGCAGCGGTGCCTGCTGCATTCTTCGGGGCCAGGTCGAGGGCCTGCACACCGATGAGCATGACGGGACCGTAAATCAGGAAACCGATGGCAATCAGACAGCCGACAACAACCCAGAAGTTGTTGATGAACTGCCAGTAGACGAAAATCACGGCGATGATGATGGCCATGAACAGCATCGTGGGCATTGCGCGACGGCCCTTGAAGACCTTGTCGCTCAACCAGCCGCAGAAGATAGTGCCGGGAATGGCGGCGAACTCAAACGCGAAGTAAGCCCAACCGGCGCTCTTGAGGTCGGCACCCTGGGTGTCGAGAATCTTGGGAGCCCAGTCAAGACAGCCGTAGCGCACCATGTAGATAAAGGAGTTGGCCAAGGCGATATACCACAAGAACTTGTTGGACAGCACGGTGCGGAAGATTTCCTTTACGCTAAGCGACTGCTCGCTCTTCTTCTCGTCATAGTTCTTGGAAGCACTGCCGCTCCACTTCTCAATCGAGGGAAGACCGCAGGACTGAGGGGTGTCACGGATGAGCACATAGGCGATGATGGCAATCAGGATAGCCACAGCGGCGGGGAAGGCATAAGTACCGATCAGGAAGTAGAGATTCTCGTTCTTGCCGAAGAACCAGTGACCGAACCACAGCGCACCATAACCGGCCATGGGGCCTACGAGGGCACCACCCACGTTGTGGGCACAGTTCCACACACTCATCCATGTGCCGCGCTCCTTGATGGAGAACCAGCGGGTCATCACACGACCGCACGGAGGCCAGCCCATACCCTGGAACCAACCCACGAGGAAGTTGAACACACCCATCAGGGTGATGGCCAATCCCTTGTTCTCGGGGCCGATAGCCACAACGGGCACAATCATGAATAACATGGCGATGGACGACAGAATCAAGCCCAAAGGCAAGAAGCGGCGCGCATTGCTGCGGTCGCTCACGCTGGCCATGACAAACTTGGAGATACCGTAGGCCAGGGCATTCATTGCCATGGCACCACCGAGTTCGGCTTCGTTAAATCCGAGATTGCCCAGTGGCGCAACCGCCATTGAGAGGTTCTTTCTCACCAGATAGAAACCGGCATAGCCGATGAAGATGCCGATAAAGACTTGCCAACGCATTCTCTTGTATTTGGCATCGGCTTCGGGACCGGTCTGTTCCGGCTTATAGGCCGGGGGGGCTAAAAAACTTGCCATAATTTCTTTTGGTTTTTAGTTGTAAGTTGTTAGTTTATAGTAAGTTATTAATTTTCATCATGTAATCTGTTGTCATCGCACAGCTATCTAGAAACTAGGGACTAGGGACTAGAAAACCCCGTTTGCACGGCGGGTGGCCTCTACGTCGAGGGCGTCGGCTAGGACGCTGATGGGATTTTCGACGGGTAGACCGGTGGACATCTCAATCTGCCATTTGCAGGTCTCGCAATCGGTGGTAACGGCCTCAACCTGTGCTTCCTCGATGCTCTTGAATAAAATCGAACCTATGGCCTGGGAGCGCTCGTAATTCTCTTTTTTGAAGCCGTAGGTACCCGAGATGCCGCAACACTCCTGTTCGAGTTCTATCAGATCAAGACCAGGAATCATGCGCAGCAGCTCGATGCTGTAGAGCTGCCAGCCCATTCGCTGCATGTGACAGGCAGTATGATAGGCTAATCTACGCTTATAGTTTTGCTTAAAGATTAGTTTTATTTTCTCCTCATCAACAAGGTTATAGATGAATCGTGTTGCGAGGTTAATATTGTCGCGCACATCGGCATTGTCAATACCAAGCATCGAGGGGTATTCATCACGCATGTTAAAGGTACAGCTCGAGCTGGTAGTGAGAACCACGCGATGGTCGCGGTTCATTGATGTGCGTATGTTGTCGATGTTAGTGCGGGCCTGGCGCTTGGCTTGCTTGTAAAGGCCGTTAGCGATGAGAGCAACACCGCAGCACTGCTCTTTGTCGAGCAAGTGAACGCCGTAACCGATGGCATTCAGAATTTTCACCAGGTCTTGACCCAACTTGGGAAAATTGTAGTTGACGTAGCAACCGTGGAAATAGCTCACATGCTGGCGGTATGCGTCCTGCTCCTTGGCGGCGTGGCGCTTAAACCAGGTAGTGAATTTCTGACGGCTGTAGGCGGGGAAAGTGCGGTGCTTGTCGATGGCCATTACGCTGTGCATCACCAGTTTAGTAGGGGAGAGTCCCAACGTCGTGTTGGCGACGGGAGCTACTAGGTTGGCAACGGTGCCCAACAGATCGGTGTTGGCGAGCATTGTGTCGCGCAGGCTGGCACGCTTTCCCTCGGAGGCACGCATGCGCGCCTGTTGGATAATATCGGCAATGTGAACACCACTGGGACATGCCACCTCACAGCGTTTGCAGTTGAGGCAGAGTTTCAGCGCCTTGTCAAAGTAGGCTGGATCCTTCAAGCGATAACGCTCACCGTCTGGACCAGCCTGCTTGGGACCGGGATAGTCGGTCGTTACGGCAGCGACAGGGCAGACAGTAGTGCAAATGCTGCACTTAGTGCACTGCTCAAAGTTGTTTTCGCTGAGGTTGCATGTTTGCATTCGTTCAGCCATAATAACTAATTAAAAAATCATCAATCAAATCGTTATCTATCTATTCTTAAACCTTTTGTCGAAATGTTTCGACTAGAGGTAACGCATGGTTATGAATGCGGTTATTTGTTTTCCCTGATTTGGTCGGCAGCAGCTATGGCAGTTAACAGCGACACACCTGTACCATCACCCATCTTCACTGCATCATGCCCGCTCAGGACAGAGCCGATGGCGCGCAGGTTTTGAATGGGTTTTCCCTGTTTGAGGCATCGCAACTGGTTGTCGGTGGCCACGCCGTAGCCGAAGTAGGCCTGAGGCTGTAACACGCCGAAACGCGTCCATTGTTCTGGGTCAGCATCGGCATCCACGTCAACGCCCAGAATAGGCTCGTACACTCGCTCAAAGTCGGCTTTCAGTCCACGACTGATAAATGAGCCTGTAGCGAGCACAAAGTTGTCGGCCTTCAGGGGCATGTCGGCAAGTTTGGCAGTGGTGATACTGGTGAGGCGGTCCCCATCAAAGGTGCCGCTGAGGGCGGTGTCGCCCATCAGGTAGGTGCCGCCTAGCATCTTGAAGTAGTGGCGCAGTTGCTTCATCATCCTCATGCCAGCCACCGAAGGAGGCAACGTGGCAACCAGTCGAAGTGGCTTATTTGTTCTTGCCTGCAACGTCTGGAAGTCACTGCTGTCACTCTGGCCAAATACGCTAGGCATCAGCACCATATCAGCATTTCCGGCCAAGTTGTTGAATTGGTCAGCTATGCGTTGTAGTGCATTGTTGCTTACCAGATGCTTGGCGAGGCTAGTGGCGCGCATTTCGCTGGGGCTGCGGCGCAGGGCGGTAATATCGTCGGTGGTGAACTCAATCATGTCCACCTCAAAGCCCAGATTTCTCAGGCCCTGTGCCAACATAGAGTTGGGTTGGTCGAAGTATCCGCGGATGCACATCAGCGCCAACCGCTTGGCAGGCAACTGATTGAGGTCGTCGATGCGTAGGTGGTCGTTCAGGGTAAGCCATGCGGGCTTTGCAATGCCCATCGGAGTGATGCGCCAGTGATTGGCATTGGCCGAACCGGTCATGTCGATGCCCGAATCGCTAAACAGCAGCTTCACGCGTTCGGCTATTGACGCGATGCGGTCAACGCCGACTTTGTGATAAGGATGGCTTTCGGGAAGTGAAGCAATGGCCTCCAAGGGATTCTCGATGGTCTTGCCATTGACGCATCCCAGCAGTTCCATTGAGCCACCGTTAAAAAACATGGTACTTTGTCCACTGGCTACGATGGTCACGCGCTTGCCGCGCTTGGCGAGGGAGATGCCACAGGCTAAGCCGCTTAGGCCGCCTCCCATGATGACGGTGTCCATTCTCATTGCACGTCCTCCTTTCCTTCCATATTAACTGCCATATCAAGTCCGCATAGGCCCTCATAAATCATGGAGGTCAACTGTGCCTCGCGCAGCGTGTCGCCCCATGCCACGGGTCTCATGCCCTTCCAGCGTTCGTCAAGGAAAGCTGCCAGGTCTTCTTGGGCTGCCTTCACGTTGCCATTGAACTCGCCCATCAGTGATGCGGCGCGGCAGGAGCACAGCTTGCCTTGGCAGGTTCCCATGCCAACGCGGGTGCGTCGGCGCAGATTCACCAGGTTGTGTACGTGTAACTGATGTACGGCATATTTGATTTCGCCCACGGTGACGCCTTCACATTCACAAACCAGGGCATTATCGATGTCATTGTCCTTCTCAATGCGTGCAGCGAGCGAGCCGTGACGGCCGATGGCAGCGCGCTGACCGAAACTGTAACGCTTGGTGGCGTCTCTCTGGTCGGGAGCGTCTGGCTCAGAGCCGGGTAGCGGCTGGTTGGCAGTAACGCACGGAGCGGTGTTGCCCAACTTGGCGCATACAGCATTGGTGGCAATTTCTCCCATCAGTCGGTAGGTCATCATTTTGCCGCCAGTTATGGTGATCAGTCCTTCGAGTCCATCGCGCTTGGCGTGATCCAGGCATACGATGCCGCGACTGATGCTGCGTCCGCTGGGATCATCATCGCTTGCGACGAGCGGGCGTACACCCGCATAGGCGCGGATGATTCTAGTGGTGGCCAGCGATGGAGCGATTTTCACGCCCTCCTTGAGGAGGATATCCACTTCTTCTCGGGTCACGCGCATGTCATCCACCGTTTCAATGGGGATTCGGTCGCTGGTTGTACCGATTACGCACACTGTGTCGTCGGGCACCAGGATGTCGGCATTGGCTGGCTTGCGGCAGCGGTTAATGACCATGTTGTTGACGCGGTGACCAAAAATAAGCAATGCACCACGGGCGGGGAACATCGAGATGTTCACTCCAGCCTGTTGTGCGATGCGTTGTCCCCATATACCGGCGGCGTTGACCACCACACGACTGTGCACTTCGACGTGTTCGCCATTGCGCTTGTTGAGCAACTTCACACCCTCAACACGGTTCTGGTTGATGATGAGGCCCTCCACTTCGTGGTAGTTGAGCGTTTCAGCACCATGCATACGTGCGTCGAGCAGGTTGGCGACTGTCAAACGGAAGGGATCGATAGAGGCATCGGGAACACGTACTGCGCCAATCAGTTTAGGGTTGACGGCGGGCTCTATGCTGTGCGCCTCCTGAGGGTCGATAATGTCAGCTCGGATTCCAGCGTGTTTGCACGCTTCCACAAAGGTCTGCTGGTATTGCAGGTCGTCCTCGGGAAGGGTGATGAACAAGCCGTCGGTTTCCTCGACGCAGTGACGCGCGATACGCCTGAGAATCATGTTCTCGCTGATGCATTCGCTGGCACTTTCACTGTCGGTCACAGCATAGCGCGCACCGCTGTGCATGAGACCGTGGTTGCGCCCCGTGGCACCTGTGCTGTAGTCGTTGCGCTCCACGAGCAGGACGCTCAGGCCGCGCAATGCGCAATCTCTTGCGGCGCCGGCGCCAGTCGCGCCACCTCCAACGATGATCACATCATATTCTTTCTTGTAAATATCGCTTGTTACCATGAAACAGAAGTTTTTAAGGTAGCCAAACTAATCATTATTTCCATATCAATTCGCTGACGGCCAAAAATGGTAGCACGTCTGAGCGGCATTGTAAGTGAAGACGTTGAATTAGTTTCGGTGCAAAGTTATAAAGGCTTTTTGGATTGACAAAATAATTTCGTATTTATTTTTGTTGTTTTCTGTTTGGACGATAGTTAAAATTCAAATAATCAAATAGATACTTCATGTTTGGCTTTTGATTTTTACTGGAATCGTTGGTTTCGTTTGTTTTTTAAATATATTTCGTTTTGCTATAAAATCAAAACCGATTATTTCGTTATTGTTCATGTTTTGTATTTCGTTTTGATATTTTTCGAAAGTTTTTTGCTGATTTCTTTGGTGCGTATTTGTCTTTTACTTACATTTGCCACATCAAAATGAAATTATCTGATTGCTATGACAAAGGAAGAACGTCACGAAATGATCATGGAGGAACTGATTAAGCACGGTTCGGTGCTGGTATCAGATTTGGTGTCCATGCTCAACGTGAGCGCGGTGACAGTTCGCAAGGACCTCACCGAACTGGAAAAGAGTGATAAGTTGTACCGGAGCCATGGAAAGGCTGTTTTGGTCAATCCTTATATCAACAACCGTTCGGTGAACGAGAAAGAGAAACTGGCAACCGACGAGAAACATGCCATCGGTCGTGAAGCTGCTCGATTGATTACGCGCAATGATAGTATCTGCATCGCCTCGGGGACGACGGTTCATGCGTTGGCACGCAACATTGTGCCAATCCATAAGTTGACGGTTGTTTCTGCTTCGCTGCCTGTGAGCAACATTTTGTCGCAGCACGAAAACATCGACATTTACCAGTTGGGTGGCATGTTGCGCCATAGTAGTCTGTCGGTAGTTGGTGAGTATGCTTCACGCATCTTGGATCAGTGCTCCTTCAGCAAATTGTATCTGGGGGTAGATGGCATTGATGTGGACTACGGAATCACCACGACCGAAATCCGTGAAGCGACGCTCAATCAAAAGATGATGGCTGCTGCCCAGAAGACTATAGTCCTGGCTGACAGCAGCAAGTTTGGAAGACGGGGCTTCGCCAAAATTGCCGACATTGATGCTGTGGATATAATCATTACTGATGCAGGAGTGTCGCCCAAAGTTGTTAAGAAGTTGGAGGATTTGGGCATAGAGCTAATTGTCGCTGGAACTGCGACGCTCTAGATGTTCTGGCCTCTTTAGGGTTTGGATTTTTATCGATTGATTTTATCGGCAAATGGGGCATTGCTCCAGACGACAAGGCTGCCGCTGACTGTGTCAGCGCTGATGGTCATCACGCCGAGGTCTTTTCGCTCTTTCATCGCTTTTTTCACTTCATTTTCTCCCATGACCATGCAGGCTGTTGCCCAAGCATCGGCTGTCATGCAGTCGCGAGCGATGACGGTGACGCTGAGAAGTGTGCCGGTTCGGCTGTCGCCTGTGTGTGGGTCAATGATGTGTGATAGCCTTCTGTTGCCCTCGTCACGCCACTTGCGGTAGTTGCCGCTGGTGGCTACAGCGCCGCTGTCGAGCGAGAGTGTCATAGCGCTCTGGTGGCTGACGCCCTGTTGCTGGTCGTCGGGCATATCGACAGACACCGCCCATGGTGTGCCGCGCTTGTTGACACCGCTTGCCATTACTTCTCCACCGATTTCGACGAGCCAGTTGCGTGCACCATTACGGGCGAGCATGCGGCCGATTTCGTCACAAGCCATTCCCTTGGCAATGGAAGAGAAGTCAAGCATGACGCGTAGGTCTTGTTTGACGATAGAGTCGCCATGTAGGGCGATTTTGTTCATCCCGACGAATTGCAGGATGCTGTCAATTTGGGCTCTGGTGGGCAGGTCACCATGTTTGTAGCCGAAGCCCCAAGCGTTGACCAGTGGCATTACGGTGGGGTCGAAGGCGCCGCCACTCTCGTGATTGATGATAACTGAGGCGTTGAAAAGGCGTTTGATGAAGTCGTCGGCCTGAGTGGCTTTGTTTTCGTTGATAGCCGAGATGAGCGATGCTTTGTTGTAGGGTGAAACGCTCATGTCCAGATTGCCTAGTATGAGTTGGATGCTGTCGTTCAGGTCGCGGGATGCCTCGTAGGTGATGTGGTAGTCCGTTGTCCAAACCACGCCCTCATGGGAGAAGAAACGCTTGCGGTCGCGAGAAACAAACATCATCACGATGGCAATAACGAGGGCGAGTAAAATGGCGATATAGCGATTCCTTTTCATACTTAAAGTGAGCCGTGACCGGGTGCCACGGAAAGACGACCCCTTGGGATTTGGAGTTTACTTGAAGAACCAGGTTACATTGGCGTACCAGGTGCGGTTCTTGGCGAAGTTCTCGTCGAGTAGTTTGGTGTGGAATGACTGACCGATTGAGAAGTTGTAGCCAGCCTTGATCTGCACGCGCTCTTTGAGCTCAAAACCCAGTCCCATGTCCAGGTAAACGTGGACAGGGGGGTAAGTGTTGAGTTCCCTGTGGTTGCCTCCTACGAGGAAGGAGAACTGAGGCCCCACGTAAACAAGGGGCATGAAGCTTGTTTCTATGCCGTTCAAGCGATTGTATTTGAATTTGAGGTGCAGAGGGACGTCGAGGAAGTGCATCGATACGGTCTCGTTACCGGCTCCCACTGAGGACCACATGGTGCGGTCGCCATAATTGACCTTGCCCTGTTTGAGTGTGTAAAGCAGACCTCCGTCAACGCCAAAACCGATGCCGCTGAAGTTCATCTCACCCGTGACACCCAATTGAGGTCCCCAGGCCTTTTTGCTGGGCACGATGTCCTGTTGCTTGAAATGAATGTTGTTCATGTTGACACCGGCAGTGATACCCCATCGAGAAGTGGTCTGTGCCATTGCGGCAGCCGATGTGATGATGATTGCGGCTAAAACTAAAGCAATTTTTTTCATGTTATGCGTTGTGTTTGTTTTGTTTCTTTGGTAGATGACTGTTGTGTCTTGAGTCGGCTTGCCGTGTTAGAACAGATAAGCGGCGCTCACTGTCCAGAACTTATCCTTGCCGTTGACAGTGCTGCCCTCATATTCCTTGTTCACATATTTCAACGCCTTGGTAATGCCCAGACCGTAGGAAGCCGAGATTCTCACATGCTGGAATAAGTCCATACCGAGGCCCGCATCCCATGAGATGTAGGTCTTGCGGTTGGAGTAGAGGTCGCTGGAACTGTTGTCAAACAAAATGGCAAAGCTGGGTCCCGTGAATATGTAAGGCGCGAAAGCCCTGCTCACGGAGGGCAGTTCCAGGCGATAGCGGGCATACAGGGGTATCTCAAAATAGTGGCGCTTGAACACGTGTTCGTGGTCGGTGAGGCGATTGTTGCGTCGTGTGTACATGAGGCTTGCCTCAATGCCCAGGCCAACGACAGGGATGCCCACGTCGAAGACGAGTCCTGCGGTGTAGCCCATGCGATTATCACTGTTAATGATGTCGCGGTCGAAGCGCATCTTGTTCAATGTGATGCCACCGCGCACACCCATGTGGAACTGAGCCGCAGCAGGCAGAGCCATGGCGATCAAGAGGAAAAGTATAAGGATTTTCTTGCTCATTGTTATGTCTTTAATAATTTCAAACCCCAAAACTACACATTATTTTTCAATCGTGGGGCAGGTTTAAGGGATTTTCTGGTTTTTTGACAAAAAAATAAGCCCAGCACCTAGATGCTGGACCCTTGTTGGTGGGCAGTGAGGGATTCGAACCCCCGACCCTCTGCTTGTAAGGCAGATGCTCTGAACCAACTGCGCTAACTGCCCGTTGCCGTCAAAAGCGATGCAAAGGTACTGCTTTTTTTTAAACCACCAAAAAAAATCGGACTTTTTTTTCAAAAAATGGTGTTTTTTTTCAAAAAAGTCGATTTTTGAGCTGCTTTTTCAGGAAAAAAGGGTAACTTCGTAGGCTGTTCTGGCAGCTTCTTAGGATGTGCTCTCGGAACTGGACTTTTCAGTTCAGGTCGGTTATTCAGGCTGGACTGAGTTTTATCAAGCGAAAACTGAGAGAATGATATTAAGAGAATTAATCTATTTTAAATATAAATGTGAGGACTTTGTAATCATGAAGGTAAGTTATGTATTTTTTGCCGATGGCTTTGAGGAAGTCGAGGCTTTGACATGTGTAGATGTTATGCGTCGCGCAGGGATGTCTGTGGTGACGGTGTCGATTAATCCTGTCTTGGAAGTAACTGGAGCTCATGGGGTGACGGTAGTTGCCGACAGCCTGTTTGAAGACAACGATTACAGTGATGCCGAGTGGCTGGTGTTGCCCGGCGGAGTGCCTGGTGCCCCCAATCTGGTCGCTTGTGAGCCGTTGTGTGATGCTCTGTTGGCACAGAACGAGCGAGGAGGCAAGGTTGCAGCGATTTGTGCTTCGCCATCAGTAGTGTTGGCTCCGCTGGGAATCCTCAGCCATCGTCAGGCCGTGTGCTATCCAGGCATGGAGAATCCTGAAGGAGAGGTGAACTGGGGAGATACACGTGTTGCCGTCGATGGTAATGTGGTGACAGGAAACGGTCCCGCGTCGGCTGCACCGTTTGCCTTGACAATTGTAGCCGAGAGCCTGGGGCGTGAGAAGGCCGCTGAGGTTGCTTCCGGCATGTTGCAGGATTTTTAAATTATTGATAATACTGTTACTGATGCTCTCTCCTGTAGATAGGAGGGAGCATCTATGCTATTGACGTGTCTGTGCCGAGTAAATTAAGGCACGAAGCATAATTTGCATTGTGCCAGTGGTAAAAGCATTTTTTAATGAAAAAGACATTGTGAGCATAAAAATCATGAAAAAAAGTTGCGTTATTCATTTATTAGATATAAATTTGTGCCATCTTTTTAAAACTCGATATTGGAATTTTTCAGTGTTCGGGTTTTAGAAAGAAAAACTATGTTTATAGACACTCAATTTTTTTATTAACATCATTAATAATTTTAAAAAAGTTCAATTAACAGATTTATGAAGAAATTTTTAGCACTTTTGTTTGTGTGTGCAGGTCTTACTGCTATGGCTGCACCCCAGGTGAACAAGACTGACCTGAGCCAGAACAAGGGCCAGATGGTAATGAAGGCTAACACGCTCAGCAACCACATGACCGCTGGCGTTAGCAAGAGCTTCATGGAAGGCGCAAAGAAAGCCGTTGTAAAGGCTAACACCAACTTGGTGAACAAGCGTGCTCCTCGCCGCATCACTGGTGAAGACATTATTTCTAAGCCTTATGTTTGCTTCTTGTATGCTGCTGGCTATGATCAGGACGGTAACTATGTAGAGGAAGATCCGTTCTTTGCTGGTTCGGGTGCTTATTGGTATCCTGAGATTGACGAGGATGGAACCCTTTACTTCGCAGGTTACTATTGGGATGAAGAAGGTAGCACCTATTATCTGCCCACCACTATTGATTACGAGACTGGCGAAGTTGCTCTGACTTGGGGTCTGCTGCTGCGTGACGACACTGTAAAGCACAGTGGCCGTACCGGTAATGACACCATCCGTTGGCACGCCCTCTTCTCTGAGGATTACTTCATGAACAATGAGCAGAATGATTGCATGGGTACCCTGTATGAGGATGGCTCAATCATCTTTGATGACAACTATGTTTACTATCGTGAGGACATCATCAAGAAGTATCTGAACGGTCGTCTGACTGGTACCGACACTGTTGTCAATGCAACCGTATTCGTTGGCACTGAGATTCTCGCTGCTAATGGTATCCTGAACTACAACCGTGAGCAGAATGGTGCTGCTGATGAGTCATACGTCTTCATGTATCAGAACGCTGACTCTCTCTATGTTGGTAACATGTGGAACTATGGTATGCCCAATGTCGCTATGACCATTGACAGCGATGCCAAGATGCACTACAACTGCGTTGCCGAAACTAGCGAGGAAGGCACTGTATATCTGGAGAACCCCGTTTGGGACATTGACGACAGCTGGATCCAGGGCGGTCTCGGCATGTGCTATGCAATTGGTGGCTATACTGAAACCGAGGATGGCTACATTGACGAGTTCATCTGGGGCTTTGAGGGTGATGTTACTCCCGAGAAGATCACTTGGGACTATGCTGCTCCCACCAACGGTTATCACTTGTTCTATGGTTACAACAACAACGTTCTGACCTGGATCAATGGTGGCAAGTTCGAGATTCCCGGTGGCGGCGATGCTGAGCCTGGTGATGTAAACAACGATGGTAGCATCAACATTGATGACATGACCACTCTGATCGACCACATGCTGAAGGACGACTTTGATGACAGTGACGTATTCAGCTCAACTGGTGCTGATGTAAATCAGGATGGTTCGATTGACCTCGATGACCTCACCGCTCTGCTCGATATGATGCTGGGCTAATCCAGAGCATTGAGTTGATGTAAGAATTCTTATTCTGCATCTAGCAAAAACAGGTGCAGGATTCCAGATGGGATCCTGCACTTTTTTAGTGGTTTAAGTATTTTTAGAATGATAATTCGTTTGAGTTGCGTTGTTTTTATATATCTTTGCAAGTTGTAACAACAGCGAGGATACTGCTCAGTGGCACCGAGTTTGGTGGTGGCACTTTGAATCAGAAGATTGTCGGTTATCCTGCTGTCTTGCCGCAGAAATTTTTATCAACAAACTAAAAGTATAATATATGAAGAAGATTTTAGCACTGTTATGTGTTAGTGCATGTTTGACTGCTATGGCAGGCGCGCCTCAGATGAATCGAACGGATGTTGTCAAGGCTACTCGAGTGATGGGACATCATGAGAATTCAGCTGCCATGTCATCGGCAGCCGGTATGGCAGTCCGTCCTGTCGCCAAGAGTGGCAGCGCCAGCTTTGGCATCAGTTCCAGTGCCATGTTGGGGGAGCGCATTTGTTTCCTTCATGTGTATGACTGGAATGAGTTGTCCACTGGCATGGTTGAGGTGAATGCTGCAGATCCGTTCTATGTGGGTGGTTGGCTGACTGATGTTGTGGCCGGTGACCAGTCGGGTTATGTGATGCTGCAAAACGGGCTGTTGCTTGATGTGGCTCAGCCGCTGAAGGTGAATTATAATGCCAATAGTGTTACCCTGGAGGCTAGCGAAGAGCCGTTCGGCACGAAAAGCAGCACGACGACAATCACTAGCGGCCGCATGACGACGACCATCGACAGCACATTGTATTATTATATCGTCAATGAAGACTGGCTGGTGAACTATGGTGAACTGGCTGATGTGACGGGTGAAATTCTGGAGGATGGTTCTATCCACATTGCTGATGGTTTTGCCATCTATGTCGAGACTGTCGTAACGACGACTATCACGCCGAAGACCGGTGAACCCACGCAGTACACTGATGAGACCCACTCGATTACTCCGCTGTATCGTGATACTTGGCTGATGGTGCCCAATGGCGTGCATGAATACACCCGCCAGTCGGACGGTGTTGCTTGCAGCAATGTGGTTTATATGTATCAGAGCAATGATACGGTCTATGTCCAGAATCTGTATGGTTTTGGTGGTCCTGTGTGCTACATGGTGCTGAGTGAGGATGGCTCGATGAGTTACCCTGGCCAGCCGTTGCGTGATATTGAAGATGCAACTGCACCCAGTGGAGATGGCATGTGGTATAATGCTACTGCCGGCTCGGGCTCGGTGACCGCAGGAAATGAGGGTGAAGTGACTAGCCAAGCTATCACCTGGGGCACGACGACTCCTTGGGACCATAACAGCACATGGCAAGGCTGGTCCAACAACTCGCTGAGGTGGACCAACGGCAAGTCGTTTGTTATTCCTGGCCAGTATAAACTGGGTGATGTGAACCGTGATGGCAATGTGAGCATTACTGATGTGACGTCATTGGTTGACCACCTGCTGAGCGGTGAGATTGGTGAGGCTGATGATTTCAATCCTGCTGCTGCCGACTGTACGATGGACGGTAGCGTGGGCATTGCTGATGTAGCGGCACTGATTGACATTCTGGTGGCAGCCGAATGATCGACGGTACGGAGCTATAAGGAGATTTCTAGAAAAAAAGTGATGGAAGATGTGATCTTTCATCACTTTTTTGCTTTTTGGTATTGCGCGAGGGTGGCTCGCGGGTGTAACTTTGCGGACGCAAGGGAGCAGAAGGGGGCAAAACGAGGGGGCGAGGCAGTTGATAGTTAATAGTTGGGGGCGGCATAGTTAACCCTGTCGCGGGGGGCTGACGGTGGCGTTGACAACGCCACATACTGGACGAGAGTGGTGTGGTGGCTGCGGCAGAGCCGCGGCATGGTGGACCGGGCTGCTGGGCTCGCTGGCGGGGTGATGGCGGCGGAGTTGCTGCCCACGGGAAAAGGCTGGTGGAGGGGCCGCGGCGGGAGCCGCGGCATAGTCGACCCTGTCGCGGGGGGCTGACGGTGGCGTTGACAACGCCACATACTGGACGAGGGTGGTGTGGTGGCCGCGGCAGAGCTGCGGCATGGGGGACCGGGCTGATGAGGGGGGCGATGGTGGGGTGGTTTTTTAATTGATTTTTAATAGTAATAATACCATGAGAAAAATGAAGAAGAATGAGATGAAGATGATGCGGGTTGAACCCCGTGGTGTGGTGCCGCACGTCAATGGCGAGGCGGCACGTAGCGGCGAGGCTGCTGCAGCATTGAATGTGCGTGAGCAGGAGGCGTCGTTGCAAGTGACTGGCCAGCCGATGCCGGTTGGCGCTATCGCTGTGGGCAGCAGGCTGTTGCTGATTGCCGATGGGCATTATGTGACGTGCCGTGACAACACGGTGATGATTGATGGAGAGACTGTCCTGAATGTGGACGGTGCTGTTGTGGGTGCCCATGCCGTCGGAGCGTTGATAGTCGTTGTTACCAATAAGGGCTTTGCCTATCTGTCGCATCGTGATGGCGGATGGGTGGTGCTGGATCCTGCCGATGCTGTCCCGCAGTTGTCATTTGGTGCAAGTACTGCGAGCATGGGTGCAGACATAGCTGCTTATACGTTTGTGGAGCCTTATCGGCAGTGGGTGGCACCGCTTGCGGATGCCGATATGGCCGCACTTGGGGGGATGTTGCGTGGCGCATGGAATGCCCTCCATGCCGATGCTGCCGCCCTGGGACGCCACACGTCGCCGATGTTGGTGCGGTGGGCTGTGCGGCTGAAAGACGGTAACTACTTGTGGATGAGTGACCCGGTGAGGGTGGGGGACGAGACGCTAGTCAATGCCGACCGCATTACTGCTGTGGTGAATACGAGTGACGGGCAATTTACTGGTACACAGGCTACTGAGCTGCGGATGGTGCATTATGGTCTGGAGATTGAGGTGACACGAGACATCTCGGCGTCGTGGTTGCCGCTGGTGTCGAGCATCGATGTGTTTGCTACCAGTGAGGCCGAGTTGTTGAGTGCCGGTCGCCGATTGGAGTATCGTTGCTTGACGCGCACGACGGGACCGCGTGAGCATGTGTTGGAAATGGGACTGGCGCGTCGGGACCCAGTCGCAATTGCCACTCAACTGAATGCCTCACCGTGGCGCCTTGTCGCCCGCGCCGAAGCTGGGAGCCACGTGAATGGCGCAGATTTCCTGCCACCGGTCGAGGAGGTGACGTTGACTAATGGTGCGTGCTCGTCCATTGGCCAGTCGATGGAGGTGGATGGTGTGGTGTGCTCGGCTACCGCCGGCGGGCGTTTGTATTGCTGTACGACAGGTGGTGATATCGTTGTGAGCGCGTCGGGCAATGCGCTTGTCGAAGTGCACCGCCGCAGCGTGCTGGGCTGCGTGGTGCTGTCGATGGCTGTTGTGACCCGGCCGTTGTACTCGGGAGGTTTCGGCCGTTACCCGGTGTATCTTTTTACCAGTGACGGCATCTTTGCCGTTGCGCAGAGTGCCACTGGGACGCTGGGGGAGGCGCGGCTGGTGGATCGTACCGTTATTGCTGCAGGCGTGGCACCTGTTGAGGGTGGGGGTGACATCTGGTTTGTGTCACGTCATCACCATCTGTGCCGATTGAGCGGGGCTCGGGTAGAGGTGTACCATCGCGATGCCGATTATACTGCCCTGGCATGGTGCAACGGCTATCAGGAACTGTGGATGCTTCGGTCACAGGACCATCCCGTGGTCATGATGAAGAGCGGTGGCATGAGTGAGCGCACTGTTGACGCGAAGCAGCTGTATTGCGACTCGCAACATGCCGTCGCTGTGGATGCTGCAGGTCAATTGCTGGACCTGGAACAGGAGGTGGATACTGTGTGCCCCGTGAGATGGCTCTCGCACCCCGTGGCGCTAGACGTGTTGATGGGGAAGGCGGTGCGACGGGTGGTGTGGCACATAAAGGCGTGGCAGGTGGAATTGACGCTGCGGGTGACTGGGCAGCGGGGCGTGATGTGCCGTGATGAGGTGGTGAGCGTGATTACGGTAGCGGGTGAGGTGGAGGCGCCGCTGGCAACGCCTGCCGTGTCGTGGCCTGCCCGCACGCTGCGGCTGGAGGTGAATGGCGTGGCGAGGAGCGGGAGCCTGGTGCTGCCGACGGGGATTTTTAGTTAATAGTTAATAGTTGATAGTTAATAGTTGGGGCCGCGGCGGGAGCCGCGGCATAGTCGACCCTGCCGCGGGCTTGCTGGATGGGGTGGACGGGGTGGATTTTTTATTGATTTTTAATTGTTGATATCATGAAAGAAGACACATTATATAATAATAAAGGGATACCATATAATAAAGAGGTGCCATGTAGTAAAGGGGTATCTAATAAAGGGGTATCTAATAAAGGGATACCTGATAAAGTGGTGCCGGATTATTGTATTGAGGATATTCTGGAAGAGAATGCTCGCCGGAATGCTTTGCTTGATGATTCCTTATATGACCCGCTGATTGGAGTGGGGTGCTATGGGGAACGTGTCGAAGCGGGTGGCTGCCTTGTGCCTCGTTGCCTGCTGGATGAGCATCCGGAATATCCTGGCTTGAAGCGCTTGGCGCAGGAGCGCCTGCGTATCGTTGAGGACTTTGAATTCTGGTGCGCCCGTTGCGTGACCATCAAGGACAAACTGAGCGGGCGTAATGTGCGCCTGGTGCTGAACCGTCCGCAGCGTCGCCTGTTGGCCGTGATGGAGGGCCAGCGCATGGCGGGTCGGCCTGTCAGGGTGATTCTGCTCAAGGCCCGTCAATGGGGCGGTTCCACGTTGGTGCAGATGTATCTGGCATGGATGCAACTGGTGCGTCATAAGGGGTGGAACAGTCTGATTTGCGGTCATCTGCATGCTACGAGTAAGAGCATCAAGCGGATGTATAATCTGATGCTGCGGCATTATCCCCGCGAGATGCTTGCTGCTAAAGACGGTAAAGTGTTGCGTTTTAGCAAATTGGAAGGCCAGCCGCATGTGCAGCAGTTGGAGAGCAGGGAGTGCCTGGTGATTACGGGCAGTTCGCGGAGCGAGGATGCCGTTAGGGGGTATGACATCGCTCTGAGCCACTTGAGCGAGGTGGCTTTCTGGCAGTCGAGTGTGATGCATAGCCCTGACGACCTGGTGAGGAGTGTGTGCGGGAGCATAGTGCTGAAGCCCGAGACCGTAATTGTGCTGGAATCGACGGCGAACGGCGTGGGGGACTATTTTCATGACGAGTGGTTGCGTGCGCTGTCAGGCCGGAGTGACAAGGAGCCTGTTTTTGTGCCGTGGCATGAAATCGGTATCTATTCGCTTGCCGTGGACGATGCGTCGGCGGTGTGGGAGCAGTTGGACGACTATGAGCGGACGCTGTGGGATGACGGGTGCACACTAGAGCAGATTAACTGGTATCACAATAAGCGCCGCGAGTACCGCGTGCAGCAGTTGATGATGGCAGAGTATCCCAGCAACGCCAGCGAGGCGTTTACCATGTCGGGGTACAATCCGTTTGCTCCTGAACATCTTGACCGCTTGGCCGAGGGCTGTACCGTTGAACCGGTGTTGATAGGTGACATCCATGCCGATGGCCAAGAGGGTGCAGCCGCCAAGAGTAACGTGCGCCTTGTGTCGGAGAGCAATGGCCTGCTCAAGGTGTGGGAGAGGCCGATGAAGGAATCGCCAGTTAAAGCGAAATATCTGGTTGTGGTGGATGTTGGGGGAAGGTCGGAAATGAGCGACTACTCGGTGATTGCGGTGCTGAAGATGGGTCGCCATCCCGAGAAAACGCGCGTTGTGGCACAGTGGCGTGGCCACATCGACCATGACCGTCTGGCATGGAAGTCGATGCAGCTGGCGAAGTTCTATAACAATGCGCTGCTTGCCATTGAGAGCAACACGCTGACCAATGAGGCGGCGCGTGCGGGCGAGAGTGAGTATATCCTGAAGTCGCTGTACCTGGCCTATGGCTCGATGTATAAGCGCGAGGGCGGGCAATTGGGTTTCCACACCAATGCCAAGACTAAGCGGATGGCAATTGCGGAATTGATTGCGTCGCTGAGGGATGGTACCTATATCGAACGCGACATGGATGCCGTGAACGAGATGCGGGACTATGAGGACCATAATGGCCACTACAAGGCGCGTGCCGGGAAACATGATGATATCCTGATGACGCGTGCCATCGGGCTGTATATTATCAAGAGGCTGTGGACCGCCCTGGCGCCGGACAAGGGGCTGGCGGAGGATCGTGGGGTGGCACATTACCCGGGGAGGCTGTTTTTTAGTTAATAGTTAATAGTTGGGGCCGCGGCTCCGCCGCGGCATGGGGGGACCGGGTGGCGGTGGGAGCTGGTCACGGGACCGGGCTGCTGGAGGGGCCGCGGCGGGAGCCGCGGCATAGTCGACCCTGTCGCGGGGAGGGCAGGCGGGAGTGATCCTGGTGGACCGGGTGGCGGTGGGAGCCGGCCATGGGACGGGGCAGGTGGAGGGGCCGCGGCGGGAGCCGCGGCATAGATAGACCCTGCCGCGGTGGTGGGCTGGCGGGAGTGCTCCTGGGGAAACGGGGAGGGATGGTGGGATTGATAGGGGTAAATAAAAAACCGCAAGCAGTATTGCTTGCGGTTTTTTGTTGATGTATAAGTTTAAAGCAGTAACTTATTTCATCACCTTGCAGGTGGTGGTGGTACCATCGTTGTAGGTGGTCACCTTGATGTTGATGCCCTCGAAGGGAGCATCGCTCTGCATACCGGCGATATTGAAATACTTAACGCTGCTGATGGTCTTCTCACCCAGGTTCTCGACAACATCGGTGCTGCCGAAGAGGGAGATGCGGTTGTAGTACTGGAAACGCTGGGTTTCACCGTTACCACCTTCACCATAGATGAAGCGCTGCTTGTTAACGTCGTCAAGGGTGTTGCACTCGGTTACACCGAACTCCTGGTTAGCCAGAATCATGTCGGGGAGATGGCTCTCGGCGATATCCTGGTTGTTGTTCTGGAAGTAGAGACCAACGAGGGCACCGTCGTCCTTCTTGAGGGCACCATTCTTCTTGTAGAGGTTACCGTTCTTGGAGGAGAAGTGGGTGCAATATTCACCAGTGTTGGATTGAACTACAGTGTAAACGTCGTAGGTAACGCCGTCGATAACCTTGGTAAAGCTCTGCTTACCCCAGCTGAACACGATGTTGCTGAGCGGGAGACGGGGACCACCCTCGAAGCTGATCTCGTCACCATCCTCGTTCTCGGTCTTTACGAGAGCGATGGACTGGGGGCAGTAGATAGTGAACTGGAACGAAGAATAAGTAATCTCGTTGTAGAGGTCACCAGCTGCGTTGTAAGCTGACTTGGGAAGAGCCTGAACCCAATCGGTGTTGTAAATCTGGTCGTCATCGAGGTAGAACCAAACGAGTTGGGGAGTACCGCCCTTGAAGGTAAGGGTGTTGTCATACTCCTTAGCCTCGCCCATATCGGTGTAGGTGTTACGGGCAAAGATGTGGTCGTTGGTGGTCTGACCTACGGTAGCAGGATCACCGTTTACCAACCATGCCAATTCGCCAGTAGCGAGGTCGTCGGCAAAAGCAGATGCGCTGATCGATGCTGCTGCAGCAAAAAGAAGTAAATTTTTAATCTTCATAATTAAATGAGTTAAAATGTTAGTAATAATGTTAATTAATATTTTTTAGTTTTTTTGTTCAAAAACAATAGACTCCAGTAGTGCCCATAGTAAATCCCGACAAGACAGGAGCTTTGCTTGTAGTAAATTGAAAATGAGTGCAGTATGCGCTCGTGGCGTAATACTACCCGCTTTTCAGACTACAATATTACTAACTTTTTTTGAACTGACAAAATTTTTTTGAAAAATCGGTGATTTTTTTCTTGAGGCCGCGGCGGGAGCCGCGGCATGGTCGACCCTGTCGCGGGGCGGGCTGCGGGAGTGATCCTGGTGGACCGGGCTGCGGTGGTCGCTGGCCACGGGAGCGGGCTGGTGGAGGGGCCGCGGCGGGAGCCGCGGCATAGTCGACCCTGTCGCGGGGGGCGGGCTGCGGGGAGAGCGGCGGAAGGGGGCGGGTTGCGGGAGGGGCGGGCGGATGGGAGGAGTGGGGAGGGGTTACTTGTGCTTGAGGTGGAGGGATTTGTTGGCTAGGGATGCTAGCTGGCGGAAGTGCTTGTACCAGCCTGGCTGGGCTGGGGGCGTGAGCTTGGGAATGCGTCCTGTGGGACGGTTGATGCTGAATGGGGTCCTCTTTTTATTCATGACTATTGTGGGGTGACTGTATTGTTGCTGTGCCAGGGAATGGTGTAGTAGAAGCCTAAGGAGAGTCCCAGGGAACTCTTGCGTGGCCCGTAACCGGGTATGAACCAAGGTCTTGAGTGCTGGTTCTTGCCGTAGTTGAAAATGCCGTGATAACGTAGCATCCATCCCATGGACAGGCTTTTCCAGAGCCGTACCTTGAGTCCGACGCCGGCTTCGCCCCAAAGGGCATGGGAGCGTTCGCCGTTGATGTCGGTGAAGAGTCCTTCCTGCCAGTAGGAGTTGGCATAGTGGATGTCGTTGATGTCGTAGCGGAAGGTGCTGTAGCCGAGTCTTAGTCCTATAAGAGCCTGGTAATCAGGGCTGTTCTTGAACATGAGGTTGTAGTTGACGCCCACCTTGAAGTAGGGGGAAGGCTTGGCCCGATAGGTGAAGTTCATGTCGTCGGGGGATGACTTAGCCCATCCGATTCCGAGTTCGACGGTGGGCTGCAGGCGGTTCCACATATTGAGTGTCGCGCTGACGTCGGTGCTGGCGTAGGTCTGGCCGAGCGCCATGAAGATTGGGTCGACGATGTTGATGCCGAAGGACATGTCGGTGATGAGCGGGTAGCGCTTGTAGACACGTCGGAGTGAGTCTTTGCGAGCCTCGGCGATAGCGGCTGCGCTGTCGCCGCTGACGTATTGCTGGATGATTTTCTCGTCGGTTCCTTTGGGTGGCGGCTGGACACGGTTGGTCTCGGGTTTGACGGGTGTGACGTGCCGCTTGTCCGGTTCCTGTGCTCCAGCGCTGATGACGACGAACAGTGCCAGTGACAACAGCCAGCCCATCCTTGCCAGGAGGACGTTGGCGCTGCTATGTGAATCGTGTCGTGTCATAGGTTGAAGTCGGTGAAATAGATGCGCAAGGAAGGGACGAGGGCATTGGTGACAAGGGGGGTGACGACTACTACCGAGTCGATGCCGTGTTGGGTGTAGTCAATGCTCTCGATGTTGAAGTTGTACATCGCGCCGCATTCCTTGGAGTGGAAGAAGGCGATGGGCTGGTAGCCGATGGTGAGCGTGTCGCTCACGACGATTTCGTCGTTCAGTGGGTGTGAGAATGCGAAACTGGTCGTATTGACACTTGCCCTGAGAGGCAGATAGATTTCGCTGACGGTGGTTGCGTCGGCAAGCAGGCTGTCGCCCGGTGCGCCGATGCCCTTGACGGTGAGTTGCGGGATGACCTGCTGTGTTTTTCCCATGTAAAGTGATGCCAGGGGGAGGCTGCTGCCGTTGTCGTAGCAACTGTCGTCGTTGCACGCCGCCAGCAGAAGGCAGGCGGCGAGCATCACGGGGAGTGCAGATTGTCGTAGCAGGCGGTTCATTCGTTGCTGTCGCCGAGGGGTTGTTTAGCGATGGGGACGTTTGATTGGGAAGGCAACTCGTTGACACGCTGACGTGCGGGAAGCGCCTCCTGGTTGACGTTAGGTGTCTCATCGCCGATTTCGTAGTGGTTGCGGTCGTTGCTGTGGCGGATGATGAGTTCGCCAAGGAAGCCGGCAAGGAACAACTGTGTACCCAGGAGCATCGAGGTGAGCGCGAGGTAGAAGTAGGGCGAGTCGGTGACGAGCCTGTAGTTGTTGCCGTGGTACATGTTGTAGAGCTTGAGTCCGCCTACCATGACGACGGCGATGAAACCGATGAAGAACATGAGGCTGCCCAAGAGTCCGAAGAAGTGCATCGGCTTGACGCCGAACTTGGCCTGGAACCAGAGGGTGAGGAGGTCGAGGTAGCCGTTGACGAAGCGGTCGAGTCCGAACTTGGTGGTGCCGTACTTGCGAGCGCGGTGCTTGACTTCCTTCTCGCCGATGCGGTTGAAGCCGGCGTTCTTGGCCAGATAGGGCACATAGCGGTGCATGTCGCCGTAGACCTCGATGTGCTTGACGACCTCGCGGCGATAGGCCTTGAGTCCGCAGTTGAAATCGTGGAGGTTGTGGATGCCGCTGACGCGCCTAGCTGTTGCGTTGAAGAGCTTGGTGGGGATGGTCTTGCTGAGGGGGTCATAGCGTTTTTTCTTCCATCCGCTGACCAGGTCGTAACCGTCCCGGGTTATCATCTTGTAGAGCTCGGGAATCTCGTCGGGGCTGTCCTGGAGGTCGGCGTCCATGGTGATGATGACGTCGCCCTGTGCGCGTTCAAATCCCGTGTTGAGCGCTGGTGACTTGCCGTAGTTGCGCCTGAAGCTGACGCCTTTGAGCCTGGGGTTCCTGGCGTTGAGCTGCTTGATGACGTTCCAAGAGTCGTCGGTGCTGCCGTCGTTGATGAAGAGGACCTCGTAGGAGAAGTGGTTCTCGTCCATGACACGCTCGATCCACTCGGCGAGTTCGGGAAGAGATTCGGCTTCGTTGTAAAGAGGTACTACTACTGAAATGTCCATATTGTCAAAAAGAGGTATATCGTATTAATGTTTGAGATGTTTCTTGATTGGGCGCTGGGCGACGAGGGCCGTCATGGCGCTGATTAGAGAACCGGAGAAGGAGACGAACCAGAACATGCTGAAGACCATGTCGATGATGGATGGCATGAGCTTGTCGTCAACCATCTTTTGAAGAATACTGAGCATCTCGCTGTCTTTCATCTCGGGCATCTGGCTGTAGGCTTTGATGACGCTTTGGGCCTGCACGTAGAGGAAGTCGGGCCGGCAGAAGTGGAGAATGAGGTAGGCGACGAAGCTGGCAATGACCATGCCGAGGATGTACAGCAGGATTCCCATCATCCAGAGTGCGGCATACTCGGTGAACCCGTCGTCCTCGATGAACTTGCGTCGCTGGAAATAGTAGGTGGGGAGAGGGAGCGCGAGGGCCATCAGTAAGAAGAGGATGTTGAGCGGCAGGAAGTAGTCGGCGAAAATCGATGCTACTGCGGTACACGACAAGTACAGGCCAAAGGGGAGCCCCCATTGGCTGGCACACTGGTAGATGCTTCTCTTGTGTTCTGTCATACAAACTGCAAAGATAATCATTATTATTGATACTGAGGGGCTGGGAGGGAAATTTTTTCTTTTTTTCTTTGGGCCGCGGCGGGAGCCGCGGCATAGTCGACCCTGCCGCGGGACCCTGCCGCGGGAGGCGGGCGGCTGGGGTGACGGGGGAGGAGCGGGCGCCGACGGGATGGGGGTGGGGCTGAGGGGTGAAGCTGCTGGAGGGGCCGCGGCAGAGCCGCGGCATGGTGGACCGGGCTGCGGGGAGGGGCTGCTGGGATGACGGGGGTGGAGCGGGCGCCGACGGGACGGGGGTGGCGCTGACGGGCGAAGCGGCTGGAGGGGCCGCGGCGGGAGCCGCGGCATAGTCGACCCTGACGCGGGGGGTACCTTGCTGCTGCCGACGGGATGGGGTGGTTTTTTGGTTTTTTTTCTTTTTTTTGGGGAAAAATGGGGGTGGGGCTTGGAGGGGTGGGGTTTATTTTGTATTTTTGCGAGTTGGAAAGGTTTTTAATGCTTGCGTTTCTTTGAGGTGCTTGGATGGAAATAGTGACTGGAGTGGGACGCTGTGGCTGGTGGCTCTGGCTGTGGCTGCGGTGATGGTGTCGTGTGTGTCGTGTGACAGGCATAATGCTGTCCTGCACGGGGATGATGCGCGGTATGCGGAACTGGACAGCCTGCTGAGAGGTGTCAGCGATGTTGACAGCCTGCGTGGGATGGTGAGCGGCTATCATGAGTCGGGAGACGTGATGGGCGAGATGCTGGCGTGCAAGTACTGTGGCAAGCGGCTTAGAGACCGTTCGCTGTTTGATGAGGCTATCAGGTACCATAATCAGAGTCTGGAACTGGCTACTGCTGCCGAGGATACCCTCGAGATGGTGACTGCGCTTAATGATATGGGCACTGACTACAGGCGGTTGCTGGACCTGGCGCGCGCCAATGATATCCATTATAAAGCGTTGAAACTGTGTGACCAGTATAGCGACCGTGAGAGCAAGGAGGCGATTTCGGGTCGTGTGCGTGCGTTGAATGGCATTGGCAACATCGAGCTGGAATTGTGTAACTATCCTGTTGCTGACAGTGTGCTGCGCGAGGCTTTGTCGGGTGAGCTCAAACTGAACCGCCATGTGGGTATTGCCATCAACTATGCCAACCTGGGGGTGATAAAGCAGGCCATGGGCGAAATTGACTCGGCGTGGATTTACTATCGCAAGTCGATGGAATATAACAAGATGTCTAACAGTCAGTTGGGTATCGGGTTGTGCCATCTGCATTATGGTGAGCTGCATGAGCTAGAACGGCGATTCTCACATGCCGAGGATGAATACAAGCAGGCCTATGACATCCTGAAAGAGGTGGATGACCGTTGGCACTGGCTGGACGCGTGTCTGGCGCTGGCCCGTGTGGACGTGAAGCTGGATGAGCGCGGAGAGGCCAAGGCGTATCTGATGGAGGCTGATGCTGTGGCTGAGAAATGTGGTAGCGTGGCCCACCGGTCGATGGCCCACATGATTCACCACGACTTGGCGCTGGTGGAGGGTGACGCTCAGTCGGCGTTGCGGCATTATGTGCGCGCCGTTGAGCTGCAGGACAGTGTTTATGGCCCGAAGAAGAGCGATGAGCTGAGGGCTCAGAATGTGGACTATGAGCGCACGCGTGTGATGGGTGAGATGGATAGCCTGAGTAAGGACAACACCCGGTTGAAGCACATGAGGAACCTGATGGCACTGATGATTGCGTTGCTGCTGATTATGGCTGGCGGCGTCATCGGTCTGTTGGTGTATGCGATGCGTGTCCGTTCCCGGACTCAGCGTGTGATGCGCCAGATTGAGGAGACGCGTTCGCTGTTTTTCACCAATGTTGTTCATCAGCTGCGTACACCGTTGACAGCCATCATGAGTGCTATCGACGGCATCATCGGCGACAGCCAAACCGCAGAGAAGCTTGATAACGTGGAGATTATTGAGCGTCAGGGCAACCATCTGTTGCTGCTGGTGGACCGTATTCTCGAGGTGGGTGGCGTGCGCAGCGCTATCAAGGGACCCGACTGGCAGAACGGCGATGCCGTGGCGCTGCTGCGTATGCTGGTGGAGAGCTACCGCGATAACTGCGTGGAAAGGCACATCGAGCTGAGCTATGCCCCGTGTGAGAAAGAGGTGGTCATGGACGTTGTGCCCAAGTATTTCAATACCATCGTGGGCAGCCTGCTGGAGAATGCCATCTGTTATGGGCGAGAGTTCGGCAAGATTACCGTTTCGTCACAGTTTGAAGGGGATGAATTTGTCATCCGTGTTGCCGACGACGGAATGGGCATCAGCAAAGCAGACCTGTCGCATGTGTTTGACCCGTTCTACCGTGGCGCAACCGCCGAGCGATTGGTTGAGGGCGTGGGCATCGGTCTGACGGTGGCTCGTGACATGGCGATGGCGCTGGGCGGGAGTGTGACGGTGGAAAGCGAGGTTGACAACGGTTCGGTGTTTACCGTGAAGTTGCCGCGTCGGTATGTGCCGGGTGTGAAAAAGCGTCTCGAGCTCGCTGTGGAGCCCGTGCGTTCGCTGATGCAACGCCATAATCGCCAACCCGAGGAGGAAAAAGAAGTGGACCGCCGCTGTGGCCTGCCCAAGGTGCTGATTATCGAGGACCACAGTGATGTGGCTCGCCTGGTGGGGTCGTCGCTGGGTGAGGGCTATGAGATACACTATGCCGATGATGGCGAGCAGGGCCTGTCGAAGGCCAACCTGCTGAGGCCTGACCTTATCGTCACCGACGTCAAGATGCCTGTCATGGACGGTTGTGAGTTGTGCCGCCGGGTGCGCGCCTCGCGTCACCTGTGCCACATCCCAATCATCATGCTGAGCGCCCGCAACAGCAGCCAGGACCGCATTCGCGGCATCGAGGCAGGCGCTGATGTGTATATGGTGAAGCCGTTTGTCTCGGAAGAGTTGATGGCGTGGGTTGTCAAGTTGTTAAGGAGCAGGGAGATGCTGCGTGAAGTCTATAGTAATCGTTTAAGTGAGTTGCGCGATGAGCGGGCGGCTGTGAGCGATGATGTTGCCGACGCGGATTTCCTCGAGCGCTTTGATGAACTGGTGCTGGCCCAGATTGCTCCCGGCGTGGCGAGGGTTGACCTCGACAAGGTGGCGCGAGAGCTGAAGATGGGCGAGGGACAGATGAAACGCAAAGTGCAGGAGGTGTCGGGGAAGAATGTTGCCGCCTATGTGATTAGCCTGCGCATGGAGAAGGCTAAACGCCTGCTGGAACAGCAGCCTGACACGCTGATTGGTGCCGTTGCGGAGCAGTGCGGCTTCACGGATGTGGCGTATTTCTCGAGGGTGTTCCGCCAGCACTATAACATGACGCCGTCGCAGGTGCGCAACGGGGCGGGCGGGTAATCTTAGTTAATTGTTGGGGCCGCGGCGGGAGCCGCGGCATAGTGGACCCTGTCGCGGTTGCGGCGGGGGCGTGCTCGTGCTCGCGAGACATGGTGGTGATGGGGCCGCGGCTTAGCCGCGGCATGGGGGACCGGGCTGCAAGGGCGCGGGCTGGTGGTGACGGCGGCAAAGCCGCCGCCCACGGGACATGGCTGCTTGTGGCCGCGGCGGAGCCGCGGCATGGGGGACCGGGCTGTGTGGCCGCGGCGGGAGCCGCGGCATAGTCGACCCTGTCGCGGGGGCGGGGATGGCGCTGTCGCGGGGGTGGCATGGCGGGGATGGCGGTGGTTTTTTTTTAACGGAGGGTGCGGAGTGGGGGCTGGAAGGCGTTGGGGATGAATTGGATGTGGAGGTTGGGTGGGGTGCCGATGAGGATCATGACGTCGTACTGGATGGCCATGGGGAGGTTGTAGTAGGCGATGTAACTGTTGGCGGCGTTGACGAGGTTGCGGATTTTGGCCTTGGTGATGGCTTGCATGGGATCGAAGTGGAGGTCGGTGGTTCGGGTCTTGACTTCGACGATGTGGAGGGTGTTGGCTTGGGGTTCTTGTGCGATGATGTCTATCTCGAGGTGGCCCATTCGCCAGTTGGTCTCGCGCACGGTGTAACCCTTGCTGATGAGGAAATCGCAAGCTGCCTGTTCGCCTTCTTTTCCTAGTTTACCTCGCTGAGACATATTGTGTTGTATATTGTTCTTTAAAGTGATTGTTTAATCTTTTTTAGGAGCGTTGCCGTCGTCTGGCCGTGTGCCCCAGCGTGCTTGCTGGCGTGCGGTCATCTGGTTCTCGGCGGGGTTGTCTTGGGGGTGCCAGATTTGGGGGTGGTGGAGTTCCTCGGGCATGTACTGCTGGCGGACAAAGTGGCCGGGGTAGTCGTGGGCGTACATGTAGTCCTTGCCGTAGCCGAGTTGTTTCATCAGGCCCGTGGGCGCGTTGCGCAGGTGGAGTGGAACTGGGGCGTTGCCGGTGTTGTTGACGAGCGCCAAGGCGTCGTCGATGGCGAGGTAGGCACTGTTGCTCTTGGCGCTGGTAGCCAGGTAGATGGCGCATTCGCTGAGGGGGATGCGTCCTTCGGGCCATCCGATTTTGTTGATGATGTCGAAGGTGGCGTTTGCCAAGAGCAGGGCGTTGGGGTTGGCGAGACCGATGTCCTCGGCGGCGAGAATGCAAAGGCGGCGTGCGATGAATTTGGGGTCCTCGCCGCCCGCGATGAGCCGTGCGAGCCAATAGACGGCGGCGTCGGGGTCGCTGCCGCGAATGCTCTTGATGAAGGCTGAGATGATGTCGTAGTGCATTTCGCCTCCCTTGTCGAAGGCGAGGGGGGTCTGCTGCAGTCGGCTGGTGACGATGTCGTCGTTGATGACGAAGGGCTCGCCGTCCTGCAGGGACTGCATGATGAGGTCGAGGATGTTGAGGAGCTTGCGTGCATCTCCTGCCGAGAAGCGCAGCAGGGCTTCGGTCTGCTCGATGCGGATTTCGCGGTCCTGGAACATCTTGTCGGTCTTGATGGCGTGGTCGAGCAGCTGGAGGAGGTCGTCGCGGTCGAGGGGGTTGAGGACGTAGACCTGTGCTCTGGAGAGCAACGGGCGGATGACCTCGAAGGAGGGGTTCTCGGTAGTGGCTCCGATGAGGGTTACTGTGCCGCGCTCGACGGCGCCGAGCAGAGAGTCCTGCTGTGACTTGTTGAAGCGGTGAATCTCGTCGATGAAGAGGATGGGGCGTCCCTTGGAGAAGACGCTGCGGGCGTCGGCCTGGCATCGGTCGAGGACTTCACGAACGTCTTTCACGCCCGAGGTGACGGCGCTGAGCGTGTAGAAGGGCACCTTGGTCTGCTCGGCGATGATGCGTGCGAGGGTTGTCTTGCCGACGCCAGGAGGGCCCCACAGTATGAAAGAAGAGATGTTGCCGCTCTCGATCATGCGTCGCAGTACGGCGCCGTCGCCGACGAGGTGCCGCTGGCCGATGTAATCGTCGAGAGAGCGGGGCCGAAGGCGTTCAGCAAGAGGTTCGTAGCTCATAGTGGAATTGTTGGGATTAACTGATTACTTGAAGGCGTGTCGCGTGATGATGCGTGCGATGGCTTCTAGCCCCTGGGCATCCACGTCGTCGAATGTGGCGACGTCCTTGCTGTCGATATCTAGCACGCCGATGACGTTTCCCTGCGGGTCATGCAGGGGGACGACGATTTCGCTGCGTGATAGGCTGCTGCAGGCGATGTGTCCCTGGAACTGCTCGACGTCGGGGACGACGATGGTGCGGTTCTGCTGCCATGCTGTTCCGCACACTCCGCGTCCCGGCTTGATGCGGTAACAGGCGACTGGTCCCTGGAAGGGTCCGAGCTGGAGTTCCCCGTCAATGACGAGGTAAAAGCCTGTCCACCACCATCCCATTGTCTCGTGGATGATAGCGGCAGCGTTGGCCAGTTGTCCTGTGGTGTTGTTCTCGCCCTCGATGAGGCTCTCGACCTGCTTGGCTAGGAGTTGGTAAGTCTTGTTTTTATCCATAGCACAAAAATAATGCTTTTTTGCGACAAAAAACAAGTAGAGACGCAAATTTTTGCGTCTCTACCGTTTTTGTCCCGTTAGGGACATTTAGCCTTAAAGGTTAGTGGATTACTTCACAACCTTAGCAGCGCTGGTGGTACCATCGGTGTAGGTGGTAACCTTGATGGTCATGCCCTGGGGCTGAGCCATCTCCTGACCAGCAACGTTGAAGTAGCGAACGTTAGCAACAGTCTTGCCAGCGTTGAGCTCGTTCACGCTTGAGCTGGGGAACACTTCGAGGTAAACGATGTCGCTGGAGTTGATAGCGCGATCCTTACCATAGTGTACCTGGATACCAATGCGGTTCTCGAACATGGGGTTGTCACCCTCGTTGGTGCGATAGAAGTAGCAATAGCCAGGACGGAAGTCATAGCCACTTACGTACATCTCGTAGGGGATAACGGTGAGATCCTCGTAGATACCGAAGTTCTCAAAGTCATAGTAGTAAGTGTCGTAGTCGAAGGTGAAGATCTGGTCGTTGTCGGTGTAGATGCTGTAGCTCAGGTACTCGGGAGCGATCTTGTTGCCATCAACGTCGGTGGTGGGCAGAGTGAAGTAGAAGCGGCTGTAACCACTCTCGTCACCACAGTCATACCACTCGTCAGCGGTGGGATTAGCGGGAATAGCATCAACATATTCGAATACCTCGCCCACGGGAGCCTCGGCGTTAGCGAACTCGATAGAGATGAAGCTGAGGTCGTCGCTGTAGATACCCATCATACCGGTAGCGTTAGCCCACTCGGGGAACTCGGCATCGATGTCACCCTCACCGTTGAGGAGGTAGAGGTTGTTGCCGTCGAGGAGGAATTCGATTTCCTCAGCGCGGTCGTCAACTGCGGTGCCCAGGTAGTAGAGGTCTTCGCCGGTGTCGGGATCCTGACCATCAATGTAGGTGTAGCTGTAACCCCACATGAGCTGGATACCATACTGATAAGAATCACTCCAATACAGGTACTGGCCGGTGGGGATAGAGAGCAGGCAAGTGCCATCCTCGTTAACGGTATAGGTACCCTTTACCCAAGTGTTGTAGCTGTCGGTCCACCAGAGGGGGTTCTGGATGTAAACCTCACCATTCTCCTCGTCGAAAGCAACGTTGAGCTTGCCATCGGTGTGACCAGCGCTGATGCCGAAGATTGAGCTAGCGATGTAGCCAGTGTTGCGGTTGAAGGTCATCACGTTGAGACCATCGGGGATGTTCTCGATAACGGTGGGAGTCTCGGGCTCGGGCTCGGGCACGTACTCAAAGTCACCGATGGTGATGTCGTCCACGTTCAGACGGAACATGTCGGATACGTTGTGGTGAACGATAGCCAGAGTACCTTCGGTACCCTCATACTCGCTGAGGTCATAAGCATAAAGCTTCATGTTGCCGGTAACGGTGACGTCAGCACCAATCTGCTTCCACTCGGGATCGGAAGCGGTGTAGATGTAAACACCGAATACCTCAGCTGCATAGCTGGGATCCTGACCACAAGCATAGAATGCGAGGTAGCCGTGGAGGGGCAGCCAGGGCGATACGAGCCAGTTGTTGGGATAGAGCACGGTGTAGGTGGGATTGTCATAGCTAGCGGATGACATTACATAGGCACCGCTGTGGGTGGTGAGGCCGTCACCAGTGATGAGTTCCCAGTTGAAGCCGTCGCCGTCCTCGTCGAGAACAGTCCAGTCGCTAGCCTGAGCTTCATCTTCGAAATCCCAGAAATAGGTGTCACCCTCCTTCAGAGCGTGGTTGGTCTTGGGACGAGCAGTTGCGTCAAAAGCGTTGAGCTGCAAAACGTTCAAGTCCTGAACAGCACCTTTCTTCAGGATCTGACGGTCCATAACCTGAGCCTTCATTTCCTTCACGTTAGTCTTGCTCATCTTGGTGTTGATGCGCATGTTGTTCACACCTGCAGAAGCGCCGAGAGCAACAGCTGCGGTAAACAAAAGTACTAATAATTTCTTCATAAAACTGAATAAATTAAGTGGTTAATAATAAAAAGTAATTAAAAACAGTAGTATAAATTCTAGTTATGTTTAAGCTATGTTGGTAGTTTGAACACAATAATTCGGTTTTATTTATGGTCGCAAAGTTATAAATAATATTTTAAATCAGTAAATTTTTAAGCATTTTTTTTATATTTTTTTTACAAGGTGTTTTCAGGTTTAGAGTGAATGAGCGTATTATCAAGTCGTTATCGCTTCCTATTGGACTAAGTAGTGCGGTATTGTGTGCAGTGCAGGTGGCTAAAGATGGTTGATATGGTCTTTTTTACTGGAGGGAAATGAGGCCAATGGGTTTCCTGAGAGTTTAGAGAGGTGCCGATGCTTGTCGATGCTACTGCGGTTACCTGCATCGTGAAAAGTGATTTTTCTCGGGAAAATTCCTGCGGTGCCATTTTGTCAACGGGAAACATACCGCTGAGGTTGATATGGGCAAGGCGGTAGTGTAAATACTGCGCAAAGTATTGGAAAATCGCAAGAAATGTAATGGGAATTAAAGTAAAGATTTAAATTTTAATGAGGGTGGCCGCGGCGGGAGCCGCGGCATAGAGGGACGCTGTCGCGGTGGGTCGCCGGCGGTGGTGCCGGTGGTGGGGTTGACAATGCCACATACTGGACGGGGTGGCCGCGGCGGGAGCCGCGGCATAGAGGGACGCTGTCGCGGTGATGTGGGGGCGAAATTGAAAAATTGTTGTTTATAAATATATAAATGTGATAAATGTCAAGAATAATTGCTATCTTTGCATCTGAAATGAAGAATTTTCATTGGACTCACGTTTAACTAATAACTAAAAAACTACCATTATGAACATCCTGATTTTACAAAGCTCTCCTAGAGCAAACGGCAACACAGCCTGGATGGCTGAAGAGTATAAGAAGGCTGCCGAGGCAGCAGGTCATGAAGTGACGCTGGTGAACGTGTCGAAGAAGAAGATTGCGGGCTGCCTGGCGTGTGAGTATTGCCACGGCAAGGGCAACGGCGCCTGCATCCAGCAGGACGACATGCAGGAGCTCTATCCGCTGATGGCTGAAGCCGAGGTGCTGGTCCTGGCTGCCCCTATCTATTACTTCACGATGAACGCACAGATTCAGGTGCCCATCCAGCGCATGTACTGCGTGAACAGTCCCGCCAAGGTGAAGAAGATGGCACTGCTCTTGTCCTCTTATTCTCCGGGCGTGTATGACGGAGCCAAGGCTGAGTATCGCGACATCTGCAACTACTGGAAGGTTGAGGACAGCGGCATCGTGACCGCCACGGTCAACGAGCAGAAGACCGATGCCACGAAGCAGAAGATAGAAGAACTCGTGGGCAAACTGTAGTTATGCTCGCTGCGCTCGCAGTTTAGAGTTTAGAGTTTAGGGTTTAGAGGGGCTCCGCACTCTTTTGCCCCACGCTAAGGCGCTAAGATATTTGATGCGAGCGTTGCTCGCGGTTTAGAGTTTAGGGTTTAGAGGGGCTCCGCACTCTCTTGCCCATGCTAAGGGGCTAAGTTTTATTTGAATTGGTTATGTCGGTGTTTATTAAGGTTATAGACGAACAATTGGTGAATGATTTGGCTGAGGAGGCGAAAAAGTCGCCCAGGCTGAGGAAGAACTATAATTTCCATCAGAGCCTTGAAGACAAATGCCATCGTTTTCTCAATGCCTTGGAGCCTGGTACCCAGGTCCCTGTCCATCATCATCCCACCAAGGATGAGACCTTTGTGATATTGAAGGGCAGGGTGAAGGTGCTGATATACAATGACGATGGCGAGGTCGTGGAGTCCTGTGTGCTGAGTCATGAAGAGGGCCGATACGGCGTTGACATCCCGAAGAACGTGTGGCATAGCCTTGAGTGTTCGGAGCCATGTGTGCTGCTGGAATGCAAGGAGGGACCTTTTGTCGAGCATGAAGCGGACGGGATTCTTGAGATAAAAAAATAAGGCAAAGATATGGCTGTTGACCCCACAGGAGGTGGGGCCAACAGCTCATTTCATGGACCTATAGCTCGGCGAAGCCAATATATCAGATTGCTCGGTGAAGAAGAAAAAAATCATTTTTTTCATTTTTTAATATAAGGTTATGAGGTGTAAATTGGCAAGTATCAGTATATTTGCGGTGGTTTATACAATTTTTTTCGTTTAATCAACATTATTACGCTTTTTATGGTAAAAGGAATTACTTTAAGGGCCCTATTTGTGGGTCTTATGGCGTTTGCCACAACAGCCGTGTGGGCAAACCCTGGTGATGTCCTGCTCGAAGAGACCTTCGACACGCAGGAAGCATTCGACTCCTGGACCATCGTGGACCAGAACGGCGGTCGCACGTGGGAGTATCTCAATGGCATGGCCGCCTACATGCTCGACTATCAGACCGGCCTTCCAGGCGATGATTACTACATTTCGCCGGAATTTGAGCTGGATGCCAACAATGTTTATGAACTGACGTTCTACATGGGCGTGCTGTCCAAGACCGAGAACCTGCGAGTCCTGCTTGGCACCAGCACCGATCCCGCCTCGTTCACTCAGGTGCTCGCCGATTATCCCAGCGTGGTGAAGAGCGACTCGGGCGATAAGACCGTCAAGGTGTATGCTGCCACTAGCGGCACTTATCGCCTTGCCTTCTATGCCTACAGTGAGCCCGAGCAGCACCGCGTCGAGATTGACAACGTGAAACTTGTCGAGAAATCGTCGAAGGGCGTTCCCGGTGAGGTGACCGATGTCGTGTTGACACCTGCTGACCTCGGTGCCAATGAGGCCACCCTGACGTTCACCGCTCCCGCTGTCACTGCCGCTGGCGAAGCCTTGGGCGAAATCACCGCTATCGATGTGCTGGTCAATGGTGCGGTGGAGAAGACCTTTGAGAATCCTGCTCCCGGTGAGGCTTTGACCTATGCCGATACCGAGGTGGAGAACGGCTTCAACACCTACCGTGTCGTTGCCCGCAATGGTGAAGGCGAGGGCAGTGCAGTCGAGGTGACCGCTTTTGTGGGCATGGATATGCCCGTGGCACCCTCGAATGCCGTTGCCAAGCTGAATAACGACATGAGCATCACCGTGACTTGGGAAGCGCCGACACAATCGGTCAACGGCGGCTATGTTGACTACAGCGCGATTACCTATCGCGTGGAGCGCAACAGCGAGTCGAGCGGCGTGGTTGCCGATGGCACCAGCGAGACCACCTATACCGACAACATTCCCGTAACCGAAGGCCAAGTCAATGCCTACTATACCATCACGCCGCTGTATAACGGCAATGAGGGAGAGGCTATCGAGAGCAACAGCGTGGTTACCGGCAAGCCCCTTGACCTGCCCTACAAGGCCTCTTTTGCCTGGGGTGAGCAGGAGAACTGGACCCAGGACGGCGAAGTTCACGACTTTGACTTCTATGCCACGGGCGACATCTATGACGACTGGACTGGCGAGCCGCTGATTGAGGCGCCCGACTATGACGGCGGTTTCCTCGTTGCCGAGAGCCAGTATGCCGACTATGACACGCACAGCCGCCTCGTTTCGCCCATGCTCAACCTGAACAGCGTGAACGTGCCCACCATGAAGTTCATGTTCCACTATGGCCGCAGCGCGTGGTATGACCCCGAGTGGGATGGTGAGATTGACGACAACATCCAGGTGCAGGTTTCCTTTGACGGCGGCGAGTGGCAGGATGTGGAGAATGCCCAGTTCTTCCTCAACGAGATGACCGACCAGTGGGTAGAGTGCGAGGTGATTCTGCCAAAGAACGCTGATGCCAACTTTGCCAACATCGGTCTGCTGGCCTCAGCCCTGAGCGACCAGATGGGAGCACGCCGTGACTTGTATGTGGACAACATCCGCATCGGCGAAGCCAGCGTCGAGAACGACCTTGCAGTTACCGCCTTCACCATCGACCCGAAGCGTGTCAACGTGGGCGAGGAGTTCGAGATGAAGTATGACATCCAGAACCGCGGTTCACAGGAGGCCCAGAACTACACCGTGAACATTTACCGTGACGGCGAACTCTATCAGAGCGTCACCGAGCAGGCCCTTGCCGCCGGCTTCTCAACGAGCGGCACCGCCACCTATACCGCCACTGTTGCCGATGCGGACGCGGAGTCTATCAACTGGCAGGTCGAGGTAGAGTGGAATGACGACATGATGCCCGAGAACAACAAGAGTGCCGAGGTAGCCACCTCGGTTCGTCCCAATGAGTTGCCAGCACCCGAGTACCTCTCGGCCACGACCAGCGGCAATAACATCACCCTGATGTGGGAGGCTTGCCAGTCGGTAGAGCCGGCACAGGGCGAGTTGGCCTATGTGACCGATGACTTCGAGTCCTATCGTCCCTTTGCCATCGACGGCGTGGGCGACTGGACCCTGTATGACGGCGACCAGGCCACAACGCTTGTGACGCCTCGCATCCCCGTCAACTACGAGAACCAGGGCGCTCCCATGGCCTTCCAGGTGTTTAACACGAC
>CACZAC010000020.1 GCA_902779125.1 uncultured Bacteroidales bacterium | reverse complement strand
GGCAATGATGGCGATGGGGATGGCAGCCTCAAACACCTGGCCCACCTTGAGGCCCAGATAGGCTGCTGCGGCACTGAAGATGACCGCCATAATCAGACCCAGCGAGACGCTGTAGGGCGTAATCTCGGGATACGTCTTGTCGGGCTTCAAGATGGGGACATATTTCTCCCCGGGCTTGAGCTCGCGCGCGGCGTTCTCGGGCAACGACATGTCGTCTTGCTGTTCTTGAACAATAATTTCTTCGTCTTTCATAAATAAAATGATGATGTTGATATAATTAGGTTGTTTTAGACGGTTAACATAATTAGTTCAAGCCGGAAACAAAACCAAATTTACTTGAGTTTTGTTAAAGCAAAGGCTAATTAATTCAAACTGCGAAGATAGGCAAAAAACCACAATCATGCACCATTCAGCTCTGGAAATGTGCGTTTTTTTGTGAGATTGAAGATTTTAGTTATCTTTGTAGCCTTAACAATAAACTTGATGAAGAGATGAGAACAAGATTGATACTGTTGGCCATGATGGCCCTCATGACAATAGGGACGATAAGTGCTCAGGACGGTTTGCTGACAAGTAAGCACGTCTCCCTTGAGGAACTCGCTGCCTATATCGACACCATGCGCAACCCTGAGGCTGCCGTCAAGCTTTTCTATACCAATCTGGTGAATAATCCCACCCATAGCTACCGCATCGAGCACCTGGATTTGGGCTTTAACGGCTGCACTGGCCGTGTTGACGAGAAGGTGGTCATGGCCGACGGCACTAGGCGTGATAACGTGTTTCTGTTCAATGAGCAAGGCCTGCTCACCCAATCCACTATTCAGGGCAGTAAAGGCAGTAAGACGGTAGTAGATTATACTTATTCCTATGACGAAGTGTTAGGCTACACCCTCAAGCAGAGCAAAAGCAAGAACCGCACGATCAACTATGCACCCATTTACGGCGAACACGGGCGACGCGAGAGCATCAAGGGCAGTAACGGCACCCGTCAGGATTACACTTTCAATGAGAAAGGTCAAATCACCAAGCGCGTCATCACCTCTGCCAAGGGTGACAAACGCATTTTGCTCTATCAGGGCGGCTATGTAGTGCGTGAGGAAACAGGTGGCAAGGCATTCCGCTACCACTATGACTTTGACACGGCTACCGGCAAAAAATTCCTCATCTCCATTGAGGAATTGAAGGGTAATGATGTGGTGCATGAGCGCAAGTATGACTATGACATCGACACTCACGGTCGTTACACCCGCGTGAGTGTGTCGCTTGATGGCAAACACCAGATGACAGTGACAAGGAGTTATAGTGAATAACGATGTGCTGTTGAGTGCCGAGACCACAAGTAGCCTTTAGCCAGGAGTGATACAATAAAAAGGGGTGCTTTATCGTTTTTTAAGATAAAGCTATAGCAACTCATTTTCATGAAACGGATACTCTATATTATGGTGGGCGTTATGCTCGCATCGGTGGCGCTGTCACTGTCGTCCTGCAAGGGTCCAAAACTCAAGGAGGCAGATGAGGCATATGACCGCGGCGAGTATTTCGACGCCGCAACAATATATCGCAAACTGTACAACCGTTATAACCGCAAGGAGGATGCCTGGATTCGTGGCGAACTGGCTTTCCAGTTGGGCATGTGCCACCTGAAGCTCAATCAGGGCAGCCGTGCTACCGCAGCATTCCAGAATGCCATCCGCTATGAATATGAGGACACAACGCTCCTGTTGCGTCTGGCACAGGCCCAGCAACGTGAGGGCCAGTATGCTGCTGCCATCAGCAGCTATCAGCAGTATCTGGAGATTGCCCCCAATAGTTGGGAGGCAAAGGTGGGAATCAGTGGTTGCCAGTTGGCCCCCAAGTGGAAAGAGGAAGGCTCCCGTTATATTGTCAAACTGGACAAGGTGTTAAATTCTCGCCGTGCCGATTACTGCCCCATGTTCCTGGATAAGAATATGGAGTATGTCTATCTGACCTCGACAAATGAGAAATCCACAGGCGAGCTGCGCAGTGAGATTAGCGGCACCAAGAAAGGTGACATCTTTTTCTCCAAGATTGATGAGAAAGGCAACATGACGCGCCCTGAGGTCGTTGACGGTGGCTTGAATACTGAGCACGACGAAGGTGCTGCAGCCTTTTCTCCCGACGGCTCGACGATGTATCTGGCACGTGCTGTCCGCCAGGATTGGCCCACCACGGTCGAGATTTATACCAGCACCCGTAGCGAAGCCAAGTGGGCCGCCCCGCAGAAGTTCGAGATTACTGCCGATACTCTGAGCAACTACTCCGACCCCTTTGTCAGTCCCGATGGCAACTGGCTCTACTTCGCCAGTGATATGCCGGGCGGTCAGGGTGGCATCGACATTTGGCGCATCAATCTCAAGGACAAACACGGTACCCTCGAGAATTTGGGTCCGCAAATCAATACCAAGGGTAATGACCGCTTTCCTAATGTGCGCACCGATAGCGTGATGTACTTTGCCAGCGATGGTCATCCCGGTATGGGCGGTCTCGACTTGTTCATGGCTACCTTGCAACCTCGAGAGGAGGGTGACAAGGTTTCGATGGACCGCTGGGTCGTTGAAAACATGGGTGTGCCGATGAACTCGTCGGCAGACGACTTCGGCATTACTTTCGGCAAGGGTGAGAGCGGTTACTTCTCCAGCAACCGTGGCGATGCCCGTGGCTATGACCACATCTTCAAGTTTGTCAAGCCCGACCTGCAGGTGTGGATTTCAGGCTATGTGGTGGATAAGGACGATGAACCCGTGCCCAATGCCGTAATCCGCATTGTGGGTGACGATGGCAGCAACCAGAAAACTGCCGCCAAACCCGATGGCTCATTCCGCTTCGACCTGCAACGTGGTGTCAAGTATGTTATGCTGGCGGGAGCCGATGGCTACTTGAACTCTCGTCAAGAGTTTGAGAGCGATACAGTCGAGGAAGATGCCGAGTATAACGTGGACTTTATCCTGGCCGCCACATTCAAGGCACAGGTTGTCGAGAACATCTTCTATGACTTTGACAAGGCGGTATTGCGTGACGAGTCCAAACTGGCACTTGACAGCATGGTCATGCTCTTGAAGGACCATCCCAACATCGTCATTGAAATGGCAGCCCACACCGACCGCATCGGTAGCGACAAGTACAACAACGGCTTGTCTCAGCGCCGCGCCCAGAGCGTAGTGGATTACCTTGTCGAGAACGGTATCCCGCGTGAACGATTAAAACCCACCGGTTATGGCAAGACACGGCCCAAGACCGTCACTAAGCGTATCCACAGCCAGTATCCGCAGTTTGAGGAAGGCGTGACGCTCAATGAGGAATACATCAAGACTTTGAGCAAGGAGGACAAGGCGGCGGCCGACCAAATCAACCGTCGAACCGAGTTCCAGGTTATAGATACCACCTACGAGTATTAAAACAGTAAAGAACAGCCCCACAAGGCGGTTCTTCTGTTAATATTCGAAAAAGCTAGATTATCTAGAAACTCTAGAGTGTCTAGACAATCCAGAATGTCCAGTTATCGTCCGATGCAATAGTAGGTGAAGCCCATTTCCTCAAGTTCTTTGCCGTCATACACGTTGCGTCCGTCAATGATGAGAGGTGTCTTCATCAGTTTCTTGACAGTCTGCCAAGCAGGAATGCGGAATTGGCGCCATTCGGTGAGCAGCAGTACAGCGTCAGCACCCTTAACAGCATCATACATGTCAAGTCCGCAATAGACGTTGCTCCAGCGGCGCTTGGTGGCATTCATAGCCACGGGGTCATAGACGCGGACATGACACCCTGACTCCATGAGCAGGTTGATGGTGTCGATGGCGGGGGCGGCGGTCATATCGTCAGTTTCAGGCTTGAAACTCAGGCCCCACAGGGCAACGGTCTTGCCCTCGAGGTTGCCCTTGAAGTGGTTGTTGAGTTTCTTGAAGAGAATACGTTTCTGGCGGATGTTGACATTCTCCACGGCCTTGAGAATCTCCATGTCGAAGTTGTGTTCGTTGCCGATTTTAATCAAGTCGTTGATGTCTTGAGGGAACAGCGTGCCGCCGTATCCGCAGCCCGGGAAGATATATTTGGGACCGATGCGACTGTCAGTGCCCACGCCGTGGCGCACCACATTGACGTCGGCTCCAACAATCTCACACAGGTTGGCAATCTCGTTCATGAAGCTCACACGGGTGGCGAGCATCGAGGTGGCGGCATATTTAATCATCTCGGCAGTGCGTGTGTCGGTGTAGATGACCGTGCGGTTGTTGTGCATCAGGATGGTACGGTACAGGCGCTCCATGGCTTGTCGTGCCGTGGGTGTCTCGGTGCCGATGACGATGCGGTCAGGCTTCATGAAGTCCTTGATGCCATTGCCCTCGGTAAGGAAGTCGGGGTTGCTGGCGACGTCAAACTTGATGTCGCTGGCTCCACGGGCTTCTAGCGTATCGGCAATAATCTTTGTCACATGCTGGGCAGTACCGACAGGCACGGTAGACTTAATGACAAAAACGCTGTAGCGGGTAATGTTTTCGCCGAAGTCCTTGGCGATGTCCAGAATAGGAGTCAAATCGGTGGAACCGTCCTCGCTGGCTGTGGTGTCGATGGCACAGAACACAAAGTCCTGGTCAATGAATCCCTGCTTGTAGTCGCTCGAGAAAATGAGCCGCTTGTCGGTGACATTGCGGTTGATCATATTGTCCAGTCCGGGCTCATAGATAGGGATTGCGCCATACACCAGACGGTTAATCTTTTGGCTGTCACTATCTACACAGGTCACATTGACACCCAAGTCGGCAAAGCATGTGCCGCTCACCAAACCGACATATCCTGTTCCTACTATTGAAACGTTCATAGAGCTATAGTCTTTGTTATAAAGTTATCAAGTGTTTTAATCTGCAAATATAGGAAGTTTTTATCTTTTTTTCTTGCACTTTTAATTAAAAAATGCTAAGTTTGCCCATTCCAACTGTTTCTCAAAGGAGATAGATAGTTTTCGTGATTGATAATCAAGATGTTTAACTAATATTATTTTTAGCATTATGAAGAAGTATTTAGCAGAAATGGTAGGCACGATGGTCCTGGTTCTCATGGGCTGTGGCGTTGCCGTTAGTCTGGGTTGCAACCCCATTACCAACATTCCCGCAGTTGTCGGTACGGCTTTGGCCTTCGGTCTTGCTGTGGTAGCCATGGCTTACACCATCGGTGGCATCAGCGGTTGCCATATCAATCCGGCCATCACGCTGGGCGTGTTCCTGAGCGGTCGCATGAGCGCTAAGGACTGTGGAATGTACATTGTTTTCCAAATCATCGGTGCTTTCATCGGTTCGGCTTTGCTTTATCTGCTCACCACCAATGTGATGGGTATGGAGGGCACTGGTGCCAATGACTTGCAGGAAGGTGTTTCGGTGATGGGAGGCTTGCTGGCCGAGATTATTTTCACCTGTGTGTTTGTGCTTGTCGTGCTGGGTGCAACTGCCAAGACCAATGGCGCTACCAACAACTTCGCTGGCCTTGCCATCGGTTTGTCGCTGGTACTCGTTCACCTGGTGTGCATCCGCTACACGGGCACTTCGGTGAACCCCGCCCGCTCCATTGCTCCTGCCGTTTTCCAGGGTGGCACAGCTCTCGCTAACCTGTGGATCTTCATCGTTGGCCCGCTGGTAGGTGGCGCATTGGCAGCCATCATCTGGAAGGTCATCGATTGTGACTGCGCCAAGAAAGCTGAGTAATGTTTTTTTGTAGAGTAAAAGACGAACCCTGGAACCGATAACATCGTTTCCGGGGTTCTTTTTTTGTTAGAGATGTGGCTATATGATGAAAGTCACAATAAATGTTGTAACTTTGCACTTGCATCCTGCTGATGGTGGAAATCTTCCCATTCACGTCAAGGAAGTTGAAGAACATGTCGTCAGGCAACGAAAGAATACAAATGAATCCTCGGGAGCTGCAATATGAGGTTTTCAATTGGCTGAGGTTCCCGTTGATGGTTTTGGTCGTGTTTATTCACGTCAAGGCTCCTAGCGTCATGTTAAATTCCAGTCTTGAGGGGATAGGAGTGTATGATGTGCTCAGGCGAACAATCAGCATTGCCTTGGCACAGGTTGCAGTGCCTATGTTCTTCTTCATTTCCGGTTATTTGTTCTTTAATCGTCTGCATGACTGGAAGTGGAGCGTCTATCTTGACAAACTGAAGAAGCGTTGCAAGACATTACTGGTGCCGTTTCTGTTGTGGAATACCATCGCTATTTTGACTGTATTACTGGCCCTCATGCGACACGAGGGATTCCAGGCTGCCAAGGACTATATCTTAAACCATGATTTATGGTCTCTCTATTGGTGTTCCCATGAATGGGCCGGGCCACCCAGTTGGTTTGGTGTAACTCAAGTGATGATGAGCCCTTGTTTGCAGCCGTTGTGGTTCTTGAGGGATCTGATGGTGGTGATGGTTCTGTCTCCGTTGCTGTGGTGCCTGTTCAGGTATCTGAGGGTGTGGGGGCTCTTGTTGTTGCTCTTCTGTTATGTCTCGGCAGTGCCCTTGGTGTTGGGCATCACCATGACATCGCTGTTCTTTTTCGGCGCTGGAGCATACATGAACCTGAATCAGATTAATTTGCCCCAATTGGCGTGGCGGTACCGTTATGTGGTTTGGTTCGTTGCCATTGTCTTGTTGGTGGCTACCATCATGACAGTTGGCTTTGATGCTCAAGATAACCTCAAGATTAGCTGGGTCTGCCCTTTCTTTACGTTGGCGGGCAGTATGGCGGCAATGGCGCTGGCTGTCTGGGCGTTAAAAAAGGGTCATCGCATTCCAGCGTTGCTCAGCAACAGCTCATTCTTCATCTTTGTGGCCCATGCATTGTTGTTGGAATTCAGTTACGGCATTTTTAAGGCCCTGTTAGGCAGCGGCAATGTCCTGATGTTGATACTCAGGTACCTGTTGGCGGCGTTTCTGCTGATTGCATTATGTGTCATGGCTTATTGGCTGTTGAGGAAATTTGCGCCCAGGCTCTGCGGTATTTTAACGGGCCGACGGTAAAGAAACCGCTTCCAATGATTAAAAAATGTGAATTATTTGTCGGATTAAGATAAGATTTGTAATTTTATAGCGCAGATGTTTTTTGACTTTTCATAATTCAAGTTATTCATCCAATAAATTATTTCACAAAATGAGCTACAAGATTATTGACATTGAGGGTATTGGCGAAGCTTACGCCCCCAAACTGCAAGCCGAGGGTATTGAGACTGTAGAACAACTGCTCGATCGTTGCGCTGCTCCCGCAGGACGCAAGGAACTTGCCGAGAAGACCGGCATCAGCGAGAAACTGATTCTCAGGTGGACCAATCACGCTGACCTGTTCCGCATCAACGGCATCGGTCCGCAATTCGCCGAGCTGTTGGAGGTTGCTGGAGTTGACACGGTTAAGGAGCTGCGTCACCGCGTAGCAGCAAACCTGGCTGCCAAGGTGGCCGAAATCAACGAGGAACGTCACCTGTGTGGCCGTGTTCCCGTTGAGAGTGAAATCCAGCGCATGATAGACCAGGCCAAGGAAATGGAAGCTCGCATGACCTATTGATTTCAGGTCTGATGACCAAAACAAGCCGCCAAGCCCACGACAATCAATCGGGCTTGGCGGCTTGTTTGATAAAGATACTTCCCGTTAGAAGGGTAAGTCTCCCTTTGGCGGCGCTTGAGGTGAGGGTGCGATGTTTTCACCTCGTTGCTGGCGCAACTTCTTGATGTATGCCAGTTCGTTGATGGCATAGTCGGCGTTCTCTTCCTCGTCCAGCATCTTGGTGAAGATTTTTTCGGCTTGGTCAAGCTGGTTGAAGTCGATGTATGCATAACCGCGGCGTCGGCGCAGGAAATTGATGAAATCCTTGATATTATCGGGCAGTTCATCCTCTAGGTCAAAGTTGCGCTTCACCTCGTCCATGATGCTCTCGGTGTAATTGAACAGGCGCATGTCCTTGCTGTTAGCCATGGCATTGACCAGTTCCATGGTGTGGCGGATGTTGCCGTCGTTGGCCATGAGGTCAAGATAGTAGAACGCCTGCTTGTAAAGTCCCAGCTCGTTGTAGCAGAACCCCAGTTTGTAGGCCGCCTCCATGAACACATGCCTCTGCTCGGCTTTCATGTCGAAGAAAGTCTCGCGATAGCTGTTGAACACATTCTCCAGATGCAGGATGGCCTCATAGTAGCGGTTGCTGTTGAACAACTGTTCACCCCAGTAGAGATTATAGGCTACATCGGCGTTATGTACCTGGCTCAAGAGCTCTTGCTCCTCGCTCATGCTGTCTTGCTCGTTGTTCTTGGCCTTAAGCAAAGCGTCGGTCCACATGTAGTCAAACTCCTGATAATGCTTCTTGTCGTCGCTGCGGTCAAGTGCAATGAGCATGGTGACCGTGAGGGGTTGACGTGCCTCGTTGCTCAATGAGTTGGTGCGGCTGATGTTGCGTGGCGGCAGGGTGACGGTCACGCGGGAGTAGATGGCGTGTTCATCTTCGCCCTCGGCTGTGATGGTGATAGTCGCTACTCGCGGCATGAGGTCGGCACCCTGGTTATAGTGCAGGTCGAGTACGGCATAATCGCGTGCCAGTCGGGCGTCCTTACCGTTTCCCTCGACCAGTGCGTGGCGCAGGTCAAATGCGCGGATGTCATCCTCGTCCTTCAACTGCTGCTGACCGCTGACCGTGTTAACCGTCAAGAAGAGCAGTTTGGCGTTAGGCAATGGTGCTACAGTTTCGAGCAACTGCCACAGGGAGAGGGGAGCCATGCCGCTGGACAGTTCGGTGGCCGCTCCGTTGAACTGATGTCTCAGTTCCAACTGTCGCAGGAGAAACATCTCGCGCTGGTGCTTATAAAGTGTGCTTTCCAAATCGCTGTTCTCGTTATCCTTAGCGATAGAAGACGCCTCGTTGAGGTCGCGTTGCCAATCGTGCTGGAAGTGGAATGCGGCTTTGAGCTGCTGCACCATGGTGTCGCTGTTAACCTGGTTGTTGAAGAATGACAAGTGGATGCTCACTTGATCGTCCTTGTGGTCGATGGAGTAAGTGTACTTGAACAGGATGTTGCTGTAGTTGTGGTCGTTGCACTTTGACCTGATGAGCGGCAACAGGCTGATGGGCTGTTGGTCAATGGTCGGGTAGGTGACTTCAATGCAATCATCCTGCTTGCGGATGGCAGCGACAAAATGTCCTGCCTGGAACTCAAAGTTGTAAATTGTCGTGCTTTCTTCCTCATGGACAGTATAAGTACAATTATACTCTTTGAGGAACTTCTCAAATGCTGATTTTGCCGAGTATTTTTTCCTTTTAGTGATAAACATAATGCTTGATGTGTTAATCCGTTAATTTGTTGAAACTATCTTTAAGGGGTGAAATATATAAAATTACTGCAATTATCGTGCCAATGTGGGGAATGTGCCACCGAAGTAGCGTCGTTGCAGTCCCTCGTAGGCTGCGGTGTCGAGTTTTATCTGGTTGTGCCAACGGTTAAGGCTGTCACACAGGCTCTTGCGACTCTTGGCAACCATCCAGGACTGGAATTGTGACAGGCTGATGGCTACCGAGCGGTCCAGATTGGGCAGTCGTGACGACATGGCACGAGCGATGGAACGGTTGACCACGGCGTAGCGTATTTCCCCCGCCGACACCATCATCATCAGTTGTTCGGGACCGTACAATTCATCAACATGGACATAGATGGTGTCGCCGATTTCGCGGCTCAGGCTGGCAATGCGTTCAATCATGGGAGAACCCTTGACCACCCACACCGTGTCGCCTGCCAGGTCAAGCTGTGAATGGATGGCGGTGCTGCCACGGCGCTGCACCAGCACTTGCTGGTCAATGTAGATGGGGTCGGTAAAGGCAAATCGTGAGGTGTCGCCCGCTGTCATGGGGAATTGCGCTACCACCACGTCATAGCGACCGTTCTCGAGTCCGGCAATGGCTTTTTCCAGGGTTACTACCGGATGAAACTTCATGGGGCAGCCAGCGCTGTCAGACATCATGCGCAACAGGTCATAGTTGTAGCCGCCCAGCGTGTCCTCGTAGGTGTAATAAGTCACCGGCGAGTACTCGATGGCGATATCCAGCGTGTCACCACTACTGGGTCGGGATTCGGGATTCACGACAGGTTTGTCGCACATACTCAAAGCAATCATAAAACCCACAATGATAACCAGTAGTATCACATAAATAATCATCTGTCCCCGTTTGGCAGGCTGTTGTTGTCTCATCATCTGATCAGCGTTTTTCAAGACCACAAAAATACTTAATTCTTACCACTCCTGCAAGAGGAATGACCAGACATTGTCTGACAATGTCCGACTAAGTCTGACACTGTCCGACCTTGTCCGACTTCTGTCGGACCTCCTTTTGACAAGAGACAGCCGCCAGTTCATCGCACTGGCGGCTGTCTTGTTATTGTATGTTCCTGTTAGCGGGCGTTGTAGGCCTCGAGTGCTTTCTCGAGCACTACCAGGGCACGCTTCAGGTCTTCAATCTTGAGCACATAGGCCATGCGGACCTCATTCTTGCCCAGACCGGGGGTAGCATAGAAACCGCTGGCAGGTGCCACCATCACGGTCTCGCCCTCGTAGTTGAACTCCTCAAGACACCAGCGGCAGAAGTCGTCAATGTCTTCAACAGGCAGACGGGAAACGGTGTAGAATGCACCCATGGGCATCGGGCAGAAAACACCGGGAATCTTGTTCAGACCCTCTACCAGACAGTTGCGACGGGCAATATACTCGTCATAGACGCCCTTGTGGTAGGCCTGCGGAGCATCGAGCGATGCTTCGGCAACGAGTTGGCCGAGCAGGGGAGGACTCAGACGGGCCTGAGCCAGCTTCATAGCGGCAGCGCGCACTTCCTTGTTGCGGGTGATGAAGGCACCGATGCGGATACCGCACTCGCTATAGCGCTTCGATACACTGTCAATCATGATGACATTGTTCTCGATTCCTTCGAGGTGCATGGCGCTGGTATAGGGAGCGTCGCTGTAGATGAATTCACGGTAAACCTCATCGGCAAACAGGAAGAGGTCATATTTCTTCACCAGGTCGCGCAGGCGCATCAGCTCCTCGCGGCTGTACAGGGTACCGGTGGGGTTGTTGGGGTTGCAGATCATGATGGCGCGGGTGCGCTCGTTGATGACCTTCTCAAACTCTTCAACGGGAGGCAAGGCAAAACCATCCTCGATGTGGGTGGTGATGGTGCGAACCACGGCACCGGTCTCACAGGCAAAGCCCATGTAATTGGCATAAGCGGGCTCGGGAATAATGACTTCGTCACCAGGATTGAGGCACACCATGAAGGCCATCTGTACGGCCTCACTGCCACCACAGGTCACGATGATGTCATCCACACTCAGGTCGATGTTATAGCGCTTGTAGTAACCTACCAGTTTCTCCACATAGCTGGGGATGCCCTGTGAGGGGCTGTATTCCAACACCTTACGGTCCACGTGCTTGATTGCTTCAAGACCTTCCTCGGGGGTGTGGATGTCGGGCTGTCCGATGTTGAGGTGATACACTTTGATACCGCGTTTCTTGGCTTCGGCGGCAAACGGAGCAAGCTTTCGGATGGGCGATGCCGGCATCTTCACGCTGCGTTCTGAAAGTTTAGGCATAATTAAATTGCTTGATTAGTTTGATAATGATATTTGAAGTCGTTAATTTCTCAGCCGACAAAATTACATAAAAATAGTGCAAGTCGGACACAAAAGCAAAAGTTTTTTTGTTTTTGCTAGGGTTGGCTCATTCAAAGGATGGAAACTTCCCCACAGAGGTCGCTTGCCATGTATTTCTTGACCATGCTGGGTGAGTAACGCATGCCGAAGAGGAACATCAGCTTGGTGAGGGCGGCCTCGCTGGTGATGTCGGCGCCGCTGATGACGCCGGCATCGAGCAGGCTCTTGCCGGTCTCGTAGAGGGAACAGTTCACGCCACCGCTGACACACTGTGTCACGTTGACGATGACAATGCCGCGATCCACGGCCTCACGGATGCGCTTGATGAACCAGGGATGGCTCGGCGTGTTGCCTGCGCCGTAAGTCTTCAGGACGATGCCCTTGATGTCGGGCGTGTGCAGCAGATAGTCGAGCGTTTGTTCGGTCATGCCGGGATTGAGTTCGAGGAACATGACGTTGGTGTCCATGTCGGTGCACACCTTGAGGGGACGCGGCGGCATCTGCCTGAGGTAGGGCGTGTTATATTCGATATCGAGACCGATTTCGGCCAACTCAGGATAGTTGAAACTATTGAAGGCATTGAAGTTGTCGGCGCTCATCTTAGTGGCACGGTTGCCGCGCCACAGGTAGTTCTCGAACAGAATAGCGACTTCCTGAATGCGGGGTCTGCCTCTCTCATCGATGGCGGCAGCAACCTGCAGCGCGGTGATGAGGTTCTCCTCGCCGTCGGTGCGCACCTCGCCGATGGGCAGTTGCGACCCGGTGATAATGACGGGTTTGCTCAGGTTCTCGAGCATGAAACTCAGCGCCGATGCGGTAAAGGCCATCGTGTCGGTGCCGTGTAGCACGACAAAGCCGTCGTACAGGTCATACTTTTCCTCGATGACCAGTGCGATGTCGCGCCAGTGCGACGGGTCCATGTTGCTGCTGTCGATGGGCGGGTCGAACTGGAAATTATCGATTTCGTAGTCCAGTTTCTTGACCTTGGGCACATTGTCCATGAGGTGGGAGAAGTCAAACGGCTGCAAGGCATGGGTATCGGGATTCTCAATCATGCCGATGGTGCCACCAGTGTAGATGATGTATATTTTAGGTCTTTTTTTCATATTAATGGTATCTGACTGGTTATTGTTTCATGAGTTCGGTGCCGCGTTTAAAAGCCTTGTCAAAGAACATCAGGTGGAAGTCGAGCGAGTTCACCCAATAGTCCCAACTGTGGCGACCGGGACGCACAGTGAAGTCGTGGTCGATGCCCTTCTCGACAAGTTGCTCGTGCATGGCGATATTGTTCTTGATGAAGATATCGTTCAAACCATCGTCGATGATGATATTCTGGGCAGGCTGCAGGGGACAGGCCTTCACCTGGTCAACGAGGTTGCAAACGGCCTTGTCGCGCCAGCGCTGCTCGTTGCCGGCATAGTTGCCCAGACGGTCCTTGATGTGCCAGCTGTCGGGGAACTGGGTGATGTCCATGTTGCCGCTCATGCTGCCACACGACCAGAATACGTCGGGGTGACGGAAAGCCAGGAACAATGCTCCGTGACCGCCCATGCTCAGGCCCGTGATGGCGCGCATGTAGCGGTTGGCAATGGTGCGGTAATGGCTGTCGATATAGGCAACCAGTTCCTTGCTGACGTAGGTCTCGAACTGCATCTTGGGGTCCACAGGCGAGTCAAAGTACCAGCTGTCCTGCCCGTCAGGACACACGATGATTACGCCATATTGGTTGGCTAGCCTGTGCAAGTCGGCCTTCTTGGACCAATCGCTGTAGCAGCCGTAAGCGCCGTGCAGCAGGTAGAGCACGGGATAGCGCATGCTGTCATTGTCACGGCTGAAATACGTCGATGGCATGACAACGACATTCTTGATGGTGCGGCCCATGGCCTGGCTCATCACCTCGATGGTGTCGGCAGGGAAAGCGTTGTAGTCATTAGTGACTTCGGTTTCGGCTGCCTTTTTTTCGGAGGTAGCAGTGTGGGCGCATGCCGTCGTTGCCATCAGCATCATGGCCGCGAGCAGTGCTATCGGTTTCATGAAAGTAATTCTCATTTCTCCTTGGTTTTAAGCGGTCGTTTTTTCTTGAAAAAGTCGGTCATCAACTTGGCGCACTCGTCTTGAAGAACGCCTGCGGTGACCATCGTCTTGGGATGGAAGGGGGCGGCGCACATGGTGTGATAGCCGCGCTTGTCGTCGGCTGCACCATAGACGATGCGGGATATCTGACTCCATGCCAAGGCTCCAGCGCACATCAGGCACGGCTCCACGGTGACATACAATGTACAGTCGGTCAGATACTTACCGCCAAGCGTCGAGGCAGCGGCAGTGATGGCCTGCATCTCGGCATGGGCGGTGACGTCGGTCAAGGCTTCGGTCAGGTTGTGCCCGCGCCCGATAACGCGTCCCTTGCTCACGATGACGGCGCCGATGGGCACCTCGTCACGCTCGAGTGCCTTGTGGGCCTCGTCGAGAGCCATGCGCATGTATTTGATGTCGATATCCTCGTTGTTCATCAGTTCAGGAATAATTTGCGGACAATGTCGCCCACTTTCACGATGTAAATGCGCTGGCCGGGCAGACTTATGTTGTTGTTTACGGCTGGCCGTTCGTACCACAGGTTGCCGTACACGTCATAGATGAAAGTCCACTTCCCGTGGGTGTCGCCACTGATGTGGATAGTGCCGTCAACGCCCGTGATAGTAAGGTCGCTGGCGGGCTCTTTTTCCACTTCCTCGATGGCGGCAGGTGCCGATGATGTAGCCACCATTTGCAGGTCCTCATCGTCATACATCAATGTGGTGGGGACAACAAGATATTCGGTACTCAAGGCTCCAATAGGCAGGTAATAACGGTCGGCGGCAGTGATTGCCATCAGATAGCCGTCAGGACCGTAAATCTTGTAAGCCAGATGGTTGCCCAGTGTCAATGCTGTCCAGTAATCGCCCACGATTTCCTGTTGCATGGTGGGCACCACGGCCAGACCCTCGTCAATCCACATCGAGAACAGGTCGTCATCGCCCCAGTTGATGTCATCCTGGTAACGGTTGGCCGTCAATTCATCGGTGAGCATCACGCTGATGTCAGTACAGCCCTCAAAGGGGAAACCCGTCAATCGGGGAGGATTGGCAGCGTCGCTATAGATTTCATTCAGTCCGAAACAGTAGGCGAATGCCCTGTCACCGATAGAACGCAGGGATGCGGGCAGGAATACCGTGCGCAGGTTGGAGCAATCCTCAAATGCGCTGTGGTTGATCACGGTCACACCCTCGGGCAACACCACGTTGCTCACCGCAGTGCCGGCGAGCATATAGCGGCTCACGGCCGTGAGACCGAGCGGTAGAGTGATGTCGGTTAAACTCTCGGCATCGGCAAACGCAGCGTCTCCGATTCTAGTGATACTGTTAGGTATCTGTATCTGGGTTATATCCGATTGCCAGAAAGCCCTCGGAGCAATGGCAGCCACCTCATAGTTCACACCGTCGCAGTATACACGCTCTGGCAGGATGATGCAGCCCTCATAATGATTCACACCATTGTAGAAAGCTGGTGCCACTTCCACTTGTGTATCGTTGATGATATTATAGAAGATACCATTGGCCTCGATGTCCTGGCTGTTACCGTTCAAGGCGCAACCGGTTATCAAGACTGTCAATAGCAATATGTCGGATAGTATTTTTCTCATTTCATTATTCTCGGTAGTAAACGCGTTTAACACGAGGAGACACACTGGTGAGAATCTCATAGGGGATGGTGCCTCTGGCTTCGCTCAGCGTTTCGACAGGAACGTGTTCGCCAAAAATTTCGACCGTGTCTCCCACCTTGCAAGTAGTGTCGGTCACGTCAATCATGACGGCATCCATGCACACATTGCCCACCGTGGGACACAGCGTGCCGTTGACCCACATGCTCATGCGACCGTTACCGAAGTGGCGGTCAAAGCCGTCGGCATAACCGATGTTGACGGTTGCGATGCGGCTGTCACGTTGCAGCAGTCCGTTACGGTTGTAGCCCACTGTAGTACCGGCAGGCCATTCCTTGATGCTGATGATGATGGACCGCAGTGCCGACACGGGCATGAGTGCATCCTCGCTGCCATCAAAGAGGGTGCGGATGCCATAGAGGCCAATGCCGATGCGCACCATATCATACTGATGTTCAGGGAAGCGCACGATTCCGCTCGTGTTGAGTGCATGCTTCATGATGTGGTGGTCAAACGATTGCTGCAGCATGTTATAGCACTTGTCAAAATAGTCGAACTGTGCCAGAGTGTATTCGTCCTGAGTGGGAACATCGGCAACGCTCAGGTGGGTGAATATTGAGGCGGGTGTGACGACATTTTGTTCCTTGAGCAGGTCGATAAGGCCGGGCAACTGCTCCAGAGTGAATCCCAAACGGTGCATGCCGCTGTCAATCTTGATATGAATCGGGAAACTCTGTACGGCATATCGCTTGCCCTCCTTGATGAGGTCACGCGCCATTTCCATGCTGTAAAGTTCCGGCTCCAAGCGATACTGGAACATAGCCTTGTAGTTTACTCCGTTAGGATTGAGTACAATGACAGGCATGGTGATGCTTGCCTTGCGCAATTCCACGCCCTCGTCCTGTACAGCGACAGCGAGGTAGTCACATCCGCAATCCTGCAAGGTCTTGGCAATCTCGTAACTGCCTGCGCCATATCCACTGGCCTTAACCATTCCGATGGTCTTGGTTTCGGGCTTGATGAGGGACTTGAAGAACTTGAAGTTGTGGGCCAGCGCATTGAGGTCCACTTCCATGACAGTGATGTGCTGCTTGGCTTCTAGGAGGTTGATAATCTGGCTGAAACCGAAACGCGGGTCACCCTTGATAAGGATGGTCTCGTCGTCAAAGTCACCCTTGGCGCAGCTGGAGATGAATTCCTGGGTGTCGTCAAAGAAATGGGTGTGGGGAATATCGTCGAAGTAGCGCTGGTAACGGCACATGCATTTGCCGATGCCGATGAAGCGGTTCACCCTTTTGGTCTTGAGCAGTTCGCTCGCGCGGATGTAGAGCTCGTCATCGCTGTAGCTTTCGTTGCTCAGGTCGCTCAGGATGACCGTACACGGGCGGTTACCCGCACGACGGGTCATGAAGTTGAGTGCCGGGGTGAGGGAGTTGTAGTCGCTGGTATAACTGTCTACAATCACGGTGCAGTTGTTTACGCCCTCGATGACGTTGAGCCGTGTGCCGACAGGGGTAAGAGCCGCCATGCGTTCAGCGATGACCTCACGGTCCAAGTTCAAATGCAACAGAACCGATAGACAGATGATGGCATTGTCCAAATCGCGGTCGGCAGTAAAGGGTATAGTCAATGTGCTGGACTCGTCATTGTAGGTATAATGCAGTGTCGTGGCATTTTCAGTGCGTTCGGCACTATCCACTTGCAGGGGCGCTTCACAGTGGTTGCGCGACCACGACATGGCCAGTGCGACATCGCTCTCGACAAGCGGTGAGATAATATGGGTCACCAGCGGGTCGTCGGCACAATAGACGATGCACTCGCAGTTGAAGAGAATCTTGGCCTTCTCCTGTGCCTTCTGCTCCATTGACGCGAAACCGTCGTTGTGTTCGCTGCCCAGGTTGGTGATGATGCCGATGGTGGGTCTGATCATGGCCTGGAGGTTATCCATCTCGCCAGTCGTTGAGATACCAGCCTCGATGATGGCCAGGTCGGTGTTGTTGTCGATGTCCCAAAGAGATAGGGGGACACCTATCTGTGAATTATAACTGCGTGGAGAGCGCACGATACGGTAGTCGTCCTTGAGCAGCTGGAAAAGCCATTCCTTGACCGTGGTCTTGCCACGGCTGCCCGTAATGCCGATGACAGGCAACTCACGGAAACGCCTGCGGTGGAAGGTCGCCAGCGTCTGTAAGGCATCGAGTGGCGATTCCACGGCGATGTAGTTGGCACCTGCACACTCGGGCAAGGCATAGTAGTCGCTGGAAACGACAAAGTTGCGCACACCCTTGTCATACAGTTCGGGAATGAAATTGTGACCGTCACCAGCCTCGGTGCGAAGGGCAAAGAATATGGTCTCGTCGGGCTGAGTGAGAGAACGGGAGTCGGTCAGCAACTGGCTCACGATGGAATCCTCGTTGATGATTTGTCCGCCGGTCACTTCCAGCACGTTGTATATTTCGGTGATTGAGTAATTCATGATCTGTCAAGGGCTTTTTGAAGTTCAGGGTTGTCAGCTAGATAGGGATACTCCTTGATGAGGTTGCGCACCACGCTTGCCGTGTCGTTGTTGAAGCGGTCCACCGTCTCGCGGTTGGTGCTCATGGGGCGATGCTGCAGGCGCTTGTGGATGCGCTCACAACGTGCTACGGCGAGTGCGCTGTGGTCATCGAGATAGGTGGCCTGGAAGGCCTGCCAGATGTATTCCACCGCCACGTCGCTGGGATGGACCATGTCACTGCTGTAGAAGCGGTAGTCGCGCAGGTCGTCGAGCATGATTTCATAGGCGGGGAAATAGTCGCAATAATCCCTGTGGCGGGTAATGGCCTCGTGGATAGCGACGCGCAGCGACGCCTTGCTCAGCGAGTTGGTGTCCAATCCGTCGGCAATATGGCGTATGGGGCTCACAGTGAGGATGATGCGCAACCCGGGATTGAACTCATGCAGTTGTGTGAGCATAGTGTCAAGTTCGGTGACCATCTCATGCACTGATGCCATCTTGCGTTCAAATTCATGTTGAGGCACCTTGTGGCAATTGGCGACGACCTCGCCTGTCGATTTCAGTCGATAGACAATCGCGGTGCCCAGTGTCACAGTAAGCAATTGTGCGGTCTGCAGGGCATTGTGGCCCAGCTCAATGCGGGCGTTCATGCGGTCAAGTGTCACTTGCTTGTCGGGCATGGAATGGCGCGAATGGAAATCATAGCTGTTCCACACGCCGCCCTGCATGAACAGTTCTTGTCCTGCCATGGGTCGGCACTGGATGAGGCGTCGCACGCCACTGGCGATGCTCATGGGGTTGTAGAGCGTTCCCATCGGGTTGACTGTGGCATGGATAAGCGCACCATGCAGCTTGGCGCCGATGTTGTCGCTGAAGCATGAGCCCAGCAGCACCACACTGTCGCTATGGTGCAGCCAGCCACGGTTTTCGCCCGTCTTCACTGTCGTTCTGAACTCCATTGTAAAACTTATAATGGTTGTTTTAACTGGCAAAGATAAGTTTTTTTTGGCATAATGACCCTAATTTGATGACATTATTTAAAAAAGCTGTTTGCCCTAGTAGGAGGGGAAACGAGGGCATTAGTATGCTAATGCCCTCAAATTAAATGTGTTGAAATCGAAATTCTCCTTATTTCTCAATGAAGTTGAAATCACCCGTGATGTCATTGAAATAGACGTCATAGGTGCCCTTCTTGACAGGAATATTGTTGCCCTCGCGCTGACCACGTCCATAGGGGAATGAACTTGCACCCCAATTGTAATCCCATGCGTTGTCGGCAGCAAACTTGAGTTCATTGTCGGCAGTAACTGTGAAGTTCCTGAAAATCCAATTGTGATTCTCCTTCTCGGGATTCAACTTGGTCATTTTGTAAAGCGGATCGGTGGCATCCCAGCCGCAATGGCCGCCAACGATGTTGATGGTGTTGAAGGTGTCATGGGTGGTGGTGCTATAATCAGAATAGAAGTAGAATCTGTCGGTTTTGGTGTTTAGAATGATGTTATAGTAGCCATCACGTCCGGGAGCGATGGCGACGATTTCTTCTCCGCCATGAGCAAAGATGCCGTTGGGCTTCATGCCCCAGCAATCATCTCTGCTACCAGGATGGTGGATGAGCATGACAGCGTCATTGGCTCCAAAAAAGCCCATGTACATCAATTGCCCTTTGCCATTTCCGTTAAAATCCCCAGTGGGGTATAGCGGAATCAATCCACGGCCAATGCTGCTCGTGCCGTCGTTCTCCCAAGGATTGCTGCCCACGCGGTCGCCAATCAGATACCACATGTCGATAGGAGCCGGTTCGGGCCATGCTCCGCTCAGGAGGTAGTCAATGAGCGTGGTCACGTCGGCGATGCTCACATGATCATCGAGGTTCACATCAGCGGCACTAGTCGTGATGTTGTCTTCACTGCCTAGCAGGTAGTCGATGAGGGATGTCACGTCACCAATCGAAACAGAACCGTCACCGTTCACATCACCGCGGACATTGTTTTCGGTGATGTTTTGGTATTTTCCACCAATCTGTGCATCAATGTGGGCACTGACCGAGGGTATCAGTGCGAAACACCCCAATACTGTAGTTAGTATTCTGAAAATCAGTTGTCTGTTCATTGTGATATCATTTAAGTGTTAATAATATAAATTCAAAAGTGAAAGGTATGGCAAATATAATGTTTTTCTTGATATAATCATGCATTTCTCGGCTTTTTCCTTAATGAATGGCAAAAATTACGGTCATTTATTTGTAAAATGCTTTTTTTGTCATTATCTTTGCCATTTGATAAAAAGTTGCAACCTTACTCCCTATGAGTAGTAATGTTCCCGAAAATAGTCAGGGCTTCTGGTCGCGGGTATTCCATCTGTATTATGATGGCTTCCGCAGCATGACCGTGGGCAAGACGCTGTGGCTCATCATCGGCATTAAGTTGTTCATCATGTTTTTCATCCTCAAACTGTTGTTTTTCCCCAACTTCTTGAACTCCAAGTGTGACACGGAGCAGGAAAAGGCCGAGTACGTCCGTCAACAATTGACGACCAACAATTGACAATTAAAACAGATAACTATAAACTTAAAACTGATAATAATATGGAAGAATTAATCAATGTTGTTGACTGGTCGCGGGCGCAGTTTGCACTCACGGCAATCTACCATTGGCTGTTCGTGCCGTTAACGTTGGGATTGGGTATAATCGTGGCCGTGATGGAAACGATTTATTTCAAGACCAAGAGCGAGAAATGGCTCGCGACAACCAAGTTCTGGATGACCATCTTCGGCGTGAATTTCGCCATTGGCGTCGCCACTGGTATCATCCTGGAGTTTGAGTTCGGCACCAACTGGTCCAATTACAGCTGGTTTGTGGGTGACATCTTCGGCGCACCGCTGGCGGTGGAGGGAATTCTGGCTTTCTTCATGGAGTCGACCTTTATCGCCGTGATGTTCTTCGGCTGGAAGAAGGTGAGCCCCAAGTTCCACCTTGCTGCCACCTGGCTGACGGCTATTGGCGCCAGCCTGTCGGCATTGTGGATTCTTGTGGCCAATGCATGGATGCAGTATCCCACGGGCTGCGAGTTCAATCCCGCTACCATGCGCAACGAGATGACGAGTTTTGCTGCCGTGGCACTCTCGCCCATGGCGGTGAGCAAGTTTTTCCACACGGTGCTGAGTGCTTGGGCACTGGGTGGCGTGTTTGTGTGTGGCGTGTGCGGCTGGATGATGCTCAAGAAGCGCAACTATGACCACTGCCAGCGCAGCCTCAAGGTGGGTGCCTGGGTAGGCGTTATCGGCATCGTGCTCACGATGGTAACCGGTGATACCAGTGCGGTAACCGTTGCCAAGTACCAGCCCATGAAACTGGCGGCGATGGAAGGCCTGTACAAGGGAAACCACGAGCAAGCGATCGTAGCATTCGGTATTTTGAACCCATCAAAGCAAGCCTTTGACGGCCAGGACCCTTACCTGTTCGACATCAGTATCCCTTATGGCCTGTCATTCCTCGCCACCCATGATTTCAAAGCCTTTGTGCCTGGCATCGAGGATATTATCAATGGCGTCAGCTATGACAACGAGGGGAATGTAATCAACACGGTTTCATACGCTGAGCGCATGGAACGAGGACGACGCCTGCAGGATATGCTTTCGCAGTATGACGCTGCCATGCGCAGCGAAAACCGCGTGATGGTGGACAGTCTCAAGAACGCCATCAATGCCGATTTCAAGAACTTCGGCTATGCCTATCTCGATAAGCCCGAAGAGGCGATTCCCAATGTCCCCCTGACGTTCTACACCTTCCACTTCATGGTGACCGTGGGTGGCTACCTGCTGCTGTTCCTGTTGTTGGCGCTGTTCTTCGTTTACAGGCCTAACATTCTCAATAAGGCGAAGTGGGCCAAGTGGTGGCATATTCTGGCCATCATAACTATTCCCTTGACCTACCTGTGCAGTGCCAGCGGTTGGATTGTTGCCGAGGTGGGCCGTCAGCCGTGGACTATTCAGGACTTGATGCCTAACAAAGTGGCCATCAGTGATTTGAATGCCGGCTATGTGCAGGCAACATTCTGGATTTTTGCCGTGCTTTTCACTGCACTGCTGATTGCTGACATCGGCATCATCTGCAAGCAGATTTCCAAGAAGTCACAGACCGATTTAGACACCGTTAACGATTAAGGAAGGAGGAACAAGTCATGACTACATACAATCTTTTACAGAATTACTGGTGGCTTATCATGTCGGTGCTGGGCGCACTGCTGGTGTTCCTGCTCATGGTGCAGGGCGGCCAATCAATGCTCATTCATTACGGCAAACCTGACAAACGCGCGTTGCTTATCAACTCGATGGGCCGCAAGTGGGAGTTGACTTACACGACGCTGGTGACCTTTGGCGGCGCTTTCTTCGCTTCGTTCCCGCTGTTCTATAGTACCAGTTTCGGCGGAGCCTATTGGCTGTGGATGCTCATCCTGTTCAGCTTTGTGATTCAGGCAATTAGCTACGAATACCGTTCCAAACCAGGTAATATCTATGGGGCACGTTTCTATGACACACTGTTGCTGATTAACGGTATTGTGGGTCCCGTCCTGCTGGGTGTGGCAGTAGCAACGATGTTCTTCGGCGCCGAATTCACTGTGACCAAGAGCAACATCCTCAATGTGCAGGCAGCGACCATATCGCAGTGGGGACCAGGACATGGACTGGAGGCTATCGCTTGCTGGAAGTGCCTGTTGTTCGGTTTCATGGTGTTCTTCCTGGCCCGCACGCTGGCATCCCTATATTTCATCAACAACATCGACGATGAGGAGGTCAACAAGAGTCAGCACAAGTTGTTGCTGGTCAATGCAGCCGTGTTTGTCGTGCTGTTCCTTGCCACTGTGGCAGTCATTCTCACTGCATCGGGCGTGGGTTATGATGATAGCGGCAATGCGCAGTGGGTGCCCTTGAAGTATCTTAAGAATTATCTGGCAATGTGGTGGGCACTGGTTATCCTGCTGCTGGGTGTTGTTATGGTGCTGTTCGGCATCGGCAAGACGTTGTGGAAGGCTGATTACCGCAGCGGCATTTGGCCCGCAGGCATCGGCACGGTGCTGGTGGTGATGACACTGTTCTGGGTCATGGGCTACAACAACACTGCCTATCTGCCCTCGCTGCTCGACGTGCAGAGTTCACTCACGCTGCGCAACAGTTCGTCGAGCGAGTTTACCCTTACGGTGATGAGCGTTGTGAGCATTCTCGTACCCTTCGTGCTGGCTTACATCGCTTACTGCTGGTACAAGATGGACCACAAGAAACTCACCAGCGACGAACTCAACTCTACTGACCACAAGTATTGAAGTTTTAGGCTTTAGGTATCAGATTAGTGGCACCCACTGCTCGGTGGATGCCACTAATCATTTTGTTTGATTTCTCGGCCTTTAGGCCGATTCTTGTTTCAGGCGAAAGTCTTTTAGTTGCCGCGCTGCTGACGCTTGGTGGTAAAGCCTTCGGTGATTTGGCTATAGTCGTCCACGTCCTTGTAGAGGATCCAGAAGGTGGTGCCACCAATCGACATGCTATCCCTGCCGCCACTGCCGTTGGGCACGACGTAGGCCTGAGCGAAACGCCACCCGAACTGGGTCAGGTAATTCAAGGCATCAATCATCGAGTTGAACTTGATTTCCTTGCCATCCTTATCTACAAGCCTGGACTCGCTCATGGAGCTCAGCCACGATGTGCTTTGGCCAAAGTCAATCGACACCTTCACCTTGGTGCTGAATAACTGTCCCTCGCACGACAACTGGGCATACACCCGCTTGGCAGCAGGGTTAAATCCCTCAACTTCAGTAATCTGTGCAGGAGCCACCTCGATGGCATCCTGGGCATAACCCATCAGTGCTGTTACCAGCAACACTAACAATAAAGTAACTTTCTTCATCTCAATCTTATTATGTTCAGTTTCTGAATGAAACGCTAAGCGCATTCTCATTATTACATCAATCAGCATTTTTTTGTAACTTTGCGGTCTAAATTAAAAGACAAAATCATCATGAATGTAAAGATTAACGATATCGTGCGCTTCCTGAATGATGTGGGAGGCGGCAGAGTGTCCAGAATTGACGGTAAGACCGTCTATGTGGAAGATGAGGACGGCTTCGAGCGCCCGGCGTTGGAACGCGACTTGGTTGTCGTGGGACAAGCGGGGACCAAGGCATCAGCCTACGAACGTCCGTTGGACGTGCGCACCCGTCAGGTAGAGCCCGACAAGCCGGCACCTAGGCCCAAAGTGGAGCCAGAGGTGACCTTGCCCATCGAGGAGACGCCCGAGGGTGAGGTGCTCAATGTGGTGCTGGGCTATGAGGCCCGCGAAATCAAGCACTTGAACACGACCACATTCTATGCCTCGCTGGTCAATGACTCCAACTACTTCCTCTATTTCACCTACATGACGCGTGGCGACGGCGAGGGGGAGTGGCAGACACGCTACCACGGCATCGTCGAGCCCAACATCCAGGTGCAACTCGAGGAGTTCGGTCACGATGACCTGAACGATATGACGCACATCGCTGTGCAGTATGTCGCCTTCAAGCAGGGCAAAGGTTTTAAACTGAAGAATCCCGCCCTCGTCGAGCAACGCCTCGATGTGACCAAGTTCTACAAGGTACACTGTTTCCACGAGAATCCCTATTTTGACGTGCCCGTCATCGCTGTGGAAATCGTTACCAATGACCGTCCCGCTCGACAGATGCACATCGACAGCGGTGAGCTGGAACGCGCCATGAAAGAGAAAAAGCGCATGGACCGTCCGCAGCGCAAGCCCGTGCAGAAGAAAGTCGATAACAACGGTATCATCGTGCAGGACCTGCACATTTCATCGTTGATGGACAACCTCAACGGCATGACGCCCGGCGCCATCCTCGAGTACCAGATGGACAAGTTCCGTGAGGTGATGGATGCCAACATCAACAAGCACGGCCAGCGCATCGTCTTTATCCACGGCAAGGGTGAGGGCAAGCTGCGCCAGCACCTGCTGAGCGAACTCAAGCGCCGCTATCCGCGCTGCACCGCCCAGGACGCCAGCTTCCGCGAGTACGGCTTCGGCGCCACCCAGATCACTATCCACTGATTTTTAAGGACAACTACAACAACTCGTACAACAATAATAAAAGGAAAAACAATAAGTACAATAAATACAAATTATTGGTAATCAGATAATTGTATTTATTGTATTTGTTGTTTTCCTTATGTCTGCTTGTTATTTGAGGATGGGGAAACGGAACTGGTGCAGTTGGCGTTCCAGTTCTTTTTCTTTGCCGTCGCAGTATTGGTTGCACAGGGCGTGGAACTGTGGGGAGTGGTTCATGTGGGTGAGATGTGCAAGCTCGTGGCAGATGACGTAACGGATGAGCGATTCGGGCAGGAACATGAGGTTGCGGGATAGCTGGATGATCTTCTTGGTGGTGCAATGCCCCAACTTGCGCATCCCGCGCCCTACCTCCAAGCCAGCGGGCTTAAGTCCCAACTCGTCAGCCACGCGTTGGGCGAACGGCAATAAGACGGCATGGGCTTGAACGTCCATGGCACGCCCAATCACACTGGAAAGGGTGCGCTTGACGTTGTCGTCGTCAAGATGGGCCGTTTCATGAACTTGCAGGTGCAACGTGTCGCCTTCCCAGTGGTTGAGTATATAGCCTGGCATGCGGCTCTGTGACTCAATGATGACTCGGCACTTGTAGCACTCGATGACTTGCCCCAAGTGGAAAGCTACCGAGTCTGGTCGAGGAAATGTGCGCAACTGCTCACGGCTCATGTCCACCATGCGTTGCAGGTCGGCCACCGACACGCCCTTGGGCGCCCGCATTAACAGCAGACCATCGGTATGATAAGTGAACCGCACCGAGGTCATCCCCCGGCGCAGTTCCACATGTATCTTTCCGAATTCCTTATCCTCGATATACCCCTTCATCATTCAAAATGAAAACAATAAATACAATAATTACAATGGCTTCGCAATCAAAGAATTGTATTTATTGTATTTATTGTCTTCCTTTTCTATGTGTCGTGTTAGAACTTGGTGATGCCCATGATTTCGCGCACGTCGGCAAGCGTCTTGCTGGCACGGGCGCGGGCACGCTCGGCACCCATCTCCAGGACGCGGTGCAGATAGGCGTTGTCGTTCTCGATGTCCAGGATGCGCTCGCGGATGGGCGTGGTCAGGGCCACGATATCCTCGGCAATCTCCTTCTTGAGGTCGCCGTAGCGGATGGAGCAGTTGTTATAGGCCTCGGTGAAGTACTCCACCTTGTCGGGGGTGCCGACGAGCTTGAGGATGGTGAACAGGTTCTGTACAGGCTCAGCCATAGGCATATTGGGCTCGGTGGGACCGCCGTCGGTCACGGCGCGCATCACCTTCTTGCGGATGGCCTTCTCCTCGTCAACGAGGTAGATGCAGTTGCCCTCGCTCTTGCCCATCTTGCCGCTACCGTCCAGGCCGGGCACCTTGACGGGTGCGCTGCCGAAGTTGAAGTTCTGCGGCTCCTTGAAGTATTCTGTCTTATAGAACGAGTTGAAGCGGCGGGCAAACCTACGGGTCAACTCGAGGTGCTGCTCCTGGTCCTTGCCCACCGGCACAAAGTCGGCGCGCTGGATAAGGATATCCACTGCCATCAGCGTGGGATAGGTCAACAGACCGGCATTGACACGCTTGTTGGTGCTGGCACCGATGATTTCCTTAGCCACGTCCTCGTCATCATCGCCCTGAGTGGGAGCCGTGATGCCCAGGGCCTTGCGGGCCTTGTCCTTGAAGGCGGCGGTGCGCATCAGTTCGCCGATGCCCACGTGCATGTTGAGCAGCAGGTACATCTCGCTCACCTCGGGCACGTCGCTCTGCACAAAGATGGTGGACTTCTCAGGGTCCAATCCTGCTGCCAGGTACTCGGCCAGGATGTGACGCACGTTGGTGTGCAGTTCCTTGGGGTCGGGGTTGGTCGTTAGGGCATGCAGGTCGGCAATGAAATAGTAACTGTCATACTTGCCCTCGTTCTGCATCTTTACAAAGTTACTCAAGGCGCCCAGGTAGTTACCCAAGTGCAACTGTCCCGTGGGGCGGATTCCGCTTAAAACAATCTTCTTGTTATCCATATTCTGATTTCTTGTATTTTCAATAAATAGACTGCAAAGGTAATGCAAATATTGTCAATACAATGTATAAGTGCATGAGATTTTCTATTGACGCTATCCTAAATTATAGGCAGTCCGAAGCAAATTATTGCTGGCTGTCGATGATTTCAATTTCGAAGATGAGGGTTTCGTTGGGGCCGATTGCGTCGTTGATAGGAATGGCACCATAGGCCATATTGCTGGGGATGACAACGATTGCCTTGCCGCCGGGCTTCATGAGTTGCAGCATTTCGGAAACGCCTTCAATCCCAATTCCGATTGTTAGGGGCATGTGTTCGCCTTCGCTCGAGTCGAACACGGTGCCGTCAAGGTGCTTGCCCACATAGTTTACCACATCATCTTCGGTAGAAATCTTGCCCTTGCCCTCCTTCAGCATTTTATAGGCCAGACCGCTCTTGGTGAACTTGAAACTCTTGTCCTTGCGTAATTGTTCCATATAGGCCTCGCCGGCTTTTTTATTGGCGATACCATCGGGAGAAAGTCCAGCGACCCTTTCGATCAACGGGTCAATTTTTTCATACAGTGTTAGATACTCTTCTTCGTCAAAGGTTTCAACACACAGTCCACGGGTCAAGTGCTCCATAAAGAGGCCTTTGTTAAGCGGCATGCGTGCTTGCCCCTGGAAAGAATCAAATGATTGAACGATTTGGATTCCTGCTTGTTCACAGACCAAGGAGATATTATCGACTTCCTGTTCAAAGCCGTATTCAATGCCTTTGAAGATCTGTTCAAAGTCTGAGTCTATCATCCTAAGGTAGTTGCGCATCTTGGAGCCATTCACAGCGCCCATTGTGCTGCTTAACGAGTCGATTAAAGTGTCGCTTGAGTCCTCGCCGTTGGAATTGATTTGCTCCCAGAAATCATTCATTTTTACTTCCATGGCGTATGCTGTGTGGTCGTCAATGGGGTTCTCGGTCAATAATTCAGCCTTCAGATGCTCTAAAAGCAGTTGTTTGTTGAGATTGCAGCCATGGTTATTCCTGAACTCCTGATTTATTTGGGCTACCATTAGTCCGAACTGCATTCCGGTGATGAAATCTTTGCCTTCTTGGCAATTGAACATCTGGTTGATGGTTTTGGTGACTTGCGCGATATCGAAGTCAGCATCTAGAATACTGCGCAATTGCTGGCCTAATACGATACCATTAACGTTGCCAAGAATAATACTCAGCGAGTCGGCGGCCCTGGTTGCTTCGGGCGAAATGGACTGGTATTCAGTATTTTGGTTCTCGTCATGGGTGATTTGTTGAGTGGTGTGGCCAAAGGCTGTGAATGCCACAAGGATCATCACAACAGAGTAAAAGAGTCTTTTCATCATAGTATTATGGATATTTTTAAATTTGGATGATTGATGCTACAAAGATATGCAGCGCCCAATGTTCAACAACGAGTGGATTTGTTAAACATCGTTAAAGCCCGTGTATTTGCTATGGAGGAGTGCCGTTTACTCGACCATCTCCAGCAGTTGCTGTGCGATGCCGGGACAGGCCGCGAGGATGCAGATGCCGTGGTCCTCACGGTAACGCTTGACGAAGGCACCAGCCTCCTGGGCGATGAGTTCGCCGGCACAGGCATCCCACTCCTTGAGGTTCAACTCCCAGTAACCGTCGAGCCAGCCCGCTGCGACATAGCACATATCCATGGCTGCTGAGCCCAGGCGCCTGACTCCCCTCACCCGAGGCATCACACGGCCCAAGGTATCAAAGTTGTTGTCGGAGTTGGTCGCCTTATCGTAGGGGAAACCTGTGGAGATAACGGCGCGCTGCAACTCAGTAGTTGTCTTGGTCTGCAAGCGCCCATAAGGGCCATAGGCGCCCTTGCCCTTGATGGCAAAGAACTCCTCGTCGAGTTTTGGAGCATACACATAACCGAATCGTGTCTCTCCATCCACTTTCAATCCGATGGATATACAGTGGGTGGCAATGCCCGCGCTGTAATTCACTGTGCCGTCCAGCGGGTCGATGACCCACTGGAAGCGGGCTTGCCGATGGTCATCCCCGCTCTCCTCGCTTAGAATGGCATGACCGGGAAAATGGCTGTGGATAAAGTCCAGGATGATGCGCTCGCTGCCCTTGTCGGCCTCAGTGACGATGTCAAATGCGTTGCCCTTGTCCTCGATGTCCAGATTGCGGCAGCGGAAGTGTTTTTTCAGCACTTCGCCCGCCTCTCGGCCCATCTGTCTTGCGCTCGCCAGCCATTGTGTCTCTTGCTGGCTGAATGTTGTTGTCATGTTTTCCATATACCTGAAATCTTTTTTACCTAAATTGAAACTTATTAAAAAGGGAGCGATTGTCTCGCCCCCTTACTTTACGTTACTCAACTGTTGCCTCTTCACCGTCAGGTGCTATGGGGATTTGGCGCTTAAACACTTCCTTGAAAGTAATGAGCGTCTCGCTGCGTCCCAGACCCATCTTCATGAAGCGGTCGTGGATCACTTGCAGCAGGTGGTCGTTGTTCTGTGCATACAGCTTGATAAACAGGTCATATTTGCCTGTGGTGAAGTAGCATTCCACAACTTCGGGAACGGTCTTGAGCCTTGCCACCACCTCGTCAAACTTGGAGGGGTCGTTCAAGAAGAAGCCGATGTAGGCACACGTTTGATAACCGACCGATGAGGGATCAATCAGCGAAATGGACCCCTTGATGACGCCCATGTTGTACAACTTCTGGATGCGCTGATGAATAGCTGCGCCCGAAACATTGCACGCGCGTGCAATCTCCAAATAAGGCTTGCGGGCATTGAGGGACAACATTTTTAAGATTTTATAGTCCAGTGAATCAAGTTTTGAAGCCATAATATTTATAGTTTTTAATGATTATATCGTTAATAATTATTCTTCTTAAATCACTCGTTTACACAATACAAACTACGATTTGACGGTAAACGGCCATTATTGACGCCACAAATATAATATTAATTTCTTAAATAAGTGACAAATTATAATAAAATTTTGAAAAAATCTTCTCATATCGCATTTTTTACTGTTTCTAATATTGCGGATTCTTTGGTGATTTATGTGGTATTTGTAATATGCTCTATTGTGTTGTGGCTGGCTTCAGCACGTTTTCTTTTATTGGATTGATAGCTTGCAGGTGGTGTTTTTTTAGTAATTTTGTAGCATGAAACTCAAGGAAGCTATAGAACAACTCAGGAGCGGGCTTGCCGGTGTTGCCGAGCCCCAGGAAGTGCAGGCGATGATACGCATCATCTGTGAGGATATTTTTAATTATGATCAGGTGGATGTGGCCCTGCGTCAAGAGAGCGAATTGCCCGATTTTGCTCAGGAGCGCGTCACCGAGATTATTGCAAGGCTGCGCCGTCACGAGCCGTTGCAGTATATCGTGGGCAGTGCCCGGTTTCACGGTCATCGTTTCAAGGTGACCCCTGCCGTGCTCATCCCGCGTCCCGAGACCGAGCAACTTATAGACATGATTGTAGACGAGAACAGTGCCAGCGACCTGCGGGTGCTTGACATGGGCACTGGCAGCGGCTGCATCGCCATCTCGCTGGCTCGGGCATTGAAGTTTGCACAGGTCGATGCCCTTGACGTATCACGCGACGCCCTTGCTGTGGCGCGGGAGAATGCCGCTGCGCTCAAGGTCAAGGTGCGTTTTTTCGAGAGCGATATGTTGTCCCCGCAGCCTCCTGCCCATTATGACATTATCGTGAGCAATCCGCCCTATGTGTGCTGGAGCGAACGCGAGTCGATGGAGCGCAATGTTCTGGACTATGAACCAGGTCAGGCACTGTTTGTCCCGGACAATGACCCGTTGCTGTTCTACAAGGCGATTGCGGCTTACGCCACCGCATCGCTGGAGCGGGGCGGACGTCTGTATCTTGAAATCAACCAGCGCTTCGGCAACGAGATTAAGCGGCTGCTTGAAGACCACGGATTTGACGAGGTTCGCATCATCGAGGACAGTTACGGCAAGACGCGCTTTGCCGCTGCCGTCAAATAATCAAACAGCAGATTGTATCCTTTTTTGAATGGTAATTGACGAGAAATATATGCGCCGTGCTTTGCAACTGGCTCGTCTTGGTGCGGGTCACACGTCGCCTAACCCCATGGTGGGCGCGGTGATTGTCGGTGCTGATGGCTCCATCATCGGTGAGGGCTGGCACCGCAAGTGCGGTGAGGCTCATGCCGAAGTCAATGCCGTTGCAACTGTAGAGGATGACAACCTGTTGAAATACAGTACACTGTATGTTACTTTGGAGCCGTGTTCACACTATGGCAAGACGCCCCCATGTGCCCGCCTGATTATCGAGTGTGGCATTCCCCGAGTTGTGGTGGGATGTTTGGACCCGTTTGTCAAGGTTGCTGGCCGTGGTGTGGCACAATTGCGCGAAGCTGGGGTTGAGGTCGTGGTCGGTGTACTGGAGCCGGAATGCCGTGAGTTGAACCGCCGTTTCATCACCGCCCACACGACAGGCCGTCCCTGGGTGCAGCTCAAGTGGGCGCAGACTGCCGACGGCTTTATCGCGATGCCGCCAGAAGCGGGCGAGAACCCCCTGCACATGTCCACGCCCGTCACCATGCGGCTGATGCACCGTCAGCGGGCGTTATGCGATGCCATCGTCGTGGGCGCCGCGACGGCGCGCATCGACAACCCGTCGCTGACCACCCGCCAGTGGCCGGGACGCTCGCCGTTGCGCGTGGTGTTGTCGAAGCGGTTGTCAATTGGCGGAAACCTGAATCTGCTTCATGATGGACAGCCCACCATCGTCTATAACAGCATGAAAAACGAGGTGGACGGCGCTGTGGAATATGTCAAATTGGATACCTCTAAGCCCGATGCATGGCTGGAAGATTTGTATCGTCGGGGAGTGACCAGTGTCATGGTCGAGGGCGGGACACAGGTGCTGCAAGGGCTTATCGACGCCGGTGCCTGGGATGAAGCCCGTGTCGAAATCAGTCCGCGCAGGGTGGGGCAGGGCGTGAAAGCCCCCGAAATTGGAGTAGAACCAACCGAGCACTACCTGATTGACGGCAACACCATCGAGTGGATTAGCCGCCGATAGTAGTCGTTGTAGCAATAATGCCCCAAAGAATGGTTTTTTCTCTGTCCTTGTTCGTTAAAAAGGTGTAAAAAACCGCATTTTATCGTTTATTATCTTTAACGGGTAGGTCCCGAATGCCCCTGAAGTAGTATCTTTACCCCCCAAAAAGGCGGTCTCTCTCATTATTTATAGAGAAAATCGGCTCAGAGACCCAATTTTTTTGTAATTTTGCCGTTTGTAAAAAAGCAAAGGAAACCAAAAACGATAATGATAAACAGAAAACCGCTATATTTTGTGTTGACGATGACCGTCCTGTTGTCGTCAATTCCTGCGTTGATATCATGCAATAAAGACAATAAGGATACTGAAGAAGAATTCACCTATAGCACGAGCAGGCAAACAACTCTGGTAACAGGATTCTCCCTGCAGGCCGATGCCGAAGTTCTGGCTTATCTCGATTCAGTTCATTTCACGATTGACTATGACAATGGAGTGATTTATAACGCCGACTCGTTGCCTAAGGGAACCAATATCACAGGACTCAAGTGTTCGATTAAATTCCTGAACACGGTGTCATCGTCGATGCTTACCATCACAGGGGCTACCACGAGGTCTGATACCACCATCGAATATACCGCCGCGATGAATACTAAGCTGGATTTCACCGGCAAGACCGTACTCAAGGTCACTTCGGCGGACCAAAGCCAAACCAAGGAATATAACATCAAGGTGCTGGTGCACAAGGAGAATCCTGATACCCTCATCTGGCCCGATTCATGGCGCCGTGAACTGCCAGGCTACCAGAATAACACCGTGGGTCACAAAGCCGTGCAGATGGGCGGCAGTTATTTCATCATGACCTATAATGGTGTGGAATGTAATGTATTGGCAGCCGACAGCCCCAATCAAGGCACATGGGACAAAAAGACGATTAACCTGCCCTTTATCCCTCAGGTGCAGTCGCTCACTGCTGTCCAAGACCTTCTTTACGTCCTGAGTGCTGACGGCACGCTCTTTTTCTCCAGCAATGGCGAGGAATGGGAGTCCTGTGGCGTGATGTGGCACAGTGTGTTGGGCGCTTTCGGTGACAAGCTGTTAGGAATCATGGGCGACGATGAGGAAGGGTATTATCATGACCAGTATCCCCGAAGCGAGGGCTTTGTTGTTACCGAGGTTGAAGAGGGTTTCCCCGTGGCTCATGCCTCCAACATGATTGAAACCGACAATAAGTGGACATCCTCTCAACAAGCGATGATTGTCGGTGGCATTGACCGTAACGGCAATATGTTGAGTGACGTATGGGGCTATGACGGCACTACTTGGGGTAGAATCAACAACATCCACAGCAAGACAATGCCTGCTATTGCCGATGCTACACTGTTTTCATACTACACCTATAGGTCTCTGCCTGGCGTGCGTCATTACGCTAAGCAGCAGACTTGGTATTTGATGGGTGGCCGATTTGCCGACGGTGGTCTCAATAGCACCATCTATGTGTCTAATACCCAGGGTATCACCTGGACGTCGGGTGGCGAGATTCTGAGCCAGCCCGATGGCACGCCCGATTTTTACGGTGCCCAGGCCATTGTGAGCAATGAGACAATGACGGCAAATATCGGCGCGGCACCTCGACGCGTGGCATCGTCTATCATCACTTGGGACTGTCCCTACATTTACCTGTTTGGTGGCTACGATGAACAGGGCAAATTACTGCCTTGGGTGTGGCGCGGTGTGTATAATCGCTTGACACATACTCCCGTTTATTAAGTTCCCCGATGAAGAAATCACTGGTCATATTATTGTTCATGTTGGCTGTCGCGTTGACCGTGACGGGCCAGCAATACAAGTATGAGGCTGGTCCTATGGTCGGAATGACCGGCTATCTGGGCGAGGGTAATAGCGGCAACCTGTTCAAGCATCCGAGTGTCACGGGTGGCGGCATGTTCCGCTATATCCACAACAGCCGTTGGGCTTTCAAGGCCAACCTGAGCTATGCGAACATCAAGGGCGACAGCAAGAACGATGACACTGTTTATCCCGATGGCGCTACTTACAAGTTCACCTCAAATTTGATTGACTTGGGACTGACTGCCGAATTCAATTTCCTGAATTATGGCCTTGGTCCCGCCTACAAGAAATATAAGCCCATTTCGCCTTATATGGTGGCAGGTGTGGGTTTTGTGTTCGCCATCTGTAACGGACACAACCAGGCCTCGTTCACCATCCCTTTGGGCATCGGCGTGAAATACAAGTTCAAAAACCGCTTGAACCTGGGCTTTGAATTCACCATGCGCAAGGAGTTCAGCGACCGCATCGACGGCCTGAGTGACTTGTTCGGCATCAAGCACTCCTTCGGCAAGAACACCGACTGGTACTCGTTTGCAGCCTTCTCCGTGTCCTACGAGTTCGGCAAGCGCTGTATCAAGTGCAATTACATTGAATAAAGACAAGAGACGCAATGGCATCATTAAGCGATAAAATACAACAGTTGGACCCGACGCGCATTCCGCGTCATGTCGCCATTATTATGGACGGCAATGGTCGTTGGGCCAAGCAGCATGGCCATGAACGCAGTTTCGGACATGAGAACGGCGTGTCCACTGTTCGCCAGGTGACGGAAATCGCCAGCGAGGTGGGCGTGGAGTACTTGACGCTTTACACCTTTTCGACCGAGAACTGGAACCGTCCTCAGGAGGAGGTTGACGCCCTGATGAACCTCATCGTGGTGAGCATCGAGCAACAGACCCCCGACCTGATCAAGAACAACGTGCGCTTGACCGCTATCGGCGACATGAGCCGTATGCCCGAGTTTGCTGCGAGCCGCTTGGCCAAATGCATGGAGGACACCAGCCACTGCACTGGTCTGGTGTTGTGCCTGGCCTTGAGCTATTCGTCGCGTTGGGAGATTGTCGAGGCATGCCGCCAGTTGGCCCGTGAGGTCGCCAGCGGCCAAATGAAGGCCGAGGACATTGACGACATGGCATTGTCGGCCCGTATGGCGACCCGTGAGATGCCTGACCCCGACCTGCTCATCCGCACTGGTGGAGACCTGCGCGTGAGCAACTATCTGCTGTGGCAGATCGCTTATAGTGAGCTTTATTTCACTTCCAAATATTGGCCCGATTTTACCAAGGAAGACTTTGTTGAGGCAATAGCCGACTACCAGGCCCGAGAGCGCCGTTACGGTAAAACGAGCGAACAGGTTAATGACGAACAATGAAGAGAAAGAAATCATCATCTATGAATATCAAGCACTTGTTGACGGCTGTGTTGTCGCTGGTCATGTTCACACCGGCGATGGGCATAGCGCAGGAAACACGCACGGTCAACGATACCATCTATAATCCCAAAGTCGTTTTCACGGCAGCTCCCAACCAGTATGTGATTGCGGGTATCCGCGTCGAGGGCGTCGATAACTATGATGAGAATATGGTCATCGGTTATTCGGGTCTGTCGGTAGGTCAGCGGGTGGATATCCCTGGCGAAGACATCAAGGCCGCTGCCAAGCGTTTTTGGCGTCAAGGTCTGTTCTCTAAGGTCCAGATTCTGGTCGAGAAAATCTATGAAGACCAGGCTTGGCTGGTGTTTAATCTGCGCCAGCAGCCGCGCGTGTCTCAGGTGAACTACAACGGCATGAAGGGCGGTGAGAAGAAAGACATCATCGAGCGACTGAATTTACAGGCTGGTAGCCAGATGTCGCCCAATATCGCCGACCGCATCAAACTCATCGTTGAGAAGTATTATGCTTCCAAGGGATTCGGTCAGGCAACATGTGAAGTTGTCCAGATTCCCGACTTGAGCAAACAAAACGAGGTCATCGTCAACATCAACGTGGACAAGCACGAGAAAATCAAGGTCCACAAAATCTATATTGACGGCAACGAGGTGCTGAGCGACAACAAGATCAAGCGCACCATGAAGAAGACCAATGAGAAGAAGAGCTTGTGGAAAATCTTCTCTCAGAAGAAGTTCGTCATGAGCGATTATGAAGCCGACAAGCAACTCATTATCGACAAGTATAACGAGAAGGGTTACCGTGATGCCGTTATCCTGAGCGACAGCGTTGTGCCCTTTGATGAGAAGAGCGTGGATGTTTACCTCAAGGTCAGCGAGGGCAAACGCTACTATATCTCGGATATCACCTGGGTGGGCAATACCGTCTATCCGTCTCCCACGTTGAGTGAGGTGCTGGGTATCAAGAAGGGTGACGTCTATAACCAGAAACTTCTCAACAAGCGTACCCAGGAGGATGATGACGCCGTTGCCAACCTCTATCTCAACAACGGTTACCTCTTCTATAACCTCATCCCCGTTGAGCGCAAAATCGAGGGTGACAGCATCTCGCTGGAGATGCGCATGTATGAGGGCAAGCAGGCCCGCATCAACAAGGTGGTCATCAACGGTAACGACCGCCTGTATGAGAAAGTGGTACGTCGCGAGTTGCGTGTGCGCCCCGGTGACCTGTTCTCCAAGGAGGACCTCATGCGCTCGGTGCGCGAAATCGCCCAGACGGGCCATTTCGACCCCGAGAAGATGGACGTCCGTCCCGAGCCCAATCCTGACAACGGTACTGTGGATATCATCCTTAACCTCGAGAGCAAGGCCAACGACCAAGTCGAGCTGAGTGCTGGTTGGGGACAGACCGGTGTCATCCTCAAGGCATCGTTGAAATTCACCAACTTCTCGATGCAGAATCTGCTGCACCCGTCGTCCTATAAGGGTATCATCCCTCAGGGCGAGGGCCAGACCTTCACCATCAGCGCCCAGACCAATGCCAAGTACTACCAGGCTTACAGTGTGTCGTTCCTCGACCCATGGTTTGGCGGCAAGCGCCCCAACTCGCTGTCGGTGTCGGCCTTCTACAGCCGCCAGACGGGTATCAACTCGTCTTACTACCAGCAGCAGTACCAGAATTACATGTACAACTACGCCAACTCGATGTATTATAGCAGTATGTACCCCAATAGTATGTTAGGCGGTTACAGTGGCTATAACTACTATGAGAACTCTTACGACCCCAACAAGTACCTGCAGATGGCGGGCTTGACGGTGGGCTTCGGTAAGCGTCTGAAGTGGCCCGATGACTACTTCACCTTCATGGCAAGCCTGAGTTACCAGTGGTACAGCCTCAAGAAATGGGAGTACCTCTATTATATGCAGAACGGTGTGTCCAATTCGCTTGTGCTCGGACTGACGCTGTCTCGCAACAGTATCGACAACCCGCTCTATACCCGCAGGGGTAGCAGCTTTACCCTGAGCTTCAACGCCACACCGCCTGCCAGCCTGTTTGGTAAGAAGAACTGGAAGGCGCTGAGCGAGAGCAATACCGAGCAGTCCAAGAAGGAACTCTACCGCTGGATTGAGTACTGGAAACTCAAGTTCCAGGCCCGTACCTACACGCCGCTCACCGACCCCGACGGTCGCTGGACGCTGGTACTGATGACCCGTGCCGACTTCGGTCTGCTGGGCAGTTGGAACAAGTGGCTCAAGTCGCCGTTCGAGACCTTCTATGTCGGTGGTGACGGTATGTCGGGTTCTTACACCTACGCGACTGAGACCATCGCCCTGCGTGGTTATGAGAATGGCGCCTTCACTCCCCGTAGCGACGGTTATGCTTACGACCGCTTTGTAGTGGAGCTGCACTTCCCCCTGATGCTGTCGCAGAGTGCCACCATCTATCCCCTTGTCTTTATCGAGGGTGGTAATGCCTGGACCAATATTAAGGACTTCAACCCGTTTGACATCAAGCGTTCGGCCGGTGTGGGTGCCCGCATCTTCCTGCCGATGATCGGTATGATGGGTATTGACTGGGGCTATGGTTTCGATACCGTCTATGGCCAGAAGGGTGGCAGCAACTTCCACTTCGTACTGGGTCAGGAATTTTAACGATATTCAGTGGGTAGAATAAACGATTTAGTTGAATCGGAGTCTAAAAGTCGAAACTAACCATAATAGATAAGAAAAATGAAGAGAATCGTTTTAATCGCAGTAGCGCTTGTTGCCGGCTTCATGGCCGCCAACGCGCAGAAGTTTGCTCTCGTGGACATGGAATATATTCTGAAGAACATTCCTGCCTACGAGATGGCCAATGAGCAGTTGAACCAAGTGTCGCAACGCTGGCAGCGTGAGGTGGACGAGCTCAAGAAGGAAGCCGACACCATGTACAAGAACTACCAGAGTGATATGGTCTTCCTGACCGATGACCAGAAGACGAAGAAAGAGGCCGAGATTACCGAGAAGGAAAAAGAGGCCCAACAGTTGCAGTACAAGTACTTTGGCCCTCAGGGTGAACTGTTCAAGAAGCGTCAGTCGCTCATCAAGCCCATCCAGGATGATATTTACAATGCGTGCAAGAAGGTGTGTGAGGAGCGTGGTTTCCAGATGATTATGGACCGTGCCAGCAGCCAAAGCATCATCTTTGCATCACCGCGCATCGATGTCAGCAACGAGGTGCTCGAGAAGATGGGATACAAATAAACAAGGCTTTGACCAGTGTTTTATTAAGAAAAAGAACATTTATATAATAACAAGAAAATTATTTTTTAGACATGTTTAAAAGATTTATGCTCTTAGCCGTTACGGCTACTATGATGTGCTTTGCCGCACAAGCTCAGAAGTTCGGTTATGTCAACACCAGTGAGATTTTCAACGTGATGCCCGAGAAGGCCACCGCCGAGAACACCCTCAAGTCGGTTAGTGACAAGTATGAGACTGAATTCAAGAACCTGCAGGATGCTTTCCAGAAGAAGATGGCCGACTATGAGGCCGCTGATAAGGATGCCAGCACTCCTCAGGCCATCAAGGACCGTCACAACCAGGAGTTGCAGGATGAATACATGAAGATACAGAACTTCCAGCAGACGGCATCCCAGGATTTGCAGCGTCAGCAGGATACGTTGCTTGCCCCAATCACCCAGAAGCTCCAGAACGCTATTCAGGCCGTTGGTGCCGAGGGCGGTTACACCTTCATCTTTGACCAGGCAGCCGGTGCCATCATCTATACGGGTACCAATGCCGAGGACGTGAGTGCCAAGGTGAAAGCCAAGTTAGGCATTAAGTAAGACTAAGCACACACCACGATAATATTAAGATGCTGAAAGCCCCTTGGCGGCATGTTTGCCGCGAGGGGTTTTCACTTTCTGCATCCCTTGTTGCGGAAATGAAAAAAAGTGACTACCTTTGCCACGTTATATATCAATGTATTAAAAATATCAGAAGAGTAATGAAACGAGTGATGATTATAGTAGCGGCACTGATGCCGCTGTTGCTCATGGCGCAGGCCAGGATTGGCATTGTCAATTCCCAGCAGTTGTTTGACCTCATGCCCGAGAAGATTGCCGCCGAGGCCCAGCTCAAGAGCATGAGCGACAAGCTCCATGCCGAATATGAGTTGTTGCAGAGTGAGTTTGACAAAAAGTATGCCGACTACCAGATTGTAGCCGCTGACCCGTCTATCCCCGAGACCATCAAGGAACGTCGCGTGCAGGAACTGCAGGAGGGTGACAAGAAAATCAGGGAGTTTGAACGTCGTGCCGCCGATGACCTGGCTGCTAAACGCGAAGCCCTTACCCGTCCCATTACCGACAAGGTGCAGGCTGCCATACGCACCGCGGGAGAGCAGGGAGCCTTTGACCTGGTGCTCGACACTGCTGTCACTCCTGTTGCCTATACGGGACCTGCAACCGTTGACCTCATGCCGGTTGTCAAAGTCCTGTTAGGGCTGTAATAATAGTTAAGGTAAAAAAGAAAACCTGCATTGCAATCTGCAATGCAGGTTTTTATTCACTTTGGGGTGGAAGATGGGGCTCGAACCCACGACCTTCGGAACCACAATCCGACGCTCTAACCAGCTGAGCTACGTCCACCATATATAGCGTTTTCTCTCAAACGCGGGTGCAAAGATAATACCAATTTTATTCCTGTGCAAGAATTAAGCGAAAAATTCTTGATTTTTTCACCTGAATACTGGTTGCAGGTACCCGTGATTGCCCTTGTTCAGCGTTTTTCGATGATAGCGGGGGCAATGCGGTCGCTTCCCTTGACAAACTCGCCCTGGGAGAACACGCCGCGCAGATTGATGTCATCATCGAGCAGCAGAATGTCGGCGTCCTTGCCGCGTTGCAGCGAGCCCTTGCGGTCATAGATGCCCATGATTCTGGCAGGTGTTTCGCTCGCCATGCGCACGGCATCGTTCAGGGGCACGTTCACCACGCGTGCCATCGTCTTGATGAGGCGGTCCATCGTGGCGATGCTGCCTGCCAGGGCACTGCGGTCCGACAATTTGCACACGCCATCCTCGATGATGACGCGCGGGTCGAAAGCGTGTTCGCTGTCGCTGTCGGTGACGGCGAGGGCATCGGTGCATAGGGCGGTGTGTTCCACGCCCTTGATGTGATAGACCAGATTGAGCAGGGTAGAGGGAACATGGATGCCGTCGGCTATTACCTCGACAGACATCTCTTCCAGCAGATAGACACTCTCGACGGTGCCGGCATGCTTGAATTCGCGTACGTTGTGGAAGCCAGGCATACCATTATAGAAATGGGTTGCCAGCGTGTAGCCTGCATCCCATGCCTTCTTGACCTCGGGATACTCGGCTGCGGTGTGGCCGATGGCAGCGATGATGCCTTTGTCGGTGATATATTTGCCCATCTCAACGGCTCCAGGCAACTCGGGGGCACTGGACCAGCGCCTCATGCAGTCAAAGTCTTCGACGATATGCCGATACTCGTTAGGGTCGGGAATACGGATGACCTCGGGCATCTGGGCTCCAGCCTTGCTGGGGTTGAAGTAAGGTCCTTCCAGATGCATGCCCATGATAGTGGAACGGGGCTCACGCATGAGTTCATCACATGTTTGGCACGCACGCTCAATCATGTCAAGGGGAGAAGAGGACAACGTGGCATAGATGGACGTCGTGCCGTGTTTCAGGTGGGTCTGGGCTGCGGTCTCAAACGCTTCTCGCGTGCACTCTTGGAAGTCACAGCCACCTCCGCCATGGCAATGCAGGTCAATGCCGCCTGGAACGACGTACATGTCATGGGCGTCAATGGCCTTGTCCATGCCGTCCAGCAGGCGGCTGCTCTTGGTCACCTCCTTGATGCGGCTGTCCTCGATGATAATCGAGCCCCCCTTAATCCACCCTTCGGGGGTAAGCACCTGGCCGTTGTAAATCTGAGTCAACATTCCCAATCTTTTTTATCCTTATAGAATTGCAAATATACTCAGTTTTTTTCACGTTGCATATCGTTATTACATTTTTTTTGATTTATTTACAACAATTTCGACATGACATCGTGTAAAAGCGCAATTCTTGCCGTTGTTTCGTCTTGAATATCGAGGCATTTGTCCTTAAGATTGGGCGATTGGTCACGAAGTGGGTTGCCGCCTCTTTTTCATCTCAATTATTCTATGTTACTTTGTATCAAGTTCGCAGACTATTGCGTCTGCTAAACGTGGATAATAGATTTAATCGTGTGTGTGTTTTGAAAGTGGGAGGGCGTTTCCTGATAGAAGGAAGTACCCTCCTTTTTTCAGCCTATTGGTGCGATTCTTGGAATACGCAAAATTGCTCTTTTGGTGTACAGTGACATCATGTGGGATGCGTTTAGTGAATGGTTATTAGGGCTCTAAAAAGATTAGAAGATGTTAAAAAGATGGTGGTTTTACTTAAAAAAGCCCTACCATGGTCTAAAAAATGGGGTGAAAATGAAAAAAAATTGCTATCTTTGCATTTAAATTAAGAAGAAACCATCATGGATGTAAAGAAAGTCTTATTTATATCGCAGGAGATAGCGCCCTATGTGCCTGAGCGTCGCTTGTCGCAGATTGGCAGGATTTTTCCGCAAGGTATTAAGGAGCAGGGTCTTGAGGAGCGCACCTTTATGCCCAAGTACGGTATGATAGCCGAGCGCAGCAACCAGTTGCACGAGATGATCAGGTTGTCGGGCATGAATGTGATTATCGATGATACCGATCACCCGCTGATTATCAAAGTGGCAACCCTGCAACAGGCTCATTTTCAAGTGTATTTCATCTACAATGAGGACTATTTTGCCAGCAACCGTATCGATGAGCTGGAGATGAACTGCTCTCCTGCCGATAATGATGAGCGCAGCATGTTCTATGTGCGCGCCGTCATTGAGTCGATACGCAAGATGCGTTGGGTACCCGACATTATCCAATGCACGGGTTGGATTTCGGCACTGGCTCCAGTTTACATCCGCACACTCTATGGCGATGACCCCTCATTCCGTGATGCCAAAATTGTCAGTGCATTATTCAACGAGCAGATTGCTGCACCGCTGGATGCCCGCTTGAGTGAAAAGATGCACATGGACGGCATCCCCAAGAGCGCTCTCAAGCCCATTGCCGGCAAGGAACTGACCTGTGATGACCTGTTGGCCTATACCCTGAAATACAGTGATGCCGTCATCCAGTGTGAGGAGGGCGTGAGTGAGCAGGTGCTGGATGCTGTCAAGGATAAGCCCATGCTGTCGTTTATCGATGACGATGATGTCAACAAGGTAACGGAATTCTACGCCTCGCTGTAACACAGCCGGCTGATTGAGGAAAAAACAGCTTTTTCATTATTCTTAAATCGTTTTATTATCATTTCGGGAATATGAAGCATTTCTTTTATGTGATACTGGCAGTGGCCGCGCTGCTTGGCCTATCGGCATGCACCGATGAGTCCATCGGCGTTTCCATCACCGATAGCGTCTCGTCAATTGTCGAGGACTCGTCATTTGTCATCGTTGGCAAGTCGATTCGCAACGACAGGGTACAGATGAGGACGACCACCAAGATGCTGGGTATGATAACTGCCGACGGTTTTGGCAGTGTCACTGCCGAAGCCTTGACGATGTGGATGCCATCGATGAATATCGACACCACTGGTGTCAAGCCGGAATGGATAGACTCTTGCCGCTTGAAGCTGCGCTTGCCCTATCGCAGCGGGTTCACGGGTGACTCGCTCGCGCCGATGCGCTTGGACGTCTATCGTCTGAACAAGGCGTTGCCCAGTCCCATCTATAGTGACTTTAATCCCACGGGTTATTTTAATCCCGATGACTTGTTGGCATCGGAACCCTATTCCCCGTCATCGGGTTGGCGTGAGGTTTCGGAGTCCTATGCTACCGGTACCCTCGTTCGTGATACCGTTAAGGTGATTTCAGTGCCCATGCCGGTGGAACTTGGTCGCGAGATTTACAATGCCTATGTGAAAGACCCCGCCAAGTTCGCTAGCCCCAAGACATTTACCGATATCTTTCCGGGTATCTATATCACCAACAGCTACGGTAGTGGCCACGTGATGAACATCAAGGCAACCGAGTTGGATGTGTACTATAGGAAACAGACGGTGCAGGCCGATACCATCAAGGTGGATTCAGCGCTTTGCCAGACCTACCTGGCATCTACACCCGAGGTTGTTTCCAACAACATTATCCACTTTGATGTCGATGACGAACTGTCGGCGATGGTCAACAGCGGTCAGGCGATTATCGCTGCGCCAGCGGGCTATGATGTCCAGCTGCGTTTCCCCATCCAGGACATTCTCGACAAGTACAAGTCCAACGTGGGCAACAACCAGGCCGTCATCAACACTTTGTCGCTGGAACTGCCGGTGAGCGTTCCTCCCACCCAGTATAATATCCAGCCACCCACCTATCTGCTCATGGTAAAGACCTCCAAGAAGGACGCCTTTATCAATGGCGACAGCCTTGTCAACAACAAGGACTCATTCTATGCCACTTATGATGCTAGCAGCAAGAAATATATCTTCTCGGGAATGCGTGCGTTTGTCCTCAATATTCTTAAGAATCAAGGCGGTATAGCCACCGAGGATGACTTCAACTTCACCATTACCCCGGTTGACGTGACCAATTATACCTATCCGCAGTCCTATAGCTACTATTACAGTAATCCCACCTCGATTGTAACCAAGATATCGCCGATGGTATCGCGGCCAGCTGTAGTCCGTTTGCTATTGGATAAGGCGAAGATAAGGATAACGTACAGTTGCAAAACATCGCAGTGCACCAAGCCGCAATAGCTCAGTCGGTAGAGCATTTCATTCGTAACGAAAAGGTCGCGGGTTCGAGTCCCGCTCGCGGCTCCGACAGGACGGGAAGACAATCAGGTTTTCCCGTTTTTTTGATTTTCAGGAGGAGGATTATGGACATTAAGGTTAAGGATTACATGGAACGGCAGCCGGGGCATCACAAGGTGGAGCCTACCGACCAGTTCTACTTGTGGATTGCCCTGCGACTGGCCAAGTTGTGGGATGAGTCACCGTGGCTGCGGGGACTGGATGATGAGGTGCGTCGCGACGTGGTGCTTGCAGTGACAGGCTATTACCAGGATATAGTAGCCGATGGCGGCCTGTGGCGGTCATTTACCCGTCTGCACAACGACAGGCACGGTTTTCCGGTTCCGCACTATGGCCGTAGCGAGGACTATGTGGACTATGAGTTGAATGTCGAGGATGTGCGTTTTGTGATATGGTGGGTTATTGCCGGTGAGAACGGCAGTGACGCCCTCAATCCTCATGACAAGGAACAGGAAGCGCTGGCCATGGCGTTCCACAAGCTGCTGGACGAGGAGTATGAGGCGGCGCCTGTGCCGCGTCAGTTCTGCATCGCGAGCGAAGTGGATATGGATAATCCTCAGGATGCCCAGCGCATCTATGACTACGCTTATTGGCTTTACTGGCGCAGTTTCCTGTTGCGTCC
>CACZAC010000019.1 GCA_902779125.1 uncultured Bacteroidales bacterium | reverse complement strand
GTAGGTGGCGCCAATCTGGGCGGCTACCAGTTCCTCGCTGTCATAGCGCAGTCCCACGCTAGCCTTGATGGAGTTCTTGGCATTGGTCTCGCTCACGAGTTTGTTGGCTTGGTCATTGTCGATGTCGCTCAGATGGATGATGCTGTAGTCGGGCTTGTAGTCGGCAGGCACACCAGCCTTTTCCTTCAGTATCATGATGGAGTCCAGCTTGGCTCTTGTCGCCTCCTCGCCGCGCTTAATCAGCTCCTTGATGGCCGAGCGGTAGAAGTGCGCCGCTGAATAGCCCCTCACCGGGACACGGATGATGAGGTCGCAATACTTGTCATTCTCATCGCTGCGGTTGTGGATATCGGCTCCCACCGAGCGTTCGAGGATATCTGATGTGGAGTAGTACTTGTCGTTCAAGGCAAGGTCGGTCCTGATGCCGATGACGATGTCGGCACCCATCCTGCGGGCCAGGTCGGCGGGGAAGTTGTTCTTGGTGCCGCCGTCAACCAGGATATAGGGGTCCATCCTCACGGGAGCGAAGATGCCGGGCACTGCCATACTCGCCCTGATGGACCTGGCAAGCGAGCCGTGGTCGAGCACGACTTCGCTGTCGGTAATCAGGTCGGTAGCGATACAGCCGAATGGGCGTGGCAGCGACTTGAAGTTGATGTCCTCGGGCTGGCGCAGGTAGTGTTGCAGGGTCTTCTCGACATTGATGCCGCGGATGAAGCCGCCAGCCAGCGTGTCCTGGCTCTTGTCCAGGAACAGGCGGTAGTCAAACAGGTAGATATTCTGTTTCTCGCGCTCGTCAAGCGCCTGGCTTCTCATCGACAGGCGGTCGCGCAGGATGTCGCCCCAGTCAATGCTGTTGACGATGTCCTCGATGTCGGTGGCATTGTAGCCCACGGCATACATGCCGCCGATGATGCTGCCCATCGACGTGCCGGTGACCATATCGATGGGAATGCCTGCCTCTTCAAGCACCTTGAGGGCGCCGATGTGGATGGTACCCATGGCCCCGCCACCGCACAACACGACAGCGACTTTCTTGCGTTCTTTGTTCTCGGGTCGGATGACAGTCTGGGCAATCAAGCCACTGACAGCCAGCATCAGTATGAGGGAAGTGATGAACCGTTTCATGGATTTTTGTTAGTTTTTGCTGCAAAGATACATGTTTTTTCCATGATAATTGTTACCTTTGTACATTGAATTAAAACCGTTACTGCAATATGAAGACTTATCTCGTGACTGGAGCCGCAGGCTTTATCGGCTCAAACTTTGTGAAATACATCCTTGACAAGTATGGCGACAATATCGAAATCATCATCCTCGACGCCTTGACCTATGCCGGCAATCTGGCTTCCATCAAAAATGAGTTGGAACGCCCCAATGTGACCTTTGTCCGTGGCGACGTGGGCGACCGCGAACTGGTGCAGGGCATCATGCGCGACTATGATGTGGACTATATCGTCAATTTTGCCGCCGAGAGCCATGTGGACCGCAGCATCACCAATCCGCGCCTCTTCCTCGAGACCAACATCCTGGGCACACAGAACATGCTCGACTGTGCCAGGGAGGCTTGGTTCACGGGCAAGGACGCACAGGGCCGCAACACCTACACCCCGGGCAAGAAGTACCTGCAGATTTCGACCGACGAGGTCTATGGCTCGCTGAGCAAGGACTTTGACGAGCCCCACGAGCTGGAGGTGAGCGATGACGTGCGCGAGGTCATCCAGGGCCGCACCGACCTTAAGACCTACGGCACCCGTTTCTTCACCGAGGAGACCCCGCTGGCACCGCGTTCGCCCTATTCGGCCAGCAAGACCAGCGCCGACCTCATCACTATGGCCTATCACGAGACCTACGGGCTGCCCGTCAACATCACCCGTTGCAGCAACAACTACGGACCCTACCACTTCCCCGAGAAGCTCATCCCGCTGATTATCAAGAACATCCTCGAGGGCAAGAAACTGCCAGTCTATGGCAAGGGCGAGAACGTGCGCGACTGGCTCTATGTCGAGGACCACTGCAAGGGCATCGATCTGGTGCTGCGTCAAGGCACCGTCGGCGAGGTGTATAACATCGGCGGTTTCAACGAGGAGAGCAACATCAACATCGTCAAGCAGGTTATCGCTATCATCGCCCGCATCATGCGCGAGGAGCCCGAGTACCAGCAGCTGCTCAAATGCGACCTGAGCGTCATCAACGACGGTCTCATCGAGTTCGTCACCGACCGCCCGGGCCACGACATGCGCTATGCCATCGACCCCAGCAAGATTGCCCGCGAGCTCGGCTGGTACCCCGAGACGCCTTTCACCGAGGGCATTGAAAAGACCATCCGCTGGAACCTCGACAACCAGCCCTGGGTACAGAGCGTCACCAGCGGCGACTACCAGAAGTACTACGAGGAAATGTACGGCAACCGCTAAATCGATTAATAGAACAAAGACTATTTTATGAAGAGACTTGTTACTATATTAACCATGTGTTTGCTGACATCAGCCATATGGGCTCTTGACATCGAGTTTGTGGCTGGTGTCGACAATGGTAACAGCCCCGGTACGGCACAGGCTTTTACCATTGAGAAAGATGGCGTAAGAATCGACGTTTCCACTGGCTTAGCAAACTCAGCACAATATCGCTTCTACAAAAAACAGACTGTGACCTTTACCTCTTCGGTTGGCGTTATCAGCAAGATTGTGTTTGAGTGTACCGCCGAAGGCGATGCGCAGTATGGTCCTGGCTGCTTCACTGTAGCTTCGGGCTCCTATGCTTATGAAGGTGCAATCGGAACGTGGACCGGTGCTTCGTCCTATGTGGTATTCACTGCATCGAGCAATCAGGTACGTGCCACCAAGATTATCGTAACCGTGAATGATTCTCTTACTCCTATTATAACACCACCAAGTGGTATGTATTCTGGTCCAGTTTTGATATGCATCTATTGTGTGTCAGAAGGTGCCAATATTTATTATACTACAAACGGCTCTACTCCCACGATGGAATCGACACAGTATTCAGCGCCTTTTACTATAAATAGTAGTACTACTATAAAGGCTATCTCAGAACTTGATGGTGATGTTAGTGACGTCGTGACCGCTGATTATAGAATATTCGATGGAGTCTTCTATATAAACAATATCCTCTACATTACTAATAGCGTTAATTCAATTAAGGGGCTGCAAGTAAATCCCAGTGCCATTTATTCGTTTGCTGCTATGCCTCCCGAGTGTGATAATAATACTTTCTTGGGTTATAATGCGGTACTCCATGTGTCTGGAGCGTCATTTACCAATTATTTCATGGCAGACTATTGGCGTAATTTTGCTGATATCAGAACTGACGCTGTGGAGCCCGGAAGCGTGTCGCTCAATAGCTATGAGGCCGAAATGTTGATGGGTGGTAATGCCATGACCCTTACTGCTACGGTATCTCCTAATAATGCTACTCCAAATTCCGTCATTTGGTCGACCAGCAACCCACAGGTAGCTGTTGTGAACAATGGTATAGTGACTGCAAAGGGAGAGGGCGAATGTGACATTGTGGCAAGTTGCCTTGATAAGCGAGCAGTGTGCCATGTGACTGTGGTTAATCCTATTGCTGTGACTTTGGACCAGACAGAGGTGACTATTGAGCAGACTAAGCAGGTAACACTTTCTGCCACTGTTACGCCTGAAGGGGCTACTTATACCCAGAATATTGTATGGTCTTCGAGTGATGAAGCTGTAGCTACTGTCAATGGCGGTGTGGTGACAGCTGTTGGGATAGGCGAGTGTGACATCACCGCATCCTTTATGGACAAGCAAGCGATTTGTCATGTGACGGTCATTGAGACAACCATCTTTATCACCCTAGACCAGCATGTCGCCCATGTGTTGCCTAACCACATGATTACACTAACGCCTAGCATGTCGCCGTTGTCTACGGAACTCAAGGTGACATCAAGTGACCTAAATGTTGCTGTTGCTCGCTTGATGAATGGTGTTGTTCAGGTGGCAGGAAGGGCCGAAGGCACAACGATGGTCATTGTCAGCTCTACTGATGGCAAGGCAGTACCTGATACCTGTATGGTGACTGTCTATACCGAGATTGGCGATGTGAACTGTGACGGCTATGTGAACATCAGTGATGTGACGGACTTGATCGACTATCTGTTGAGTGGTGATGGCAACGGCGTTAGCAAGACAAATGCGGACTGCGACAAAGACGGCAACATCAACATCGCCGACGTGACCACGCTCATCGACTACCTGCTGGGCACTGGTTTCTGGCCATGGGAATTTGAGGCTTTTTCAGTGAATGGAGTAACCTTTAAGATGGTGGCCGTCGAGAGCGGCACCTTCACGATGGGCGTGACGGCCGAACAGGGCAGCGACGCTTATGACTCGGAGAAGCCCGCCCACCAGGTGACCCTATCCAGCTACAGTATCGACCCCAGCAAGATTGCCCGCGAACTCGGCTGGTATCCCGAGACGCCTTTCATCGAAGGCATTGAAAAGACCATCCGCTGGAACCTCGACAACCAGCCCTGGGTACAAAGCGTCACCAGCGGCGATTACCAGAAATACTACGAGGAAATGTACGGCAACCGGTAATTGCTGTTAAAAACGAGGGTGTTTATGCGAAAAACCATCGTTGATTCAATCCTTGCCGGAATCTGCATCTCACTTGGAGGAGTGGCATTCCTCAAGGTGGGGGGCATCATTGGTGCTGTGCTTTTCTCTTTTGGCCTGATCACTGTGGTCTGCTACAAGATGAAGCTTTACACTGGCGTGAGCGGGTTTGTGGAAACCAAGCGTGACTGGATTGAATTGCCTGTAATCATCCTTGGCAACATTGTTGGGTGCGCACTTGTGGCATTTGCCATCAGGAGCGCAATCCCCGAATTGACCGACACTGCCCGCAACATCGTGGACACCCGTCTCGAGAAGGGATTCTGGAACGTGACGCTACTTGCCATTTTCTGCGGATTCATCATGACCACTGTTGTCAACTTCGCCCGCCAGCAGATGTGGTTGCCGCTCCTCTTCGGCATTCCCCTGTTCATCATGTGCGGCTTTGTGCACAGTATCGCCGACGCTTTCTACTACTCCCTTGCCCTGGGCATAACAGACTGGACAACACAAGCGTTCTTTGTTTACCTGGCGTCGATATTGGGCAACTTCATCGGATGCAACCTCTACCGCACCCTCCAACTCGCCGCCCCCAACCCGTCAAAAGACTGAAAACTGATGATGAAATATCGAGTGGTTTTTGAATATCAGACCGAGGACGGTGCGATGAGCGACGTCTACAATTGCAAGGACGAGCAGGCAGCATCAGACAAATTTGCCGAGCTGTGCGATATGCTCGAGCATAGCATAGACCCGACCGACCCGACAGGCTGGGAGGTCGTCGATGAGCCTGACCTTTACAGCGTCATCAACCGCGAAGAGGGCATCTGCGGCTATGTCCGCCTGCTCGAGGATTGAGAGGGTTACATCTCAAGGGGCTGTTTGTTGAAATAGTACATCAATGATATCAATGATGTCTGCCATGTTGATAATGCCGTCCCTGGTATAGTCGGCCTTGTCAACATTGATGCATGTGTCTTGATTCCCCAGCATATAGTCAATGAGTATCGTGACATCGTTGACATCGACCACTCGGTCAAAGTTCACGTCTCCAAGCGGGTAGGGGATAAAGACATGTGTGTCGAGAAAGGCGATGTGACGGGTCCACCAGTCGCGCAGGTACTCCAGCTCGGTATCAAAATTCAGTTCTCGGCCTGCCAGGTCGCTTGTATAACCCCATCGTCTGATTTCCCGCAGGTCGGCTCCACAGCTCTTCATCTCATTGAAATAGGCCTGAAATCGGGCAATGATGCTGTCAGGATTAAAAATGGTGCCGCGCAGTTCCCAATAGCGTTCAGTCGCCAGGCCATGGAAGGACGGATCTGTTGTCCATAACCGTTTGAACGCCTGGTGTGCTCCCAGATAACCGTCCCCCCTGAAGTCCACTTCAGGACCCACGTTGGCATGGTGGTAGTCACCGCCGACATTGCTCCAATACTGCCCCTGGGTGCAATCAAGGTCCCATATTGCGATTGTCAAGCGTTTGTCGGTCTGGACATCATAGCACGCATAGTAGAGGTTCTTGCCGATGTTGTCGGGCGCCTGCAGCAGAATCGTGAACAGATAATAGTCCCTAAAAACAGGAATGTCAAAGTAGTATTTGGCACTGTCAAGGAACAACTCGTCGCTGGCGTTTAAAGTAAACTTAATCGCATTGTACGGCGTCTGGAAATTGGTCGGTTTCACGTCATCGATATTGGGATACTTCACATAGAATTTATCCCAAGCCTTCTGGTTGGCATCAATGCTTGGCAGACTGCTGAAGACCGTAGCATAGCTCCAGGACATCGGCTTCCACAAGCCGCCATGGAAAACGCCGTTCTCGTAATCATATTGCTTGAGTTTAAGCTGCTGCCGGTCCATGTGTTCATTCAGGCTATAGATTCCCATGTATTCGTCGTTAAGGAACACCTCGACAAAATCACCGCGCACATAATTGCGGGGCGTTTTGGGCTCATAGGAGGCATAATAGGGAGCATGGGCAAAGTCAGCCCAAATGTCCTTGCAGACACGGTTGCGCACGCGTGCAAAATCCACTTGACCGGCATCCAACCGCCAGTGGAAGTCACTGCGCAGACCGAAGAAGGACATATCCTTCTTGCTGCCGTCCTCGTTATAGAACTTCAAGTGGAAATTATGCTTCTTGCGGCTACTCTGGGCAGTTGAACTGCCAGCCCAACGCACGCGGGAACTGAAGGTCTGCTTCGCACTCGAATCCGGATGCGTATAGATGACAGTACCCTCGTGGTAAGGTCTCTTCTCGTAAGAGCCGTAGATTTGTATCACGGGCCAGTATGTGAACTGGATTTTGACGTTGACAACATCGCCTGTTGTGGTCACTTCCCGCAAACGATAGTCGGTCCCGGGTTGGACGTTGGCGAAAGTGTAATGGTCTTTTACATCCGTACCGTTGATTAAGCACTGTTTTACCGAATCTCCGAGCGTCACAGTCATGGTATAATCTGTGCCAAATGCCGCTTCGGGAACCGTGAGCAACCAAGTGCCCGTCAATTTATCAACAGCCGGCTCCTTACCATCAAACAATACCTGCCCTGTTGCCGTCATAATAGACAGACAGATGACCATAAAAGAGATGATGATTCTTTTTGTCATGATTGCAATTATTAATGGTTTTAAATTTTATTAGTTTTTCAACTTGCAAAGATAAGCGGAATCATTCCGCATGGCAAGTTATTTGGTATCTTTATTTGATGGTTTATGAATAATGTGTGGTATATCACTAGAATTGCTTGTGGCTTGGGTATTGCTGAACTCAATCCTGTCAGCCTGGGGTGACGATTTGTCACCTTATTATATAATGGCATATTATTTGAGGTGGAGTGGTGGAACGGCCACGCCCAGGCGAGGCCCATTTGCTGACAATTAATACTCAAAAACTACAATAAATTATGCCAAAAGGAACTATTGGGGTAACGACCAACAACATCTTCCCCGTTATTAAGAAATTTTTGTACAGTGACCACGAGATTTTCCTGCGTGAGCTGGTAAGCAACGCCGTTGATGCCACTCAGAAGCTCAAGACCCTGCAGGGAGCAGGCGACTTTAAGGGTTCGACCGAGGGTCTGACTGTAAACATCGCCGTGGATAAGGAAGCCGGAACGCTCACCGTGAGCGATAGCGGCATCGGCATGACTGCCGAGGAAATCGACAAGTACATCAACCAGATTGCCTTCTCGGGAGCCGAAGAGTTCCTCGAGAAATACAAGGACAACGCCAATGCCATCATCGGCCATTTCGGTCTGGGTTTCTACTCGGCATTTATGGTTGCCAAGAAAGTGGAAATCCGCACCCTGAGCTGGCAGGAGGGTGCCAAGGCCGTCAGCTGGACCTGTGACGGCTCTCCCGAGTTTGAAATGGAGGACTGTGACAAGGCTGAACGAGGCACCGATATCATCCTCACCCTCGACGACGATGAGAAAGAATTCCTCGAGCCAGCACGCATCGAGGGCCTGTTGAAGAAATATTGCCGCTTCCTGCCTGTGCCCATCATCTTCGGTAAGGAACAGGAATGGAAGGACGGTAAATATCAGGATACCGACAAGGACAAGGTCATCAACGACGTGGAACCCCTGTGGTCGCGCATGCCCGCCGACCTCAAGGACGAGGACTACCTGAAGTTCTACCATGCCATCGAGCCGATGCAGGACGACCCCCTGTTTTGGATTCACCTCAACGTGGACTATCCCTTCACCTTGACGGGTATCCTCTATTTCCCCAAAATCAAGAACAACCTGGACATCCGCAAGGACCGCATCCAGCTCTACTGCAACCAGGTCTATGTCACCGATAGTGTAGAGGGCGTTGTCCCCGACTGGCTGATGCTGCTGCAGGGCGTCATCGACAGCCCTGACATCCCGCTGAACGTGTCGCGCAGCTACCTGCAGAGTGACCGTGCCGTGAAGAAGATTTCGACCTATATCACCAAGAAGGTCGCCGCCCGTCTCGAGGAGATTGCCAAGAACCAGCCCGACGACTTGGAGAAGAAGTGGAATGACATCAAAATCTTCATCGAGTACGGTATGCTGAGCGACGAAAAGTTCTGCGAGTCAGGCCTGAAGTTCGCCTTGCTCGAGAACTGCGACGGCAAGTTCTTCAAGATTGAGGACTACCGCAAGCTCATCGAGGGTGAACAGAAAGACAAGGACGGCAACCTCATCTGCCTGTATGCCACCGATAAGGAGGCGCAGTATGCCTACATCAAGGCAGCCACCGACAAGGGCTATGACGTGCTGATGATGAATGGCGAGCTGGACGTGCCCTTCGTGAGCATGCTGGAGCAGAAGATGGAAAAGGAAAAGATGCGCTTTGTGCGCGTGGACAGCGATGTGCTCGACAACCTCATCCGCAAGCAGGAAGAGTTCAAAGCGCAGTTCACGCCTGAGCAGCAGGAAATCGCCCGAACGCTCTTCAACTCGCAGATTCCCCCTGTCGAAAAGGCCGAATTTATGGTCAGCTTTGCCGCTATGGCACCCGACGACCAGCCTGTAGTCATCACCCAGGCTGAGTATATGCGCCGCATGAAGGACATGGCACGTTTCCAGCCAGGCATGAGTTTCTATGGCGACATGCCCAACATGTACAGCATGGTGCTCAATACCAAACACCCGCTCATCCAGAAGGTCATCGAACAGGCCGAGCAGTCGCTTGATGCCGAACTCAAGCCTGTGAACGAGGACATCACCGCCACCCAGAATGTGGTCAATGCCATCCGTGACCTCAAGAAGGACAATAAAGAACTGCCCGAGGACAAGAAGAAAGACCTCGAGGACAACGAGAAGCACCTCGACGAGTTGCGCAAGAAGAAGGCTGACATCGTTACCGCATACGCTGCCGGTGACAGCCGCGTCCACCAGCTCATCGACATCGCTCTGCTGAGCAACGGAATGCTCAAGGGCGAGGGACTGACCCGCTTCTTGAAACGTTCCATCGGTTTGCTCAAGTAATTATTCTAATAAGCTGATAAATGTTCATCTCACCGGTGAGGGCTATGCTTCGGCAAGGCTTTCACCGGTTTTTTGTTTCAGTGCCCTTTTCTTGCGTGCCTGTTGTGTATTTGTTCAAAATGTTATACCTTTGCTCTTAGTTTGGATAAGATTGTATCTTCGAGTACCGTAAATAATCAATAAAATCAGATATTGCTATGAAAAGATTGATACCTTTAGTTTCCTCACTGCTGATTGCACTGTCTGCCATGAGCCAGGTGCCTCAGTTCGGCTCTGACAGCTATGTGGGCTGGATTTACTCCAATCCCTCGATTGAACTCAATGTCAATACGATTCTGAATAACCGAATCGTGCTTTACACCAACAGCCTGGGCTTCCCCCTCACATTGACATCTCCCCAATTCCAGTGCTACGGGAGGCAGACAATCAACATGACAGTGACTTGGATGACTGACCAATGGCAGAGTTCAAACTTCAATGTGGATAAGGTGGGGCTGACGGCGGCTCTGCTTGATGCCAACGGTGTGGCGGTGGATTCGGTTACCTATAACCTGACGTCTGCCACGGTGAGCCGCACCAATATCGTGAAGTTTTCCATCACTGTTCCCAAGACCATGGCAAACGCTAGGCTGCGTTTCGCCTCATGGAAAGGCGATGTCAACAGCAATGGCGCTGTCAGACAGATTGTAACGACTACGGTGCTCAAGGGAGACGTGAACCAGGATGGAGAGGTCAGCGTGGCCGACATTAATGCCATTGTGGAAGTCATCATGGGTAAGACCACAGATGGAACCCTGATTGGAAATGCCGACGTGAACGGTGATCAGGAAATAGGTTTAGCCGACATCAACGATGTGATTGACATCATCGTTGGCAGATAAAAGATACCGGCTTTCGCATTGGATGGCAGACAACAGTTGATATGTAACAGTTTGTATCGATAACATGCATATTATGTAGTTATGTTGCATTAAACGGGGTGTTTTTTTTGAGATTTCATGAAAAACGGAGTATAAAACGTGAATTTTCAATATAATTATTTGTACTTTTCCGTTTTTTTGAGTAATTTTGCTTGCTATACTATGCTGTAAGGCCAAAAATTAGGTTTTTTGGAGTGAAAATGTCTCAAATTACGCTTAAAATCGTCTTTTTTGACCATTTTTCATTCTTAATGAATGTTAAATTTTGGCTGAATAAGAAATTTGTATTACTTTTGCCAAAAATATCGTCTAATCATTATAAATAGTGTTTAATAAATTTATTAAAAAATGAAAAAGATTATCTTGACTTTAGCCCTTCTTATGGGCATCTCTGCAGTACAGGCTCAGTCCCTGGAGCAGAACAAGTTCTTTGACAACTGGTCGGTAACCCTGAAGGGTGGTGCTATCATGCCGTTCCAGAATTATGCTTTCTGGCCCAGCGCTCGTGGCATCTTCGGTCTGGAGATCCGCAAGCAGCTCACTCCCGTCTTCGGTCTGGGTGCTGAGGGTGAAGCAACGATCAACACCTCCAGCTGGTGGAAAGAGCCCAACTACTGGGGACCCAAGAGCCCGAACATCATCGACCACACCATGGCCGGTCTGTTTGGTACCGTTAACCTGAGCAACCTCTTCGGTGGTTACAAGGGCATGCCCCGTGTATTCGAAATCGAAGGTGTTATTGGTGCTGGTTGGCTGCACTGCTTCCACCGCACTGAGGCTGCCGACGTTTATGGCAACGACTACAACAGCTGGTACACCAAGGCAGGTGCTAACCTGAACTTCAACTTTGGTGCAAACCGCGCTTGGACCTTCAGCTTGAAGCCCAGCGTACTTTGGGACATGAATGGTGACATCATGATTCCTTACCGCTTCAACAGCAACGCCCGCTATGAGTGGGAGGGTGAGCCCCACAATGGCAAGAGCCAGATGAACGCTGATCACGCTGCTGTACAGCTTGAGGCTGGTATCACCTACCACTTCAAGGGTAGCAACGGCGAGCGTTACATTACCTTCTGCCCCTACAAGTACAGCCAGAACGACATCGACGCTCTGAATGGTCAGATCAACGGCCTGCGCAACCAGCTCAATGGTCTGCAGGGTGACCTCGACGCCGCTAACGCCCGCAACGCTCAGCTCCAGCGCGACCTGGATGCTTGCAAGAAGGCTAAGCAGCCCGAGCCCGCAAAGGCAGCTGATCCCAACGCTAAGTACATGAACGTTCTCGTGCACTTCAAGGTTAACAAGACCAACATCACCGCTGACCAGCAGGCTAATGTTGAGCGCGTGGCTATGTACCTGAAGAACAACCCTGGTTCCACTGTTGAAATCAAGGGTTATGCTTCTCCCGAAGGTCCCCACGACAACAACATCCGTCTGGCCAATGGCCGTGCCGAGGCTGTTAAGAACATGCTCATCAACAAGTACAAGATTGATGCTAGCCGCATCACTGCTCAGGGCTGTGGTGAGACCGACATGTTCCAGGAGCTCAGCTGGAACCGCGTTTCGATCTGCGAACTTATCGTTAAGAACTAATTCTTGATCGAATCGAACGGTTTTCTAACCAAAAAAGTTACCCTGTTGACATGATGTCAGCAGGGTGATTTTTTATACTCTTGATATTGATGAGTGTGCGGTAAATCATCAGCCTATCCCAATAAGCAGCAGAATATCACCATCTTAATGACGATTTTATATAATAAGGACTTATTGTTAAGCCCGTAGGGCTGTCAGTTTATTGGTAGGAGTGTAGCGAAGCGGAACTCCTGTAAATGACCGACACACACGAATAGTAGCCCCATTAGGGGCGACACGTTGTGTCAACCAAACTGTCGCCCCGATGGGGCTAAGACTTCAATACTCTCGATTGCAGGGGTGCAACGAGGCAAAGCCGAGTGCAACCCCTGCCTATACCTTGCTCGCTTCTAACGGAGCTTTACCGGTCACCCTAATGATTGATACTATTTAAGCTGTCTCATGTGCTCCTGGTCGAGCTGTGAACCATAGCGCTGGCGGATGATGCGACCCACTGCGTCGCCCCGGTTGATGTGCTCCACGGTGATGCGCTGCAGCGAGTCGTTGAGCAGACTGTCTTGACGCACCATCAGCATCTCGTCTTCATGCTTGAGCGATGAGTCGGCAGCCATGTTCAGGTATTCCTGCCATGTAGCGACGCTGGCGTTGATAATCGCATCGCGATGGTTGATGTAGCGCATGTAGGCGGTGTTTTGGGGGCTGCCCGTAATGGTCCACTTGCCAGGCTCTATGCTGATGCTGGTATTGCCCTGTTCAAGAATGAAATAGAAGGGGTGGGTTGAATCGTTGTCCCATCGGATAAGGGCGGCCTTAGGCCTGTCGGTCTGTCCGGTAAAGGTAAATGTACCCCCCTTGCCATGTGCGGCTCCACACACTCTTAACTGCCCATACTCCTCTTCCAGTACCAGCAACGTGGCGCTGTCGTGATGCAGTTTGGTGTCGATGTTGCAGGTCACCTTGTAGCTGCTGCTGCGGGTGCTGCTGTCACATCCTGCTAGGGTCAGACCCAGCAATAGTCCGACGGTTATGATGATTTTCTTCATAACTGCAAAGATACAAAAACTCGATGAAACGGCAATCGGCGTCTATGCAATAGGCCAAACGATGGGTGAATTTTTGTTCCCGATTAGGTTTTTCCAGAATAATAACATAAATTTGCAACCAGAAAACGAACAATGAAATCCAAATCCGATATGATGAGAATGAATACAAGACATGGCATGGCACTCATGCTGGCTATGCTGCTAGCATTGCCGATGATGGCCCAGAAACATTTTACACTCGAGGATCTCAACTTCGGCGGTAACAATTACAGGAACATGATTCCCCAGAGCCGCTCACTCACCTGGTGGGGTGACCAGCTTGTCAGGTTGTCAAATGACACCTGTTGGACCATCAATCCCGTCAATGGAAAGGAGAAGGTGCTTTTCACCCGTGAACGCCTCAACAAGGGGGCGGGTCTTACCGTCGATTCGCTTGAGGTGAAGCGCCTCTCGATGGCATCATTCCCTTATCCTGGCAAACCCCTAGTCATGCTCTATAATCAAGGAGAAAGGCTGCTTGTGAATTTCAAGACCCGCAAAGTGGAGTGGCGCATGCCCCAGAGCGGTTTTGATGCAGCAAGCGAGTGGAACGAGCAGAGCCGTGCCGAAGCCTATGTCAAGGGAGATAACCTCTATGTCACCGATGCAGCAGGCAACACGCGGCAGGTTACCAGCGATGGCTCACGCGACCTGGTTCACGGCCAGAGTGTACACCGCAACGAGTTCGGTATTGAGGGCGGTTTGTTCTGGAATCCCCAGGGCACCCGCTTGGCCTTCTACCGCATGGACCAGAGCATGGTGACTGACTATCCTCTCATCAACGTCCCCGAACTCGACGATAGCGCCCATGTGATTGCTACTCCCGCTCCCGAGAAGTATCCGATGGCGGGTCAGACGTCTCATCTGGTGTGGGTCGGCGTTTATGACCAGGCGACTGGTGATACGGTCTATCTCAAGGCTGGCGACCCCACCGACCGCTATTTCTCCAATATCTCATGGAATCCCGCTGGTGACATTATATATATGATGGAAGGCAACCGTGACCAGAACGAGGTGGAACTGGTGAGCTACGATGCCTTGTCGGGTAGTCGTCTTGTGTCGCTCTATCGCGAGACGCATCCCAAATATGTGGAGCCGCAGCATCCCATTACGTTCCTGCCTTGGGATGACAGCAAGTTCCTCCTTTGGAGCGAGAAAGACGGCTACAACCATCTCTATTTGATGGACATCACGGGCAAACAGGTGAAGCAGCTCACCAGTGGCAATTGGGTGGTCATGGATTTGCTCGGTTTTGATACCGAACGCAAAGCCGTTATCATCAGCGCCAATGCCGATAGCCCCATCCAGCAGAACCTCTACCGTGTGGATGTCGCTACCGGTGAGATGACTCGTATTGACGAGGGTGGGCGAGGCTGGCACAGCGGTCGCCTGAGTGCCAATGGCAAATGGCTCATTGACAATTATCAGGAACCTGATGTACCCCGCAATATCGCCATTGTCGATACACGCAACAACCGCCAGTACCGCTATTTCACCGCTCCTGACCCCTGGCAGGGCTATACGGTGCCCGAGTACCGCTGTGGCTCAATCAAGGCTGCCGATGACAGCACCGACCTCTATTACCGCTTGGTACTGCCCACCGACTTTGACCCGAATAAGAAATATCCCACAGTGGTTTATGTATATGGTGGACCTCATGCCCACAATGTGGATGCACGCTGGCACTGGAGCAGTCGCAGCTGGGAGACCTATATGGCACAGCTTGGTTATGTGCTGTTCATCCTTGATAACCGAGGCAGTGAGAACCGTGGACGAGACTTTGAACAGGCAACTTTCCGCCACCTGGGCCAAGTCGAGATGCAGGACCAGATGCGTGGCGTGGAATTCCTGCGCACCCTCAACTATGTGGATGCAACCCGTTTGGGAGTCCATGGCTGGAGTTTTGGTGGCTTTATGACCATCAGCCTGATGACCAACTATCCTGACGTCTTCAAGGTGGGCGTTGCCGGTGGTCCCGTTATCGACTGGAAGTGGTATGAGGTGATGTATGGCGAACGCTATATGGATACCCCGCAAACCAATCCCGAAGGTTATGCCCAGACCAGTCTTATCAACAAGGCCGCAGACCTCAAGGGACGTCTGCAGATTATCATCGGCTTGAACGACCCCACCGTCGTTCCCCAGCACGCCTATAGCTTCTTCAAGGCCTGCATTGCCGCTGGCACCCAACCCGACTTCTTCGTCTATCCCGGTCAGGGTCACAATATGCGAGGTCATCAGAGCGTCCACTTGCACGAACGCATCACCCGCTACTTCGAAGACTACCTGAAATAAGAGTCATTGATACTGCTGGACGGTTCTTTAATATAGATAAAATGGTTATGTACAATCGAGAATATACTCCTGAATGGATTAACAGGCTTGAACCTAACGAGGTGTTTGTTTTCGGCAGCAACTTGGCAGGATGTCATGCCGGAGGTGCTGCCCGTGTCGCTTGTCAGCATTTTGGTGCTGTTTGGGGCCAGGGCGTGGGCCTGCAAGGTCAAAGTTATGCCATCCCGACAATGCAGGGTGGGGTAGAGACCATTGCCCCCTATGTGGACGAGTTTATCGAGTTTGCCCAGTTGCATCCTGACATGACTTTTCTGGTAACGCCCATCGGATGCGGCATTGCCGGCTTTACCCCTGATGAGTTGGCGCCGCTGTTCGTTCGGGCAGTGGACGTGGAGAATATCTTGCTGCCCAAGTCCTTTGTGGACGTGTTGCAGCAAGGATAGAGCGATAACGATAAAGAAAGTAGTATATTAGAATAAAAGTTAAGACACATGAGCAGTTTACAGGACAGAATCAGAGGCTCGCTGGTTGGCGGTGCCATCGGTGACGCATTGGGTTATCCCATCGAGTTTGACAGGTATGACGATATCCTTTTCCGCTATGGCGAGAAGGGTCTGGAGTGTTATGACGTCAATTCTTATTATTCGAAGTACAATGCCCCTGAGGACAATGTGGCGGTCGTGTCTGATGATACTCAGATGACCTTGTTCACCGCAAACGGGCTCCTGAATGCGCAGGCATTGAATGTCGAGCCGATACAGGCGATTCGCCAGGCTTATATTGAGTGGTACTTTACACAGATCGGTGTGCCGCCCGGATATGAGAAAATGACCTGCTGGATCAGTGATATCAAGCGACTTCATGTCAGGCGTGCTCCCGGCAATACCTGCATGGGCGCCTTGGATGCCATTTACAAGGATATCTGTCCCAAAAACAACAGTAAGGGTTGCGGGGGCGTGATGCGTGTGGCACCGATACCCCTGTATGCTGCTGTCGGTGAAAGGATGTCGATAGAAGACAGTGACCGGCTGGCTGGTGAGTCCGCGAGACTTACCCACCTTCATCCGTTGGGCTATATGCCTGCGGCTCTGGTTTCCCATATCATCAGACAACTGCTGGCGCCAGAACAACCGACCCGTATGCGTCTGAAGATGGCATTAACTGATGGCCTTCAGGCACTTTACAAGATGTACCCTGATAGCCAGGCAGAATGGAAATCCTTCTTGAATCTGATGAATCAGGCAATGGAACTGGCAGCAAACAACGATAAAGATATCGATAACATCAACATCATCGGCGAAGGCTGGGTCGGTGACGAGGCTTTGGCTATTGCCGTGTATTGTGCGCTTCGTCATTTTGATGACTTCAGGAAAGCGCTGGCGGCTGCGGTCTCTCATGGCGGCGACAGTGACAGTACGGGAGCCGTTACAGGCAATATCCTGGGCGCTGCCATTGGCTATGAGGCCATCCCTGAGGACTTTAAGCGAGACCTGGAAATGCATGACCTGATTCTTCACATGGCCGACGATTTATATCGTGGCGAAATCTCTAAGATGGAATAAACGCCTTCGGGACTTCATGGCAAGTACAGGAAACCATTTCACGGTTCCCTATAACCGACTGAAGCCTTATCTCACTGACCACGCCAAATGGTGCATCAGATTATAGAAAAGCATTGTTTCTTTAAAAAGCGAAATTGATGATGACGGTTATACACCCAAACGACCCGACGACAAAATTCCTCTCCTTGCTGTACGAGAAGCGAGATGATATCTCGGCGCTCATCACCGAAGCCAACACCAAAAGCGAAGTTCAACGTGCCATCCGTGGCGATGATACCATCATGATGCTTGGCCATGGCTCTGAGTTCGCTCTATTCTCGGACCGACGCAGCACGAGCCAGTTTGGGCGCCAGTTGGTGAACAGCGACTTTGTGCAGTTCTTGCGTGACAAGACCTGTATCGGCATCTGGTGTCATGCCAATAAGTTTGCTGAGCGGTATCACCTGCATGGCCTGTTCTCTGGGATGATTATCTCAGAGGAGCAGGAAGCCGTAGAATGCGAGATTGCAGCCACCAAGGAAGAAATTGAAGAGGAAAATATCAAATTTGCCATTCGGTTGAAAGACTGTATCGAGAGATACGGCCTGAAAGAGACGCCCCAGCGGATGAAGGAATTGGACGACGCGAAGTCTGAGCTGACCACCTTCAATTACAATAATCTCTACTACTTTGAGTGAGGTGAAATCTGTTCTTTTCCCATAGTAAGACAAATCAAGACAGTTCGTGCCCTATAGCGCATAAAGATGGGGCTTTTGATAAAAAACGTGCAGGAAATTTTGATATGTTTTAGAAATTTAGCAATTTTGCAAGTTGAATTGATTTTTGCGGCCATTACGTTATAAAATCAATTTATTTTGGGTTATAATGTTGATAAAAATGCGAAAATACTATCAATTTGCTTTTATAATATTCATGATATTTGGCCTGCTTGCCTCGTGCTCGCAGGAGGAGAAAAAGTACCGCATCGGGGTGTCGCAGTGCTCTGACGACATCTGGCGCGACAAGCAGAACTCGGAATTGAAAATTGGCGCCTATTTCCATGAAAATGTGGAACTGAGGTTTGCTGCTGCATTCGATAGCGATGAGCGCCAAATCCAGCAGATTGACAGCCTTGTCGAGACTGGGATTGATCTGCTGATTGTCGCTCCCAACCAGGTATCGACGATTTCACCCGCCATCGACAGGGCCTACGACAAGGGTATCCCTGTGATTGTGTTTGAGCGTAAGACCAACACCAAGAAATACACGGCCTATATGGGTGCCGACAACTATGAGATGGGGCACTTAATGGGTGAATATGTCGCTACCAGGCTAAATGAACATGGCAAAATCATCGAGGTGATGGGTCTGAAGGGTTCTTCGCCCGCCATCGAGCGCCACAACGGCTTTAGGGAGGCCATTGCCCAGCACCCTGGCATCCAGGTGGTAGCAACCCTGCAAGGCGACTGGACCGAGCCCACGGCCTACAACACGGTCAAGCAATGGCTCAGCAAGAACGAAGGAGAGCAAATTGATCTGGTGTTCGGCATGAACGACCGCACAGCGATGGGCGCCCGCAAGGCCTTTGAGGAGGCAGGTGGAGTGCTGCCGCTGTTCTGCGGCATCGACGGCCTGCCAGGAGAGAACGGCGGTATCCGACTCGTGCAGGACTCGCTGCTGGATGCGTCCTACATCTATCCCACCCACGGCGACCAGCTGCTGCAATTGGCGGTGGATATCCTTGAGGGGAAACCCTATGAAAAGGAAACAAATCTGATGTCGGCGCTTGTCACCCAGGAGAATGCCCGCGTACTGCTGATGGAAAGCGAGGAAATCATGCGGCAGTCGCACAGCCTCGAGCAACTGCATGAAAAGGCGAGTCAATATCTCAACCAATTGGGCAACCAGCGCACGCTCATTTTTGTGGCACTTGCTGCTATATTCCTGTTGCTGGCTCTGCTTGTCGGCATCTACATGTATTATCTGCAAAAGGCACGCATCCAGGACGAACGCATGGAGATGGAGCGCGAGCAGCTGGACTTCTATACCCAAGTGAGCCACGAGCTGCGCACGCCGTTGACACTCATCGAGGGACCACTGGACCAGTTGTTAAGAACTAACGACTTCCGCAATGCGAGCGATAATGCGCAAGAACTTTTTAGCATCGTCCGCCGCAACACCCAGCGCCTCACACGCCTCATCAACAAGATGCTTGATGCCCAAGTGGGGGGCTCCATCACCGATGACAATGCCCATGTAGAGATGCAAAATGTTGCTTCTCCCGAAACGGCGGGAAATGTTAAGCCCGACGAGGATGCTCCCACAGTGCTCATCGTCGATGACAATGCCGATATCCGCACCTACCTGCACTCCATCCTGCAAGGGCAATACAGCGTACTGGAAGCCGAGGACGGCAAACGCGGACTGGAGCTCGCCCGCGAACAGGTGCCCGACCTGATTGTCTCAGACGTGATGATGCCCGTAATGAACGGCCTGGAGTTCTGCCAACAGGTGAAAAAGGACGACATTTCCAGCCACATCCCCGTCATCCTGCTCACAGCCAGAGCGCTGGAAAAACATCAGATTGAAGGATATGAGAGCGGAGCCGACGCCTATATCACCAAACCCTTCTCACCAGAACTGCTGCTTGCCCGCATCGATAACCTGCTGCAAAGCCGTCACCAGCTCAAAGACCTGTGGGGTATGAAACCGGCTGAACAATCGGCTGAACAACCGGCTGAAGAACCAGCCCAAGTACCGGCCAAGGCCCCAAGTACCGCACCTGCACCCATCGAGGACGCCTTCATTTCCCGATTCAAGAAAATGGTGGTGGAACGTCTGTCAGACAGCAATCTGAGTGTCGAGGACCTTGCAGCCGACATGGGATTGAGCCGCGTGCAGCTTTATCGCAAGGTTAAAGCATTAACCGGCAATACCCCGATAGATTTGCTGCGCAAAGCCCGATTGGCTCAGGCACAAAGGCTGCTGCAGGAGTCAACGCTCTCGGTCAGCGAGATTGCCTATCAGGTAGGCTTCGCTTCGCCGTCCTACTTTACCAAATGTTACAAAGACGAATTTGGCACTGTGCCAGGTGAAGTGCGCAAGCCTAACTAAAACGAAACACAAACTACGAATTACGTGAGGCATCATTTAAAAACTACGAATTTCACGAATTAAACAAATTAGGCATCCGCCTGCTTTCTCACAAAGTTTGAACAAACATTAAACAACAACTCAAACAACTTTTATGACTGTCATATTATGTTGTTTGGGTTGTTGTTTTGTTGTTCTTGTTGTTTGAAAAAACTTAGCGACTTTGCGCCTTAGCGTGAGGCCGTGCGAGTGCTGATGCTTGTAAAAATCGTTCATTCACTAACACAATTGATACATTGAAACAAATTTGCAAGCAGAAGAACTATAATTGATAGTCCCCTATATATTAATAGGTTAACTTTGCGACCAATCGACATAAACTAACAATTTTTATTAACCAAAACCAACAGAACAATGAACGTACTGAAAAGATTTCTACTCAGCTTCATGCTCATGTTGACGTGTACAATTCTGTATGCGCAAACAGAAATCACAGGCACCGTCGTTGACGAGACAGGAGAAACCGTCATCGGCGCCACTGTGATTGAGAAAGGTACCACTAATGGTACAGTGACCGACTTTGACGGCACCTTTGCCATCAAAGTAAATCCCGGAGCAACGCTCGTTTTCTCCTATGTGGGCTACCTCAATGTTGAGATGCCAGCCAGCAATGGCATGGTTGTCACCATGAAAGAGGATGCACTTGCTCTCAATGAGATTGTCGTGACCGGTTATACCACACAGCGCAAGGCCGACTTGACCGGCGCCGTGAGTGTAGTCAGTGTAACCGATCTGGTGAAACAGAACGAGAACAACCCCATCAAGGCGATGCAGGGTCGCGTGCCGGGCATGAACATCTCGGCCGACGGTAACCCCTCGGGTGCTGCTACTGTCCGCATCCGTGGTACAGGTACCCTGAATAACAATGACCCGCTTTACATCATCGACGGTGTTCCCACCAAGGCCGGTATGCACGAGCTCAACGGTAACGACATCGAGAGCATCCAGGTACTGAAGGATGCCGCTTCGGCATCTATCTACGGTAGCCGCGCTGCCAATGGTGTCATCATCATCACCACCAAGGGCGGCAAGGACGGTAAAGTGAAAATCGACTTCGATGCCAGCTTGTCGGTGCAGACCTATGCCCACAAGATGAAAGTGCTGAACGCTAAGGAGTTTGGCCAAACGATGTGGCAGGGCTTTGTGAACGACGGCCTGAATCCCAACCTGAACGGTCTGGGATATCATTATGACTGGAGCTACGATGCTAAGGGTGTTCCCATGCTCGAGCGCATCACGATGAGCAAGTTCCTGGATCCTGCCGGTATCACTCCCGCAGCCGACACCGACTGGTTCAAGGAGACCACCCGCACTGGTTTTATTCAGCAGTATAACGTCTCGCTGAGCCAGGGCACCGAGAACGGAACTTCTTTCTTCTCGCTGGGCTACTACAAGAACGACGGTATTATCAAGAAGTCAGACTTCCAGCGCCTGTCGGCTCGTATGAACTCGACATACAAGTTGCTGAACGTCGGTGAGCGCAAGATTATCACCATTGGTGAGCACTTCACGGTTAACCGCACCAACGAGCTTCAGGCTCCTGGCGGATTCCTGGAGAATGTGTTGCAGTTCAACCCCTCACTGCCTGTTTACACAACCACAGGCGAGTATGCAGGTCCCGTGGGCGGTTATCCTGACCGTGAGAACCCCGTGGCCCGTCTTGACCGCAACAGCGACAACCGCTACACTTACTGGCGTATGTTCGGTGATGCTTTCATCAACATCAACCCCATCACCGATTTCAACATCAAGTCAACCTTCGGTATTGACTATTCACAGAAACAGCAACGCATGTTCACCTATCCTATCACTGAGGGTACCGTGGCCAATCCTACCAATGCCGTTGAGGCTAAGCAGGAGCACTGGACCAAGTGGATGTGGAACGCCATTGCTACCTACAACCTGGAGCGCGGCGCACATCGCGGTGATATCATGGTCGGTACCGAGCTTAACCGCGAGGATGACTCATGGCTCAGTGGCAAAGCCTATGACTTTGCTGTCCTGAATCCCGATTATATGTGGCCCAACGCAGCAGTCGGCGAGGCTGAGGCCTACGGTTCTGGCGAGGGCTACACGCTGGTATCGTTCTTCGGCAAATTGAATTATACCTACGCAGACCGCTATTTAGCTAGCTTGACCATGCGTTACGACGGTTCAAGCCGTTTCGGTCGCAATAACCGTTACGGTACGTTCCCCTCAGTCAGCCTCGGTTGGCGCATCAGTGAGGAACCCTTCATGCAGCGCATGGAGTGGCTCGACAACCTCAAGCTGCGTGCATCGTGGGGTCAGACCGGTAACCAGGAGATTTCCAACATTGCACGCTACACCATCTTCGAGAGCAACTATGGCGAGGCCGGATTCGGTGGCCAGAGCTACGGTACCAGTTACGACATTGCCGGTACCAATGGCGGTCAGACGCTCCCCAGCGGTTTCAAGCGCAACCAGTTGGGTAACGATAACCTCAAGTGGGAAACCACGACTCAGACCAACGTCGGTTTTGACTTCGGTATGCTGCGCAACGCACTCTACGGTTCGTTTGAGTGGTACTACAAGAAGACTACCGACATTCTGGTTTACATGCCCGGCATCGGTGTGATGGGTGAGGGTAGCAGCCAGTGGATTAATGCTGGTGAGATGACCAATAAGGGTATCGAGCTGAACGTGGGCTACCGTGGCTCGGCAGGTGATTTCCAGTATGACATCTCCGGCAACATCGGTACCTATCGCAATAAGGTGACCAAACTTCCCGAGACCCTGGCAGCAGCCGGTACCTTTGGCGGTAACGGTGTTGAGAGCGTTGTGGGACATCCCATGGGCGCCCAGGTGGGCTATGTATATGACGGTATCTTCAAGAGCCAGGACGAGATTGACAACCATGCCGCACAAAATGGTGCCGGTCTGGGCCGCATCCGCTGGAAAGACCTGAACGAGGATGGTGTCATCAACGAGAAAGACCAGAAGTGGATTTACTCACCCGTGCCCGACTTCACTTGGGGTCTGAACATCTATCTTGAATATAAGAACTTTGACTTCACCATGTTCTGGCAGGGTGTGCAGGGCGTTGACGTCATCAGCGACCTGAAGCGCGAGACCGACCTGTGGGCTGGTCTGAATATCACCAACCTGAACAAGGGCCGTCGCTTGCTTGACGCATGGACTCCGAACAATCCCAATTCCAACATTCCTGCTGTCAGCACGATGGACAACAACAACGAGAAGCGCGTGAGCAGCTACTTTGTTGAGAACGGTTCCTTCGCTAAGATGCGCAACATCCAGCTGGGTTACAACTTTGGTAGCCGCGTGTGTGACAAGTTGCACATTTCTCGCCTGCGCATGTATGTATCAGCCCAGAATCTGCTGACCATCAAGAGCAAGTCATTCACTGGTGTGGATCCCGAGAATCCCAACTTCGGTTATCCTATCCCCTTGAATCTCACCTACGGTCTTAATGTTTCATTCTAATAATTCAGGATTCACTATGAAAAAGATATTCAATATATTGTGTGTCGGTCTGGTTTGCTGCAGTGCCACCACATTGTTTACGTCTTGTAATGATTTTCTTGACGAGCACAAGCCCCAGGCCACACTCAGCGACGAACAGGTAAAGTCGCCCGAGAATGCTGAGGCCATGGCCATTTCGGCCTACGCCATCTTCACCTCGGCCGAGGACATCAACTCGTCATTCTCGATGTGGAACTTCGACGTCCGCAGTGATGACGCTTATAAGGGTGGTAACGGTACCAGCGACGGTGACGTGTTCCATCAGCTTGAAGTCCAGCAGGGTGTACTCACCACCAACTGGAACATTAATGATATGTGGGTAAGGTTGTACAATAGCCTGTCACGCGTGAACAGCGCCATCGCCCTGCTCAAGGAGACCGATGACAGCTACACGATGAAGAAGCAGCGCCTGGCCGAGATGAAGTTCTTGCGCGCCTATGGCCACTTCTTGCTCAAGCGCCTGTACAAGAACATCCCCTTTGTCGTCAACGAGAGCTTGACCTATGACGAGTATAATGAGCTGTCCAACACGCAGTACACCAACGACGAGGGCTGGCAGCTCATCATCGACGACTTGATGGAAGCCTATAACACCCTGCCCGAGGTTCAGCAGGACAAGGGACGTCCCACCCGTGGCGCCGCTGCCGCTTTCCTGGCCAAGGTTTATCTCTACAAGGCTTATCGTCAGGATGATGCTAAGAGCAATCAGGTGACCAGCATCAATCAGGGCGACCTGGAGAAAGTTATTGAGTTCACCAATCCCGCCCTGTATGCCAACTACGGTCTGGAGGATGATATCCACAATAACTTCCGTCCTGAGGAACAGTATGAGAACGGCATCGAGAGCATCTGGGCTATCCAGTACTCACGCAACGATGGTTCTACCTATGGTAACCTGAACTGGAGCTATGGCTTGATTCCGCCCAACATTCCCGGTGCTACCGATGGCGGTTGCGACTTCTACAAGCCCTCGCAGAACCTGGTGAATGCCTACCGTACCGGTGCCGATGGTCTGCCCTTGCTCGACAGCTTCAATGATAAGGATTATGACATGAATGACGACAATGCCGACCCGCGCCTGTTCCTTACCGTGGGTATGCCTGGACTGCCCTACATGTTCAACCGCAACTACATGATGGAAGAGACCAGCATTTGGAGCCGCAGCAATGGTCTGTATGGCTACTACGTGTCCCTCAAGCATAATGTTGACCCTGCACTCATCGGCAGTTACCTGATTAAGGGTTCTTATTGGGCCAGCTCGATGAATCGCATTGTCTTCCGTTATGCCGACGTGCTGTTGATGCGTGCCGAGGCTTACGCCCAGTTGGGTCAGGCCGACCAAGCCATCAACCTCGTGAACCAGCTGCGCTCGCGTGCAGCCACCAGCACCCAGATGATTTCCAGCTATCCCAACACCTATGGTGTGAAGATGTACATCAGCAACTATCGCGGCAGCTATTCCAAAGAGCAGGCTGTGAAGATTGTGAAGATGGAACGTCGTCTGGAATTGGGTATGGAGAGCGAGCGCTTCTTCGACCTCGTGCGCTGGGGTGATGCCGCCACGGTGCTCAACAAGTACTATTCCGAGGAGATTGGCAACTGCGCTATTTACAGCGCCGCCCATTTCACGGCCAACAAGGACGAGTACCTGCCCATCCCGTTCAGCCAGATTTCGGCCTCCAACGGCCATTACACGCAGAACATTGGCAACTGGTAATCACAGCAACGTAGTTTAATTCTGATGAATAAAATAACAATGATTATGAAAGCTAAGATATTATATATATTCTGTGCGTGTCTTGCCTGCTGCGGACTCGCTCCAATGCTCAGCTCATGCTCCGAGGACAACATCAGTGACCTGGCGTTGTCGGGCAACTGCATGATTGATCAGCTCTCCCTTGACAACTTTGAGGGAATCATCGACCTGCCTTCACGCTCCATCCTCGTTCGTTTGCCCGAGGTCTATGAGACATCGGCCATGAAAATTACGGCATTGAAGATGTCGGATGGTGCTGAGTGCAACGTTCGCCAGGGCGAAACCATCAACATGGACGCTGCTAAGGTGCTGCACGTCAAGAATGGTGACGTCTATATGGATTGGACTTTGTCTGTTCTCCACGATGAGGCTCGCATCACCTCGTTTGTGATTAACGACATCTATACTGGTAGCATTGACCAGGAGGCCAAGACGATTGTAGTCTATATTCCCTCTACGCTCGACATCACCAACCTGGTACCGACGATTACCTATAGCCAGAATGCAACGATTACCCCGTCGTCGGGTGTGGCTCAGGACTTCTCGCAGCCTGTCACCTACACGGTGAAGAACAATTCAGCCGAGAGCGTTTATACCGTCAAGGTTATCGCCATCAGCAAGCCTAAGGCCCTCTTCCTGGGTTCCGCTCCCACGATGAGTGAACTTGATCCTGAGGCTCAGGCAGCTTGCCAGTGGATGCTGGGCAATGTTGAGAGCTCGCTGTATGCTTCGTTTGCCGACCTGCGTGCTGGCACGCTCGACCTGTCGGAGTGCAAGCTCATCTGGTGGCACTGGCATGTAGATGGCGGTGTGGATGGCCATGACAACTTTGTTGCTAAGGCTACCGACGCTATGAACACGCTGAACGAGCTGCGCCAGTTCTACGAGAACGGCGGTGCGTTCCTGCTCACCCGCTATGCTGTTAACCTGCCGTCATTCATCGGTACTACCGGTGACGACGAGTGGACAACACCTAACAACTGCTGGGGTCAGGACGAGGCCTATGCCGAGTTGTGCGGTGGCCCGTGGACATTCCGCATCTTTGACGGTCAGAATAACCATGCCATCTATCAGGGTCTCGTAGCCGGTGATAATCCTAACGAGGTTTACTGTACCGATGCCGGTTACCACATCACCAACTCCACCGCCCAGTACCACATCGGTACCGACTGGGGTGGCTATGACAACTATGACGTTTGGACCGGCCGCACTGGCGGTAGGGTTCTCGGCGTTGGCGGTGATGGCGCTATCGTGCTCTGGGAGTATCCTGCCCATGACGGCAAGGGTGGTATCATCTGCGTCGGTTCTGGCTGCTATGACTGGTATTCCTATACCTACGAGGCTGGTTACACCGAAAAGTTCCACAAGAACATTGAGATTATGACCAAGAATGCTATCAACTATTTAACCAAGTAATTGACTCATGAAACAGTTCAAGAATATTTTCAGCGCTTTGATGCTGTGTTGCTTTATGCTCGCTTCATCGGCATGCAGCGAGGAGAAGTTTGGCCCCGACCCTTCTAAGGACTGGGATAACACGACTTTCTTTAACTCGGTGGACGAGGCTGGCTTCCAGACTTACTACAATCCGGGAATCGGACGTTGTGGTGACCCGATGCCTTTCTATGACACTAAGGAAGGTCACTTCAAGGTGCTCTACCTGCAGGAGTTTGACAACAATGCAGCTTTCAACTACCACCCCTTCTGGGGCGTATCAACGGAAGATTGCGCCAACTATTACTCACTGGGCGAAGTGCTACCGACAGGCACATCTCCCGACGAGCAGGATGCCGCTCTGGGTACGGGCTGCTGTATCATTAAGGATGGTATCTACTACATCTATTATACAGGACATGACCGTTTTGGCCGCGAAGCCGTGATGAGGGCAACCTCTGAAGACTTCAAGGAGTGGACCAAGGACGCCGTGTGGATGTTGAAGGGCTCGACCTATGGCTACTCGGACAACGACTTCCGCGACCCGCAGATTTTTGTTGCCGACGACGGCCTCTACCACATGGTCATCTCCAGCAACCTGAAGTTTGCCGAGTTCAAGTCCAGCGACTTGAAGACGTGGGAACACGTCGGCAACTTCCCCATGATTTGGGACCGCATGTGTGAGTGCCCCGACATCTTCAAGATGGGCAACTACTGGTACCTGGTGTACAGCGAGGGTTATCGTGCCTCGTGGAGCCGCAAGGTGAAGTACATGATGGCAACCTCCTGGGAGGCTCTGAAGGCCTGCTTCAACGATCCCGGTGCCAACTGGCCCCGCGACGGTCATGAGGGTGTTCTTGACACCCGCGCTTTCTATGCCGGCAAGACTGCAAGCAACGGTCAGGACCGCTACATCTGGGGTTGGTGCCCCTACCGCACCGGCAACACCATCCACGACAAGAACATCAACGTGGGTGCCGGTGGCGAGCCCAACTGGTCGGGTGCGCTGGTATGCCACAAGATTATCCAGCATGCCGACGGTACGCTGACCGTGGGTGAGGTGCCTGCAATCGCTGCTAAGTTCAACAAGGAGCAGACCGTCAAGGTGATGGCCAGCAGTGGCGCCCAGATGAGCGGTGTCAACGGCAAGCTCTCGGGTGATGGTGCCTTTGTGCTGTACAACCGCCTGGGTACCAGCAACCACATCTCGTTCACCGTGACCACCTCCAACAACTGGGACCGCTTCGGCATCTCGCTGGTGCGTGGTACCGACAGCGACCGTTATTACACGATGATGGTCAATCCCGAGGACGAAAACCACCGCAAGGTGAACTTCGAGCAGGAGGGTAAATCCGGTAAGGGCTTTATCGAGGGTATCGATGGCTATTGGTTCCAGCGTCCCGAGAACAACGTATATCACATCAACATCTACACCGACAACTCGGTGATGGTGATGTACATCAACGACGTTTGTGCCTACACCAACCGCATCTACGGTATCCAGAAGAATTGCTGGAGTATCAACAATTATGGTGGCAATATCACCATTTCGGACCTGAAAGTGTTCCAGTAATCGGTAAATGGCCTCTACGATGACGAATAGATTATTAACTATTCTGGCGGCAGTGCTCGTGGCCCTTTCGGCCACGGCACTGACCCCCCAGATGTTGAGCGAAAACCACGCCATGCTGCGGGTTGACGCTACGGGCAAGTACCTGTTGCTGCCCGTGCAGGAGAAGGAGGAGAACGCCTATGTGCGCGTTATCGTGAACAACGAGCAGGTGCAGACGCTCAACGTGCGCTTTGCTGTTGACAAGGTGGACTACTATGTGCCACTGGATATCCAGCGCTTCGGCAACAAGACGGTGCTGGTCGATATCTCCTTCCATGGCGACCGCCGCACCACCGGTGCCGTCAAGGACTTTGTCTGCTGGCGCGAGATGCGTGTGACCGACACGTTCGACGACAGCAATCGCGAGCGTTTCCGTCCCGCCTATCACCACACCCCGGTCTATGGCTGGATGAACGACCCCAATGGTATGTTCTACAAGGATGGTGTGTGGCACCTGTACTATCAGTTCAACCCTTATGGTTCGCAGTGGGAGAACATGACATGGGGACACTCGACCTCGACCGACCTCATCCATTGGACGCCCCAGCCCATCGCCATCGAGCCTGATGCGCTGGGAACCATCTTCTCGGGCTCCTGTGTGACCGATGGAAACGATGTGGTGGCTATCTACACCTCGGCTGGACAGAACCAGACACAGTCGATTGCCATTTCGCACGACAACGGCATGACGTTCGAGAAATATGAGGGCAACCCCGTGTTGACGAGCGATGTGCCCGACTTCCGCGACCCGAACCCCTTCTGGAACAGCGACATCAACGCTTGGAACATGATTCTCGCCGCTGGACAGGAGATGAACATCTACAGTTCCAAGGACCTGAAGAACTGGAAGTATGAGAGCTCCTTCGGCAAGGAATACGGTAACCACGGTGGTGTATGGGAGTGCCCCGACCTGATGAAAATCGACGGCAAGTGGGTGCTGCTTTGCAACATCAACCCCGGTGGTCCCTTCGGCGGCTCGGCAACCCAGTACTTCGTGGGCGATTTCGACGGCCACAAGTTCACCTGTGAGTCGATGCCCAAGGTCACCAAGTGGATGGACTACGGCAAGGACCACTATGCCACGGTTTCGTTCTACAATGCGCCCCAGGGTCGCCATGTGGTAATCGCCTGGATGTCTAACTGGCAGTATGCCAACCAGGTACCCACTCGTCAGTTCCGCAGCGCCAACTCGATTCCCCGTGACCTAGGCATTTTCACCGATGGTGAGGAGACCTACGTCAGCGTGAAGCCTTCACCCGAAATGCTTGCAGTTCGCGGCGCCAAGGTGAAAAAGCCGACCGAGATCTGCGAAATCGTTGTGGATGTCAAGAATTCGATGGAATTGACTCTGTCTAACGCTAATGGCGAGCAGGTGGTGATGAAATATGATGCCGCCAAGCAGACCTTTGCAATGGACCGCACCGCCAGTGGTGATGTCAGTTTCAGCGAGGCTTTCCCTGTTGTGACTGTTGCCCCCACCCATGGTGCTATCAAGCAGCTGCGCATCTTCGTTGACCGTTGCAGCATCGAGGCCTTTGATGCCGACGGCAAGATGGCGATGACTAACCTCGTGTTCCCCACCACACCTTACACCAACATCAAGGTCAAGGGCGGTAAGGCCACGATTTACCAAATCAGCTATTAGCCTTTAGCTATTAGCTTTTAGCTTAAAACTAAAACTTACAACTTAAAATTTTTAAATAATGGCAAAGACTAATAAAATCGCGATTATCTCGGTCATGCTGTGCTTCTTCTGCATGGGCTTCGTTGACCTGGTGGGTATCGCCTCCAACTATGTGAAAGCAGACCTCGGCCTCACGGACAAGGTGGCCAACACCTTACCCTCGCTGGTATTCTTCTGGTTCCTCATCTTCAGTGTTCCCACAGGCATGCTGATGAACAAGATAGGCCGTAAGAAAACGGTGCTCTTGTCACTGGTAGTGACCATTCTCTCGCTGTTTATTCCGCTGTTCGGCAACAGTTTCCCTGTGATGCTCATCGCCTTCTCGCTGCTGGGCATCGGTAATGCACTGATGCAGACTTCGCTCAACCCGCTGGTATCGACCGTGATGGGTGGTGGCAACCTGGCATCAACGCTCACCTTCGGCCAGTTCATCAAGGCCATCGCTTCGTTCATCGCGCCTTATCTGGCCTCGTGGGGTGCCATGCAGGTGATTCCCAGCCTGGGTCTTGACTGGCGTGTGCTGTTCGCCATCTTCTTTGTAGTAGGTACATTCTCAACAGTTCTGCTAGCAGTTACACCAATCCATGAAGAGAAAATCGAAGGCAAACCTTCGACCTTTGTGGAGTGCTTCAAGCTCTTGGGCACGCCCATCGTGCTGCTCTCGTTCCTGGGCATTATGTGCCATGTGGGCATCGATGTGGGCACCAACACCACCGCCCCGAAGATTCTCATGGAGCGTCTGGGCATGAACTTGAATGACGCCGCATTTGCTGCCTCGCTCTACTTCATCTTCCGTACCATCGGTTGCTTGACCGGTTCGTTCTTCCTGCGTGTGCTCAAGATGAGAACGTTCTTCCTCATCAGCGTCATCATGATGGCCCTGTCGATGTGTGGCATGTTCTTCGGTCACGAGAAGTGGATTCTGTACACCGCTATCGCTCTCGTGGGCTACGGTAACTCCAACATCTTCTCGATGTGTTTTGCTACGGCTCTCGAGTCGATGCCCAAGAAGCAGAACGAGGTGTCCGGCCTGATGATCATGGGCCTGTTTGGCGGCACGATTTTCCCGCTGCTCATGGGCTTCGCCAGCGACGCTGTCGGCCAGGCTGGTGCCGTGGCAGTGATGGCCATCGGTGTCATCTACCTGTTCACCTACATCAAGCAACTCAAAACTCAAACTGAAAACTGACAACTGAAAAACTGACAACTATGAGTGATAAACGTTATGTAGTGGGTCTGGGCGAGGCCCTGTGGGATGTTCTCCCCGAAGGTAAGAAACTGGGCGGTGCCCCCGCCAACTTCGCCTATCATGCCGGACAATTCGTCGGCAGTGACAACTCAATCGCCATCAGTGCTCTGGGCGAGGATAAGCTTGCTGAGGAGACCATCGAGGCCCTGGAGGAGCATGGCCTCAAGTACCTCATGCCGCGTGTGCCTTATCCCACCGGCACCGTACAGGTGACGCTCAACGAGGAAGGAATCCCCACCTATGACATCAAGGAGAACGTGGCATGGGACAACATCCCCTTCACGCCCGAGATTGAGGAAATCGCTGCCAACTGCCGCGCCGTGTGCTACGGCTCGCTGGCTCAGCGCAATGTCGTTTCGCGCGAGAACATCCACCGTTTCCTTGATGCCACTCCCAACGATTGCATGAAGATTTTCGACATCAACCTGCGTCAGCAGTTCTACAACAAGGAAATCATCCAGCAGTCGATGCGCCGTTGCAACATCCTCAAAATCAATGATGAGGAGCTCGTGACCATCGGACGCATGTTCGGCTATCCTGGCCTTGACATCGAGAACAAGTGCTGGCTCATCCTGGGCAAGTATGACCTCGATATGCTCGTGCTCACCTGCGGCACCAACGGCTCCTACGTCTTCACGCGTGGCCAGATGTCGTTCCAAGAGACGCCTAAGGTTGAAGTGGCCGACACCGTCGGCGCCGGTGACTCGTTCACAGGCTCCTTCTGTGCCGCCATCCTCAACGGCAAGCCCGTCCCCGAGGCTCATGAGTTGGCCGTCAAGGTCAGCGCCTATGTCTGCACGCAGAACGGCGCCATGCCCACCTTGCCCCGCGACCTTCTCGCAGCCGCCAAGTAAATAGGCTCTATCCTAACTACGGCAAAGAAGGCCGGAAACTGAATTTCAGTTTCCGGCCTTCTTCTGTTCTTGCAAATCGCAAGTTCCTCTTCTATAATGCCAGAGTACGGGTTTTATTTCGAGATTTTGAAGCCCAACTTCAGAATCAGCTTAATCGTCTGAAGGCTAGTATCACGGTCATAGTCTTTCTCCTCTTCAGTCAACTCATCGTAAGGGACCAAATCCGGATGTTTCTTGCGCTCGTCGTCACGTTGTTCCCCCCAGGTCCACCCCTGGTCCATACGGCTCCTGGCCCACACCTCATGCACATTGCGTGACATTTCCTCTACCAGTTCCATCAGTTCTTCTGGCACGGTGACATCGCTAGTATCCACCGGCTCCGGCCTATAATCATTCTTCTTTTTCATTGTCATAGTTTCATTTTACCCATAAACATCAATAAAGAGCCCTATCATCTCTCATTTCTATCACTTTTTAACATTGACGAATGAACTTTGACTCATTTGTAAACTCTTGTGTGATGATCAAATAAATGCTATAAATCATTGATTATTAATCTAATATACGATATGTGAGATAATAATGACTATTTTAAAGTTTTTAAGTTCAAATGATTCAATCGTTTTTTCTCTTCTTGATAAAAGACTTTAGACGTGTCGTTAATGTCGATGATGAGATCACCTTGTGATGCGATGCAACCCTCTTTTTCAATGCTATTCCAAATTGTCGCATCAATATTTTGCTTTGCGCCAATCTTCTTCAAGAAACTAATAATTCTTTTATTGATCTTAAATTTTTTATTCATTGGGTCTTTTGTTGCAATAAAATAGATGTAAACTGGTTTTTTCAAGGTGATTGTATCATCCATAAGGATGAGAGGGATTGATTGATCTACAATTTCCTTTGGAAAATAGTATTTGCTCCCTAATACAAAAAATGGTTTCTTTTTAAGTGGATCACGGACTTGATTCAAACTCTTCATATAGTCAGGAGAATCATCTTCGTAGAAAGGGAAACAGAGAGATTCAAGTTGTAATGTAGTGTCAACTAATGAAAGATAACGTTGATAAGTGCGAAGCGTTCCGCTGTTTCTGGATGTAGAAAAAAATCTAAATTCTCTTTTTATCTTTTTGTTGTTGAAAATTGTACTGAGTTCTTGAAGTGTGATGATATTAACATCATCAGAAATGAATGAAGGCTTTTTCTGAGCATAAATTATTAGAGGGTCATGGCCTATGAGTAGCTGAACGATACGTGTATCATTAGAAAACGCATCATAATTGTTAAACCTAGTAGTGTCAATAATATCTGATGAAAGGCATATAGAGCAGAATCTCCTTTTGTCTGTCATTGCTTCTTCGAGAAGCAATGACCAAGCGTTGCCGCTTGGTTGGTTGATATAGATGGCATTATCATAATTGGCAAGACTAATGGTATCACTATCCGCTTGATGCTCACAGATGTAATTATAGACTGATCCTCCTCCTGAAAATATCAACATTGGATCTTGCTCAGACATTGTCTCAAACGCTTGTTTTGGAGTTTGTTTGGAATATAAATTCTGAAATATGGTACAAAATAATAGACATAATGCTGATAGAGATGTAATGATTGCGATTGTCTTAAATATTGTGTTTTTATTATTTAAGCGTTTTTTGTCTTCTTCCAGCAAATCGTTACTTCTCCTAAGATTGTCTAGTTGATCCTTTTGTGACAAAGCGTTTGTATTAGAGTTGTCTTTTTTAGGGCAAATCGTTTCTAGTAATTCTTTTAGTATACTTTTATCGGTAATCTGTTTTTTTGAATTATGCAGTAACGAATGTTTTTTAGACTCGATATCTTTCTCTCTTTGATTCAGTTCTTCCCAAGACAATTCAATTTTTTCTGCAATTTGTTCTTCTTGTTTTATTATGTTAAGCTGTTGATTGATAGCATTAATCATATCAATGCGCTTTTGTTCAGGATCATTGTAATAATCAATGGTATTTGAAGGAGCAAGAAAAAAGCCAATTCCTTCACCAAATTGTGATTTATCAATACGTACTGGTATGATGTGCTTACTTATTTTATGAGCATAAGCTATTTCATTGAGTGTCCAATTGGATGCAAAATTGGAATTAGACGTAGAGAGAAAAAGAATGATGCGAGAAGCTTTGATATTATTCTCAATTTCTACTGGAATATTTGCACCATGATCAATGCCTTTTTTATCAATCCAGTATGTAATATGTTCATCGCTCAATGCTTGCAAGATTTTTGAAATCTCATTACCTGGAATCTCATTTTCATATTCATCAAGGTAGTCTATACGTGAGTAGCTGATGAAAATGTCATATTTACTCTGTTCCATAATCATTGATATTTTGCAAAGATAGATGTTTTACTTGAATAGCATTATAAGAATAATTGAATTAATCTTATTTTAAATAATCGCAGATAGCTTCATAGTTATCAGTGGGAAATATTTCTCTTTGTCTAAGGTCAATCGGCAGTTTTTGGCCTTGAATTGGGTCTGGGATAATAGTAAGTAATTTTCCTGTCTTTCTCCCTGCTTTTAGCTCGTTAACGAACATACTCCATTCTGATTCCACGTATGGAGATTCTACATATCGTTGATCTGTTGCAAATACGATCATATGCTTGCATGAGTCAATTACCTCAGAGATAACTTTACTATATAAATCGCATCCAACGGCTCTTAAAGATTTTGATGCGATGAATGGGTGAAATCCTCTGTTGGATAAGAGATGAAATAGTTGTTCTCCATATTTATAGTCTTCACTTTTACACGAGATAAAAATATCAAATGCTTGTTGATGGACCTTATCTCTAATATCTCTGACTATGCTTCTAATTACTTGGTTTTTATCTAAGTAATTGCTAATGGTTTTTTCAATAATCAAGGGCAGGGTAGAACTATTGTTGTCAACTGCATACAATAATTCTGATGAATTGTCAATGAGTAGCGTTTCTTTAATAGTTTTCTTATATGTGTTTATTATTTCTTCCTCTTTTTGTATTAATTGATTTATTTGCTCTTTTATGCTCTGTGATTGCATCAATGCGTTTTGTTTCTGTTTCAAATTATCTATGAGTAGTTCTATTTTATCGTTCTTACTATTGTTCCACTTCCGTATTTTCTTGTCAATTTTTTTAAAAAGATTAAAAAGGTCTCGATGCTTTGATAAAAACTCATTGATTAATCCTTCTTTAGTGAGTAATTCTTTGAAGGAATTGAAATTCATGTCAGTTAATTCGAAATTCTTATTGTAACTTAAAAGAATCAAATGTATGGCATGGCAAACCTCTGTGCGTTTGAGACAAAGATCATCAATGGTTTCTTTTTTCAATGTTTCAATGCCTCTTCTGATGCTATCAATCTGCTGTTGTATTTCTATAGCATCTGGAATTTTCTGCAGTTTAGTGAGTTTGTCTCTGATAGGGGTGATGTCGGATTGATAGTTGTTTATTATTTTTATGGGTGTGAGTAGAGAATGTAAATCTTCTAGATTCTTGATTGAAAATAACGAATATTGATGAGTTAAAGATAGTAAATCAGTATTGCTTCTATCTCTATGGATTAAAATAAAAGCGGGCAACTCACATTGCATGATGTCAAAAAACTCACATAAATCCCATGTAGTTTCATAGGTTGTCTTAAGCCCTACTCCACAGTAAAGGTCCCGATGTGTCAGTCTTCTAACTCTTTCTGTATTGATATGATATATCATGAAATTTTCAATCGAATCTGTATGGTTGGCACGGATAAGTGAATCTTGCTCGTGTTCTGACTCAATAAAATGAAGGAAACATACTAAATCTCCCGTTTGAGCATCTATGAGTTGTCTATAAGTTAATACTTCTCTGCTAATTTCATAGTCAAGTTTATTCGCGCCACTAGCATACACTAGCAGATAATCATATTCAGAATGGAGGAACCACTTTAATGCTAGCTTGAATTTTATACTTGTGATATACATGTCAAATTGTTTTTTGGCTTTGAAAGCGTTTTTGAGTGGGTCTATCTATTTAGTTCTATCTTTTGACGATATCGAAGCCGAGTTTTTTTACCAGTTTGATGGTCTTGATGGCCATGAGGCGGTCATACTCTTTCTCGCTGTCAGACAGGGCGGAGTAGGGGATTAGGTCGGGATGATGCTTGAGCGTGTCATCGCGTCGGGGGCCAAATGTCCAGCCTTCTCTTATGCGAGCCTCGGCCCAAACGTCATGAGCATTCTCGGCGATGGCTTCGCGCAGTTCTTGCAGGTCTTCGGTCAGTTCGATATCATCCAGATTGATGGGTCGTGGGTTATATTCTCCAGCCTCTTGCAGCACGCGCACCATGTAGTTGAGCGACGTCTGCCATGCGTTGTGAAAATGGTCGAAATCCACTGTCTGGATGGAGCCTTTTTCGGGGTCATAGATGGTGACTTCGTTCTTTCCTTTGTCGATGGCGGTGACCACGATGGCATGGTTGGCGGCATCATCCTTGTCGTTGCTTTCAGGGTATAGTTTGCCGTTGTCCACAGCCACAATTACATCATTGTCGAGGTCAAGAGCAGCGGATATATCGGTGATGGTGGCGTCATAGCTGTGGGTAACCATCAGCCCGTAATGTGCCAGCAACTGTCCCATGGCATGCAGTGGCGAACCTTCGGGCTTGAGCCAACGTTTCTCTCGAGCTGTTGCAATTAATTCATCGTCATGATAGGCTATGCCGCGCCTGTTGAGGATATAGGCCTCGCACATTACACCACATAGGTTTTCACCGCACTCTGCCGCCATCTGCATCATGGGCAGGGTGACTGCCCGCGGGTCGCGATGCACCTGTAGTGCTATGTTAATGGCCTCTCGCAATGATGCATTCTCTCTCATTGCTTCCAGTACTTGTCGGGTCTCTTGGACTGTTGTGTTGCCGTCAAGAAAAGCCGCTAGTAGTTCGTCGGAAATCTGCTTATTGTTGTTTGCCATATTCTTGAATGTCTTTTAGGGCGACGTGTGCCAGTTGAGCCATCGCACGCCGTTTGATATTATACAGGTTAGCAACAGTGACGTTCATCTCGCGTGCCAAATGTTCGGGATTCTCGTCCTCCAGGATTAGCCTTTTAATAACCATCACATAGCGCTTGTTGGGCATCAACCCGAACAAGCGTTCCAGATCCTCATCGGCGTGGCTGTCCTCGGCGCTCTCCTCTTCATGAGTGGGTCGCTCATGGCTCACGTCATCAATCATGTGGTCACGCCGCTTGATGAAATAACGGATAGCGAGTACCTTGAGCCACTGATATACCGAGCTACGGTATTCAAAGCCGCGCAATCGTGCCGCATCGTTCTCCATCAAGTAGAGATATAGTTCATTGACCAGTTCGTCATAGTCCACTCTGCCGTTGAATACCAGCCCAATGATGCTGCAAATCAACGGCCGGCACTGCCCGAAGAAAAACTCCCCAGTCACCCGCTCGTCTCGCGCAATGAGTCCTTCTATGATTTCTTGGTCAGTCATTTGTCTCACAACCTCTGGGTCACTCTGTTTAAGAACCCAATTTGGTTATTAGCTCCTCTAATTTATTGATGTATAGATTAACATTTTCAGGTTTGAGTTCTGAAACTTTAGTTTCTTTTTCTTTGCCATTTTCAGTGGTTATTACTTTTCCGATGGCACACTTTTCCAGTATGCCAGCTATCTGCTTGCGGTAGAGCCTCTTTTCTTCCTCAATTCTTTCTTTTTCTTGACTCTCTTTTAGCTTTAAATTATACGCTTTTTCGGCAAGCTCTTTGTCCTTTATAGAATTGAGACGCAATCTATTCTTAAAGTACATGAGAAGAAAAACCGCAACGGTTATCAGAAATACTGTTACACAGATAATTAGTGTGATTGATACAGCACTATTCCAATAGGAAGCTTTTCCGGCACTCTGCAAACCATTTGTTATTAATGTCAAAGTTCCCATATTTATATCAATATTTAGAAGTTAATAATCCGTTTATCATTCATATCCGTATTCACTGATTGAAACGTCGACGGCGTTGTAGTCGTAGCTCTTGGTCTCGGTGGAGAGCAAATCCCAGTCGCACATATAGCCATGTAACAGCCTTGCCTCGTCCTTTTTGCCTGGATCTTCAGGGTCGCGAGGCGTGTATTCCTGATAACCCAGGATTTCGTGTGACGCTACCCATCGCAGGTGCTCTGTCTGCGCCAACACGTCCATCACCCGCTGGATGTGGTCAATCGGCACATTGCTGTAGTCTCGCCAGCGGTATTCAATCTCGTTCACCTTGCGCGACAAGCCATGCATCTTGATGAGTTCATACTCGTCTTTGAGGGCTCGTTTTGCCAATTCTACTTTGGTGGCGGAGTGCATGCTGTTGGCAGTGTTTTGGCTCTGTACGCGCCTCAACCGCATCATGCCGCTGTAAGTGGGTGAGAAGCCCTTGTGGACGCCAGTCAATTGCATATAATCATTCTGCTCTTCATCCCAGCTCACGTAAGTATCGGTTCTAGAACCTGCGACTCTCTGCAGCTCAATGAGTGACAGGTCATATTTCTCTTTGAACCGTTTGGCGCTCTCCTTTAATGACTCGTTGACGATGTGGTCAAAAGTGTAGATGCTCTCTGTTGAACCAAAGGGCGTGATGGGTCCGTCAAAAATCGTGGTAGCCCCAATAACGTGTTGATGCCTTTTGTCCTTGTCTGTACTCTCGCACTCGGCCGCCCACAGGCGGTTATAGTGCTCGGCAATTTTCTTGAGGTGGCCGTTGTCGTCATGTCGCACGCGCACCATGATGCGCAACCGTGACATGTCGGTTCCGTAACGGATAGCCAACTTGAACAACCTGACGGCATGGGACATATTCAACTCGTCATCACCGGTTGCTAGGACGATATAGTTGACCGCGGGCAACCAGCCCTTCAGACCGTTGTAAAATTTCACGCTCTGGCAGTCTAACTCGTAGAGGTCGATTTTTGGCCGATTGGCTCCTGGTTTCTGTGAATAATTGGTGACATGGTGACGATGCAGACGTGGCTTAATGGCTGGCGCATTGGCAACAAATTGTCCTGCAAGCGATGCCATATCCTTATCTACCACATCACAATGAAAATCCGATGACATCACGTTTTTGTTCGTGCTCCCAGTCTTGACAAAAGCGCTGTATTCGTAAAGGAACCGCACCATATCCATGCCCACCTCGCTGAAGCCTACCACCAGCGCATTGAAGGGCGTTGAAACTGTGGCATCCTCCTCAACGTTCACATAGCTGACAGGCTGCAGGTGGATATTCTCTTTCAACTTCAACATCTCCACGCTCAAGTGGGCAGAGTCGATGACTCTCACCTCGATGTTTTGGTGGGTCGGCTCATCCTCAATGACGCGGTGCACGCTATTGTAACGGCCTCGGCAATAGAACTTGATTTTTCCTTGATTGGCAAAATTGTTGATTGAGAGATCACGTTTGAGGTTGCCCACGGCCTGTATGTTGAACGACTCGTCATCATTGAGAAAGAACATGTGCACTTTCCCCGTCGTGTTGTCCATCAATCTGACCAGACTGCTCAATCTCAACTCGCGTCTGATCAGGTCATTGTCGCTGTCTGCCTGTGCCTCGGTCAACGAACCGAAGGTGCTGCTTGTCAGGCATCCCAGCTTCTGCAATTCCTGCAGATTGTCCAGGTTGTTGTTCGACAAAGAGAGGAAACTGAACAGGCGATCCATGCCGATACGTTTGTTTGGGTCCTCCTTGTCGCTGTTCACGCGTATGATGAAGATGCGAGCATCGGTAGCATGCTTGTTTTCGATGATGTCCTTGGCCAGATGGTAGGTTGCGTCATTCATCCCCCAAAAGACGTACAAATTCTTCACATTGCTCAGCCAGAAGTGTGTCTTGATTAACCTGATGAAATTCGCCACGATATTGAACCCGAAGTGCTTGATGACGAATACCATACTGATGAATGCCGCCAGTAGGTGGGCTATCGAGAAGAAAAACATGAACCAGGCGCTGTCGTGGCATCCATCATGGATTGCACTCACGTCGCTCTGCAAGATAAACATCTCAAAGGCGTGGATAATCGCCATCGGTGCCACTCCCAGCATTGCCAAAAAGGCTCTTGTGCCATTGGCGCTATGATCGGGGTACATACCCAAGTCATACACCACAAAGCCAAGCATCCACACCGCGATAAAGGCGTAGGTCAAATAGCGGTCACAGAAGTCCAGCGCCTTTTTCTTTCGGTAAAAGAAGAACGCCAACCCCACCATCAGCCCCATAAAAATCACCACCGACACCACGCCGTCAAACGTCAGCATCCCGGAATGCTCGTTAAACGTGTATGGTATCTTATTGGCCATTTGACTCCACACCTCCTGCAACTGGTCAATTATTTCCCTTAACGGGTCCGATATGTCATTTTTCGATATCATAATCTAAAACAGTCTTGAAAAAACATTCCCCCAAAGATAAACTATAATTCACTAATTGGCAATGTGTATCGTTAGGAGTGGTGTTTACCATTATCACAAAAGATTTTGTATGATTAGATGTATTCCAAATGTGTGATGCATATTTCATGCACTCTAAAAATGATAGTTGATTTATTTCACATTTTCTCTAATCACCACTCTCAATCCTAAACCACTCGTTTTCTTTGAATGGTCTGAAACATATCGTTTGGCTACGCGGCAATTCTTCGCTTCATGCCACCAACTGCCGCCGCGGCGAATAAATTTAGTACCACCATGTTCTACTACTGAAGTGTATGAATGAGCAGGAGTTTCTGTCCATTCCCATACATTTCCGCACATATCATAAAGTCCAAGTTCGTTAGGCTTCTTCTCTCCAACAGGATGAGTTGTACCGTTAGCGTTATCTCGATACCATGAGACTTCATCTATATCATTGCTGCCTGCGTACTTGAAACCGTTACTTTTCTGTCCTCCTCGAGCAGCATACTCCCATTCTTCTTCTGTCGGAAGAGCGAATTGTATATTTGTCATTTTGGAGATACGGCGAACAAATTCTAATGCTTCATCATGAGATAGGTTTTCTACAGGATAATGTCCTGCTGCATCGTCTTGAACTGGATGCATATTGTCTTTATGGCCAGCGAACCAACCAATAGCGCCTCCGGCTATTGTTCCGATAGGACCAAATAGGGAACCGACTCCTGCACCAAATGCTGTGCTTGATACTCCTGCAAAAGAAGCCCTATCTACAGTTTGCCTCTTGTCTTGTTTTTTTGATTTATTATATCCCATAACCAACTCCCAGATGTTTTGAGTAACTGGAAACTGACCAATATAGAACGTTGGCAATGAGATAAGGTGTGCTGGGTGTTCGTTACTTTCTGCTTCTTCAATTTGTTCGTTGGTAGCGCCAATCATCATTTTCCCTCCCTCTACACGAATCATATTGAATTTTAGTACACCCAAGTCAACTGAATAGTTATTTCCGCTAATAATACTAGTCTCTGGCCATTCCTGTTCAGGTTTCAACGGTTTGCGTTCTGTCCATTCTATCTCTATCTCTTTTTCTTCCTTGGCTTCAATATGTTCCTTGATAATTCTAGTTTCAGCAGTGATTGAATTCACTCCTTTGAAACGGTAATCTCCTTTTCGTGGAACGGGCAAATAGTAAGGTTCATCTGACATTCCTTTAAGACTACATACTAGTTTGCCTTCTTTGAATATTTGGCAATTCTCGTTGGAATAGAACTTGAATACCGATGTGGCTTTTTCTTGCAGATTGGGTTTAGATAAGAGATAATCTTTCTCAATCAGTTTGTCAAGGTATGCCTCAAAGAAGGAGAAGTTGAACTCTGGAGCATTCTTAAAACTCAATTCCTTTAATTTGTCAGGGAAGAAATCCATGGGGGGCATCTTGTATCCTCCTATGAGGATTGGAATGATGTTCTTTTTCTTCTCCAAGGCATAAGCAATTTCATGACAAAACCAATCGTTTTCCCAATCAGCGTTTTTGCATGCATCTAATGAACTATCTTCAAGGATAACAAACACATCCTTTGCGTTCTCAATATAGTTGAGCAATTGGGTGTTGAAGTTATCTCTTCCCATTTCTTCAAGATCGAAGAATACGGAATAGCCACGTGTCGTTAACCGATAATATAGATTATTGGCTGTTGGTAAGCTTTTACGCTTATAGCTGATGAATATATCGTATTGCATATCTTTTTATGGAATCTATCATCTGAATAAAGTATATTCTATATCATTTTTTCTCCGCATTCGGAGCAGAATTTTGCGGTGCGGGACATTTTATGGCCGCAGTGGGTGCAGAATTTGACGTCGTGGTCGAGTAGGGTGGAGGCGGTGGGGGCAGGTGCGCTCTCCCTTGCGGCAGTTTGCTGGGCGACGGCCAAGGCACGGTCGTCAAGAGAAGACTGTTTCACGAGTCCCCAAATTTGGGTAATCAGCACGGGCCAGAAGAAGAATAGCGTGATAACACTGGGTATCACCTGCTGGCCGAAGATGCCCACGTTGGCATTAAACAATACACCGTCAGGATGTGGCGTGAGCGTAATCTTCAGTGCAGAGCGCATGCCGAGGACCGCCTTGAACAGGTTGCCCTTGGTGATGCTGATGTCCTTGCCACCGCTCATCAGATTGTCAACCATCACGTCAAAACCGTCGTTTCTGAACTCGCTTTCGATGGCTTCGGCTATCATGTCAATCTGTGACATGTTGGCTTTGAGCAGTTGTTTTGTATTATATCTCGACATGACTATCTCAATTCTTGAAGTTCATAATATTGATAGATGGCCGAGAGGACATTGGCCTCGGCAAACAGCCGCTTGATGAAGAGCTGGTCCTCCTCGGTGAAGCGTTGTTCGGCCTCATGCATGAGGCTGATGACCTTGTCGGCTTGCTGGCGCAGTTCCTCGTCTGTCACGATGCCATCTTCCATGATATTTTGGAATGAAGGCGATGCGGCAATCATACCATCGATGTCGATATATCCTTGTTTATTGAAAATCATAATCTTGTGAGGTCTTTATAGTTGGTGTCCGCAGTTGCGGCAGAATTTCCAGTCCTTATCAATGGCGTTGCCGCAGTTAGGGCAGATGCCATCGGGCGGTTCAATAGCGAAATTGCCGGTCTTAATCATATTGTATTGTTCGCTCTCGCTCCACTTGAGAATCTCGCGTACGCGCACAGCCGAGAAAGGATGGTCAAGTCCAGCGATGACAGACAATTGCAAAGCCTTGTTCCATATGCCGGAATTCTGGATTTTGTCGTATTCGTCGGCTTGGGATGCCCACTCCCTCAGGTCTATTTGTTCCGTCAGGCTCTTGGGGCCGCCTGACAAGCGCGCCATCGTGCTGGCTACCACCTCGGGCGACGTGATGATGCTTGCTGCACGGTCAGCCGACAATTCGCTCTTTCGGCTCCAGTACAGCAGGGCATACTCAACGGGTATTGCCAACTTGCCCAGTAATCCTAGCGAGGCAATGCCGCCACTTAGCCATTGTGCCACGGTGTGATAGAGCACATGGCGGCACATGATGTGGCCGCACTCATGGGCGATGATAGCATCAAGTTCCTCGTCGTTCATCATCTCAACCAGGCTCGAAGTCACCGTGATGTAGATGCGGGTATCCCCCATGGTCCACGCATTAGGAATGGGACTCATTTTCAGGTAGAACTCAGGCTCGGCGATACCCATTCGTTGGCAGATGGGCGGCAGGTGCCGGTATATGTGTGGCAATTGTTTCTCTGACAACCGGATTGCAGATGCCATGTTCACGCCATATTGCAAAGTTTCGATACCGATGGCCAGAACCTTCTTGACAAGCGCTGCAAACCCTGGCAGTCCCTCCATCTGCCGCAATGCAGCGGCATCTTCGGGATGAATGAAATCAGACGGTTTCATTTTCAGTAATCAGTTTTTTCAGGTTAAAGATGAATCATTGAGTTCAACCAGTGACACATCACATCTCACGAGCAAGATGAGAGGCTTTATTGAACGTTGCAAAGATACAGATTTCCCTTCACAAAAGCAAGCATCTCCTACAGATTAATCAGCCACAACAACCGTGCGGCGAATGACAAACCGAGATTTGAAAAATACTCCTCAAAAAAATATCTTAATAGAACGGATTGCACGATATAAAAACAAGTCGCTGAAATTCAGCGACTTATTTTTGATTTTGTGGAGCTGGAGG
>CACZAC010000018.1 GCA_902779125.1 uncultured Bacteroidales bacterium | reverse complement strand
GCGACATGCGCAAGCCTCACATTATTAACCCCTTCGAGTGCATCCGCTGCGGTATGTGTAAGTCTAACTGCCGCTTCGACGCCATCTCGGTTTATTAAATTTCGATAGCATCATGGAAGAAAAGAATATGATCACTCTGACGATTGATAAACATGAGGTAACAGTTCCTGCTGGCACGATGTTGCTCGATGCTGCCAAGACTGTGGGCATCAGCATTCCCACCCTGTGCCACATCAACCTTGAGGGCACTTGTGTACAGAACATGCCCGCCTCGTGCCGCATTTGTGTTGTGGAGATTGAAGGTCGCCGCAACCTGGCTCCCGCTTGCGCTACCCGCGTGACCCCAGGCATGGTGGTTCACACCAACAGCGCTCGCGTTATCCGCGCCCGCAAGACTGTTGCCGAGCTTATGCTCAGCGACCATCCCAACGATTGCTTGACTTGCCCCAAGTGCAGTGATTGTGAGTTGCAGCGTCTGGTTATGCGCTTCAACATCCGCCAAATGCCTTACAACGGTGGAGAGCAGAGCGAGCGCAAGCAAGAGCTCACGCCCGCCATCACCCGCAACATGGAGAAGTGCGTTTATTGCCGCCGTTGTGAGAGCGTCTGCAACAACGTGCAGTCGGTCGGCGTGTTGAGTGCTATCCGTCGTGGTTTCAACACCACCATCGCACCCACCTTCGACAAGATGTTCACCGACACCAATTGTACCTATTGCGGACAGTGTGTCGCTGTATGTCCTACCGGCGCCCTCACCGAGCATGACTATACCAACCAGCTCATGGACGACCTCACCAACCCCGACAAGGTGGTTGTTGCTCAGCCCGCACCTGCCGTGCGCTTTGCACTGGGCGAGGAATTCGGCATGCAGCCCGGCACTATCGTGACTGGCAAGCTGGCTACCGCATTGCGTGACCTCGGCTTCGACTACGCATTCGACACCGATTTCGCTGCCGACCTCACCATCATGGAGGAGGGCACCGAAATCCTGCAACGCCTCAACAAGTTCCTTGCTGGCGATAAGGATGTGAAACTGCCTATCATGACCTCGTGCTGCCCCGCTTGGGTTAACTTCTATGAGCATGAGTTCCCCGATCTGCTTGACTATCCCTCATCAGCCAAGTCTCCCGCCCAGATGTTCGGCGCTATCGCCAAGACCTACTGGGCAGAGAAGATGGGTATCCCCCGCGAAAAACTCGTGGTTGTTTCCATCATGCCCTGCTTGGCTAAGAAGTATGAGGCTGGTCGTGAAGAGTTCAAGGTGGATGGTAATCCCGATGTGGACTACAGCATCTCGACCCGTGAGCTGGGCCGCCTGATCAAGCGTGCTAATATCGACTTCGTCAACCTGCCTGACAGCGACTTCGACTCGCCTCTTGGCGAATCGACCGGTGCTGGTGTCATCTTCGGCATCACTGGTGGTGTGATGGAGGCAGCTCTGCGTACCGTCGCGGTTTCGAGGGCATCAAGGAGGCTACTATCGACCTCAACGGCTTTGAGCTGAAGGTCTGCGTGGCTCACACCCTGAGCAATGCCCGCAAGGTGATGAATGCACTGCGTGCCGGTAAGCTCAACTACCATGTGGTTGAGGTAATGGCATGTCCCGGTGGCTGCATTGGCGGTGCTGGTCAGCCTTACCACCACGGCAATATCGAGATTCTCAAGGCACGTGCCGCTGCCGTTTACCGCGAGGACGAGGGCAAGGCATTGCGTAAGAGCCATGAGAACCCCGACATCCAGAAGCTCTACAAGGAATTCCTGGGTGAGCCCTGTGGCGAGAAGTCACACCACCTGCTTCACACGCACTATTTTGATAAATCCATTCATTAATCTCGTATAAAACATCAATAACGATATGAAGAAACAAGAAATCAAACTGGCGTGTACCGTTGTTCAACAGGTTGAGGAAATCTGTGACAAGCACGGCAATAAGCCCGGTGAATTGATTAACGTACTGCACGAGTGCCAGGCTTTGCACGGCTATCTTCCCGAAGGGCAAGCACCCGATTTCGGTCTGCTTGGGTACCGCTTGCTACGTGCGTGGTTCAGAGCGTCTGCTTGAGGAAATCAAGCGTGTACTTAACATCGAGGTGGGCGAGACTACGCCTGATGGCAAATTCTCGCTCGACTGCCTGCGTTGCGTGGGTGCTTGCGGTCTTGCTCCCGTTGTTATGGTCGGTGAGCATGTCTATGGCCGTCTCGACGTCAAGGACATCCGCCAAATCCTCGACAACGTCGCTGCTCAAGACTGATTGATATAATCATCACCTTACAATGGACAGGATGCACCTTCATGGGCATCCTGTCCATTTTTTAATTGCAGCGATTTTTGATTTTTTCTGGTTTTAGCTATTGATTAATGACCAAAAAAAAGTAATTTTGTAACCAAAATCAATAATTCTCAAGCTCTGACGAGAGGTCAATAACCATTAACCGATTTATAGTCAATGGATATACAACACAACGAGCCATCAAAGAACAATCCTGGCACGCTTCAAGAGCGTCCCGCTCAGGACAACGGCCATACTGATGCCGAGGTGTTCGGTTTGATTGGTCACAGCCATCTTCAGGTCTTGTGTTGCAGTGGGTCGGCTTGCTACAATTCTGGCAGCCTGAAAATCATTGATAATTTTATCCGTGTCATTGCCGAGTATGGTCTGGGTAGCCGTGTTGATGTCGTGGCTACCGGATGCTTTGGTTTTTGTGCCAAGGGGCCCATTGTCAGGATTATGCCCGACAATACGACCTATGTTCAGGTTCACCCTGAGGATGTCGAGGACATCGTCAAGACCCATATCATTGACGGACGTCGGCTTGAGCGCCTGCAGTATGTTGACTTCACAGCCCATCAGCTGATGGATGATTCCAAGCACTGGAGTTCCTATCCCAAGCAGCTGTCGATGGACGCCATGCTCCATGACTACATCTACGAGATTGGCGGCAAGAAGTTCCTGTCGGTTATGTCCTATATGATTGATGTCGACAAATGCAAAGGCTGTGGCGCTTGCAAGCGCGGTTGCTCCAGTCAAGCTATCGTGGGCGATTTGCGCCATCCTCATGTGGTCAATCCATACAAGTGCACCTGCTGCGGCCATTGCGCGACCAAGTGCAAGTTTGGCGCCATTCATGGACCAGTTGGTGCCCTCAACGAGCGCAACTATGTTGAGGACCTGTTGGTCGATGTCGCCGACCCTGACAAGGTTGTCGTCGCTCAGACAGCTCCTGCAGTGCGTTATGCCTTGGGCGAGGAATTTGGTATGCCGCCTGGAACTATTGTGACCGGCAAGATGATAACGGCGTTGCGCAAGGTGGGTGTCGATTATGTGTTTGACACCGATTTTGGCGCCGATATCACTATCATGGAAGAAGCTGCCGAGGTTATTGACCGACTCAGGAAATTCATGGCGGGCGACAAGACCGTGAGGATTCCGATTACCACATCGTGCTGTCCGGCATGGGTCAACTTCTTTGAGAACGATTATCCCGACCTGCGTGAATATCCCTCGACCTGCAAGTCGCCAGCCCAGATGCTGGGTGCTGTCATCAAGGACTATTGGGCACAGCGCATGGGCATACCCCGCGACAAATTGGTGATGGTTTCGGTCATGCCATGCTTGTCCAAGAAGTATGAATGTGCCCGTGACGAGTTTATCACCGACGGGAATCCTGATGTGGATTACTCTATCACGACCATCGAACTCGCTGAACTCATCAAGCGGATGAATATCAATTTTGACCGGCTTCGTGACGGTGAGTTTGACTCCCCTTTGGGCGACTCATCGGGTGCTGGCGCGATTTTTGGCACTACGGGCGGTGTGATGGAGGCTGTGTTGCGCACTGTCTATGAGGAGTTTACGGGAAAGACGCTGCCACACATCGAGTTTGAGCAGGTGCGTGGTCTCGATGGTATCCGCGAGGCTGTCATCGACCTTAACGGCTTTGAACTGAAGGTGTGTGTGGTGAATACCTTGAGCAACGCACGCATTGTCATGGACAAACTGCGTGCCGGGGAACTGGATTATCATGTGATTGAGGTGATGGCCTGTCCTGGTGGCTGCATCGGTGGCACAGGTCAGCCCTACCACCATGGCGACATCGAGGTCATCATGGCGCGTCAACGTGCCATCTACAGCGAGGATGTTGGCAAGAAATTGCGCAAGAGCCACGAGAATCCTGTCATCCAGCGACTTTATAATGAATTCTTGGGCAAGCCGTTACACGGTAAGGCCCACGAGATACTTCACACCAAATATCGCGATAAGTCTATCCTCTAGGGCAAAGAGACTTTGTCCAGAATGCCCTTGAGGTGGGCAATGGTGATGCCGTAGTTGGTCATCGGTGTGCCCTGACGGCGGCATTGTTCCACGCGGGAAAGCATGAATTTGCGGTTGAACATGCAGCCGCCACAATGAATCACGAGGTCATAACTAGTTACATCCTCAGGGAAATCTTTGCCGGCCACAATATCCACGGTCAGTCCTTGTCCAATGCATTGGCGCAACATGCGGGGAATCTTCTCGCGGCCGATGTCCTCGGCTAGCGGGGCATGTGTACAGGCCTCAGCAATAAGTACGCGCGATTGTTCGGTCATGCGGTCAATAGCCATGGCGCTCCTGACAAAGAAGCGGATGTCGCCCTTATGAGCCGCCATCAGCACCGAGAACGATGTGAGCAGGCTTCCTGCAGGCTTTTTCTTTTCCACGATGTCAAACACCTGGGAATCGGTGATAATCAACCGTGGTGGCTCGCGCAATGCTGCCAATGAACTGTCGATATCCTCGGTGGTGCAGCACACGGCGATGCAGTCTTTGTCCATGAGATCGCGCAGGGTCTGAACTTGCGGCAGGATAAGTCGGCCTTTTGGGGCTTGCGGGTCTTGTGGCATGACCAGCAGCACGGTGTCGCCCTTTTGGGCAAGACCGCCTGTGAGCGATTGATTGTCGCCCTCGGGCATCAATCCTGCTAGCGTCTGGCGGAGCTGGTCAAGGCCGGTGCCTTTAAGTGCACTCACGGGAATCATGTCGCAGCCCAGCCGTTTTGCCATATCGGCAAGTAGCGTCATGGGGACTTCACTCATCAAGTCCACTTTATTCAATACGGCTACATAAGGCACGTTGGCTTGTTTGAGCAGTCCTGCCCAACGCATTTCGTCGTCGAGTGAAGAGGCATCGGTCACAATGATGGCGATATCGGTCTGTTTGATGACCTCGCGGGTACGTTCGACGCGCAGGTCACCCACTTTTCCCGTATCGTCAAATCCTGCCGTGTCAATGAGCACGCAGGGTCCCAATGGCAGAATCTCCATCGACTTCATCACCGGGTCGGTCGTCGTGCCGGGCATATCGCTGACCAGGGCTATCTGTTGTCCCGTGAGCGCGTTGATGAGTGATGACTTTCCCGCATTGCGCCGTCCAAACAGCGCAATGTGCAACCGCTCACTCTGTGGTGTGCTATTCAAACTCTGATTAACCATAAGAACGACAGTATTAAATGGAAAACAACAAATACAATAATTACAATTGTCTGAAAATCATCAATTTGTAGTTATTGTATTTATTGTTTTCTTTATCTGGTTCATTAGAAGTAGAAGTCGCGCTTGCCGGCGGCGATTTCCTGGATATGTTGGCCAGCGATTTCGCGCACACGTTGGTTGGAAATCTTGGCCAATTCCTTTTCTATCAAGGCATTGCCCTTGACGATAGTGTCCTCGCTGGCAAAGTCCATGAGGTACTCCTTGAGCGTCATCAGTGCATTGGGCGTGCAGATGTCGCCGATTTTGCCTGCTTTGCACAGTTCCATGAAGCGGTCGCCTGTGCGGCCCGAACGGTAGCATGCGGTGCAGAAACTGGGCAGGTAGCCGATGGAAAGCAGCCAGTTGATGACCTCGTCGAGGGTGCGCGTGTCGCTCACGTCAAACTGCGCCGTCTCGTCGTGGCGCTCTACCGTGGTGTAGCCGCCCACGCTGGTGCGGCTGCCGCCACTGATTTGGGATACGCCCAGGTCAAGCACCTTGGCGCGTACGCTCTGGCTCTCGCGGGTAGAGATAATCATGCCCGTATAGGGCACCGCAAGACGGATGACAGCGATGATGCGGCAGAAGATGTCATCGGGGAGCACATCGGGGAACTCGTCGAGGGTGATGTCCTCAGCAGGGCAGATGCGCGGCACACTGATGGTGTGTGGACCTACACCGAACTTGGCCTCCAGGTGCTCAGCGTGCATCAGCAGTCCAACGAAGTCGTAACGGTAAGTCGTCAATCCATACAGAACGCCGATGCCCACATCGTCGCAGCCGCCCATCTGGGCGCGGTCCATAGCCTCGGTGTGGTAGCAGTAGTCGCTCTTGGGCCCCGTGGGATGCAGGGCCTCGTAGTTCTTGCGGTTATAGGTCTCCTGGAACAGGATATAGGTGCCGATACCGGCGGCCTTAAGTTTCTCGTAGGCCTCGACCTCGGTTGCGGCGATATTCACGTTTAGGCGGCGGATTTCACCATTGCCCACCTTGGTGTCATAAATCGTGTGGATGGACTCCAGGATATATTCCAGCGGGTTCATCACGGGGTGCTCACCGGCTTCCAGGGCTATGCGCTTGTGGCCCATCTTGACCAGGGCTTCGACCTCGGCACGGATTTCGTCCTGAGAGAGTTTCTTGCGGGGAATGGTCTTGTTCTTGGCATGGTAGGGACAGTAAACGCACCCATTAATGCAGTAATTGGACAAGTATAGCGGTGCGAACATCACGATGCGGTTGCCGTAGAAGCGATGCTTCACATCTTTTGCCAGCTGCTCATAGCGTTCAATCAGGTCAGGCTGGTCGCAGTCGAGCAGCACGGCCGCCTCGCGGTGGGTCAGTCCTTTGCATTTTGCTGCTTTCTCTATGATTTCTTCAATCAGAGCACGGTTGCTCTTGTTCTTCTCAGCGTATGATAGAGTCTCCAGTATCTCGCTATCGTCGATGAATTCATCGGCATGGTTAGATTTGACGTTATACATATAGTGAATAGTTAATAGATGTTTCAGTTAATTATTGTTTGAACTTGCAAAGATACAACAAATCAATTGACAAAACAATAATAAAATCAAAATCATTACATGATTGCTTTTTTGTTTTCATATTGTTGGATTTGGCCAATACAACGGTAGATTCACACCTTGCAGATACCTGCATAAAGATAATAAAACAAAAAATGGCACAAAACTTGTCAATAATGCTGTTCTGATAGCACTCAAGTGTTGATTTTTCCGTAATTTTGCAGTTTGTTTAGAATGTTGTGACGACTAGAAGTCTCCATATTGTACTGCTGCTGGTGGTAGCGATGACGCTGTTACCGGTGCTGCTTCATGGCCAGGAACATGCCCTTGAACAGGTGCTTCCTGTAGATACGCTTAACCTTTCATCTCCTGCGGCCGACTCTGTGACCACGAGGAATCTTGTGGCGCAGCCTGCCGACACAAGCCGCTTCAAACTTGTAAAGGTGGACCTTGACCATGTTGTGCAGTTTAATGCTAAGGACAGCATTATTCTATTTGGACGTAGCCAGGCCGTAATGTATGGCAATAGCAATATCCAGTATGGAGACATCGACATGACCGCTGCCCAAATCAGCATGGACATGGACAGCAGCCAGGTGCAGGCCATCGGCGTTCCCGACACTGTGGGCGACCTGGTCGGTAACCCCGTGTTCAAGGACAACAGCGGCGAATATGAGTCCAAGGTGATGAAATACAACTTCAAGACCAAGCGCGGCTACATCACCGACATCGTCACCGAGCAGGGTGAAGGCTTCCTCACAGGCGGCGTCACCAAGAAGACCGAGGATGACTATTATTACATCAAGGACGGCAGATACACCACCTGTGACGACCATGAGCATCCGCACTTCTACTTCCAGCTCACCAAGGCCAAGGTCAAACCCAAGAAGAATGTAGTGACGGGCCCAGCTTATATGGTACTGGAAGACCTGCCACTGCCCATTGCGGTACCCTTCGGTTATTTCCCCTTCAGCGAGAAGTACCAGAGCGGTATCCTGGTGCCAACCTTCGGCGAGGACTATAACCGTGGCTTCTACCTGCGCAATGGCGGTTACTATCTGGCGTTGGGCCAATATGCCGATTTGGCATTGACGGGTGAAATCTACACGCGTGGTTCGTGGGGTCTGTCGGCACAGTCTTCCTATTCCAAGCGCTACAAGTATTCCGGCTCCTTCAATGTCAACTACCTCACGACGGTGACAGGCCAGAAAGGTGATCCCGACTACAACAAGATGAAAAACTTCCAGGTGGTGTGGAACCACTCCCAGAACCAGAAGGCAAATCCTTATCTGACCTTCTCGGCAAGCGTGAACTTCGCCACCTCAGGCTATTCCCGCAACAGCCTGAATACCTATTACACCAAGGCTTTTACCGAGAACACCAAGAGCAGTACTGTCAACCTGACCTATAAGATTCCCAACAGCAAATGGTCAATATCGACCAATGCCAACATCTCGCAGCGAACTGCCGACTCGACATTGACCGTATCGTTCCCTAATGTGACAATCAGCATGAGCCAGACGGCGCCGTTTAAACGAAAACGTGTTGTGGGCGAAGAGCGGTGGTATGAGAAAATCAAGATTAACTACACAGGCCGTTTCCAGAATTCATTGACAGCCAAGCAAAACGACTTCCTGCACAAGAGCCTGGTCAAGGACTGGCGCAACGGCATGAGTCACTCGATGCCCATCCAGGCGACATTTAATGTGATGAAGTATTTCAACATTACTCCTAACATCACCTTGAATGACCGCATGTACACCAGCAAGATACGCCAACAGTGGGATCCTAATGCCAGTGCCGTTGTCAGGGACACCACCTATGGCTTCTACAACATTTTCGATTTCAGTTTTGGCGTTTCAGTCAGTACCAAAGTCTATGGTTTCTTCAAGCCATTGAAGTTCTTGGGCAAGTTGAGTGAGAAATTGCAGATGGTGCGCCATGTGATGTCGCCGTCTGTATCGTTCACGGCTGCACCCGACTTTGGCGCTCCCTTCTGGGGATATTACGGCAACTATGAGCGCGTGATGGCCGACGGCACTGTGATGCCGGTGCGTTACAGCTATTTCCAGCACGGTCTCTACGGCGGTGCCCCCAATGGCAAGTCGGGAGTTATTTCGTTCAACATAGCCAACAACCTGGAAGCCAAGGTCAAGAGCGAGAGCGACAGCACGGGCTTCAAGAAGATTTCGCTCATTGAGAACTTTACTCTGTCCCAGTCGTGCAACCTGGCTGCCGACTCCCTGAAATGGAGTAACCTCTCGACCAGTATTTTGCTGCGATTGACCAAGGGGTTCAACCTTAACCTGAATGCTACATGGGACGTGTATAAGTACGCCGTTAGTCCTAGTGGCACACCGATGAGAATCAATAAGTTGCGACTATTTAACGGTGGCGGTTGGGGCCGTCTGTCAAGCACGGGTACATCGTTTTCTTACACGTTCAACAACGACACTTTCAAGCGCAAGCGCGACAAGAATCAGAACCAGACCAATGAACGGAGGTCTGAGACCAATTCCAATAGTGACAAAGACAACAATGATGAGAAAAACGGTGGGCCCACAGGTCCGACAACCGATTTGGAACTCATTGACGGTTATGCCAAGTGGGACTGCCCATGGAGCTTGACGCTCAATTATTCGATATCCTACGGTTATGGCTCTTTCAACTTTGACAAGTTGGAATATAATGGCAAATGGACTCAAAACCTGAGTCTCAATGCCACGATACGTCCCACCAAGAACTGGTCGTTCAATGCATCGGCGAGCTACAACTTCGATGCCCATAAGATTGCTTACATGAACTGTACCATTTCGCGACAGATGCACTGCTTCGAGATGAGTGCCAGTTTTGTGCCGGTGGGTCCCTACAAGAGTTACAACTTCCACATTGCCGTCAAGTCGTCTATCCTGCAGGATGTCAAGTATGACAAGCACTCGAGTCTGAACAATGGCGTCACCTGGTATTAAAATCCTCACCTTTATTGTGATTTTATCTGTTGCCCTGACTGCGCTGGGGCAATCGGTAAAGGATTTGCGCGAGGGAGACCTGCTCTTCTGCTGTACCGACACGGCTAATGCCATCACTGCAGTGACGAGTGGGGTAGAGGACCTGCCTATCGACCATGTGGCGGTATTTCACCGCATTGGCGGTGAGGAGGGCATTCCTTATGTAATCGAGGCGGTAAAGCCAGCCGTCCGGCTCACGCCCATCGATATCTTTCTGTGTAACAATCCTCATGTGATTGTTGGCCGCGTGAATGCTGATTTCTATGTTCAGCCCTCTGTCAGGCGATGCCTCGCGATGGTGGGAAAGCCATACGATGACCTCTATTTGCCTGGTGACAGCGCCATTTATTGCAGTGAACTGGTGCAGCTGAACTACAGGACTGTTTCAAACCGGCTCATCTTTGAACCTGTGCCCATGTCATTTCATGACAAGACGGGTAGGGTGACAGATTATTGGCAGGAGTTTTATGCGCAGCGTGGAATGACAGTACCCGAAGGTGCCCCTGGCACAAATCCGGGTGAATTGTCACAACGTCAAGAAGTTAACATCATAGGCAAGATACTCTATTCAGGTCATGATATTCTATTTCACTGGTACAGGTAACACGGGCTTTGTCGCTTCCCGATTGGCTCAAGAGACAGGAGAACGCTTGGTGTCTGTTGCATCGGCGGTAGTCAACGAGGAATATGACTACAGGCTGGCGGCTGATGAGCGCATCGGCTTCTGTTTCCCGATTCATGGTTGGCGACCGCCGTTCATTGTGAGGGACTTTGTCAGACGTCTGCACTTGGATGGCTACAACGGACAGTTCTGTTATGCCTTTGCTACATGTGGCGACGATGTGGGCTTGGCGTTTGATTATATCCGTGAGGATTTACAGCACGCTGGCATTACTCTCGACAGCGTCTATTCGGTCATCATGCCCGAGACTTACAATTTCCCCCTCATCGACCAGATTGATACCCCCGAGATAGCCCAACGCAAGATTGCCGATGCACGCGAGCAATTGACCAGGATGATTCCAGGCATCGTGAGTCGCGCCCGAGGGGTGAAGATGATCAACAAGAGCCGATGGCCCCGCACTAACAGCATTCTGCTGGGTGGCTTTTTCCTCAAACATTGGGTCACCGATTGCAAGTTCACTGTCGATACCGATATCTGCATCCGTTGCGGCAAGTGCCAGCAGGTGTGTCCCGTGGGCAATATCGACTGCGGCGCCGGCAATCCTCCCGAGTGGCAGCACAATGGGCTGTGTACCACCTGTTTCTCGTGCTATCATCATTGCCCCGTCCATGCCATCGACTTTGCAGGCCGCACTCGAGGCAAGCGCCAGTACTATTTCGTCCAATAGTACTCACCCTCGCCCTGCAACTCACGTTGAATATCTTTTTTATCCCAACAATCGCCCATCAACAATAAAAAACCGTTTGCAATCCACGATTAAGTGAAAACAAATTACTACCTTTGCAGGTTGTAAACTGAATAACCTCCAGTATTGGGTACTATTATATCCATATTAGTAGGGTGTGTGTCTATCGGCATCATTCTCTCTGCCCCCATGGGTCCTATTGGAATCCTATGCATTCAGCGTACCCTTAACAAAGGTCGCAACTCCGGCTTTTTCACCGGTGTTGGTGCCGCTGTCAGCGACTTGTTCTACTGTCTGCTGGTGGGACTGGGCATTTCTCTGGTTACCGATTTCATTGCCGACCATGTCAACGTCCTGCAGGTTGTTGGCAGTATTATCCTGATAGTCTATGCCCTGTACATGATTTTCCACAATCCTGTCACGCAGATTAAGGAGAACCTGGACCAGCGGGATGACTACCTGCGTGATGCCGTTACGGGTTTCCTGTTCACCTTGAGCAATCCGCTCATTGTGTTTCTGATTATCCCTTTGTTTGCTCGTTTCGGTTTCCCCTTGCCTGAATACAAGTTCTACCACATCATTTTGGGATATGCTTTTATTGTCTTGGGTGCATTGATATGGTGGGCGGTAATTACCTTCTTTGTCGATAAGGTGCGCACTCACTTCAACATCCGCTCCATGTGGCTTATCAACCGCATCATTGGCGTCATCATCATCCTGCTATCCTGCTACGGCCTTGTTACAGGCATCTACGCCTACCTGCAGCAGTTACAAATAATCTGAAATCACTACATAGAATAATAAAAGAGGGAGTTTTTAATGCTCCCTCTTTTTGTTTGCGCCATGCTATGGCGTGGAAAATCAATATTTCTTGACTTCAATCTCGCCCTTCAGAACAGCGGCTGCGTTCTCGGCAAGTGCCGACATCTCGTCCTCGCCGGGATATACATAAACGGGTGCCATCCAGTCAACGCGTTTCTTGAGCTCATCAACCATATAGTTCCAGTAGGCAATACCGCCGGTAATGAGGATGGCGTCAATCTTGCCGCACAGGACTGCGCCCTTCTCGGCGATAGCCTTGGCAATATGGTAAATCATGGCATTGATGACAAGCTTGGCTTTCTCGTCGCCGTTGTTCATCATCTTCTCGGCCTCAATCATGTCGGTGGTGCCCAGGTGCGAGAATACACCGCCCTTGCCCGAGATCATCTTCAGAATCTCATCTTTGGTGTACTCACCGCTGAAGCACAGGTTCACCAGTTCTTTAGCGGGCAGGCTGCCGGCACGCTCGGGAGAGAACGGGCCTTCACCATCCAGGGCATTGTTCACGTCAACGGCACGGCCATGGTCGTGAGCGGCTACCGAGATACCGCCACCCAGGTGGGCAACGATGAGGTTCAGGTCCTCGTAGCGCTTGCCATTCTCCTTGGCAAAGCGGCGGGCGATGGCGCGCTGGTTCAAGGCGTGCCAGATGCTCTCGCGCTTGAACATTGCCAGACCGCAGACGCGGGCATAATCGTTCAACTCGTCGGTCACGACGGGGTCGGCGATGTAGCAGGGACAACCCAGACCCTTGGCTATCTCGTTGGCAATTACGCAACCCAGGTCGCATGCGTGCTGGTGTTCGCTGGCATAGGTGGCTTGAATCATGTTCTCGTCAACGGCATACACACCGCCAGGAAGCGGCTTGGTCAAACTGCCACGAGCAACAATGGCGTCAAACTCCACGGGGATGCCGGCTTTCTCCAACTCGCCAAGAATCATCTTGCGGCGGAAGTCAAACTGGTCGGTAATTTTGGCATACGGTGCAAGTTCCTCGGCTGCGTGACGGATAACTTTAATCAGTTTAGGTTCGCCGTTCTCAACGACAGCCATCTTGGTGGAGGTCGATCCGGGATTGATGACTAAGATTTTCATATGTTTTAGTTTTTTATTTTCAGTTTTCAGTTATCGGTTTTAAGTTTTTGCTAGTGTGTAAAGGATAGACCTTACTCGGCTGCCATCGTGGCAACGGCAAGGCTGTAGAACTTGGACTGGGCGCTGTCGGCACGCGAGGGCACCACAGCGGGGCACTTGGCACCCAGCAGCAGACCAGCGGTGCTGGCGCCTGCGAACAGGGTGATGGCTTTATAGAACACGTTACCGGCCTCGATGTCGGGCATGATGAGCACGTCGCTGTCACCCTGCAGGGGGGATGTCAGGCCCTTGGCCTCCATGGCGTGCATGCTGCAGGCGCACTTGGCATCCAGCGGTCCGTCAACGATGCACTTGCCCAGCTCACCCTTGTTGGCCATGTCGATGATTACGGGATAGTCCTCGGTGAAGGGGAAGTGCTTGCCGTTGACCTTCTCGGTGCAGTGGATGAGCGCCACCTTGGGCACCTCAACGCCGAAGTTGCGGGCGACATTAGACATATACTTCACCATCTCGATGCGCTGAGCCTGGTTGGGGTAGGGAATAACGGCAGCATCGGTGAAAATCAACAACTTGTGATAATTGGGAATGTCGGCTACGGCGGCGTGGGTCAGCACGTTGCCCTTGGGCAGAATGCCCGTTTCCTTGTTCAGGACGGCACGCAGCAGGTTGTCGGTGTTGATGAGACCTTTCATCAGCACGTCGGCCTTGTCTTCACGCACCAGAGCCACAGCTTTGGCAGCAGCGTCATCGGCATCGGTAGCATCGACAAAAGTCATGCTGTCGGCAAAGGGCTTCAAGGCTTCATTGGCTTTGAGCTTCTCTTCACAGCCCACAAAGATGGCTTCGATAAAACCTGCCTCAAGAGCTTGGGCACAGGCGGCGGGAGTTTTCTCATCGGCGGCCCAAACAACGGCCACACGTTTCTTCACGTTGTTCTCTTTGAGATGAGCAAGCAACTCATCAAAATTCTTAATGGTGTTCATTAATTAATAGTATAAAGACGTTAATGGTTTTGGATGCCCAAAATTACTACTTTTTTACAACATACCACAAATTATTTTATAACAACTGAAAAAAAAACCTTATATTTGCAGTCACTAATCAACAAATAATCAAAGTAAGGATTATGACATTGAACGGAATATTGGCTTTTTTTAACCTGGGAACGGGTGAGATTATCGCAATCGTTGTCATTGTGTTGCTGCTCTTCGGCGGCAAGAAGATTCCCGAACTCATGCGTGGTCTGGGCAAGGGCGTCAAGTCTTTCAAGCAGGGAATGAACGAGATTGAAGACGAGATCAAGAAGCCTATTGAAGACCTTGACAAGGAAAAGCCCGGCTCTAGCCCTGATAACCAAAACAACTAGTTTTGCCGAGTAATGGCCCAGGAGCAGCCACAATTACAGGAAATGTCGTTCTGGGATCACATCGACGCATTGCGCTCGATGCTGATACGTGTTGTGGTCTTTCTTGTGCTGGTGGCTCTGGGGCTGTTTTTTCTCATGCCTTCCATCTTTGACTCGGTGATACTGGCGCCGTGTCATGGCGATTTTGTTCTTTACCGCTTCTTTGCGCGCATCACCTCGTCGGCATCGTGGTTGCCCCAGTTCTCTACCGAGGGGTTCAGCGTTGAACTGATTAACATCAAGCTGGCGTCACAGTTCTTTATCCACATGTCCACATCGTTCTGGCTGGCGCTGGTGTTGTCTTTCCCGTTTGTATTGTATCAGTTGTGGACTTTTGTCTCTCCAGCGCTTTATTCCAATGAGAAGCGAGGCGTCAAGTTGGCGTTTTTCATCGGCTGCATGATGTTCTTTATCGGTGTGGTTGTGGGCTACTTCATCGTGTTTCCCGTTACCTTGCGATTCCTTGCCGACTATCACGTGAGTCAGATGGTTCCCAACCAGATATCGCTTGATAGCTATATGGACACCTTCCTGATGCTGATTTTTGTGATGGGGATTATTTTTGAGCTGCCGCTCATGGCGTGGCTGTTGGGCTCGCTGGGCGTGCTGCATCGCGGCTTTTTCTCCACCTATCGTCGTCATGCCATCGTGGCGCTGCTGGTGCTTGCCGCTATCATTACCCCTACAGGTGACCCCTTCACGTTGACGGTAGTTTTCCTGCCCATCTATCTGCTCTACGAGTTCAGTGCCTACCTTGTCCCTAAATCCGCTGCCGTTGTCGAATGACTCCCTGCTGGGTGTTCCAGGGGTTTCTGCTCATGGCGTTTACAGATGTATTATTCCCGAGGGGTACAAAAAAAACTATTTTTTAAAGCGGGATTTATTGTTTTTTTGCTATATTTGCAAAATCATTAGTTGGTATCTGAATCAAAAGTGAATGACATCCTGTTTCCGATTCATTATGGTGATTTAGCACTGACGGTTTGTAAGATGACTACTGTTTTTATTTCTATATTATTAACTTAAACTTAATGCGTTATGAAGAAATTTTTCTTGCTTTTATCAGGTCTGTTTATTGCTGCCAATGCTGTAGCTGCTACTCCTGCTGATCCCACCAATGTATCATGGTATGACTGTGGTGATGAGAGCGGTTTTAGCCGTCTCATGTATTCCTTGCCTCAGGTGGACACCGAAGGCAATCCCCTCGTGCTGGAAAACATGGCCTATCGTGTTTATACCGACAACGACCAGTTGTTTACCTTTGACGATGCCGTTTACTCCTATGATGATTTGTATGGTAACCAGACGGATATTTACTACTGGATTTTTAGTTCGGGTGTGGACTTCCGCGCGACTTATACCTATTTCTATCGCACCAATGCCGAGGGTTTTGAGCCCTTCTTCACATGGCGTATCGGTATCCAGGTAGTTTACCTTAATGAGGACAACAGCAAGACCTATTCCAACATTGTCTATACCGAGGTATTCCCCCACGAAGGCATGCCCGGTGACGTGAATGGCGACAACGAAGTAAGTATCAGTGATGTGACCATTCTGATTGACTACCTGCTTAATGCCAATATTGCCATCAATACGGCTAACGCCGACGTTGATGGTGATGCGAACATCTCAATTGCTGACGTCACTGCTCTGATCGATATGTTGGTTAACAAGGCAGAGTAAGCATAGTTTGACGATGGAACTCTGTTCTTTCGGGTAAACTGATATATTTAATTAATGAATGAATGCCTCGGCTTCCAAATGAGCCAAGGCATTCATTGCTTGTGGTACTCTAAATTTGCAAAACAATTATTACCGAAAATAATAGTTATATTAATTTTTCCTGTTTTTGTTAAAAAAAACATGTCAAATTCAAATTTGTTTTTAAAAAAAAGCGCTATATTTGCAGAAATTTATACAAAGCGCCCAAATTCGAGTTTTTCCCTTACTGTCTCCTGACAGTGATTTGCCCCCTGAATTTGGAAGCCGTATAAACCCAAACATGAAGATTACCTTTTTTTATTCCAACTCATTATTAACCAAAATTAATTGTTTTATGAAAAAATTTTTGTTTTTACTCTTAGGCATGGCAGTTGCTGTATCTGCCAGTGCAGGTATTACCAAGTCTCAGCTTCAGAGCAAGGTTTCAAAACAGGCTACCAGCAAGGCTAAGGTTGAGCTGAATGCAAAGTACACTAATGTATTGTCTACCGCTAAGCCCATTGCATTCAGAGCACCTGCAAAGGCTGATGTTCCTGAAGGTTATGCACAAGTTACTCTTGAAGCCCATCAAGTATGGAACACGGATCCTGATAATCCAGATTACAGCGGCTACCAGATGCTGCTCGATGCCGATGCTACCGCTTATGGTGTTGAATTTGAGGCAGCTGGTGGTTCGGGTACTTTCGCTGGTGATTATGCCAATTTTGAGTACAAGATTCCTGAAAATGCCGACAACGATCTGAATACTGAGAACATTGTCTTTGACGGCAGTGTGACTATTCTGATTCCCGCTGGCACCTATGACTATGTCATGGTTAACCCCACTCCTGGTGACAGGCTCTGGATTGCTTCTCAGAATGGTAGTGCTGGTGGCCGTGGTGATGACTTCGAGTTCAAGAGCGGTTGCGCATACCACTTCACCATTACATTAGGCTCCAATGGTAATGACCAGACTGACGTGGAGATCGATGATCCCAATGCTCCTGTAGTTCCTGAGATTGCCGTTACTCCTGCTAGCACTTCTGCTTTGGTAGAGTGGGCTGCCGATGAGAATGCTACTGGTTGGAACCTCCGCTACAGGGAAAAATCCACCGGTATGGCGTGGACCTTCCCCCTCGATAGCTATGAGAGTGAAATGGAAGGCTGGTGGGTCTATGATGCTGATGAAGACGGCAACGACTGGGGTCTGTATTACTCAGACGATAGTCAAACTGACCTTTGCCTTGGCTCTGGTTCATACATAAGCGGTGTTGGTGTGTGCTCGCCCGATAACTGGCTTGGTACTCCTGACCTGCCCTTGAAGGGTGAGCTCAAGTTTACCTTGTGGGGTAGATCAGACTATTATCCCGAGAACCTTATGGTTTATGCCATGATTGGTGATGAACTGACTCCTCTGTTTGAAGAAGATCTCTTGTCAACAGTAGCACCTGTTGAATATACCGTTAACCTGGATCAATTCGAGGGTGCTGAGGGTTGCATCGTCTTCCGCAACTATGGCACTTATGACCAGTGGATGCTTTACATCGATAATATTTCGATTGGCACTGTTAACCCGTGGATTGAAGTAAATGAGATTACCAACACCAACTACACCATCGATGGCCTTACTCCCGAGACCACTTATGAGGTAGAGGTAATGGGTTACAACAATGAAAGCGAAAGCAACTGGTGCGAAACTGTTGAGTTCACCACGCTGGGTGAAAGTGCTATTCTCCTTGGTGACGTGAATAATGATGGTGTTGTAAGTATTGCCGACATTACCACTCTGATTGACTACCTGGTTGGTGCAACGGTTGAGTCCTTCAACGAGGATAACGCTAACGTAAACGGTGATGACACCATCTCAATTGGTGATGTTGCAGTTCTTGTTGACTTGATCCTTGGCGGTGAGTAATTCAACATCAACTAGCCTATGGAGTAGTTTCTAATAGGTGAATCCAATTAAACAAAAGAATGCCTTTGCCCTGGTGGCAAGGCATTCTTTTTATTGAATTAGGCAAGGAAAAATTTGGATATTATCGGAAAAAGATGTTTTTTTGTAGTAAAAATAAACCAGAGAAGACCATTTTTCAAGAAACTAACATTATTTATAAATCATTTAACTCAATCATTGTTTATGAAAAAGATTTCTTTACTTTTCGTGATGTTGCTGGCTCTTGCAGGCAATGCGATGGCTCAAAGTACAGTACCGGTTCCTGCTGACCCCGATGAATGGCAATTGGACTGGATAGACGGTGTGCCTTTCATTCACTCGGGAGATGGTGAGTGGAAATTCAATTCGCAGTTTATGGTTCATTATGGAATGGACATTATGTCCAATCTGGTCGCCAATGACTATAGTTTTGAAATAGACTCGATTTTCACTCACACGCTGGGTTATACGATTCTGGATAAGGACAAATTCAGTTATAGCATCTACACCGATTTTGATGAGATTTTTGTCTTTAATCCCGATGAGTATCCTGAGTTTGATGTGCCTACCACCAATGTTTATCCGTTCTTGCTCCTTTATGATGATTTTAATGATAAGGATACCTATCATTCCACGCCTCACTTTGAGTACTGGTTTGTTCATTTCGAGAAAAAGACCAACAATGTGGATGCCCTTGCCGAGGAAGGCGTGATCATGGAGCCTTTCTTCCAGTGGCGCATCGGTATTCAGACTCACTACACCGTTGACGGCGTGACCACCAACTCTAATATCGTTTATCTCGAGGTGTTCCCCAAACCTGCAGCTACGGGTGACGTGAACATGGATGGAGTGGTATCTATTGCTGACGTAGCCGACTTGGTTGACTATCTGGCCGGTACCGAGGTCGTTCCATTCAGCAAATTTAATGCCGACTTGATAGATGATGCAAAAATCACTATCGCCGATGTGACGGCACTCATCGACTCATTGCTTGGGGCCCCTGCCAAGTAAGCGTTAGATTAAATCATCTATAAAATAAGCCGCTATGGACCTATTTGCCCATAGTGGCTTGTTTTTGTCCCTCCTGTTAGCTTGAAGGGATGTAATTGTTTGATTAGCCCTTAAGGGGTGCCAGTTGTTTGGGATTGCCCACTATCCACAAGATATCACCCGCGTGGAAAGTCAAGTCGGGAGTGGGGGAGATGTAATCGTCCTCGCCGCGTTGTACGGCAACCAGCAGTGCCCCGTAGTCCTCACGCAACTTGGTGTTCTCGAGTGCTATTCCGATGAGGGGAGATTGCTTGCTGATGGCAAAGTGGATGAACTTCACCTCGTTGTTGGGCGCTTCGCCTTGGTTGTGCTGAGCCTCGACCAGCGGCAGCATGCGCTGTATCTGTTCCTCATTGCCGATGACTCCCAGCACGTCGCCAGGGAAGATGCGCATGTCGCCCGTGGGGACGGGATGCAGTTTGTTGCCGCGCTGGATATTGACCAGGTTCACGCCATAGCGTGACCTCAGGTCCAGATTACGCAGCCTGTCGCCCACAAACGGGCAGTCGTGTCCCACCGTCATGTAAGCCACTTGCAAGTCGCTCACCAGATTGTGCTCGCGGCCTGTGCGCCGGTTCTCGCGCTCGTTGATGTTGTTGATGAAGCGTTTCTCGATATTGCTCACGCGGCGGCGCAAGGGAGTGGGCACGGTCGAAATGAGAATTAAAGCGATGATTACAAGAAGAATGGCGACCATGATAGAAACGGCACTGCTATAGACGCCGTCCAGAATGGATGTGAGATATATGGTGGAGAGTATTGCGCTCAGAATAGACATGACCACCAGAGGAACGTAGGATACCGAGCCTGATGCCTCGACAAGACGCTCCTGCTCGCTGCGCTTGACTGTGGGCAGGATGATTGAAGTGATAAATGGTGCGACAATGGCTAGCGTGGCAGTAACACATGCAAGACGCCCCCAGGTGTTAGTGCCCAGATACTTGAGAATGAAGGGCATCAGATAAGTGCGGCACAGTGCAATCAAGGCGATGATAACTACCGAATAGATGACTAGCCTGATTAAGAAACGCTTCACGATAGAACGCCACAACTGGCGGGTCTCGCTGCTCTCGCTCTCGCTGGCATTCTGGCTGTAACCGTTCAACAGACGGGTCCAGCTCTTGGGTAAGACCTTGTAGAGTGCATTATAGCAGGGAACCGCCTGCTTGATGAAGAACGGGGTGGTGAATGTCGTGATGACCGACACGGCCACAATGATGGGGTAGATGCTCTTGTCCAGCACGCCAAGACTGGTGCCCAGCGTGGCAATGATGAACGAGAACTCTCCGATTTGAGTCAGCGAGAAGCCTGACTCCATAGCCAGTTTGAGTGGCTGACCCGTGGCAATCATGCCAAACGTGCCAAATACAATCATACCCACGATGACGACAACGGCAAGCAGGGCGATAACGCTCCAGTGCTGTGTCATCACTGTGGGATTAACCATCATGCCCACCGAGATGAAGAAAACCGCTCCGAACAGGTCTTTGACAGGTGAAATGAGCCGCTCGATGCGCTCTGCCTCAATCGTACCTGCCAGAATGGAACCCATCACAAAGGCGCCCAACGCTGCCGAGAAGCCCGACAAAATGGAGAACAGCACCATTGCGAAGCACAGGCCCATGGAGATGATGAGCATCTGCTCGTCGCTGATGTACCGCTTGAAGCGCTTGAACAGCGTCGGAATCATGAAGATGCCCACGGTGAACCACATGATAAGGAAGAAAGACAGTTTGAGAATGCTGCCCACCATATCCTGGCCCTTGACGCTGTTGTTCAGCGCAATGGACGACAGAATCACCATCATTACCACGGCAAACAGGTCTTCGACTATCAGCACGGCAAAGGTCATGGGGACAAATCGGCGCTGCCGCATGTTCAGGTCGGTCAACGCTTTAAGGATGATGGTTGTCGAGGACATAGAAATCATGCCGCCCAGGAAGATGCTGTTCACTAGCCCGAGCCCCAGGAATCTGCCCACTACAAATCCCAGACTCATCATGCCCAGCACGATAATCAGGGCGGTGACGATAGCCGACCCGCCCACGTCAATCAGTTTCTTGAAACTGAATTCAAGTCCCAACGAGAACAACAGTACGATAATGCCGATTTGTGCCCAGAATTCGATGTTGGACTCGATGGCAATCGACGGGAGCAGTTCAAAGTGTGGACTTGCCAGAAAACCGGCAACGATATAACCCAGCACGACAGGCTGTTTCAGCATCCTGAATAATACTGTTGCAACGGCACCCAACACCAGAATGAGTGCAAGATCGCTGATAAGGCTGTTGATATCAAGTGATTCCATGTTGTAAAATCAATTTCTGCCTCTTAACTTTAACCTTTAACCTTTAACCTTTAAACTTTAAACTTTAACCTTTAACCTAAGAACTCCCCCTACATATTCATCTCATTGGTGATGGTAATGGACATGGGGTCTCCGTGCACCTTGATTTCGTTGAAGAGTGCAGGCACGTTCACCTTATTCGGACTGCGTACCATGAAGTTGACGACGGTGTAACCTTCGACATAGTCAAATTTCATGAACTCGTCACTGATGTGGACGTCATTCTTGGTGATAATGTCACGCAGGGGCTGGATGTCGTCAAGAATGCCATGCATCTTGACGCGGATGATTTTGGACTCCCACAGGAAGTTGTGACGCATCTCGATGCGCTCGATGTTCACCAGGATGAAGATGATGAGCAAGGTGGCAATGATGCTGATGACGTACATTCCGGCGCCGACAGCCAGGCCGATGCACGCCGCCATCCAGATGCCCGCTGCTGTCGTCAGGCCACGCACCGAGCCTTTCATCTGGATGATAGCGCCAGCGCCCAGGAAACCCACGCCGCTCACCACCTGGGCGGCAATGCGCCCGGGGTCGCCGTTTTTCAGACCCATATACACTTGCGGTATATAAATAGAGATGAGCATGGTGAGTGTTGCACCCATCGAGATGAGGGCAAACGTGCGCAATCCGGCAATCTGTCCCTTGCGTCGTCGTTCCAGGCCGATGATAGCACCCAGCACGAGGCTCAACACCAACTTGGCGATGGCGCCCACGGCATTGACATCGGGGCTATTGATGTCGTTCAGAATATTCTCGAGCATAATAACAGTTGTTAGTATTCAGTTTTACCGCAAAGATAATTTTTTTTTGCTACTTTTGTGGCAAAATCAAAAAAGAATGTCATGATGAAGAAATTTTTGTTAGTATTTTTGCTTTTAATGGGTTTGTCGTTGCCGATGTCGGCGCAGATGCTGGTGGGTTCCTACAACATCAGGTTGAAAGTCAGCAGCGACAGTGTTAATGGAAACGCGTGGCAGAAGCGCTGCCAAGTCATCTGTGACCAGGTGAACTTCATGTCGCCCGATATCTTCGGCGCCCAGGAGGTGCTGCATGTGCAGTTGCTGGATATGCTTCAGGGACTTGACGGTTACGACTACATCGGTGTGGGACGTGACGACGGCAAGACCGGTGGCGAATATGCCGCTATCTTCTACAAGCCTGACCGCCTGAGGCTGCTTGACCAGGGCAACTTCTGGCTCAGCGAGACGCCCGACCGTCCCGGACTGGGCTGGGATGCAGCATGTGTGCGTGTCTGCACCTGGGGGCGCTTTGCAGGACAGACGGCGACCGATGATGAAGCCTTCTACTTCTTCAACCTCCACATGGACCACGTCGGCGTGGTGGCACGCCGCGAGGGTGCCAAACTCATCGTCAGGAAAATCCGCGAGATAGCCCAGGGTGCACCTGTCATCGTCACGGGCGATTTCAACGTGGACCAGAAGGACGAGATTTACAGCATTTTCACCGAGTCGGGACTGTTGAAGGACTCTTATCTCGCGACGCGCCTGCGCTTTGCCGAGAACGGCACATTCAACTCTTTTGATACCGAACTCTATACCGATAGCCGCATCGACCACATCTTCGTTTCACCCGACACGGAAGTTGAGGCCTACGGTGTGCTCACCAACAGTTACTGGGTGCCCAACGACGCTTCGGCAGCAAAACTCAAAGGTCATGACGCCCCGCAGCAGATTGACTTCAGTAAATACACACGCCGCCAGCCGTCAGACCATTATCCGGTTTTCGTCCGCCTTTCTCTCAGTCATTAGTATTGCCATTAACTTTAATTAATGGGACAATCTGGGGCTGATGTGGCAAAAAAGCGTTATCTTTGCCGATTAATGCGTTTTTAAATAATGATTAGTCCAATAATTGACGATAAGGTGATTGAACGCCTGCGCGCCCTCATCAATGGCGTGCAGCGCATTGCCATCACCTGCCACAGGTCGCCCGACGGCGATGCGCTGGGTTCCACTCTGGCGTTGTGTCGTGTGCTGCGGCGCTTGGGAAAAGATGCAGTTGTCGTCACTCCCGATATGGCACCTAAGTCATTGGAATTCATCCCTGGAGTCCGTGAAATCGTGGTGCTGACCAAGCATGAGATGCGTGCGCGTCATGTGTTCAACGATGCTCAACTTATCTTCTGTCTTGACTTCAATTCCTTGAGCCGAATCGACCGCCTTGCTGAACTGATTGAACCGCTCAAGACACCGCGTGTGCTCATCGACCATCACTTGGATCCCGATGACAGCTTCGATGTTTCGATTTCGTTCCCCGAGCTGTCCTCGACGTGTGAACTGGTTTTCCGCGTTCTCATGCAGATGGGGCTGTTGCGTTTTCTTGACCGTCAGGCTGCCAGTTGCCTGTATGTGGGCATGTTGACCGATACGGGCGGCTTTGCCTTCAGTTGCGACAATCCGGAGTTCTATGAGGTTATGGCGTCAATCATGCGACGCCGTTTCGACCGCATCACGCTGTATAACAAGGCACTGAATACCTTCAGTGCCGACAGCCTGCGTCTGCAGGGCTATGCCATCAACGATAAGATGCAACTGTTCCCTGAGCAGGGCGCCTCGCTCATTGTCCTGGATAAAGCGGAGTTGGAGCGTTTCAATTACAACCGTGGAGACACTGAAACGCTGGTTAACAAGCCGCTGGCGATTCCAGGCATTTACTGGAGTGTGTTCCTGCGTGAGGACCCCGATAAAATCAAGGTGTCATGCCGTTCTCAAGGGGATTTTTCGGTCAATGACATCTGCAGCCGTTACTTCAACGGTGGCGGTCACAAGAATGCTGCCGGTGGTGATTTCACCGGCACAATCGACGAGGCGGTGCAGGTATTCCATCAGGTGCTTGCCGACCTGTTCCCCAACAACACTGAACAACAAACACAAGAACAATAATAATGAAGAACTATTTCAGTATCTTATTGGGGCTGCTGGCCCTCACGCTGCTGGCCGCGTGCAATAACGACCAGAGTTATGCCGACCGCTTGAACGATGAGCGCAATGCCGTGAATGCTTATCTCGCCGATCACAAGGTGGTGATGTCTATACCCAAGGATTCTGTATTCGAGGTGGGTGAGAATGCGCCTTTTTACCGCGTTGACCCCGATGGCAATGTCTATATGCAGGTGCTCAAGGCCGGTGATCGTCAGAATGACCGTCCTAAAGTGGGCGAGACTATCTACTTCCGCTATTCCCGTTATAATCTCTCGGCATGGTATGCCGACGGTAGCTGGAACGTTTATAGTGGCAATGAAAACACGATGGATGGCGCTTCCTGCTCGTTCAACTATAAGGATTACTCGTTGCCCTCTTCAGCGCAATGGGGCTACGGACTGCAATATCCGTTGCTGTTTCTTGGGGTAGAGTGTGAGGTGAATCTCATCATCAAGTCGCAGTTCGGTTTCACCAATGAGATTTCTTATGTGATGCCGTTCTTCTACCATGTCCGCTACTTCCACAGCCAGATTTAATGGCTTCAACCCCGTGAACCATCGGCAATAGCCGTTAGGGTTGTCAAGTTGATGCCTTTAATCAGTATATGTCTATGCCGCGACAAGAGTCACGGCCGATAAAATACAATTAACCATTCTTTAATATAATGTCACTCATTAAATCTATATCTGGAATTCGTGGCACCATCGGCGGCAAGGCTGGCGATGGCTTGTCACCGCTCGATATCGTTAAATTCACTTCGGCTTACGCCACATTCATGCGTCGCAACTCGCCCGTTAAGTCCAACGTCATCGTTGTGGGGCGTGATGCCCGCTTGTCTGGTCGCATGGTTCTGAACACTGTTGTTGGCACCCTTATGGGCATGGGCTTTGATGTGGTCAACATCGGACTGGCAACCACACCGACGACCGAATTGGCAGTTGTCGGTGAGCATGCCTGCGGCGGTATTATCATCACAGCATCACACAATCCCAAGCAGTGGAATGCCCTCAAGCTCCTCAACCACAATGGTGAATTCCTTACCGATGCCGAAGGCAAAGAGGTTTTGCGTTTGGCCGAAGCCGAGGACTTTGACTATGCCGATGTGGACCATCTGGGACGTGAGCAGAAGAATTACACTTGGTTGCGTCGCCACATCGAACAGGTGCTGGCACTTGACCTGGTTGACGTCGAGGCTATCCGCAAGGCCGATTTCACCGTTGCTGTCGATGCTGTGAACTCGGTTGGCGGTATTGCTATCCCTCAGTTGCTCGAAGCCTTGGGCGTCAAGAAGGTGGAAAAACTCTTCTGTGACCCCACTGGTAACTTTGGTCACACCCCCGAGCCTATTCCCGAGAATCTGACGGCCATCAGCGATTTCATGCGTCAGGGCAAAGCTGATGTCGGCTTTGTCGTTGATCCCGACGTTGACCGTCTGGCTATTGTGATGGAGAATGGCGAGTTCTTTGTAGAGGAATATACACTGGTCGCTGTTGCCGACTATGTGCTGTCCCATACACCCGGTTCGACAGTGAGCAACCTGTCGTCGTCGCGCGCCCTGCGTGACGTGACCATCAACCACGGTTGCTCTTATACCGCTGCTGCCGTTGGTGAGGTCAACGTGACAACCGAGATGCGCCGCACTGGTGCCGTCATCGGCGGTGAGGGCAATGGTGGTGTCATCTATCCCGCCAGCCACTATGGCCGTGATGCCCTGGTGGGCGTGGCGCTGTTCCTCTCGCTGCTGGCCAAGAGCGGTAAGACCGTTAGCCAACTGAAGCAGACCTATCCACAGTACAGCATTGCCAAGACCAAACTGGAACTCAAACCCGGTATGGATGTTGACGCTATCCTCAAGGCGGTAGAGAAGCATTATCAAGGTGAACAGATGACGACCATCGACGGTGTGAAGATTGATTTTGCCGACGGTTGGGTACACCTGCGCAAGAGCAATACCGAGCCGATTATCCGCATCTACAGCGAGGCTCACTCCATGCAGGAAGCAGAGCGCTTGGGTGAAGATGTAAAACAGATTGTGCTGTCGCTCATCTAGAAACTGATTGCTCCAGAAACCGAATGAATGCCCAGGCTGTCGCACTCGTGCTGCAGCCTGGCGCTTTCATAATGGGCACCGGAGATGATTAGACGGTCAAACTGGAACAACTCACGCAGTTTGCTGGCTGTGCCGTGGTAGCGTTTAGTAACAATGATGTCATCCAGAGACAGTCTGTTGGTGGTGGTCGCGTGCTTCCACTTGCCACTGCCCACCGCCAGAAGCCTGTGGCCCATCAGATGGGCAAACGGCGGTTTAATCAATGCGCCATCGATGTGCAGCGTGTCGTCAGAGGTGATGAATTGCAGTTCTCCAATCTCATGGCGGGCAAGAAAGCCTGCATAATAACGAGAAAATGCAGCCGAATCGGGCTCCTCATCATCGGGAATCCACACATACCCTTTACCATTATTATAGTAAAGCAATGGAGTCGCGTCAAATGAGTTGAAAACGATAAGGCCTTGTTTGGGCGTTCGGGCGTCAACCCACAGCGAGTGAGCAAGCAACATGACAAGAACGCAGCCTGATGCCAACAGATAGCGGTAATTGCATCGGTATAACCACATGATTATTAGCGCTATAACTACGAAATAGGCAATTACGCCAAATGTGCTCACATATACCCCGCCAATGTGAGAACCTGGAATAGCATTGACAGTTCCGGTTGCCCAACTGATGTAACTGTAGATGCTGTCCAGCGCTGCGTTCAGCAGTTGCCAGTGCATCCCAGCCGCTGTGACAAGCAAGAAAAGCGCACCAAGTACCATGAAAACAGGCAGTACGGGCAGTATCATCAGGTTGGTAAGCACCGACATGAACGAGACGGTGTGAAAGTAATGGGCACTCAATGCGATTGTTGCAAGCATGGCCACCAGCGAGGTGATGACCACGGTAGTCAGTTTGTTGACCCACGTGTAGCGGCTCTCCAGGAATTGGGGAAGTCGGGCAAACAGCAATATCGCACCGACAGTGATGAAACTCAATTGGAATCCCACGCTAAATAGTGCCGAGGGTGTGAAAACGAGGATGCCGAGGGCCGCCAGGGCAAGGGCATTGAGCGATTGTGACCGACGATAGAATACCAATGACGCAAACACTAACCCAATCATGATGGTGGCGCGCACTACGCTGGGCGACAACCCAGTGAACACGGCGAACAGAATAATGGCTGCAAGGGTAATGAAGAGACGCAGTCTTCTTAGGCGCAGGTAGTCCAGCGGAAACAGCAGCCACCAGATAATGAGGGCGATAAACCCAACGTGCAGACCGCTCAGCGCCAGGATATGCGCCACACCTGCTGCCGAGAATTCCTGCCGTGTCGCTTTGTCGATAAGCCTGCTGTTGCCAAGCAGTAACGCAACGACAAACTGTTGTGCCTGTGGTGATAGCCGTGAATTGAACACCATTGACTGTAAATCCCGCCTGACATTGGCCATGCGGGTAAAGAAAGTGGGGGACTGGCCTGTTCTCTTGATTTTACTGACAGGAAGATGTTGCTGGTAGCGGATGCCCTCACTGTCCAGAAGATAGGTCGCGTAGTCCATCTCGCCGGGATTACCCATATTGCCCACCTCGATTAAATCGCCCTGCCATGACACGACGTCTCCGGGCCGCATAGTGTAGTCGCAGCCTCGGGTAGAAACCAGCACCTTGCATTGAGGCAAATCTCGGTTGAGCAAATCAACGGTAAGCCGCATCGAGAAATCGGTGTACTCTAGACGGATTATCCGTCCTGTTAGCACTCTGTCGGTGCGTTGCTCGGCAGTGAGTTGTGGTGGACAGTGGATGTTGGCTGTTAGCCAGCCTAGAGACAACGCGGCAAGTGCCAGCACAGCAGTATAGTATGGACGCCAACGCATTCTGCCTGATGGCGTCCGTGACAGAACGGAGAGCAGTTGGTATCCGGCTATGGCTAACACAATCAAAGCCAGCGGTGCCCACCAACAGTGCCACAACCGGTGTGCTGTGATACCTATTATGAACGGGATTATCACCCGCAGAATAGGAATCTTGGAAAGTATGGTTGATGAAGCCATTACAGTCCCTCGCGCGTCCAAATATCGTAGGAGTCGAAGGCTTGCAACAAGAGCATCTCGATGCCGTTTTTGGTCTTGGCACCATAGCGTGCCGAATTTTTCATGAACAATGTTTCCTCGGGGTTGTAGATGAGGTCATAGCACAGGTGCTCACGGGTGAGGAAACGATAGGGGAAATCGGGGCATTTGTCGTCTTCAGGATACTTTCCCAGCGGAGTCGCATTGACAATGAGTTGATAATTGGCAACCATGGCTCGGGTAATCTCTTCATAGACCAGCGTTTGCTCTGACTTGCGTCTAGATACCAATTGCACCTCTACGCCATGCTTGAGCAAAGCGGCACGCACGGCCTTGGCAGCACCTCCCGTTCCCAGCACCATCGCCTTGGTCATCTGGGGTGTGAGGATGCTCTCAAGGGTCTTGCCAAACCCCACGACGTCGCTGTTATAACCTCTCAGTTCAACCAGGTCGCCGGATTTGGGGTCGCGGATGAATTTGATGACATTGACGGCTCCGATTTCCTGTGCGTCGTTATCAAGGGAGTCCAGATAGGGGATAACAGCTTCTTTGAAAGGCGCCGTGACATTCAAGCCGTTCAGATTGGGGTATTCGGCAATGACCTCCATGAGCAAGCCGAGGTCTTCAATCTCAAAATTGATGTATAAGGCATTAATATCCTCGGCGATGAACTTCTGATTAAAGAAGTCATGGGAGAAGGAATGGACCAGGGGATAGCCAATAAGCCCATATATGATTTTTTTGTCAAGTGGAGATTCCATAATCGTAGGATTTGTTAATTGTGCAAAAATAGTCACAAAACTTGTAATAGATACCGAATTTGACCGTTTTTTTGATTTTGGGCTCAATTTTTCACATTTGAAGTGCCTCTTTACCACCTATTGCTCTTAAAAATGTGTAAAACTACAAAAAATCACGGCGAATAAAAGAACAAATTTGTAATTTTGCCGTTTGTAAAGAATAATAAATAAGTTATAAACGAGAATATGAAGTTTTTCACCAAGAATGTCAAGATTGCGCTCACGGTTCTTTTGGGCCTTGTTCTGCTTTACTGGGGCATCAATTATCTGAAGGGTATTAACCTGTTGACCCCTGCCAACTATTTCTATACCGAGGTGGAGAGCACCGAAGGCTTGCTTGAGGCTGCTCCAATCACCGTGAATGGTTTCCAGGTAGGGCAGGTGAGGGAAATCAATTATGACTATGCCAAGAACAAAATCACGATCATGCTGGCCATGAATAAGGATATGAAGGTCCCCGAGGGCAGTACCGTGACACTGGCCTCTGGAATTCTGGGCGGGGCATCGCTGGAACTGAACCTGGGCGGCGGTCCTGCCATGAAGACTGGTAGCATGATTCCCACGGTCAAGCAGCAAGGTTTGATGGATCATGTGAGTGATAACATTATGCCCGTTGTCAATCAGGCGTTGCCCAAGGTTGACTCAATCTTGGGAAATGTCAACACTCTGACCTCTGACCCTGCTCTCAGGGCTTCGTTGGTTAGACTGGATGCCATTACACGTCAACTGCAGATAAGTGCCCAGCAGCTCACGGTGCTGATGAATAACCTGAATCGCAGTATTCCCTGTGTGATGAACAACGTCAATGGCATTACAGGCAACCTGACTGGCGCTTCGAGCGACATTACTGACTTGACGGCCTCTCTCAAGCAGTTGCCTCTTGACGAGACAATGACCAAACTCAACACCACGTTGGCCAACCTGCAGGCCTTGAGCGAACAGCTAAACGACAAGAATTCTTCGCTGGGCAAGATTGTGAACGACCGCGAGCTCTATGATAACGCTAACCACGCCATAGCCAGTCTTGACTCGTTGCTGACCGATATCAAGGCAAATCCCAAACGCTATATTAATATCAAAGTTTTCTAACATGCTAGCGTGTTTGAATTTAACTGATGCAATTCATTTCTGGAGGTCCAAAATGACCTCTTGAGAGCGGATAAAAAACTCTATTTGGACTCAATCTAAATAGAGTTTTTTTTGAAATTTATGGTTTTCGGGATTTGCAAAATCAAACCCTAGCAATAACAGCCATTTGCGAGTTTGAAAAATGAAATAGTTAAATCATGTATTGTTGCTAATTGGCTGAATATGAATGAGATAATAAAAGTTATATCCCATGAAATGTATAAAAATTTAAACAATGTTGTAACCCTTTGTTTTTCAACATTGTTACACTTGAAATGAAATATCCAAATTTTTTGAGCACTTTTTTATAAGAAAATATTGACCGAAATTTGTACTGCTAAAAGCACGAAAAAAACAACCATTACTAAGAAAAATATTACAAAATGTTTAACGTTGCACAACAGTGGAACCGTTGCCTTGACGTCATCAAGGCAAACCTCCCGGCCGAACAATTTGATGTTTGGTTCGCTCCCATTGTTGCCGTTGACTTTGACCAGGAAAACAACCGCGTGACGCTTCGGGTTCCCTCGCAGTTCTTTGTGGAACAGATTGAGGGTCGATACATTGATATCTTGTCGGCAGCCTTAAAGATGGTATTTGGCGAGAATGTCAGGCTCACCTATAAATATAATGTGGTAGCTAATGATGACGCCAGTGCTGTCGAGCAGTCCGAGGACAACTCTAGTGTCAAGCTCAAGCAAGAACTCAAGATCCGCAAGCCGCGTGTCGCCAACCCCTTCGAGCGTGAAGATACGCTTGAGGATATCGACCCGCAGCTCAATCCGCGATACACCTTTGAGAACTATTGCAGCAGCATGAGCAACAAGCTTGCGCTCAGCATTGGCCAGACGATTGCCGAGCATCCCGAGGTGAAGACTTACAACCCCTTGTTCGTCTTTGGCTCAACGGGTGTGGGCAAGACCCACCTTTTGCAGGCTATCGGCGTGAAACTCAAGGAGAATAATCCGCGCATGAGGGTGCTTTATGTCTCCTCGAGAGTGTTCGAGAGCCAGTACACGACCGCTGTTATCCAGAAGAAAGTCAACGACTTCATTAATTTTTACCAGAGTATTGACGTCCTCCTGCTCGACGATATACAGTTCCTGGCAGGAAAGGAGAAGACCCAGAATACCTTCTTCCATATCTTCAACCACTTGCATCAGCACCAGCGCCAATTGGTGATGTCCAGTGATTGCCGCCCGAGTGACCTCGACGGTATGGAGCCCAGGCTGATTTCCCGCTTCAAGTGGGGCATGACCGTGGAATTGGAGAAGCCCGACTTTGTGCTGAGGCGCAAGTTCCTCGCTATGAAAGCAGCTCAGGACGGATTGACCATCAGCGACGAGGTGCTCGACTTCATTGCTTCTCATGTGACCGAGAGCGTGCGTGAGCTTGAAGGCGTCATGGTAGCCCTGTTGGCCCATGCCACCATGCTGGGACAGGACATCACGATTGACCTCGCCCGCAGCGTCATCGGCAACACGGTCAAGGTTACCGAGAAACAGGTTACCTTTGAGTCCATTGCCGAGACTGTGGCTGACTACTACAACCTGCCCACCGATGTGATTTATGGCAAATCACGCAAGCGCGAAATCAGCGATGCCCGCCAGTTGGTGATGTATCTCGCCAAGAAAGAGGCTCAGATGTCATCAACCAGTATCGGTGCAAAGCTGGACCGCACCCATGCGACCGTGCTGCATGCCTGCATCCAGATTGAGCAGCGCATGTCGATAGAAAAAGACTTTTCGCGTGAAGTACAGGCGATTACTGCCAGCCTGACTCAATAAGCTGAATTCAACAAAGTCAACTTAAGGATTGCCCTGCATGGGGCATCCGTATGGGGTAGAGACGCAAAATCTTGTGTCTCTACTGCTTTCATGCTATAGCTTTAACATAGTCGGATTAACTTCAGAGGAGCTGCAGGGCGATGTGGGCGCACGCCTCGGCGTCGGCCAGGGCATTGTGGTGCTGTCTCAGGTCAAATCCGCAGTAGGCGGCAACGGTGTGCAGTTGATGGTTGGGCAGTTGCTTGAGCTGGCGCTTGGCGGCCACGCAGGTGCAGTGGAACTCATAGTCAGGATAATCCATCTGGTAGCAACGAAAGACGGCCTTCAGGCAGCTCTCGTCAAAGGATTTGTTATGGGCAACGAGAGGCAACCCCTCAATCAGGGGCTCGATTTGGGCCCAAACGAAAGGGAATACGGGAGCATCGTCGGTGTCCTCATGGCCCAGGCCGTGTACGCGTTGGCACCAGTAGCTGTAATAGTTGGGTTCGGGTTGGATAAGGGAATAGAAGGTGTCGGTGATTTCACCGTCACGCACGATGACGACCCCCACCGAGCACACGCTGGTGCGTTCGTTGTTGGCGGTCTCAAAGTCTATTGCTGCAAAGTTCTGCATGGCCTTATCAGCTTGTTATAACAGGACAAAAATAAGCATTTAATGGGAAAAATAAGGTGTTGACCGATAAAAATGATAGACTTTTAAACATTTTGCAACTTCATGAGTCAAAAAGTGGCGCAAAACGAATTGTTGATTGAAAAAAAGTGCGTAAATTTGTAGGTTAAACCTAATGTCGTGGCATTCGTGCTAGCCTGGGGCGGAGTTTGCCTGCGGTGCGGTGCCCGTGAAAGATTTAAAAGTAAAGAATACAAATGAACAACGATCGAATTCTAGAGATCAACATTGAGAACGAAATGAAGACCAGTTACATCGACTACTCGATGTCGGTCATCGTTTCGCGTGCGCTACCCGATGTGCGCGACGGTTTCAAGCCCGTGCACCGCAGGGTACTCTATGGCATGGATAAGTTGCGTAACTATTCCAATGCCCCCTACAAGAAATCGGCTCGTATCGTGGGTGACGTGCTTGGTAAGTACCATCCCCACGGTGACTCTTCGGTTTACTTTGCCATGGTCCGTCTCGCCCAGGAGTGGGCAATGCGTTATCCGCTGGTTGACGGACAGGGTAACTTCGGTTCGGTGGACGGTGACAGTCCTGCTGCCATGCGTTACACCGAGGTGCGTCTCGACAAGATGGGCGAGAGCATGATGGAAGACATGGACAAGGATACCGTGGACTTCGTGCCTAACTTTGACAATACCCTTGAAGAACCCTCGGTGCTGCCTACCCGCATCCCCAACCTGCTGGTGAATGGCGCCACAGGTATCGCTGTCGGTATGGCAACCAACATGGCTCCCCACAATCTGGGCGAGTGCATTGACGGCTGCCTGGCTTTGCTCGAGGATCCCGAGATGGAAGTGAGCGACCTGATGAACTATATCAAGGCTCCTGACTTCCCCACGGGCGGCATTATCTATGGCTACCAGGGCGTGAAAGACGCTTTTGAGACCGGTCGCGGACGCATCGTCGTGCGCGCCAAAGCCGAGATTGAAACTGAACACAACCATGAGCGTATCGTTGTCAACGAGATTCCTTATAACGTCAACAAGAAAGACCTCATTGAGAATATTGCACGTCTGGTCGAGGAAAAGAGGATTGAAGGCATTGCCGACATCAACGACGAGAGCGACCGTCACGGTATGCGCATCGTCATCGATGTGAAGAAGGACTTCAACCCCAGTGTGCTTCTCAACAAGCTCTACAAGATGACCGAGCTGCAGTCGTCGTTCAGCGTGAACAATGTGTGCCTTGTCAATGGGCGCCCCATGCTGCTCAATCTCAAGCAACTGCTGCACTACTTCCTGGAGCACCGTCACGAGGTGGTTATCCGCCGCACCCAGTTCGACCTCAAGAAGGCCAAGGAGCGTGCCCACATCCTGGAAGGACTGATTATCGCCAGCGACAATATCGACGAGGTCATCGCCATCATCAAGAGCAGCGACTCAACCGAGCACGCCATCCAGCGCTTGTGTGAGCGTTTCAGCCTCACCGAGATTCAGGCCCGTGCCATCGTTGAGATGCGTCTGCGTCAGCTCACCGGCTTGGAGCAGGAGAAGCTCCACAACGAGTTGGCCGAGGTGCGCAAGACCATCGAGCACCTGCAGGCTATCCTCGACGATCCCGCCGAGTGCCGCAAGGTCATCGAGGAGGAATTGCTCGAGGTTAAGGCAAAATTTGGCGACGAGCGCCGCACACAGATTGTCTATTCCAGCGAGGAGATGAATGCTGAGGACTTCTACAGTGATGATCCCATGATTATCACCATCTCCCACTTCGGATATATCAAGCGCACCCCGCTCAAGGAATACCGTGCCCAGGCACGTGGCGGAGTGGGTGCCAAGGGCAGTGACACACGCGATGAGGACTTCATCGAGTATGTCTATGAAGCCACCAACCACAATTACATGCTGTTCTTCACCGCAACGGGACGCTGTTTCTGGCTGCGTGTGTTCGAGATTCCCGAGGGTACCAAGAACAGCAAGGGACGTGCGATCCAGAACCTGCTCAATCTGGATGCCGAGAACCGCATCATGGCCTTCGTCCGTGCTACGGCACTCACCGATCCCGAGTACAACCAGTCACACTTCATCGTATTTGCTACTAAGAACGGTATCGTGAAGCGCACCAGTCTGAGTGCCTATTCACGTCCCCGTGCTAACGGCGTCCGTGCCCTCAATATCAGCGAGGACGACCAGCTCGTGGGCGCCATCCTCACCGAGGGTGACAGCGAGGTTATTCTCGCCAACAGCCGTGGCTATGCCATCCGCTTCCCCGAGACCAAGGTTCGTGCCATGGGACGCACCGCAACCGGTGTCAAGGGTATGTCGCTGAGCGAGGGTGATGAGGTCATCGGTATGATTTGTATGCGTGCCGGCACCCGCGACGACGTGCTCGTCGTTTCTGAGCAGGGTATGGGCAAGCGCAGTGCCCTTGAGGACTACCGCGTGACCAACCGTGGCGGTAAAGGTGTTAAAACTATTAACATTACGCCCAAGACTGGCAAACTAATTGCAATTAAGAATGTGAACGACGATAACGACCTTGTCATCATCAACAAGAGCGGCATCGCCATCAGGCTACGGGTTAGCTCACTGCGTGTTGTGGGACGCGCCACTCAGGGTGTAAGGCTCATCAACCTCGAGAAGAAGAACGACGAGATAGCAAGCGTTTGCAAGGTGGATACCGAGCCCGAGACGACCGACGAGGAGAGCGTACGTGACGCCTTCAACGAGGTACCCGAGACTCCCGCAATCTCTGAGAATTCCGAAAACACAGAGGCCTCAGAGGACACAAACGATGAACAACAAAACGAGAACGAATAAACATTATAAACTATATTAATTTGTTAATAAAAATGAAAAAGATGATTCTTTTCGCCGCAGCCATCATGATGGCGTTCGGCGCGTCGGCTCAAATGAGCCTTGTCAAGGACCTCGCTAAGAAGGCTGGCACTGGCAACCCTCAAGCCTATGCTGAAGTACTTCAGGCTATCGAACCGGCATTCACCAATCCTGAGAGCGCTGGGGATGTCCTCACTTGGTACACTGCAGGTAAAGCTGCATTCGGTCTCTTTGATGAGATGTATAAAGTGAAACTGTTGGGTCAGGCCGTTGATGACAACATGATGAATGAATGCCTCAATGCTGCCTACCAGTTCTACATGACGGCTCTCCCCTTGGACAGTGTTCCCGAGGTGGATAAGAATGGCAACCCCAAGCTTAACAAGGACGGTAGCAAAAAGATCAAGACCAAGTATAGCAAGGAGATTATCAGCACCCTCACGTCTCACATGGGTGACATTGCCAATGCCGGTAACATCTATCTGCAGAACAGTGATTGGGAGAATGCAGCTGATGCTTTCGGTAACTATGCCGACATCGCATCATCTGAATTCGCCATCGCTAACGGCGTAGCTGCTCCCGACAGCACTCTGAGCCAGGTGCGTTTCTATCAGGCATATTCACAGTACCAGGCTAAGCAGTTTGATGAGGCATACAAAAACTTCACAGCCTCTCGCAAGCTGGGTTATACCGATAACAACATTGCTGAATTCCAGACTTCATCGCTGGCCAACATGATTCAAGGTATGATTGATAAGAATGAGTATGAAAAGGCCAGCAGCTTTATTGACAATGCCCTGAAGGATGACCCCAACAATGGTGTCCTCTATGATATCAAGGGCTTCACTGTTGAGTTGATGAAAGACGTTGAGTCTGCTCTGCCCTTCTACCGTAAGGCTGTAGAGGTTGACCCCAACTATGCCGATTCACAGTATAACGTTGGTCGTTGCCTCTACCTGATGGCTCAAAAGATTATCGACGAGAATCCTAATGCTACCAACAAGGAGCTTGTTCCCAAGCTTAAACCCATCTATGACGAAGCTATTCCTTATTTGAGGAAAGCAATGGAACTGAATCCTGATGACACCAAGCCCAATAGTGTTCTTGATGACATCCTTTGGAAGTTCGAAGTGATGGGTGTTAAGTAATCAATAATCATTAATTTTTAAAGTTGCGGGCGGTGAAGTTACAGCTTCACTGCCCGTTTTAGTGTACAGAATAAGCCTCTCCATACACCTTAATAATGTTAAAACGGCTCAATGCTCATGGCATTTCGTTTGCAGGGATAATCAAAATGCACTAATTTTGCAGCGTTTTTATTGGAGGAATTATTGTGAAAAGAACTACCATTATATTTTCCATTATCGTGATGCTGGCGTTTGGTGCTGCGGCACAACGAGCCAACATTGCCGAGGTCAAGAAAGCCATTAGTGGCCTGACCATGACGGTTGACAGTTATAACAAGGCTTTCAAGAAGCTGGAACCGGCATTGGCCAATGACGAGACGCGTAACCGTGCCGAGACATGGGCCCTTGCCAACCGCATCAAAATCGAACTCTATGACAAATACATGGACAACCGTCGTGTGGGCAAGAAAATAGATGCCAAGCTGATGGGCCATGCTCTGCTGGATGGCTACGATTACAGCCTGATAGCGCTCAAATTGGATACCGTCTATATCCTCGACAATAAGGGCGAAAAAATCCTTGACAAGAAATCCAAGCGTCCCAGGGTGAGGACCAAATACAGCAAGGACATCGCTAACCGCATGCTGGACCATCATGACGATTTCCGCCTTGTGGGCAGTGAATTGTATAATGTGAAGGATTGGAATGGGGCATACCAGGCTTGGGAGGCCTACTGCCAATTGGCAGCCCGAACCGATGACCCTCGGTGGAACAAACCTGACAGCTTGGTGAGCGAGGTGCGCTATTATCAAGGCATTGCTGCTTGGCAGAAGGCTGATACGCTCGAGGCTGTGCGGCTGTTCGAGGTTGCCCGCAACTCAGGCTATGACCATAAGGAAGCCTTCGATTATGCATTGGTCTGCCTCAACGAAATGGGCATGGAACAGGAAGTAGTGAAACTGGCTTGGGAAGCGTTTATTAAGTACGGGACCAGTGACCCACAGTACATCCGCATCCTAATCAATAGTTATCTGTCTCGTGAGGATTTCACTGGTGCTAACGACCTGCTTGACGATGCGATGGAGGCTAACCCCAACGATGATGAGTTGCTCAACCTCAAGGGACTCGTGGTCGAGAGCAAGGAGGATATTTATGAGGCCTTCCCCTATTATCAGCGTTGCATTGAGCTCAATGACAGCAATGCGTTGGGACTGTTCAACGTGGGACGATACTTCTACAATAAGGCACAGGAGACCCGGCAAAACAGCCGCTTATATGGCAAGAAACTCGCCGACCTGGTCAATCCCATGTACCGTGAGGCGCTGCCATTTCTGGAGAAATCCTATGCCATCAATCCCAACAACCCCGACCTGGTAAACGCGTTGCGCGACATCTACTACAAACTGGGTGAGGCCGACAAACTTCAAGCCATCGAGTCCGCACAATAAGGGCTATCTGGACATCAACGGTAATAAAAAAGCAACTTGGGCAACAATTAGTGAAATGATGTTGCCCAAGTTGTATTTTTGTGTTGTCCTGGTTGTCTGATGATAATCAGGGCTTACGGACGATGCCGCGCTTGCTGGCGCGTACGAAGTCGATGATGATGTCGCGTTCAGGGCTGGCGGGCAGTTTGACGGCCTCTTCTAGTGACTGGGTGATATTGAGACCCGAGTCGTAGATGGTGCGATAAACGTCGGCGATGGCATCAATCTGTTCGCTGGTGTAGCCGCGGCGGTGCAGGCCCACCTTGTTCACGCCCTCATAGGCGATGGGGTAGCGAGCCGCCATGCAATAGGGCGGGATGTCCTTGTTGACCAGGGCACCGCCCTGAATCATCACGTGGCAACCAATCTGGGTGAACTGGTGAACGAGAGCGCCGCCACCGATGATGGCCCAGTCACCAGCTACCACTTCGCCAGCCAGCTGAGCTGAGTTGGACATGATGACATGGTCACCTACCACGCAATCGTGTGCCACATGGCAGTAGGCCATGATGAGGCAGTTGTTGCCCACAACCGTCTTGCCCTTGGAAGCGGTGCCGCGGTGAATGGTGACAAACTCACGGATGACCGTGTTGTCGCCGATAATGGCTACGGTGTCTTCTCCCTGGAACTTCAGGTCTTGAGGCACATCGCCAACCACAGCATTGGCATGTATATGGCAGTTCTTGCCGATGCGCGCACCACTGCGCACTACGGCTCCGCTATCGATGATGGTGCCGTCACCAATCTCGACATTGGCATCGATGGTCACAAACGGACCGATTTTCACGTTTTCCCCAATTTTAGCGTCAGGGTGAACGACGGCAAACTGATGGATATCCATATTATTTAGTTTTCAGTTGTCAGTTGTCAGTTTTCGGTTGTTGGCGGCATTCGCTTTCAACCGAATTAGAAAACTGTAATACTCAATTATTCTTTGTTCTTAACGATTTGTGCCATGAATTCGGCCTCGGTAACGATTTTCTCGCCCACAAATGCGTATCCCTTCATCACGGCAGTGCCACGGCGGATGGGCGTCATCAGCGACAGGTGGAAGATGAGGGTGTCACCGGGCACAACCTTGTTGCGGAATTTTACATTGTCAATCTTGAGGAAATAGGTGGAGTAGTTCTCGGGATCATCCACGCTGCTCAGCACCAGAATGCCACCCACTTGGGCCATCGCCTCGACTTGCAACACGCCTGGCATGACCGGCTCGTGAGGGAAGTGCCCCTGGAAGAATGGCTCGTTGACCGTTACGTTCTTGATGCCCACAATGTGTTTCTTGCCCTTCTCGATGATTTTGTCAATCATGAGCATGGGATAGCGGTGAGGCAACATCTTGCGTATCTGGTTGATGTCGTAAAGCGGTTCCTTGTTCGGGTCATAGATGGGAGCCTGAACATTCTGGTAACGCAACTCCTGGCGGATTTTCTTGGACAACTGGGTGTTGATGGTGTGGCCCGGACGGGTAGCGACGATGCGGCCCTTCAACGGACGGCCAATCAGTGCCAAGTCACCCATCACGTCAAGCAGTTTGTGGCGGGCGGGCTCGTTCTTGAACGCCAGGGGCTTGTTGTTCAGGTAGCCCAGTTCGTTGGCTGGTTTGTGGGGCACATTCATCACGTCGGCCATGTGGTCCAGGTCCTCCTGTTTCATGGGCGAGTCATAGATGACAATAGCGTTGTCAAGGTCACCGCCCTTGATGAGATTGAGCTGGATGAGAGGCTGTACTTCACGCACAAAGACAAAGGTGCGGCTGGCAGCAATCTGGCTCTTGAACTGACGGATGTCGGTCAGCGAAGCAAACTGGTTGCCCAGCACGGGGGAATCAAACTCAATCATGCAGTCGATGGAGAAATCATCATCAGGCAAGACGATGAGTGATGAGCCGCTCTCTTTGTCAACGACCTTGATGCGCTGCTTCACCACATAGTATTCCTTTTCGGCCTCCTGCTCGACGATGCCGGCTTTTTCGATTTCCTCACACCACTTGATGGCGCTGCCGTCAAGGATAGGTACCTCGCCGCAATTCACCTCGATGAGGCAGTTGTCGATACCGGCGGCGTACAGGGCGGCCATCGCATGCTCGATAGTGCTCACGCGGGCTTCCTTGTTGCTCTTGCTGGCAATGACGGTGCCACGGGTGGTCTCGATAACGTGTTCGGCAAGTGCCTGGATGGTGGGCTGGCCCTCCATGTCAATGCGCTTGAACACATAGCCTGTATTCACTTCGGCAGGCTTGAATGTCACCGTTGACATTTGGCCCGTGTGTAATCCTTTGCCGCTCACGGTAAAGGCGTTCTTCAGTGTCGTCTGTTTCATTATCTTCTAAGCTGTATGCTATCAGCTGTGAGCCTTTAGTGGATTCAATTGTTGATTTTCTTTTTCAGGTCTTTGATGTCGCTGTACATCTCGCCAATACGTTTAAGGTAAACCACTTGGCGAGCAAATTCCATTGCGGGTTGTACGGGGGCTCCCAGCCACTTGCCGTTGCTGCCGATGCTGTTATCAACGCCGGTCTGGGCGCCGATGCCGTTCTTGTCGCCAACAGTGATGTGTCCGGCAAAGCCCACCTGGCCGCCAACCATGTTGTACTTACCGATTTTGGTGGAACCGGCAACGCCCACTTGGGCTGCCATCACGGTGCTTTCGCCCACCTCGACGTTGTGGGCAATCTGGATGAGGTTATCGAGTTTGGCACCCTTCTTGACAACCGTGGCTCCCATGGTAGCGCGGTCGATGGTCGTGTTGGCACCAATCTCCACATCATCCTCGAGGATGACAATACCCACTTGGGAAATTTTCTCGTAGGTGCCGTCCTCCTTGGGAGCGAAGCCGAAGCCGTCGCCACCGATGACAGCACCGCCCTGCACGATGCAGCGGTTGCCAATGCGGCAGCCATGATAAATCTTGACACCAGGATACAGGATGACATCATCGCCCAAAGTCACGCCGTCACCCACATACACCTGAGGATAAATCTTCACATTCTTGCCGATGGTCACACCATCGCCGATGTAAGCAAATGCACCGACATACACGTCCTCGGGCAGGGTAGTGCCTTGACCAACGTGAATGGGGTCTTCAATGCCTTGTTTGCCGGGACGCTGGCTGTTTACAAAGTTCAGCAGGTCGGCAAGCGTTTTATAGGGGTCGTCCACACGTATAAGCGTAGCCTTGACCTCTTGCTCGGCCACAAAGTCCTTGCGCACCAGCACTGCCGATGCCTGGGTGGTATAGATGAAATGCGTGTATTTCGGATTGGCGAGAAAGGTCAGGCAGCCAGGCGTGGCCTCCTCGATTTTTGCATAATTGTTAATCACGGTCGAGGCATCACCATCAACCGTACCATTAACCATCGCTGCAAGTTGTTGTGCAGTAATCTCCATGATGTAGTTATGTATTGACTAGTCTAATAATTCAAAATCGGGCGCAAAGGTACGAAAAAGTTTCTAGTTTCTAGTCCTTTATCCCTAGTTTTTACTCCCCGGTCCCTAGTTTTTTATTTGGCGCTGTAATTGAGCAACTCGACAATCTGTGCATCAATCACTGGAGCATCCTGATAACCCACGATGGCCTTGTATTCGCCATTGGGTGTAATAAACATCAGCATGGGAATGGCATCGATATGGAATTCCTGGGCCAATTCGGGTCTTTGGTCCACATCAATGCGCTGGAAAATAACCTTGCCTTCGTACTTTTTCTCAAGTTGGTCAAGCACGGGCACCAACTCCTTGCAGGGAGGGCACCAGGTGGCATAGAAATCAACGACCATGGGCTTGTTGGCCATGAGGGTCGTTTGCTTCATCCAGCCGTCCTGGCTCTTCTCGACAGCGGCAGCCGCCTCGGTCTCGGGCTGAGCCTCATTGCCTTCAACATTCTGGTTTTCACTCTTGTTATTGCAGGCTACGAGCGCCATAAGCGCTATCAGGCATAAAAATATCTTTTTCATTCTCTAAACGATTAAAAATCAATTATTAACTGTTAACTGTTAACTGTTAACTATTAACTATTAACTAACAAGCTTTCCTTTGCCTTGACGGGTAATCTCTGGTTCACCGCCGGTGCAGTCCACGATGGTCGAGGGCATGAGTTGGCCACGACCGGCATCGATGACGATATCGACTTGAGACTCAAAGGCTTCGGCCATCAATCCAGGTTCGCAACGGTAGTCCTCGTCATCTCCAGGCACCGATGTCGTCAGGATGGGACCACCCAGTGTGCGGACGATGGACAAAGCAATCTCGTTGTCAGGGATACGGATGCCCACGGTGCGGCGCCCCTTAAATGCCTTGGGTAGTTTCGACAGGGCGGGGAAGATAAAAGTAAATGGACCAGGCAGGTTGGCCTTCATCAGTCTGAACTGGGTGTTGTCAAACTTGGCGAACTGTGCCACTTGAGAGATGTCGTCACAGATGATGGACAGGTTGGTCTTGGCCGATTTCATCTCCTTCATGGAGCAAATGCGCTCGATGGCCTGGTTGTTGAGCGCGTCACAGCCCAGAGCATACACGGTGTCGGTAGGGTAGATGATGAGTCCGCCGTCCTTGAGGGTCTCGACCACCTGATCGATGTAGCGTTGATTGATGTTTTTTTCAATAATCTGTAATACTTCCATAATTATGTTGTGTTAATTGTTTGGGTCATATATTTTGGTTTCTACATTGACAGCATGAGCATACTTCTTGAGCAGCGATGCCATCCATTCCACAGCCTCCTCGAGCGGCATCTCGGGGGCAAAGGCGTTGATGTTGATTTGAGCGGTGACGGTCTGTTCGGTGAACTTGGTGCGTTCCTCGTCGCTGGTTGGGGTAGCGATGGGACCTTTGGCATCACGATAGACGGGCATGCCCTCGATGTTGAGCAGTCCACGCCCGATGCCGTTGTACACGTCATCGGCAGTGCCCACGCTCATGGTGAGGGTGTCGCCCTCGATGCGGTCGCCGTCAAGTCCGCTGATGGCATAGCCGCTCTTAATGGATACCAGGTTGACCACATCGATGAGTGTGGTCAGACGATAGATGCCCAAACCGCGGATGATGCGTCGGCACAGTGCCTCGCTCGACACGCGGTAACGGCTGGGATCCTTGCCCAGTGATTTATAGAGGTGGCGCGTACCGGCAATAGCGGGGCGCTGGTTGATTTCCAGCAATTCGTAGCGTTGCTTGATGTCCTCGGCTGCAGCTTCGATTTCTGCCCATAGTTCGTCGCACGTCGGTTCGTTGACGACGGTCGCGCTGATGAGCCCGATGCGGCATTCAGGACACGCTTCCAGTATCCTCGGGTCTATCTTTACTTGAATCATTGCTATCGTTTTAAAAATCGGTGCAAAGATACAATATTTTAGAGAATTGTTAATAGATAATGGTGAATAGATTTTTGTGACTGTACGCCATTGACGTCAAAGAAAAGCATTACCTTTGTGGCCATGATGAAAAAGACCATATTAATGATTGTGGCGTTGATGGCCATTTTTGCCTCCGCCCATGCTGTTGACATGAAAAATGACGTGACCAAGCGCATCGACGAGGTTTTCGGTGCAGTGTATAATAACCCCAACGAGCCTGGCGCTGCCGTGTTAATCATGCAGGGCAATGACACGCTCTACAGCCGTTGCTTCGGTTTGGCCGATATGGTGACCAAAGCCCCTGTGACGTTTGCCACCAACTTTTGCATCGCTTCGGTGTCCAAGCAGTTCTCGGCAGTTGCATTGCTCCAACTTGCCGAGCAGGGGGTGCTGTCGCTCAACGACCCGTTGTCGAAGTTTTTCCCTGAGTTCCAGGCACCCTTCTTCAAGGACATCACCCTGCATCATATCATGAGCCACACCTCGGGCATCCCTGATGCGCGCCCCCGCAACGACCGCAACTTTGTGCTCTATAGCAACGACGTTACTTCGGTGCAGTACATGCGCACGCTCAATCACTTGAATTTCCAGCCCGGTACACAATACGAGTACATCAACCCGACGTTCCAACTCATTTACCAGATTGTCGAGCGCGCTACAGGTATTCCCTTTGAGACCTATATGCAGAAGAATGTCTTTGACAAAGCCGGAATGACGACTTGCCGTTATTTTGAGCCCGACCGTAACATTGCCTGTTTGGCTCATGGCTATGTGCGTGACGGCAAGGGCGTTTGGCAGGAATATGACTATGGCGAGGAGAGTTTCTTTGGCACTAAGGCCGATGGCGCCCTGTATTGTTCCATCAACGATTTCGTGAATTGGGAACGCGCCTTGCGGGATAACAAGGTGTGGACTGCAGCCACCAAGCGTCTGGCCTACAATCCTTGGATAATGATTCCCGCCGATGCCGAGTACGGTTACCAGCCTCACACGGGCTATGGCTACGGCTTTTTCGTTCAGGACATGCCTAATCATCCCACCCATGTCTATCACTTGGGCGACAACGGCGGCTTTACCATCTATGCCGGCAAGATTCCTGAGCGCGATGTCATTTTCCTGTTCTTCTCAACCCGTCCTGACATCGACCGCCTCGGTATGGTCAACAAGGTGTACAGCATTTTAGGATTCCAATAAAAAAACAACCAGAACAGCAATTATAACAAGAAACACAAATCATAAATCATTGTGTTTCTTGTTATTTTATGGATTTATATGCTGGTCTGATTGACTGGTCAATCTGCAATTTTTAGCGCGGTACTGATTACAACCTGCGCAATGATGTCTTAACCTGATGGTTATTAATCAATAATCGTTTCCGAGAAGTAATGCTCTCTTAGCGGTTTGGTGACGGGCTCGCCATTCAGGGCAACAGTTTGTTGCAGCCTGATATCGGCCGACGAAGCTCCAACTTTCACAATGTATGAGCCTGGGGCGATATTCCACTGGCGTTGGCCTTCGTGGCTGTAGTAGCCGAACTGTTCGGTATAAATCTTTATTTTGACGGTCTTGCTCTCGCCGGGATTGAGCGACACACGGGCAAAACCCTGTAATTGAATCGGGCGAAGGGGCTGATTGCTGCTGGTGGGGGAAAGATAGACCTGTGCGATTTCATCTGCAGCCATTTTTCCAGTGTTATTAACCACAAACGAAAGGTTGACGCTCGGAGAGGCCGTTGAGAAATCACCTTCGATCTTCAGGTCGCTGTATTCAAATGTGGTATAGCTCAAACCGTAGCCGAAGGGCCACTGTACGCGAGGATCGGGTTTATCACTATAGTTGTAGCACAATGGCTCATAGACCTCTGTTTTGGGATAACTGACAGACAGCTTACCTGAGGGAGAGACCTTCCCGTATAGGATGTCGGCCACTGCATGACCGCCTTCTTCACCCGGATACCATGCTTGAATGACGGCAGCGCAACGGTCGGCGATGTCCGAGATGACTTGAGCGCGACCACCGAACACAACAAGTACGACTGGCTTTCCTGTGGCCAGCAGTTCCTCGACAAATTGTTGCTGGAGGCCAGGCAATCTAAGGCCTTGACGGTCGCGATTCTCGCCACAAAGCATCACGTTCTCGCCGACGGCAGCCACGATGACATCACTACGTCGTGCCATATCCAACGCTTCAGCCTTATCGGCGGTTTCCCCTGCGTCCACCTTGCGGTGCAGCAGTCCGTATTCCCATGAACGCGGGTCGCCATTCTTGTCATATTTGGTTTCGACTTCTTCGGTCCAGTCGCAGCCGCGTGAATAAAGGATATTCACGCCCTCTGCCTTGTGGTCCTGCATACCCTCAAGCAAGGTCACGATATGAGGATGCTCGTAACCGCTTTCCATCTTTTTCCAGAAATAGGACATGGCCGGGAAGGAGTAATCGCCACACATGGCCCACATGGTGTTGGCATTGGGACCTGTCAAGAGTATGTTCTTTGCGTCCTTGAGCGGCAGGATGCCGTTATTCTCCAGTAGAACCACCGACTGGGTAGCGATATCATAGGCTGTTTGTCGCTCCTCTGGCGTATCGAGTGTAATCTGCTCCTTGCTGTAAAGGTATGGGTTCTTATCAAACAGACCGGCACGCATCTTGTGGCGCAACACGTTTTTTACAGCCCGTTCAAGGGTGTCTGGGCTCACAAGGCCTTGATTAATAGCTTGTTGTAAGTACTGGTAGCAGTTGCCGGTGGGGAAGTCCACATCATTGCCCGCATTTATGGCTGTCGCGGCCTTTTGGACGGGGTCGGTGAGTTCTGGAATCTGATCGATAGAGCCATAATCGCTCACCACCATGCCATCAAAAACGAGATAACCGTGCAAGATATCCTGCAAAATCTCGGCATTAGCTACACAATTGACTCCATGAACGGCATGATAGCCCGGCATGATTACGTGGCTGCCCGCAAGTCGGATGATAGCCTCATGAGGTAACAGTATCTCTTCCATAAGTTCCTTCTCGTCGGCATCGCCACCACCGCCATATCCTAGGTAATGCTTGGTACAAGCTCCTACACCTTTCTTGAGGTCGCCTTGCTGCATACCCTTGACAAAAGCCGTTCCCATCGCAGCCGACAGATAAGCATCCTCACCATAGGATTCCTCAAGACGATTGAAACTGGGAGTACGGCACACATCGACCATTGGCGAGAGGGCAAGAACAGCACCCATTTTTCTCATGGCTGTACCAGTTTGACGGGTCTTGAGTTCGGCCAATTGCGTGTTGAACGAGCATGCTTGTCCTATCTGTTGCGGATAGATTGTTGCTCCCATGGTGTTAATGCCCGTCAGGGCTTCCTCATGGCATAGTGCCGGTATTCCGTTGGGGGTATGATGAATCAGCCAGTCTTGGACAGCGGCCATTTAATCGTATCCAGTTGTCCTTGCTCATTGAACAACTCGTCCATGTACATGCTTTTCAACTGGGCGATGCGTTCTTCTTGCGACATCTTATTGTACAGTTCATCAACGCGCTGCTCGATATTGGCCGACTTTTTGCAGCCCGCCAACAATACAGCGATGCACATGATGGGTAAAACCATCAACACAATGTTCATACTTGTCTTGTACATCATATCTCTTGAATTTGGTATTAACGTTTTTCTAATTCTTAATCACCAGTTGGTCGGTGGTCATGCGCTGCATGTATTGCTGGATGAATGACTTCATGTGGCGCTCCATGCGATTGCGTGTGGCGGGCGGTATTGTGCCTAACACATTGTGGGAGAACGTGGAATCGGTGCGGAAAGCGTAAGCCGACGTTACTTCTTTCCCATCAAATTGCAGGGCATAGTCCCCCCAGACGTATTCATAGCTGCTGGACTCGGGTAACCAGTGCAGGGCAAAACCGTCGTTAGCTTGACCGCTTATCATATCGCGCCCGAAGGCGATATAGGGTTTGTCATAGTGCAGGTAACCGAGTACCGTGGGCATGATGTCAATCTGTTCCACCACCTGTTGCTCGTCATAACCATGCAATGACGGGTCCCCCGGGGCATAGAGGATGATGGGTACACAATAGTTACCCAGCGTCGTGCAATAGAAGGGGTCAATCTGCTGGCTCACATGGTCGGCAGTGATGACAAACAGCGTGTTCTTGAACCACGGTTGCTTGCTCGCTTCTTCAAAGAAACGCTTCAAGGCGTAGTCGGTATAAGCGATGCACTCCTGAAGGGGGCTCTCTCCTTGTGGGAAACGTCCTTTGTATTTCTCAGGAACGACAAACGGGTCGTGTGAAGACGCACTGAATAAGGCGGTCATGAACGGCTCTTTCATTATGCTCATCTGCTGGGCATAGAATTGGAAAAACTCCTCATCCCAGATGGCCCATGTGCCGTCAAAATCATCGTCACCATGGAAGTTGGGGTCAGCATTGTACTCCTCACGGCCGTAATAGCGTTGGAATCCCGTAGCGCGGGCAAAGGCGTGAAATCCCATTGAACTGTTCTGCGCCCCGTGGAAGAAAGCGGTAGTGTAACCCTTATTTTCACCCAATTCCCGTGCCAAGCCCGACATGACATTGAGCGAGGCAGGGGTGAGGAACAGCGGTTCGACGAAGTTGGGCAGCGACGATAATACTGAAGGCATGCCCTCGATGCTCTTGCGCCCGTTGGCATAGGAATAGCGGTAGGTCATCGCCCCATCAGTGATGAGCGAGTCCAAAAATGGCGTGAAGCCGTGATAGGTGCCGTTGCGCAAGGTCTTGTTATAGAAGCCGATGTGTTGCTTGCTGAAACTCTCCAGAATAAGCACCACGACATTGCGGGGGGTAAAGGCAGCACTGTCATTGGGCTGATGGAGTGGGGTATAGATAGCCAAAGCCTCCTCGTCGCTCATATAGTTAGGAACGACAAAAGGCGTCTTCTTCAGTGTCCTGAAAATGGAGAACGGCGTGTTCAGCACGATTCCCGTCTCGGCTGGACGGTTGACATACTGATTGGCATTGCTGATGGTGATGGGGCGCGTTGACTTGGTGACGCCGCCGCGAATGGCAGCGATACACAGGGGAACGGTCACAAAAAGCGAGATGACCTGGATGGTGTAGTATTGTGGCTTGTGGGTTGGGCGCTCAACCGATTTCGGAATAGGTCGGAACAATTTCCAGAATGCCCAGGTGACCAAAACCGCCAGCAGCACCAGGTACCAATGGCTCAAGAACTGCCCGCCGAAGATTTTCAGCATTTCGCCTGTGCTCTCGTTGCTGAACTCGGCAAACACCGATGTCGTAGTGCGCTTGCCTGTGAACGGAAAATAGACACAGTCCATCAGGTTCATATACACGGCAATGCTGTTTACGATGGTATAAATCCAACGTGCCACACGGTAATACACAGGACGTTCCTTCCAATGTAGAGGCAATAGGAACATCACCATGATGATGGCGTTGGTATAAAGAATGGCTGGGGTGTCAAATAACAGTCCGGCACCGAACAATTTCATGCCGTGCCCCAACGTCAGCGTACCAGCATACAGTGACCAGTTGAGAATCAGAAAAACGCCACGGCACAGAGTGTAGGCTATATAAGCCACCACTAGGTCCCACATCACGGCAATGAGGGGTATATCGGATATTGAAAAACGTCGTTTCACGGCACAAAATTAGTAAAAAGTCATCAGTTTCGCTTTGTAGAGACACAAAATCTTGCGTCTCTAAGGGACTTTCCCTAACTTTGCACTCATTATGAAATCCGGTAAAAGAAAAATCAAGACCATAGTAGCCTTGTTGCTCCTGTTAACATTGACTGTTTGGGTTGCAACAAGGTGGCATGTGTGGTTCTATAATCCCGAGGAAATGGCTGTTGCGCCTCTCCATACGCCAGGACATGTCCTGCTTACCTTCGGTGATGAGGACGAGATGTCGCGCAACGTCAGTTGGCAGTGCGATTCTGTGCTGCAGCCTTCTTCATTAGAGTTGGTATGCCTTGAAGACAGCGATACTGCTCGCATCGAGGCTCAGGGCGAGGTGTTTGCCTCGCGCAAGGGCAAGGCAGCCTATTATGTGGCTCGTCTGCGCCAGTTGAAGCCCGATAGGCATTACCGTTATCGCGCTGTTACGGGAGAAGCGCCATCCCCGTGGTTTGGCTTCCGCACTTATGCTCCAAACCGCGACCGTTTCTCGTTCCTCTTTGTTGGCGATGTGCAAGATACCATTGGTGGTATCACCAACCGGTTGTTGATGGAGGCATGGGCGCATCATCCCGAGGCAGAGTTCCTCGTGTGCGGCGGCGACTTGACCGAGCGCCCCGCCAACCAGTATTGGGCCGAGACATTCCGCGACTTGGATAGTATTGGCCAATCGATGCCGATTCTCAATGTCACGGGCAACCACGATTACTTCAAGGGCGTCATCCGCCGATTGGAACGTCGCTTCCCGCTTGTCTTCTCCTATTTCCTGGACTCCAAGGTCGATGACAACATGGTCTATACTCTGAAATATGGAGACGCCCAGTTATTTGTACTGGACAGCAACCGCGAGTTCTTCCACCTGTGGACCCAGCGCGAGTGGCTGAAAACACAACTTGAACAAAGCAATGCGAAATGGAAGATACTTGTCCTGCATCATCCGCTCTATTCCATCAAGAAAAAGAACAATAACCTGATTCAGCGCTGGATGTTTGACGACCTGGTGCGTCAGTATGGTGTCGACCTTGTGCTGCAGGGTCACGAACATGCCTATGCCCGCATGATTGGTGGCGTCTATAAAAACGGAGCTCCAGCCGTGCCCGTTTACACCGTCAGCCATTGTTCGCCAAAGAATTACCGCATCCGTTTTGACGACCGCTTTGACAAGTTCGGCATCTCAAGCCGCTATTACCAGACGGTGAGCACCAGCGGTGATACCTTGGCGATGGCCACCTATGACGCTAACACCCATGCGCTCTACGACTCGCTGATTGTTGTCGTCTCGCCTGTGAAAGCGCATCTGGTGACCGACCTGGGCAAGGACATTCCCGAATATATGGAATTCACCCCTGATCCCAACAACAAAAAGGACCAGAAATTCGCCAACCGCATCCAGGAATACGTTAACCGCCACCCCGAGAGGATGAAGCGGTAATCGTAAAAAACTGAAAACTGACAACTGAAAACTGACAACTTTATACTACCTTTGTGCCTAGAATTGAACGATATTATGGCAGAAAACACTTTATTGCAACGCTTGGATGGTCTCGATGCCCGATTTGAGGAAATCGGCACACTCATTACAGACCCCAATGTCATTGCCGACCAGAAACGATATGTCAAGTTGACCAAGGAGTATAAGAGCCTTGAAACGCTGCTCAATGCCACTCACCGTTACCGTAGGATGTTGGAGGATATTGAGCAAGCCAAGGCCGTGCTAGACACCGAGACCGATGAGGACTTGAGGGCTATGGCGCGCGAGGAGATTGACGCCAATCAGGCCGCTATCCCCAAATTGGAGGAAGAAATCAAGCTCCTGCTCATCCCCGAGGATCCCGAGGACAGCAAGAATGTCGTACTCGAGATTCGTGGCGGCACGGGTGGCGACGAGGCTGCCTTGTTTGCCGGAGACCTGGCGCGCATGTACACCCGCTATTGTGAGACCAAGGGTTGGAACGTGCAGATGTCGAGTTGCAGCGAGGGTGCTGTTGGTGGCTTCAAGGAAGTGGTATTCAGTATCACTGGCGATAACGTCTATGGCACTTTGAAATATGAATCGGGTGTTCACCGCGTGCAGCGCGTGCCCGTCACCGAGACTCAGGGCCGTGTACACACCAGTGCAGCCAGTGTGGCTGTGCTACCCGAGGCCGAGCCGTTTGACGTGCACATCAACGAGGGTGAAATCAAGTGGGACACGTTCCGTAGCGGCGGCGCAGGTGGACAGAATGTGAACAAGGTGAACAGTGGTGTTCGTCTGCGTTACATGTGGACCAATCCCAATACAGGTGAGCAGCAGGAAATCCTTATCGAGTGTACCGAAACCCGTGACCAGCCCAAGAACAAAGAGAGGGCTTTGGCACGCCTGCGCACCTTCATCTATGACCATGAGCACCAGAAGTATATGGATGATATTGCCTCGCGCCGCAAGACTCTGGTTTCCACAGGTGACCGCTCGGCCAAAATCCGTACTTATAACTATCCGCAGGGACGCATCACCGACCACCGTATTGGCTATACCATCTACAACCTGCCGGCTTTTATGGACGGTGATATCCAGGACTGCATCGACCACCTGATTGTTGCCGAGAATGCCGAGAAACTTAAAGAAGCCGAGTTGTAGATAAACTTTCTTGGCTTTTTTGAGTCATAAGAATAAATCTCTGCATTGGGAAATGAAACGAGTAGTAATTATAGGATCGGGAAACGTGGCAACCAGTCTGGCTCATGGATTGGCATCGTGTTGTGACGTGGCTCAAATATATAGCCGCCAACTTGCTCATGCTCAAGCATTAGCCGATGCAATAGGTTGTGAAAACGCTACCAATGATTTGCAGTCATTGGTGCCTGATGCCGATGCCTATATCATCGCGGTGCGTGACGATGCCATTGCCGATGTCGTTCGTGCTACGGCTGATAACGGAGCCTTATGGGTACACACTTCGGGCAGCAAACCGATGGACCTATTCGATGGACACCGTTCTCGCTATGGCGTGCTCTATCCCATGCAGTCGTTCTCCCGTCAGATGGTCGTTCCCCTTGACGATGTTCATTTTTTCATTGAGGCCCGTAATGCCGATGTCTTGGAAAATGTGCGCGAACTGGGCGAATTGCTCTCACGTCATGTGGTAGAGGCTGATAGCGAGAAGCGCCGTCAGTTGCATATCGCTGCTGTCTTTTCATGCAACTTTGCTAACCACATGTGGACTCTAGCCGACGAGGTGCTGACCAGTGCCGGCTTGCCCTTTGACGCAATGAAGCCACTCATCCGCACAACAGTCGAAAAACTCGACCGCTTGGCACCCGCCAGTTCCCAGACGGGACCGGCTGTTCGTCACGATACTCAGGTCATTGACAGCCACTTGGCGATGCTACAAGGTGACAAACGCGATATCTACCGCTTGATTTCTGATTCCATTATGAACCGTAATCCGATTGATGACAATGCTCAATAATCTGGAAAAATATGATGTGGTACTGGGCAGTAACTCGCCTCGTCGTCGTGAACTGCTTAATGATATGGGCGTGAAGTTCCGTGTCGAGACCGTCAAGGGCATCGACGAGACCTATCCTGCCAGTCTGCCCATTGAGGAAATACCTGTCTTTCTTGCCCGAGTTAAGGCCGAGGGACATCCACTCAAAGACAATGAACTGCTGATTACCGCCGATACCGTCGTCGTGCTCGATGAAACCGTCCTCGGCAAGCCAGAAGGCGAAGCCGATGCCCACCGCATGTTAAGGGCCCTCTCGGGCCGCGCCCATCGGGTCATCAGCGGCGTGTGTGTCACCACGGTTGACCGAAGCGAGTCTTTTGCTGACACAAGCATTGTTCATTTTGCCGACCTCACCGACGATGAGATAGACTACTACATCAAGCATTATCGCCCGCTCGACAAAGCCGGAGCATACGGTATCCAGGAATGGATAGGCAACATCGGCATCTCGGGTATCAATGGAGATTTCTATAACGTGATGGGCCTACCCACACGCAAACTCTATCAATTACTGAAAACATTTTAATGATATTGATATGAAAACCAGTTTAAGATATTTTCTGATGATGGTGGTATTGGCGACATCCTGCTCGTTATATGCTGCCGAAAGGAATGACACTGTCTATTTCTATCAGTCTTGGCAACAGGTGTTTGATTTGACACCTGGGGTGCTCATTGTAAACCCGTATATTGAAGCCGAAACGCCGTATTCTGTCAGAGTACTGACTGATAACGACGAGGCGATTGAGACTCTTCAAAAGAGTGGCTTCGTCGCTGTATCTCATGACGGGCTTTGGTATGCCAACAGCAGATATCTCAAGAATAAGTTCCAGTGCGACGACAGGGCGTTTGATAATTTAGTGCCATTGTACTACAACGAGAAAGTGGCATATATCGCTTGTCTTGGTGAACCGAGCGTTAAGGAGATTCTTTTCGCCCATGATGATGAAATGACTTTTCCCGTTGATTATTACTATATTGATTTTAAGAACGGTCGTGTGAGAAAGGTGACACACAATTACTTGAGTGAATTACTGGAGGATTATCACGACTTGCAAATGCGATTTGAGGGCATGAAGGACTACAAGAAACGCTACATGGTCGAGGAATTTTTCTTCAGGTATATCGAGCGTGTTACCGATGACGTCATGCAGCCCTATATTCTTGACCTCGTGGAATGAAATCTACCATGAGGAGGTTTTTTAATATTGAATTGCTTAAATCTTTTCAATCATGAAGCGGTGGAAACAACATATTGTGGTATTTGTCTTAGCCATGGTCTCGTTTCAGGCGATGGCTTTTGACGAGTTTGTCACTTTTTTTGATAATGTCTATTTCTATGACTCGTGGTCACAGATTTTTGAATTGAATCCTGCTGATACAGTAAAAAGACCTATTATTACTAACGAGTCGCCTTATGAAACGACATTCGCTATTAAAGATGAGAAGCAAAAACTCGTATATATCAAGGATCATATTGCTGCCTCATTAAATGACAGCATCTGGGTTATCAATAGCAGGTATCTTCAGCGTGAATTCAAGGGTGATGCCAAGATGCTTAAGAATTTTGTGCCGCTATATTTCAACGAAAAGTTAGCTTATGTCTTATATTCCTATCCTTGGAAAGCAGAATATGAGGTATTCTATTTCTATATTGATTTTGAGAAGCACCGGGTGAGTAAGGTGACGCCTAAGGTCCTCAAGGAACTGCTTGCTGACTATCCCGACTTGCTCAAGCGCTATGAAAGTATGAGGGATTACAAGTCGCCGATAATGATAGAGGATTATTTCATTGAGTATGTAAAACGGGTGACAAATGATGAGATGAGGCCATACATATTGGACCTTATTGAAGGTGAATCACCCCGTTAACCTATTGACCGTTTTATTATGGCAATCAAACGATATCATTTCACATTACTATTCGTCATATGCTTGCTGATGACCTCTTGCTTCAGGAACGGTCATGGTGCAGGCAATCAGCTTGATTTACAGGATTCGGTGATAACGGCTGCCAAACTGTTATCCATACAGCGCACTCCGGATTATACACTGGTTACTGTTGGAGACCCGTGGAAGGGTGGGGTATTACACCGCTATGTGATGGTGCCCCGTGACTCAGAACTGCCCAAAAATTTGCCTGAAGGTACTATCGTGCGTACACCCATCAGTAATGCGTTGGTTTATTCCTCAGTGCACACTAGTCTGCTGGATGAACTGGGCGCAATCGATGCTGTGCGCGGTGTTGTGGATAAGCAGTATTTTACTGATTCGGTTATCACTTCTGGGGTGGCTGCTGGCAAGATTGCTGATTGTGGCAATTCGATGAATCCTACTGTTGAAAAAGTCATTGAAATGCAGCCCGATGCCATTCTGTTGTCGCCTTATCAGGATGCCAGCTATGGCCAGATTGCCAGTTTGGATATTCCCATTATTGAGTGTGCTGACTATCTGGAATATGACCCGTTGGGACGTGCCGAGTGGGTGAAGTTTTATGGCGAATTAGTCGGCAAGCGTGACGAGGCCGACAGCCTCTACAACGCTGTCGTCAAGGCATATAACGACATGAAGGAAAAGGCGGCTGCAGCAAGTAACCGTCCTACTGTGGTGACCGAAATGGTCATCAATGGCGTGTGGAACGTTCCTGGTGGCGAGAGTTACATGGCCCGGATTCTTGCTGATGCCGGCGGCAGTTATTTTTGGGCTGATGACAAGAATACGGGGTCACTGGCGTTGGACTTCAACCAGGTGCTGGCTGTTGCCCAAAATGCCGATTATTGGTTTATCAAGTGGACCAATATCAATTCGCTGAAGGATTTGCAGGGTGCATACGATTTGAACAAGGAAATGGCAGCGTTCCAAAATAAGCACGTTTATGTCTGTGACACTGACAAGACACACTTCTTTGACCGCATCCCGTTCCATCCCGAAGTGTTGTTGCGTGAGTTCGCAGCAATCATGCATCCCGAACTGTTTACCGATGTTGAATCTCAGATGTATCACCATATAGAATAATTACCCGGATGACCCGTAGCCGCTATATCATTACTGTGATTGCTCTGACGTTGCTGTTGGTGCTGCTGGCATTGGCATGCCTCGCCTTCGGCTCTGTGGACATTCCTGTGGGCAGGATTGTTGACATTCTCTCGGGAAAGGGTAGCGGCAACAAGGCGTGGGACATTATCATTCTGCAGTCTCGCATTCCCATGATTGCTACAGCGGCACTGGCAGGAGCAGCGCTCTCCATCTCGGGCCTGTTGTTGCAGACGACTTTCAACAACCCGCTTGCCGGTCCTTCTATTCTAGGTGTATCGTCGGGTGCTGGCCTCGGCGTCGCCATTGTCATTCTTGCGATGGGGGGATCTTTGGGTGGACTGCTGGGTGAAAACGTGGGCAGTTACATCGCTATTCTGGTAGGGGCGCTTATTGGTGCTGGTGTGGTGCTGGTGCTGCTCATCGCTTTTTCGATGATTGTACGCAGTAACACGATGTTGCTCATTATCGGTATTCTCGTGAGTTACCTCACGTCGAGTGTCGTGCAGTTGCTCAACTCGGTGGCTACCGAGGAGGGCGTTCACAACTATGTGTCTTGGGGATTCGGCAATTTCTCGGGTGTGAGTGTAGCGCAAATGCCGGTTTATGCCGGTATCATCATCCTTGCACTAATTGGCTCAGCTCTCATGGTCAAGCCGTTGAACGCCATGTTGCTGGGTTCCCGTTATGCCCGCAACTTGGGTGTGAACGTGACGCGGTCGCGCAATGTCCTCTTGCTCATAACCGGTGTGCTCACTGCTGTTGTGACCGCTTTTTGCGGCCCCATCGGCTTTATTGGCCTTGCGGTGCCGCACATCGCACGCTTGTCTCTAGGCACGAGTAACCATAGCCGCTTGATTCCTGCTACCATTCTTGCGGGTGCTGATATTGCTCTGCTATGTGCTTTAGTCAGTGTAATCAATCCTCATGGTATTATTCCCATCAATGCCATCACGCCGATTATCGGTGTGCCCATCATCTTGTATATCATCCTTAATCGGCGTCGCATCCAGTATTTTAATTAGTTTGGAGTCTCTGGGTAGATGCAGCCATAATTCACAAATAATGAATTTCTGACAGATGAAAGAAAATAACGCAATATTAACCGCTCGTGAACTTGCAGTCGGCTACCGCAATGGCAGCCAGACAACCACACTGCTTAGTGGATTGAACCTTAACCTTGAGAAAGGAAAATTGGTTGCTTTGCTCGGGCAGAATGGTGCTGGCAAATCAACCCTGTTGCGTGCCCTCACATGCGATGAACGCCCGTTGGCGGGTTCTATCGAGGTGAACGGCCGTGACTTGCTGGAAATGAGTCAGAAAGACCGTTCCCGAATCATCGGACTCGTTTCTACCGAGCGCATCCAGGCCGGAGCTCTGACGGTTACTGAACTGGTGGGACTGGGACGACAGCCCCACACGGGGTTCTTAGGACGACTGGATGATGAGGATCGCGCTATCATCCAGCAATCGATGGCTGATGCTGGCATCATCAGTAAGGCAAATGACTATATGGCATCATTGAGCGATGGTGAGCGCCAGAAGGCGATGATTGCACGTGCCCTGGCCCAGCAGACGCCCATCATCATCCTTGATGAACCGACAGCCTTCCTGGATGTGGCTAGCCGCATCGAGACGATGCGCTTGCTTCAGACCCTTGCACATGACCGTGGCAAGGCTGTATTGCTCTCCAGCCACGACATCTCCCAGTCACTGATGCTGGCTGATGAATTATGGCTAATCACTACCGACCGTGAGGTGCTCACGGGCACCACTCAGCAACTGCTTGCCGATGGCGCCATGGATCGCTTGTTTTTGAACCGCGAAATCCACTTCAATCCCACTATTCTAGACTACTCTTTCTGATTAGTTTTTCGCTTTATACGGCTAATCCATCGTTTGGCGTGTTTTTTGTTTTTTAGGTCGATTTTTCGTGTTTTTCCCAAATTGAAGCCATTTTTCAGCACTTGTCTGAAGATGGCCCGAAACCGCCGTAAACACTGGCTTTATCGGCAAATTTGGCCTTGCTGAGGTGTCACTTTATGCCCCAAATATTTGGTCAATTCAAATGATTTACATACCTTTGCATGACGAACCAATTACTAACAACTTATGCTAAGACGATTTTTTTTAGCGCTTGCTGTTGTGATTGCTGTGTCTGCCGTGGGGCAGGATTTTAAACTGCATGCCACCAAATATCACCCGGGACAGGGTGGTGCTGGATGGGTAACAGCAAGCGGAGACCGAATCAATTATGATAAGTTGAAAAACTATCAGATTCGATGGGTCGCTCTCTCGCATGACATGTTCAAGCAACATGGCTTCAAAATGGGCGACGTGATTATTGTGGAGAGTGAGTCCACCCCCGCCATCAATGGCGAATGGGTGGTGAAGGACAAGATGGGACCGCGCCTGCGCAAACGCATCGATTTCCTCACTCCCAGAGGTGACAAGTACAACTTCCGTAACGGAGCCGTCACCATTCGTAAGAAGAACGCTGACCGAGCTCAAAAATGATGAGTTCACATTAAAGAAATGAAGATGACGAGACAGATTACCTCTGCCTCGTCATCTTCATTATAACTGTGTCCTAATCCAAATTGATTATTATTGGTGTCTGGTAAAAAAGCAGCATCATGTTTAATTAATTGGAAATAAATCAGTTATTAGAAATTGCCGATTTGGGGACTTGGTTTTATGTCTCGGAGAGACAAGGCGGGTCGAAGGCCCGACTTTGTGTGAAACACCATGCAAGCCCATCGAAGATGGGCGTAGCTTGGTGACCATGATAACCAGTGAATAGTGCATCGAAGATGAACTTTTGCAATTGCAAAATGCCAGGAAATCATAAAGTTCCTCTTCGAGGCACGTTCCCATCTCGTTCAGGGACCAAGCTGCGAACCCCTACGAGGTTCTTGCATGGTCTTTCACATTGAAATCGGTTCTTCGAACCGCTAACATCTACGATGTTTTAAGGGACACTAATAATTAATTATAGAGATATCTGTCAATTTCACTGTCTCTGGCTTGGGTATGTAGTCATGGAATAAGTACCCTCATTGACAATCATTTTATTGTTTCTGGTGGTGAAATGGTCGCAGTTAAAGCGCGGTTTATTCGGTAATCGGGAACGCGGCTTTGTGCCTGCTTAATGCCTTGAGGGCAGCCTGAACAGTGTTATCGTTGCGGTTTACGATGAAGGAATAGCCCTCTGGACCAAAGATATCGTGGGCGATGATTGCCTTAATCTTGGTTAAAATCAGATTACGGGACTGGTTGATGTAGAACCATCGCGGAGCTATGCCGTAGGCTGCGGCAAATTCGGCAAATTCTTTGACAATATCATTATCGATAGGCGTCGTACGCAAGAATTGCTTGTAGTCGCTCATCTGCTCAAGGGTCGCGCGGTTTTTCTCGCAATAGGTAAAGGCAAAACGCTGTAACAGACCGGCATTTTCAACATCAATGTAGTAATTGGTAATTCCTGCCGTGTCTCGCGCAACAAAGATGTCGGGGATGATGCCGCCACCGCCATAGACCGTTCGGCCGTGCAGCGTAGTGAATACCTGGTTCTTGTCAATCCTGAGGCTGTCCCTGTTGTAGAGTTCGCCGTGTTTGAAACGTTCCAGCAGTTCATCATCATAGTAGCGGGTCTCTTGATGCTTGTAGTTCTTTTGGATGCAGCGGCCGCTTGGGGTATAGTAGCGTGCTACAGCAAGTCGGATAATACTGCTGTCAGAGAGGATGAAGTCATTCTGCACCAAACCCTTTCCAAAGGAGCGACGACCCACGATGAGAGCACGGTCATTATCCTGGAGAGCGCCTGCAAAGATCTCACTGGCGCTGGCGCTGTATTCGTCGATAAGGACTGCAAGTTCGACATTCTGGAATTTCCCTTTTCCGTCACTCTTGTATGGATGATTGTACTTCTTGCGCCTGCCGCGTGTGGTGACTATCGGTTGACCTTCAGACAAGAACTCGTTAGCCATGAGCACCGCAATTTCCATATAGCCTCCGCCATTGCCTCTTAGGTCTATCATGAAGCGCTTGGCGCCTTGGTCTTTCAGTTGGGTTAAAGCCTGCTCAAATTCTTTATAAGTGTTGCGTTCAAACTGGTTGACCTTGATATATCCCGTGTTCTTGTCAAGCATGTAGTAGGAATCAAGGGTTTTCTTTACAATCCTGTTGCGTGTCACTGTAAAGTCAAGAACTTTGGGGTAGCCATGGCGTTGCACGCTCAACGTGACCTTGCTGCCATTGGGTCCGCTCAAGAGTTTGAAGACCTCACCTGAGTTTTTCTTGATGTTGTCGGTTGGTTGCCCGTCAATCTTCACGATACAGTCACCTGGCAGGATGCCGGCTATATCACTTGGACCAGCGGGAACAATACATTCAACATGAATCGTATCGTTGAAGATGATGAGGACAGCACCGATGTCAGGAATGACCCCATCGGGATGATTCCGTGAAATCTTGGAATTTTGGGCATCGAAATAACTGGTGTGGGGGTCAAGTCCTCTCAGAATCAACGGGATGCTCCTCTCTATGAGTTCATCAAAGTTCAAAGTATCCACATACTCCTCTGTGATGAGGTCGAGAATGGCTTTCACCTTGGGGTCGTTGACATCATGTCTTGAAGAGTAATTCATGTAATGACGGTCAATGATAAAGCCTGCCGCAAACGCTATCAGAGCGATGGCGATTGTAAGCCAGATGGGCAGATTTCTTTTCATTGTTGCCAGTCGTGTTACTTAGTCGGTAATGGGAAAGGCTGCCTTGTGCTTGTTCATGGCCTTGAGGGCGGCCTGAACAGTATTGTCATTACGGTTAATGATGGGATAGAACGCTTGGTTGCCGAAGGTGTCACGGGCAATCAGAGCCTTGAGATTGGTGACAATCACGTTCTGTGACAGGTTGATGTAGTACCAGCGTGGAGCAATGCCGTTAGCCGCAGCATAGTCGGCAAAGTCCTTGGTCAGGGCATCATCACTGGGAGCCGTTCTCAGGAACTGGTTGTAGTCCTCCATCTTGTTGAGCGCGTCACGGTGGTTGTTGCAGTAGTTAAAGGCATAGCGCTGCAGCAGTCCGGCGTTAGCGACTTCGATATAATAGTTGGTGATGCCGCTGGTGTCGCGGGCGACAAAGATATCAGGGACAATGCCACCGCCGCCATATACCGTTCGGCCATGAGTTGTGGTGAAGACCTGGCTCTTATCCACCTTCATGCTGTCGCGGCTGTAAAGCTCACCATGGGTATAGCGGTCGATGAGTTCTTTCTCATAGTTGAGCATCCCTTCCTTGTAATCCTTCTGGATGCAGCGGCCGCTGGGCGTATAATAACGTGCAGTGGTCAAGCGGATGGCACTGCTGTCAGGCAGTACAAACTCCTTCTGAACCAGTCCCTTGCCAAACGAACGGCATCCAACAATCAGACCTCGGTCGTTGTCTTGCATGGCACCTGCAAAAATCTCACTGGCGCTGGCGCTGAACTCGTCGATAAGCACTGCCACCTCGGCATCCTGGAATGAGCCGTTGCCGTCACTCCACACTTCACTGTCATCGCGCTTGTAGCGCCCCTTGGTGAACACGATGGGCTGGTCGGCAGGCAGGAACTCGTTGACCATGAGCACGGCCATCTCCATAAAACCGCCTCCGTTGCCTCGCAGGTCTATTATATATCGCTTGGCGCCTTCGTCTTCAAGGCTTGCCATGGCGGTAATGAATTCATCGTAGGTATGGCGTCCGAACTGGTTGATTTTAATGTAGCCTGTGTTTTTGTCAATCATGTAGTAGGCGTCCACAGTGTTGATAGGAATGTCGCCACGTGTTACGGTGAACGTGAGCAATTTGCTTGTATTCTGGCGCTTGATGCCCAGTTTGACTTTACTGCCCTTGTTGCCACGCAGGCGTTTCATCACTTCACCATTACTCATTTTAGGACCTGTAGCCACCGAATCGTCAATCATGACGATTTTGTCGCCAGCCATGATGCCCACTTTCTCGCTTGGACCACCGGGTATGACTTCAACAACGCCGATGGTGTCATTTACCATGACGAACGAGATGCCGATGCCGCTGAACGACCCGTTCAGGTCATCGGTCGCAGCTTTCAGGTCTTCTACACTGAAATAACTTGTGTGTGGGTCCAGATTGCTCAGTATCTCGGGGATACTCATTTCGATGAGGTCCTTGAGATTGGTCGTATCAACATAGTCCTGAGCAATGAGGTTGAGGATGGCATTGAGTTTACGGTCGTTCTCGGCAACGGGTTTGTTGACGGTGAATCGGCTGCCGATAAAGATGCCCACCACCACCGCCAGAGCTATGGCGAGGGGTAACCAGATGGGTTGACGTGTGGACTTCTGCTTCATTGATTATAAAGAATTTACAAACTCCAAACTTCTTATTTCTGACTTCAAGCTAATTCTTTAGCCACTTCCTGATAATGGCTTTCGCTGTTATGGCTTGTGATTTCAACTAGTTCATACTCGTCTCCATGTTGCCACAGGTGGACTACTTCAATACCGGCACGGCACAGCAGGTCCACACCATCGTGCATACGGTAATACTCACCGAACACCACACGCCTGATGCCTGCTTGGATAATGAGTTTGCTGCATTCCATGCAGGGGGATGTGGTGACATAGAGCGTTGCCCCGTCGCTGCTGTTGTTGCTGCGTGCCACCTTGGTGATGGCGTTGGCTTCGGCGTGCAGGACATAGGGTTTGGAGTGGTCGGCGTCTTCCTCGCACACGTTTTCAAACCCTGACGGAGTACCGTTGTAACCGTCACTGATAATCATTTTGTCCTTGACGAGCAAGGCGCCCACCTGGCGGCGACGGCAATATGAGTTTTCGGCCCAGATCTGTGTCATGCGCAGGTACCTGGAGTCCAACAGCAACTGTTTTTTCTCACGAGCTTCCATTCATTTATAGTTTTAATCAGCAAAGATACTTATTTTTTAGGCTACAGATACATTTTATTATCGTTTTTCTCGTCTAAAAGAACAATTTTTTCATCTTTTTTCCGTCAAGGCTACAACACTGGCATGAAATGTGCTAAAAAGTGTAAGATTTAATCGATTTTGGTTAAATCATTTAAACGGATACAACATTCTGTCGTTTTCTGCGTCTAATATAGATGACAAGAATAACAATATGATTATACATCATTAATGATAATAGATTATATTATGAAAAAGCTTTTTTTGATGATGACCCTGCTGGCGGGTCTCCTGCTCGTGAGCAGCTGTGCCAGCAAGAAGGACTTGGAAGAGTGCAGGCAGCGCAACCTGGGAATGCTCGAATCCTTTAAGGAGGTGAACCTCAACTATCAGGAAGCAAAGGAACAGTTGGCTGCAGCCAATGTGCGTGTCTCCTCGCTGGAGGAACAGCTAGCCGAGTCTAAGGCAGCCTATGAGCGCCTGCAGCAGTCACTTGACAAGAGCCTCGTCAATTCCAGTCAGAGCAATGTCTCAATTGAGAAACTCGTTGACCAGATCAATGAGAGCAATCAGTACATCCGCCACTTGACCGATCTCAAGACCAAGAGCGATTCTCTCAACATGGCGCTCACCAACAAACTCACGCGCTCACTCTCTAAGGAGGAACTCAAGGATGTTGATGTCCAGGTGCTGAAAGGCGTGGTCTATATCTCGCTGGCAGACAATATGCTCTACAAGAGCGGTTCATACGAAATCAACGACCGTGCCGCCGAGACGCTGTCCAAGATCGCAAAGATTATCAACGACTATGAGGATTATGATGTGCTCATCGAGGGTAATACCGACGACGTGCCCATACGCCGCGAGAATATCCGTAACAACTGGGACCTCTCTTGCTTGCGTGCATCATCGGTAGTACAAGCTCTTCAAAACAACTACGGTGTTAATCCCAAGCGCCTAACCGCTGGTGGTCGTGGTGAATACAATCCCGTGGCTTCCAACAACACGACCGTTGGAAAGCAGCGCAACCGCCGCACACAGATCATTATCACGCCTAAGCTTGAAGAGTTCCTTGAACTCATCGATGAGGCACCTGAGGATTAATCCCGGTTACGTCTCACCTGTAGAATCAAGTTCTATAAAGGCATATAAAAAGCAAGTCCTTGACACCAAGTCAAGGGCTTGTTTTTAACTAATTAACCTTCTAATACCATTAACATAAACCTTAAACATTTAGATAAACTTGTTGTCACCTTAAGCATTGATGCAAGCATCAAAAGGCTTTCGGTTTGTCAAGTTTTTTTGGAAAAACTACTTGTCTCACGACGCTCGTTTTCCCTCAATCTTAAAAACTAATACCATGAAAACCGTTGCAAATATAAAGCCATTTGCTTTTTACTACCTAATTTTTCATCAAAAAAATGCCTGTTTTTAACACAAATTAGCAAAAACTCCCAAAAATTCATCGAAATATCATAATAATTCATCGATTGATTGCGTTTTGAAATCAAATTTGAAAAACCAATTAAAGAAAGTCCGATTGTTTTGGAATACGATTGATTTATGTTAATCAGCCAATTAAATCGTACGCAATTACTTGAAATGGATGTGCATACATTAATCACGTCGTTATAAGAATCCTTTTTTTCAGAAAAAGTTATTACTTTTGCAGTGCGTATCAGAGCCATTCCTTGTTTATTATTCAGCACTTAAATAAGAGAAAATTCTGATGTGTTTGTTTATAGGACAATTGATGTTGTCCAGTTGTTATTCATTAGTGCTGTGCCGTTTTAATATGAGTTCAAAAACATCTGGTTTAAAGAATATTACAAAGATTTGGGCAGATCAGGACTTCTTGATGCTCTTGATTTTCAATCTTTTATCTAATGCTACTGCTGTGGTGACATTTGAGGATGTGGGGTCAATACTCATGATTCTGTGTATCTCAGCACTATCGGCAACGATTGAATCCTGCATTTGCCGTCTTTTTAAAAATAGGAAGATACACAATATTGTATTGTCTTGCTTCATTGCGGCACATCTGTTTACAGCAATCATTGACTCTTTTCTTATAGTCAATTTTAATCTGATTTTTACACAGAATGCTGTTGGCATTATTGCTGAAACGACTCCAGAAGAAACCAAATCATTCCTTTCCACATATTTGACTATTTGGAATATCTTGCTCATTATCGGTGCTGTAGTTGCCACGATATGGATAATTTCATGGCTTGCGCGCAAAATGGTTAACAATAAACCAATTGCTGTGACATCTATGGTCTTGACAATATTGGGAGCATCAGTTTATTTGTTTATGGTTTATAAACATGCCACAACGGGGGGGGGAGACCTGTCTGTGTCACAGCTCCACTCTTTCTCAAGATATGGATACTCATTAGTGATTTTTAAAAACGCTCACGAAGATATAAAGACTCTGCGGGATATCAATCGTGCTGTGGTCGCTGAACGGCAAGAACAAGATGCGCCCACTGTTGTGGTTGTTATTGGAGAGAGTTTCAGTATTTATCATTCGTCTCTTTATGGATACCCCAAACAGACCAATCCGCTGTTGTCTGAAAGGGTTAGTGATGGATCGATGGTAGTGTTTGATAATGTGGTTTCTATCAGCGACCATACTGGAGTGGTAATGTATTCTGTATATGTGGCAAATGGAAGCAGCGCTCCATCTAGTGGTAATGTGCTGTTCCCCGTTTGTTTCAGAAAAGCAGGATATAAGACGGCGTTGCTTGATAACCAGTATTTTGTCGGAAATGGATTGACGTGGATTAATGACGAAAAGCTTTCTGATATCATGTTTGATTATCGCAACAAGGAGAGTGTGGGTTTGGATAACAATTTGATTAAGGAACTGCCAACGGTTTCTGAACCTCAATTGGTTGTGATTCATCTGATGGGACAGCATTATACTTATGAAATACGTTATCCTTCAGAATTCAAGCGCTTTTCTGCCTCAGATTATAGCGGCGACCTGACTGACGCGGAACGTGAGATTGTTGCGCATTATGACAATGCGACACTCTATAATGATTATGTCGTTGATAATGTCATCAAGCAATTCGAGGACAAGAATTGCATTTTAGTCTATTTCTCGGACCATGGAGAGGAAATATATGAGATTGACGATTTCATGGGCCACGGCAATGCTGCACAAAGACCAACCCTCAAGTATCAGATGAGAGTTCCTTTAATGGTATGGACATCTAAAGCGTATCAAACCCTCCATCCAGATGTTGTGCAAAGGCTAAAGGACGCAGAGCATAAGCCGATTTTTACGGACAACATTCCTCATTTCTTATTCGATGTTGCCGGAATCAAAACGGAGTATTTTGCGCCGGAATTGAGTTTTGTCAATGATAATTATAAGCCAGCGACAAGACGCGTTCTGGGCTCCATTGATTATGATAAATACAAGGAGGAATCAACCGTCAAAGCCAGATATTGATTATCGCATTAAGACTTGTCTTTCTTAGTATCGTTGGTGCTGAAGGCATTCCAGCCTTGGGCGCGGATTTCCATTTCCTGGTTGTCACGGGTCACCATGTAAGCACCTAAATCTGATTTTGTGATGTGACCGATGAGACGGGCAGTCTTCATGCGGGCCACCTTTTCGTGGTCTGCCAGGGGAACAGTGAACAGCAGTTCGTAGTCCTCGCCGCCGTTCATGGCTGCTGTGACGAGGTTCATGTTCAATTCCTCGGCCATGAGAGCCGTCTGGTAGTCGATGGGAATGCGGTCTTCATACACGCGGCAGCCAACACCCGAGTCCTTGCAGATGTGCAACAGCTCGCTCGACAGACCGTCGCTCACGTCCATCATTGCCGTGGGACGTATGCCCAGTTCCCTCAGTTCCTCAATTACGTCACGACGTGCCTCTGGCTTGAGTTGTCGCTCGATGATGTACTCCTTGCCCGAGAAATCAGGCTCGAAGTCCTTGTCCTTCACCTCGGCGCTCACACGGCGCTCACGTTCCAGCAGTTGCAGACCCATATAAGCCGCTCCTAGGTTGCCGCTCACGCAGATGAGGTCGGTATCCTTGGCTCCGGTGCGATAGACGATGTCTTCTTTGGCTGCTTCACCCAAGCATGTCACGCTGATGATGAGTCCCGTGACCGATGCGCTCGTATCACCACCCACGAGGTCCACCCCGTAATGCTCACAGGCAATGCGCATGCCCTCGTACAGTTGCTCGATGTGTTCCAGCGTGAAGCGCTTGCTGATGCCTAACGATACGGTTACTTGGTGTGGCGTACCGTTCATGGCGTACACGTCGCTCAGGTTCACTACGATAGCCTTGTAGCCCAGATGCATCAGTGGCACATAGGTCAGGTCGAAGTGGATGCCTTCAAGCAACAAGTCGGTAGTAACCAGCGTTTCCCTGTCTTTGCCATAATTGATGACGGCACAGTCGTCGCCCACACCGCGGCGGGTGGACTCATTGCGCACAGGAAATGAACGGGTGAGGTGGTCGATAAGTCCGAATTCACCCAATGTCGATATTTCGGTTTCTTTCATATTTGTGAGTTGTCTGATAAACAAGTACCGCCCGGTCAGGGCGGTCTTGTTATGTGAAAATAGTGGCGTTAGCCCTTTGGGAAATGAAATCCAGTGGTTTACAATTCATCAAAACGATTGATGATTTCCTGTACCAGCATTGCCATGATGGGTTGGGCTGCAGCGGCAGCCTTTTGCACCTCCTCGTGGGAAGCACGTTCAACAGCTCCTTCCACACCCAGGTCGGTGATGATGGAGATACCGAACACTTCCATGTCGCCGTGGCGTGCCACAATGACCTCGGGGACAGTGCTCATACCCACGGCATCGCCACCAATGCGCCAGAAGTAGCGATACTCGGCAGGTGTCTCAAATGTGGGACCCTGTGTGCCCACATATACGCCTTCCATCAGACGGATGCCTTTCTCTTTGGCAATATCGCGTGCCATCTGAATCAGGCGCGGACTGTAGGCATCGACCATAGCCGGGAAACGCGGTCCTAACTCCTCGATGTTCTTGCCGTGCAGGGGATGCTCGGGGAACACATTGATGTGGTCGGTGATAATCATTAAGTCGCCCACCTTGAAGTTGGGATTCATGCCGCCCGATGCGTTGGATACAAAGACGGTCTTGATGCCGATAGCCTTCATCACACGGATGGGGAAGGTTACCTGTTGCATCGAGTAGCCCTCATAGTAATGGAAACGGCCTTGCATTGCCATGATATACTTGTTGCCGAGAGTGCCGAAGATAAGGCGACCCTTGTGGCCTTGCACTGTCGAAACGGGGAAGTTGGGAACCTCGCTGTAGGGAATCTCGACTTCGATATTAATGTGGTCAACCACGGCACCCAGGCCTGTACCCAGGATGATGGCTGTCTTGGGCAACTTGCCGTTGACGCGTTGCTTAATGAATTCGCTGGTTTCTTGAATCATATCCAGCAAGTTGTTTTCTTTTGCCATAATAGTCCTTTCTTCTATTGGTTGTCGTTGATTGTAGTTAGATTGCTTCCTTCTTCCTGCTTGTCAATCATTCTGGTCAGTTCCTCGACGAAGTTGTGACCTCCCTCAAGTTCAAGAAATCCCACTCTCATGGGAACATAATAGATGCAATTGCGTTTGGTGGGCGGGAAATAGGGGTTGTTCATGATGCGCACGGCATCTTTCTCGGTCGTGATGATGAACTTGCGTTTTCCTTTCAGTTCCTTCATGACTTTGAAGATTTCACTGAAATCCCTTCGGGTAAACTCGTGATGGTCGTCAAAGTGGATTACCTTGAAGTTGGTCGAGAACTGACGCAGGTAGCGTACCAGTGGCTTGGGGGTGGCAATGCCAGTGATGCACAGCACGGCATCATCCTCGTGAAGCCATTGCAGAGAAGTGAGTTGGGGAGACTGCACAGGGAAAACCGGAACCGGGTCGGCATAACGGATATTGCTGAAGTAGAGCTGCTGATACTTGAACAGGCTCAGGTTCTTCTTGATGAGTCTGATGTCCATCGCATTGATATCGGTAGGACATTTTGTCACCACCACGATATCGCTGCGTGATACGCTGGAAGCGGGTTCGCGCAGTGTGCCTCGAGGCATGAGTTTGTCCTCATTGATGGGGCGGTTGTAATCCATCAACAGGATGTTTACCTTGGGTTTTACATAGCGGTGTTGGAAACCGTCGTCAAGCAGGATTAGGTTGATGTCGGGGTCGATTTTCAACAGTTGGCGTATACCCTTGCGACGGTCTTCACACACGGCAAGTGTTATCAGACCAGCAAACTTGCGGTAAATCTGGTACGGTTCGTCACCGATGTCGCGAGGGGTCATGTTGTTGCTGGCGAGAATGAACCCCTTGGTCTTGCGTTTGTAACCACGGCTGAGCACAGCGATGTGGTAGCGGCGGTAAAGGGCTTCGATGATATACTCGACATGAGGAGTCTTGCCGGTGCCTCCCACGGTGATATTACCTACCGAGACCACAGGCACCTCATACTCCTGCTCATGGAGAATGTTCATGTCGAACGCCGTATTGCGCAACCACACGCTGGCACCGTAAACCCATGAGAACGGCGTCAAGACAGCGTCAACAAAGGATTTACGGTGTTCTTTATTCAGTATTTTGGAAAAATCAATGCTCATATTCAGACTCTAGGTTTTAGGCAATAGCGCAAAAACCGAAAAACTGATCATTGAACAATTATTAATATTGGATTTCGCTTTCGGGCATCAGGCACAAGATACGGTCACGTCCCAAGATGCGCTGCAGCTGTTTGTGCCATTCATACAGCGGACCCATTTCACGCTCCAGACGTGCCTCATAGCTGGTCGACATATACTTTTCGAGCATCGCCATGAAGGGATCCTTGATTTCGGGATAGTTTTGGGTTTCATAGTCTTCACCCATATTGGCTTTCTTGGCTACCCATGCCACGGCTTCCTTGATGCCGCCGAATTCGTCAACCAGTCCAATCTGCTTGGCGGTAATGGCATCCCACACACGGCCTTCGGCGATTTTCTTGATGGAGTCCTGTGTTACATGGCGGCCGTCGGCACAACGCTTGGTGAACAGTTCGTAACCCTGGTTCACCATGTTCTGGAGCGCTGCCATCTGTGTGGGTGTGAGTTTCTTGCCAAGGGCGCCCATGTCGGCATTTTCGTTGGTCTTTACCGATGCCATGTGGACACCCAGCTTGTTCTCGACGAGCTCGTTGACATTAGGAATCATACCGAAGATGCCAATCGAGCCGGTGATGGTCGTGCGCTCGGCAAAGATGCGGTCGGCATTGCATGAGATGTAGTAACCGCCAGAAGCGGCATAGTCACCCATCGAAACGGCAACTGGTTTGCCCGATGCTTTGAAATCCTGGACGGCTTTCCAAATCTGTTCGCTGGCAAATGCGCTACCACCGGGGGAGTTAACCCTCAGAACCATACCCTTGACATTATCGTCGTCCTTGAGCTTAAGGATGGTTTCAGACAATTCTTGGCCATTGATGCTCTCGATGTCTTCACCCGAAGTGCTGTAGATTTCGCCTACGGCATACACCACAGCAATGTGGTCACCAATGGCTGTGTCCTCAAGAGAGGTCACCAGGTCATCGGGGCTGACGAATTTCAGGTCTTCGGGCTTCTTGGCATCAGTACGGGCCATCAGGATTTTATCCATCTCATTGCTGTAAACCAGTTTGTCAACCAGTTTGTTTTTAATGAGGTCCTTGGGATCGAAAGTCATGACGACACTGTCACACAATGAGTTCAGTGCGTCGGACGTCAATTTGCGGTCGGCAGCCATGGCGTCACGCATCTCTTTCCACAGCGAACCCAGATAGTGCTCTTGCTGCAGACGGTTGGCGTCACTCATGTCTTCGAGCATATAGGGCTCCACAGCACTCTTGAATGAACCGACGCGGACAATCTGCATCTCTACACCCACCTTGTCAAGCATTTTCTTCATGTAGGGAGTAACACTTCCCATACCGTGCAGGTCAACGGCGCCAACAGGATTCAGGTAAATGCTGTCGGCAACACTGGCAAGATAGTAGTCGGCTTGGTTGATGCCTTCGTATCCGTAGGCTGCAATCCACTTGCCGCTCTTTTTAAATTCCTTGAGGGCTTTACGAACGGCTTCGAGGGTAGCAGGGGCTGCACTCACGCCATTGCACTCGATGTAAATACCGTCAATCTTGTCATTGGTGGCGGCTTCTTTAATGGCCTCAAGCAAGCAGTTCAGTCCTGTACTCGTGGGCGGCATGCCCTGATTCTGAATAAATGACATCATGTCAAGTGATTCAACTCCTTCACGCTCGCTGATGGTGTTGCTGAGGTCAAGCTTCAAGATGGAGTGTTTGGAAACTACCGTTGACTTCTTGGTGCTAGTACCCATAGAGCCCATGATAGCGAAACTCATGATCATACCCACGAACATGAAAATCAGGAATGCCAGAAAAGCTCCGACAAATGATCCGCACACAATAAGGATAAATTTCTTAATCATAATGTATTGTATTTATTTGATTTGTATTCTAAGATTCTTCTAGTCAGGCTTTTATATTAGATTATTCTATAAACGACCATCCAAGCACTTTGCTCTAAACTACAAAGGTAACATTTTTTTGTGATAAACAATCTTTTTGTTAGTCATTTTCATTAAAAAATGACCTAATCACGGGGGTGGGGGAGCGATGCCTTGGGGGTGTAATGGATATGAACCCACACGGCAATGGCTATGGTGATGATGATGCTTGCTATAGCGAGCCACGGGAAAGCGCCCTCGGCGGGAATTCCCAAATTGTCACCGAAGTCCTCGGCCACTATACCTTTGTTGGCCAGGTAACTCATAACCACAACAGTGCTGTTGTTGAGGGTGTGTGCAATGATGGGGACCCACAGACTGCGTGTCCACACCAATAAATAGCCGAGCCATGCACCTAATACCAACCTGGGGAGAAAGCCGTAGAATTGGAAGTGGATGGCACTGAAAATAAAGGCAACGAGCCACACCACAGCGTGTTTGTTCAGACGGCTGTCTTGCATCGTGCGTAACATCGCTCCGCGGAACAGCATCTCCTCGCTCAACCCTGCCATGAATCCGACGACAAATGTGACGGCCAGCAGCCGTCCCACGGTGTGGATGTCCAGCAGTTGTTTGGTGACCTCGGCTGCTCTGTCCTCGGCTGCACGCATCATCTGTTCGATACTGCTCATCCATGAGGGCAGTGACATGTCCTCATTGATTTTCACTAGCCAGTTCATGCCAGGCAATGATATGCAGTAAACCGCCAACACGATGATTAGCGCTAACCAACCTGGGGCTTTGTCAAAGCACATGGCTTGTAGTGGCTTGCGGTAGAAGAAAGCCATAGCAACGATTGCAGGAGTGATAAAAGCAAAGATGTCTTGTGCCGTAATCATGCCCAGCAAGCCTAGAGGCAAAACCATCACACCGGCTACCGAACCGACGATAAGGCCAATACCAATCAGTCCAAACAGGATCAGCAATCGTGATCCGAGTTTCATTGTCGTTTTACGTTCCATTGCTATCGTTTTTTTTTGATGTGCAAAATTAAACATTTTTCGGCGAATATGGTCTAAAAGACAAACAATGTACATAAAACCACTTGACAGATATGAAAAAGATATTTTTATTAACAGCAGCAATGGTGACGTCAGTGCTTTGTGCAACGGCACAGACGCCTGATGAAATAGATATTGTTACCGACGACAATATCAAGCTTGAAGTGATTACTCCGGCTGAACCAGTGACTGAGACAAAGGAACAGATTAAGGAGCGCGAGAAACTCTTGCGTGCCCACGAGGATAAAATGGCCTACGCTAAAGCCGCCAATTCGATGAGGCGTGGTTATTTCGTCCTTCTTGCCGATAACATCCAGGTCGGTTTTAGCGGGTATCGCCGTTACGATATCAACAGCAACTCCAATTTTATCCTTGTCCAGAAAAATGACGGCATCATCCAGATTGCATTTAACACAGCATCGCCTGGAGCAAACGGCCTCGGCGGATGGACAGGAAAGGGGAATGTGAAAAATAGCACTATCAAGTTTAAGGACGATGGTGAAGTTTTCATGCAGTATGAACTTGTTGGCAAGTCAGTTAATGCCGATGTGAGTATCACCTTGTTCAGTAATAGTAATCGTGCTGTGGCACAGATTAATGGTGGAACACCTATTACTATCTATGGAAGAATTCTGCCATACCGCGATAATGAACATCGCTAGGAGATGAAGCTATAAGCGTTTTAATAGATTTGATGAGCCGGTAATAGATGGTAGCTCCCATGAGGGGAGCAACAAACCGGGCGTCCTGAGACCGTATTAACGGTAATCTTAGGACGCGCTTTTTTCTGCTATACTCTATGACTGGCTTAAGGTTTGGGCAGTCGCGGCTGGATGTCGCGCTCAAAGATATCGTGACTGATGATGCGGTAGTGCGGTGAATAAGCTTCACGGTACTCGCGAGAGTGGCTGATGGCATATTTGCCTTGACTGAGCACTCCATCAATGAATTCCTTGTCTTCCTGATAATGGGGCAAGTCCAGTCCCATGCCGTCGATGACAGTGACGATTTCAAGCCATCGCTGTGCCCACTGCTCTACACTGGGCCGCTCTGCATTGGCGCTGGCGACGAAAGCGTTGAGGAGCATATCGGCAGTGATGAAGCCCTCATGGACTGCCCTCAGGCTCACTCGGATATAATTGCCGTCAATTCCACATGGCTCGCTATACCACGGCATCATCCCATCAAGGGAGGACGATGCGATTTCCTGTTCAAGATAGGCGCGGGCACTTGCCGTGTCATTCACCAGATGCTCGGCGCCCATGTAGTCCTGGAAACAGGATTTATAGATGTCAAGCAACCGTGCCTGCGGGTAACGCTCCAGTTGCCTTTTGACAAAGTTCTCCACTTCTTGAGCTGTCATGGTCATGCAGCATCCAATCAATATCATTATTATAATGCCGGAAATTCGTCTCATCTGGTTATTGCAGCATGTCCAGGAATTGGTCTTCGTTGATGATTTCAATACCAAGTATACGGGCTTTCTCAAGTTTGGCAGGACCCATGTTCTCACCGGCAAGGATGAAGCTGGTGGCACTCGAAATGCTGCTCACGTTCTTACCACCGTTCTGCTCAATCATCGCCTTGTACTCCTCGCGGGAATGCTTGGCAAATACGCCGCTGATGACCACCTTCTTGCCCATGAGTTTGTCGGTTTGACTGGCGGTTTCCTCTTCGGTGAGTGCCATCTGCAGCCCTGCGGCACGCAGTCGTTCTACAATGATGCGGTTGCGTTCTTCGGCAAAGAAATCGACAATTGACTGGGCGATTTTGGGGCCGATTTCAGGAATTGCGGCAAGTTCTTCGGCAGGCATGGTCATCAAGGTGTCGATGTTGCGTGTGTGGCGTGCCAGCACTTTGCCGGTGGTCTCGCCGACAAAAGGAATGGACAGGGCGAAAATCACCCTGGCGAATGGCACACCGCGGCTTGCCTCAACACCTCGCAGGATGCGTTGGGCGCTGCGTTCCTGGAAACGGTCGAGAGCGACCAGTTTCTCTTGTGTGAGGTCATAGAGGTCGGCCACATCGTTGACCAATCCGCTCTTGTTGAGAATAACTGCGACCTCCTCGCCGATGCCGTCGATATCCATTGCATGGCGTCCCACAAAATGCTCGATGCGTCCGCAAATCTGCGGTCCGCAACCCCATTTGTTGGGACACACCCAAGCGGCTTCACCCTCAATGCGTACCAGCTGCGTACCGCAAGAGGGGCAGTGAGTGACGAAAGCGATGGGCTGGCTGTCCGGCTGGCGCCGTTTCTCGTCAACGCCCACAATCTTGGGGATGATTTCGCCACCTTTTTCTACATAGAGCATATCCCCCTCATGGATATCGAGTTGCGAGATGATGTCGGCGTTGTGGAGCGACGCGCGTTTGACGATAGTACCGCTCAGCAGCACCGGGTCGAGGTTGGCGACAGGGGTGATGACGCCAGTGCGGCCCACCTCAAAGGATACGTATTGCAGTTTGGTGCATTCGCGCTCGGGAGCGAATTTATAGGCTATGGCCCAACGGGGAGACTTGGCGGTGGAACCCAAGTTGAGCTGCTGGCGCAAGGAATTGATTTTGAACACCAGACCGTCAGTGGCGACAGGCAGTTTCTTTCTTTCCACATCCCAGTGGTTGATGAAGTCTTTCACGGCATCGATGCTGGGCAAGATAGACATCTCACCCGTCTTGAACCCCCAGCGCTTGAGCGCCATGATGCTGTCGTAGTGGGTTGTGAAGGGCAGGTTGTCACCCAGCATGAAATAGAAGATGGCATCCAGCCCGCGACGTGCCACCTCGGCACTGTTTTGCAGCTTGAGCGTACCGGCGGCGGCATTGCGGGGATTGGCAAACAACGGCTCTTCGTTGAACTGGCGTTCGGCATTGAGTTTCTCAAAACTCTGCCAGGGCAACAGGATTTCGCCTCGCACCTCAAACTTGTCGGGCAAATCGTCCACGCCGGTGATTTCCAGTGGCACGCTCTTGATGGTGATGACATTGGCGGTCACATCGTCGCCCTGCACGCCATCGCCGCGTGTCACGGCTCGCACCAGTCGCCCTTTCTCATAGGTCACCGATATCGACGTGCCGTCATATTTCATCTCGCCCACAATCTCGCTGGACTCACCGCCCAGGCCGTCTTGGGCGCGGCGCAGGAAATCCTGCACTTCCTCGATGCTGTAGCTGTTGGACAGCGACATCATGGGACGCTCGTGGCGCACTTGGACAAACCCTTTGGTAATATCGCTGCCCACGCGCTGAGTGGGCGAGAGCGGATCCATGTATTGAGGGTAATCGTGCTCCAATTCCTGCAGTTCGCGCAACAGGGCATCGAACTCCTGGTCGCTTACCGTTGGGGAGTTCAACACATAATAGTTGTGGTTATGGCGGTTGATGATTTCCCGCAACTCTTTGATTCGTTGTTCAAATAAGTCCATCTTTTTGCCGTTTTCTGTGATTTTAGTGCGCTAAATTAGCAAATTTTTCGCTAAAGTATGCACTCCCTTAAGTATTTTCACTAAATTTGCATTTCAATTTAAACGATTCAGTATATATGAAGCGAGTGTTAAAATACCTGATGATGATTTCTGTAGCTGCGGGTTTCACGTTAATGTCAACAAGCTGTTTTCGGCAGGACTATATGTTCTTTGAAGACGGCGAATTTGACGGCTCGAGTTTTTCTGACTATGACTTGATGCAGAATGCTGAGCTGGAGATGGATGATTTGGACCGCAGTTGATGATTATCACTTCAACATTTGTTTGCACTATGTTTAAAAAATATTAAAAGACGCGATGAATTGCCTGTGAGTGCATTAGGTGGTGCTCCGAGGTGAGTTCGTTCTCTTTTTGACTGATTTTTAACATACGCTTAACAATTTTTTTTGTATATTTGCAGCCAATTATAATACAAAGTCAAGCGTGAATACTTTCACAGCTTGTTAATCAAGTACTTAGATTAATTTTTATGAACCTATTAGAGAACAAGTTAGCGCGTTACCAAGAGCCTCAGAAGGCGAAGGCCGCAGGCATCTATCCTTATTTTCGCGCTATCTCAAGTGAACAGGACACCGAAGTCATCATGAATGGCAAAAAGGTGCTCATGTTCGGATCTAACTGCTACTCCGGTCTGGTCAACGATGAGCGCATCAAGCAAGCTGCCATCGAGGCCACTAAGAAATATGGTACTGGTTGCGCTGGTTCTCCCTTCCTCAATGGTACGCTGGACCTTCACAAGGAGTTGGAGCGTAAGCTTGCCGACTATGAGGGTAAGGAGGATGCGATGATCTACAGCACCGGTTTTGGTGTCAACTTGGGTGTCATTTCCACGCTCACAGGCCGTGAGGACTATATTCTCTGGGATGAACAGGACCATGCCTCGATTATCGAGGGTCGCCGACTTTCATTCTCCAACTCGCTCAAGTACAAGCACAACGATATGGCTTCGCTTGAGACTCAACTCAAGAAGTGTGAGCCCGATCGTGTGAAACTCATTGTTACCGACGGCGTTTTCTCGATGGAGGGCGACGTGTGCAAGCTTCCCGACATTGTGGACCTGGCACACAAGTATAACGCCAGCATCATGGTTGATGAGGCTCACGGTATCGGCGTCTTTGGTGAGGGTGGACGGGGTGTGTGCGACCATTTCGGACTCCGCGACGAGGTAGACCTTATCATGGGTACTTTCTCCAAGTCGATTGCATCGCTCGGTGGTTTTATCGCCACCAGCAAGGTGATTACCAACTACCTGCGTCATCATTCGCGCAGTTACATTTTCACGGCAAGCATCACGCCCGCATCGACGGCTGCTGCTATGAAGGCCATTGACATCATGATTAGCGAGCCGGAACGCCAGGAGCACCTCTGGAAGATTACCCACGAAGCCTTGCAGGGATTCCGTGATATGGGATGCGAAATCGGCCATACCGAGACGCCCATCATCCCCTTGTTTATCCGTGACAACAACAAGACCTTTGCCATCACGCGTGACCTGTTGAACGAGGGTATATTTGTCAATCCGGTAGTTTCTCCTGCAGTTGCTCCCAATGATACGCTTATCCGTTTCAGCCTCATGGCAACCCATACCCATGAGCAGGTGGCCTTTGCACTCGAGAAAATCCAGAAGGTATTCCGTGGTTATGGCTTGATTCCCTGACCGGCAATACAGCTTGAAAATACCATTGTGAGCCATTCCGATTGTTCGTGAATGGCTCCTTTTTTACTGAAACCCCCACAATATACGCCCTAAAACAAAAAAAAACAGTAAAAACATTTGTGTGATAAAAATGTATTAGTAATTTCGCAACATCAAAACTGAAAGAACAAAGCTACTACTATGATTTACAGATTTGTGATTGTTTCGGACGAGTCCGATAACTTCAAGTTACAGATAGCTATAGATTCAGCTGCAACCTTCATGCAGTTGCGTAATGTCATTCTTGAGTCTGCCGGATATGGCAAGGAGCAGATGGACTCATTCTACATCTGTGACGAAGAGTGGAACAAAGAGAAAGAAGTCACTTGTATGGACATGGGCACTGACAGCGACGAGGATATCTGGATTATGGACGATACCCAGCTCGACGAACTCATTGAGGATGAGGGTCAGAGGCTCAAATTCGTCTTCGATTACATGACCGAGCGCTTCTTCAAGGTGAAGCTCAAAGAAATCGTCACCGGCAAGAACCTGCATGATCCGCTGTGCGAGAGCAAGGTGGGTAATGCCCCGGCCGAGAGTGTGGACATCTCCGACTTCATTACCATCCCCAAGATTCCCGATGCCAGCAACATCGATCCCATCGACAAGAGCGAGTTCTATGGTGATGAGGAGTATGATGAGGATGAGATCTCCGACTTTGAGGAACTTGACAGCCTGGATAGCGACAACTACAAGTTCTGATAGTCTCAGTTCGTCCCTGAACCTATAGGTATTATTGGCATAATTATTGCATGATTTTTTTGCACAATCAATAATAAGCAGTAATTTTGCTGCCGTAAAACAAACTCATTTATAAGGGATATGAAAAAATTGGTTTTAGCATTTGGCGTATTGTTTGCTATGTCACTGTTCTCTTGCAATCACAGCGATGAAGGACAGAATAGCAATCTCGTTGACTCGACCCAGGTCGAAGCCATGACCGATAGCCTTGACCAAGAGGTGACTGGTATCGCAGTAGATGGCGCCATGAATAGCGTTTACCTCAAGGTGGGAGACGACACGGTTGTCTTCAGCTATCCCGACATCGATAGTGACCGCCGCGCTTCGTGGGATGTGGGTGATACCGTGACCGTGAGGTATTATGTGACCGAGAACGGCGACAGCGTCACCGACGTTATCTTGGGAGATATTTCCTAAACTTAAAATGCCTGGCACTAGCGAGTGCAAGGCATCATTGCGGTAGTAGCTCAGTTGGTAGAGCATCAGCTTCCCAAGCTGAGGGCCGCGGGTTCGAGTCCCGTTTACCGCTCAAAAGCATAGGGAGCTGAAAATCAAGAGGTTAATTACATAAATCTTTAGATTTTCAGCCCTATTTTCAAGGCAAATGCCATAAAAAAAAGGCAAAATTTGCACAAAAATCGTCAAAAATCTTGATTTGCTGTTAAAAATCTGTGTACATACCTGTGTACGTACACAGATCCAGGCAAGATGAAACGGACAGATGGATGTGGAGAGAGTAGCCGCCAGTTTTTATTATGGCAACGACAAAATTTTTTCTCGACACGCGAAGAACAAAGCCAGGTTCTTCCTCGGTATTGAAAGTTGTAATTACCAACTGCAATACTAGATCGTATGTATCTCTTGATGCGAAACTGCTCCCCGAACAGTGGGATGCTGATCATTCGCGAGTTATCAACCATCCAGATGAGCAGAGGCTGAATCTCTATATTTCAAGGGTTCAGCATCATGTCAACCGCATAATCCTGTTCCTCACTGAGGACGGGCGTGTGCAGGGAATGACTGCTAATGAAATAAGGGACGAAATTGAGCGAAGGCTCAATCCGGACAAGGTTGAGAAGAAGGAGCAGAGAAAGCAGAGTAGAGACTTGTTCATAACCCGTTTCCTTGCTTTTGCTGAAAGTAAGAAACCTAGTACCCGTGGGCTTTACATGTGCACGTATAGGCGCATGAGAGACTTTATCGGTGAGCAGCGTTTGAACCGACTCCGTTTTGAGGACATCACAAAGGAGTGGCTCACAGACTTCGATAACTTCATGGCAAAGACAGCGAAGTCAAAGAACTCCCGAAATATTCATCTTCGTAACGTCCGTTCCGTCTTCAATGAAGCGATAGATGACGGTGTTACCACGTTTTACCCGTTTCGCCGATTCAAGATTCGTCCAGTGGCTACGCCCAAGCGAAACTTGAAGGTGGATGAGCTGCGTACCTTGATGAACTTCCCTACTGAAGAATATGCTGAGCAATACAGAGACATGTTCATCTTGATATTCATGCTACTGGGTATCAACATCGTGGATTTGTGTAGGCTCAAAGAGATTGAGGATGGCCGTGTCAACTATTATCGTGCCAAAACGGGACGCTTGTACTCCGTTAAGGTTGAGCCTGAGGCACTTGAAATCATCAATCGCTATCGCGGCAAGGATTGGTTGCTAAATATCCTCGATCGTTATGAAGATCACCGCAACTACACTCATAGGATGAACAACTCGCTAAAGAAGATTGGCCCCGTGAAGCGCGTGGGACGTGGAGGCAAGAAAGTTCATCAGCCACTCTTCCCGAAGATTTCAACATACTGGGCACGTCACACATGGGCAACAATAGCTGCCAGCCTTGATATCCCCAAAGAGACTATCGCCCAAGCGTTGGGACATAGTAGTAACACTGTGACCGATATCTACATTGAGTTTGATCAGCGCAAAGTTGACGTGGCGAACCGCAAGGTTCTAGATTGGGTTATCTACGGCAAGAGATAACCTCAAAAGTATACTTTTTTGGAGCCGCCAATGGTGTCAGTTGTGATGCCATTGGCGGTTTCTTATGTGGTGCCTTGGGTGGTGCCTTTTGCGATGCCTTTTGTGGTACCTGTATTGGTTCCTCGGGCGGTGCCGCCATCGGTTCCTGCATCGGTGCCGCCGTCGGTGCTCCTATAGGTGCCGCCTTTGGTGCTGGTAGTGGTGCTGGTAGTGGAACGCTTAGTGAAACAATCCGTGAAACATATTACGAGATGAGAAAAAAATCTCCCCTCGGCTTTCGCTTTGGGGAGAAAGAATGAATAACAGCTTAAAAATGAATACCTTAATTGCTTGTAATTTTGTAGAACTGGCCTTTTAGGAGGTGGGACATGCCGTCTTCGGTGAAGGTGGCGGTCAGTTTCTCGCAGAGGTAGCGTTTGCCGTCGATGTGGAAGACGGAGCGGACGTTGGGGATCTTGTCGGCGAGGAAGGAGAAGGTGTATTTCTTCTTCTGGTCGACTGGATAGAAGGTGTCACGCTCAACGCCTTGGCCGTAGGCGGCGTTGTTGATACGCAGCGAGCAGGTCTTGCCGCTGTCGGTGCGCTTCCAGGTGATCGAGAGTACGCCAGAGTTGCTGTTGGGAGTCGGGGCGTAATAGGAGTAATCGAGGTCGAAGGTATCCGTCCAGGGATGCGGGTGTCGGGGCGAGAACATCATGTAACTGCCCCACCAGAAGGCGACAAAGAGTTTGTCGAAGACGGCTCCGCTCTTCTCCCGCTTCCCGGCGCTGACCGTGGGAAGTGCGCCCCACTGGATGGGCACGTCCTGGTCCACCTTCTCTGACGAATGGGGGCGGCCTGTGTGCGACTGGTTGGAGTAGGCATTGTCGCCCTCTCCCGTCTCGCCGCACTCGAGGAATGGGACGAGGCCGATGATATCGTCCGTTTCGTCGAGCCAGGCGGGTACTATCTTCATCTCATCTACATCGTCAGGGTTGTCCCTGTCGATGATCAGCGGGCCGAAGCGGTTGATGGGCACAAGTCGGGTGACGTTGCCCCAGTTGTCCCACTCCTCGCGGCCTCCGCTGCGGTATTTTACTCGCTTCATCACCTCGAGCACGAAGTAGGTGTCCACGTCCTGCGCATAGTGCAGGCCCCACACTCCGCCGCTGTCGGGCACTGCCTCCTGGCGGACGTTGCTCGAGATCAGGGCGTTGAGCGTAGCGTGGGTGGTACACCTCACCGTGCCGTCTGCCTTGGTCATCTGGTCGATGTACCACTGGCAGTTGTAGATGTTGTCAAGGCGGTGGCCACCTGCAGCATAGCCCTGGTTGAGCATCGCCTTGTAGCCGCTCTTCTCCTCGTCGGTGGTCACCTCCACAGTGAAAGCGTCAACGACCTTTGAGATGTGGATGGTGCCGGCCGCCTCGATGTTGTCCGCGGTCGCAGTGCAGGCAATCGTGCTGCGTGCGTGGTCAATGTCGAACTCACACAGCAGGAGTTTCTCCAGTTCCTGGAAGAACTCGTTCACCGTCCAATGCGGCAAAGCACTCGCCCAGGTGCGGTTGCTGTTGGCGTATGGCGTGGTGTTCATCAGCAGCAGGTGGCGGTAGTCGCTCTGCTCCCACAGCGAGAAGTCATAGGCGTAGCCCAGGGCTTCGCAGATCTTCTTGGTGAGCCACAGCAGGTACGGCTGGAACGAGAGGCCACGGGTGAAGTCCGTGTCGTCCTCATCGTCGGGGTTGACCTTCCACTCGTACTTGCTGGCTGTGGCATTCCACTTGGCGCAGTTCTGCAGGATGCCGCTGGAGTTGTTGACCCACGGCAAGGCGGTGTAGTCCTCCGTCCTGCCCCAGAGCTGCGCCGGAGAGGCGTAGGACACTTCTTCTCCGGGTCGTGGCTGGGCCCCGCCGCCGGTAGGCGAATTGTCGGGGTAGATGCTGGGCCACTTGCCCAGGTCGAGCTCGTCGATGTAGGTCTCATCGAAGCGGGGGAAGAAGTTCTGGTAGGAGCGTTTCTCCAGGAACTGCACCTTGACTGATTCCTGCGTGATGCCGGTAATCACGACGGCACCTCGCTTGAAGAAGTTGGTGTCCTGCAGCACCGCATCGAAGAAGATGTCGCCTGCATCGACGTCTTTGCGGGTGATCATGCCGAAGATGTCGAGGTTCTGCGGGCAGTCTGCCAAGGGCAGTTCGATTTCCATGCTGTAGTCATCGGCATCGGTGAAGATGCGGTTCTCCGATACATACTCTATCGAAGACCCCTTCTTCAGCGCTGCCTGTTTTCCGTTTATCGTCAATATCATAAGAATAGCGGTTGATTTACTTAATGCAAAGGTAAATCAACCGCGTATGCTGTGAAAAGACGTACCGATAAATTGGAATTTACAGTTTAGACTAGGATCAGGACTACTCTTTCGGTTTCGTTTCAAACTCACATGTCAATAGATGCCAATTCTGAACAGCACTCCACCACCTGAAAGAATCGGTTTCAGATATTAATCTTACTGAGCCTTTTCTATTATCTTTAGTTGAATAATACAAATTGAATCGATACTTGCCAGGATATGTCTTTCTCCCGAAACTACCCACCCATGCAAGTTTGTCGGAACCAGGGTATAGTGGTGGTTCATTTACAAATTCAGTATCAATCCGACCGCTGAGGTTACCCACATATTCATCTTCAACCAATATGGAGAGACTGCCCCAAAAATACCCAGGAAGCCATTCTCCATAAAGAGTGTCTTTGCTTTCGTTCTTGACAAGAAACTGTGGACCAGGAAACTCTCCATTCTCACCAGTATTGTTGCGAAGGTACTTTATCTTAACCAAGGGAGAAGGATGAGAATATTTTGTTATGGTGAAGCGACCAGAGTTGATGGAATCTTTGCTTTGCCAATCAAACCAGTTTTTGGGCTCTCTCCCAAAATGAGCCGTTGTCTCCACCTTGTATTCTTCACCTGTCAGTGTAAAAGTTCTCTCCAAGGAATCCTTGCCTGATTTCTCATTGGAAAATATGACTGTCAGTCGATATTCGCCAAGTTGCTCCAAATGACATTCTTTTTGCATCTGTTTGACGGTATCATTAAACACTATGGTCATCTTTCCGTCAGGAAGAAGCATTCTCAATGTCCCATGGGAAGTAGATTGAATATTCTCGACAGAATAATCAATCAGCATGTCACATTGCCCTTTTACGGATATGGCATTTGATAATATCAATATGAATATAGCGAATGTATGTCTCATAAATTCCGATTTATCTTTCAGTAAACGTAGGCAAAGGTAGTGAAATTTTCGCTAAACACTCATTTTCTTTTATTTTTCGGTGATTTATTATTCATGAAAATGATTAGGTCAGGAAATAAGCCAAAATTCCAACAATAATTATAAGAAAAATACAACCATAACTTCGGTTAGCTATTTCATTCGTGAATATGTCCAACTCATTATCTTTGTCAATCTTTCCTTCTTGTGCTGGGTGTAGCAGTTCCTTAAAGCGCACATCCTTCCTTCTAATATATCGCAAATATACGAATCTAATAAAAGTACCAAGATATAATACGAGTAGATTTCGGAACAAATACTCCATTACAAATAAATTTAGTATTAACTACAGATTGATTCTTGCAAAGGTAGCAAAAAGCATCCCCTTTCGGATATGTTATATCAAATCTATTTTTTCAAATTCATCGGCATCATAGATTATCATAGCCTTATCCTGTATTAATGTAATCGCATCTATAAAAGCATAATGTGGCAGTGCATACTTACTCCATGTTTTTCCGCCATCGTTGCTATAGAAAAAGTCACCAGAAAATGGGTCTTTGCCCAATACGGCAATCACATGGTTATTATTGCTCTCCAAAAACCTGATGATTGAGTAGCCATCAAAGCTTGATAGGAGCACTGATTTATTACTCTCAACATCATAGCTCGCTACATAGATTCTTTCTTCATTTTTTTTGTCACCCATAATCAGGAGTTCATTACCCCAAAGCGTAAGTGCACCAGGGTCTAATGGCAAACATATCAACTCATGGCCATCCTTGTCAAGTCGACATAGATCAGACTCACCATTGTCTTGATTTGCACTCAAACAATACAATTTGTGCTCAAAAACCAGACCATTGTAAAAAGGGAAAGCCGGGTAACTATGTTGTACTTCTAGGTTTTCATTATAGACATTGATTCTATCTTGGTTGTCTATATTTACCAAAACATAAAGCAGACCCTTGTATGCACCTATTAATGAAGCCCTACTTTGGAACTGTTTACGGAGTACCACTTTGCCGTCTGCCATAGAATAGCGCTCTACATAATCACTTTCTTCAGAAAGATTTCTCAACAACCGATATAAATTACCTTGATTATCATCAACGACCTCACCAGAGATCAGAGTCTTGCCATTTGAGAAACAGCTGACAAGTTTCCAATTATGTCCTCCATCATCAGTTTGAAAAATATAATTTTCACATGTCTTGTGAGAGTTTCTACTGAGTGTGCCAAACAAATAGCCCAAGGTGTCATTCATAAAAACCATGGAAGAATAATGCATACTTTCTCCGACTGACGTGTAAGGCAAACCGTCAGTGGGAAACACATTTGAGTTTCTGTTATTACTGCAAGATAACAACACCAGCAAAAAGAACAAGCAGCCAACCCGCTCAATGAAACCACATAATTGCAAACCACTATTATTATTTAGTTCCATAATCGAAATATTTCTGTTAGCTTCGCAAAGATATGTATTCTTTCTCTATTTTCTCTTATTTTTCGGTGATTTATTATTCATGAGGCGCTGGTACTCGTCCTGTGCCTGCTTTATGCCCTTGTCGCCGGTCACGGTGTTGACGGTGACAAAGGGCTCGTCCAATCGCTCGTTGAGACGGGCGATGATCGCCTTCAAGTCTTTGCTCTCCTGGACTATCACCTGCGGTTGGCTTTGCGCCAAAGCCATCGGCGCGGTGATTGACCTTGACACGTCGGCACTGCGAAGCGAGCCGATCGTGTTGGTGCGCTGCGCGTAGTCCAGGGCCTCGATCAGAGGACGGGCAACGGGTGAAGCGACCAGTTTCTGACTCGCCACCCATTCCCCGGCATGGACCACGCCAGCCACCTCGTCGGCACGGCCCTTGCGGGTGAAACCGCCCTCGCCGTAGCCCTGGGCCTGGCTTGCCTGCTGCTGTTTTTTGATCGCGGCCACCTGCATGGCTCCTGCAGCCACTGCCATGGCAGCGGCTATAGGGGCGATGATGTAGCCCACGACAGGGATGGCTGCGGCACTGGAATAGGCGTTCAAGGCGGCGGTCGCCGTCTGGGCCACGGCCTGAATGACCTGCATGGCGAACAGTTTCCTATTCGCCTCGTCCTTGACCTTGGCCACCTCTTTCTGCTTCTGCTGCTCAAGGCGTTTGGTCTTGAACTTGTTGCCCTCGGCCATCGAGATCTCGCGCTCGTAGCGTTTCTCTATTGCGGCTGTCTCTATCTCCATCTCGCTTTGGACGAGGCTGGAGATCTGGCTGAAGATGGATGACATACCCGAGGTGAGAGTCTCGACGCTCTTGGTGACGGCCTGACCGCCGTCGCCTTCGAGCCAGTCGAGCACGTCCTGGTTCCACTCCTGCAGGGCGTTCTTATCACTCTCTCCACCAAGCTGGTTGTACCGCTTCTTCAGGGCGAGTTTCGCCTTCTCGTAGGCCTCATCGATGCGGAGTTTCTCCTTGGCGTTGTCGCCTGCGGCTTTAAGTTCCGCCTCATAGACGGCATCGAGGTTTACCATCGCCTCGTTGTAGAGGGCGAGATTCTCGGCCGCATTGTTACCGAAGAACTCATCCTTGAGTTTCTTCAGTTCCGCCTGATGCTTCTTTTGCTGGTCCTCGTACTCCTTCTGGCGCTTCTGCTGGTCCTTGACCAGGGCGGCCAGGTAGGTGTCGTGGGCCTTGATGTAGTCTTGCCAGGCCTTCTCGTCCACGTTGGGCTTGGCCACATCAAACTCCTCACCGTTTTCTTCAGCTTGGAGTTTCGCCTCTTCCCAGTCTTTGACGGGCCTGTTGGCCTGCTGCTCGTAGATCTTTTCGAGGGTGCGCAGGTGCTGCAGCTCGATAAGTTCCATGTTGGCGTTGTACTGCTCCGTGGTGATCTTCCCGTCGATGTAGCGTTGCTGCATCAGGGCCTTGATTTCCCTGTAGGCTTCCTGCTCTTCCTCGATGGTGAACTTGTTGGCCTGCTCCTGCTGCTTGCGCTGAGCCTCGCGGTACTGCGCCTCGATGGTCAGGCGCTCCGTTGCACTGAGGTCAGTATGGGCAAGCCGCTGCTTCTCGAACTCGACGGCTATCTCCAGCATCCTGTTGGTGTAGTCCTCGTAGTTCTTCTGGCCCGTGGCGTAGGCGATGCGGTTCAAGGCTTCCTCCCGTTCTCTCCACTCCTTCTCGGCCTTGAATCTGTCCTCGGCCTTGGCGTGGCTGGAGCCGCCACCTGTGGCTTTGTCGGGACTGCCCGACGGCGAATAGCTGCCGCCCGGGGGCGTTGCATTGTTGGAGGTGCTGCCGCCGGTGCCTCGATAGTTCATCTCTGACCTATACTGGGCCAGCAGGTCTTGTGCCTGCTTGGGCGAGAGTTCCTTGTACTCTCCCTGGTTGGAGCCGTCAACGAAGACGAGGGCACGGCCTCTCGTCTCCGACTTGACGATGGCCTCCAGCCCTTCGATGGCACGCTTGAGCCATGCGGTATCGACCTTGCGCAAGGGGGCGTTGGCGTTCTCCATCGCCTCGATGCCCGCCATGCCCTTGCTGTACTCGCCCTGGTGGCGGTACATGTTGTTGACGATACCTGCAGGGCCGGTGTACTGCACCTGGTCTTTGCGGCCTCCCGTCCAGCGGTCGTACCACGGCATGTTGCGGCTCGCATCCTCGATGACCTTGAGGGCATCCTGGGGGATGGGCTTGTTGGCGATCATGGCCGTGGCCACCTGCTGCACCGTCTTGGCGGCGAGTTGCGCCGAGACGCCGTATTTCTCTAACGACTCCTGCAGGCGGTTGAGATCTTTTTGCGTCTGGTCCACGTACTCCTGCTCCATCTTCTCCTTGACCGCTGCGATGCCGCGTTCCCGGGCAGACCGTCTGATGGCCTCCGTCAGTCGGTCGTTGATGATCTCGCCTTTCTCGTCGATCAGGCCGGACAGGTACTTTCCGTACTGGTCGATGATGGCCTTCTTCGCCGACTTGTAGTCGTCGGAGCCTTTTTCGGCACCCTTGAGTTTGCCGAAGAGCAGGTCAAGTTCCCTTTGTTCCTTGACGTACTCGCCGCTGACCTCGTTGGCGGCCTTCATGTTCTCCTTCACCGACTTGGTGTACTCGTCGGTCTTTGAGGCGAGGTTGTAGATGCCCACGGCCAAGGCTGTGACGGCAGCTATTGCGAGGCCCCACGGCGTGGTCTTGAAGGTATCGACGAACAGCTTCTGGGCGGCATTCGCCCTGGTGATGTTGCCAGTGAGGGTGTTGTAGGCCATAGAGCACAAGAGGGTCGTGCCCTTCACCGCCTTCTGCCACGTCTCCACGAGCACGAGCCACGTGTAGTGAAGTCTCAGGGCGATGTTGCTGGCGTTGACGGCCACCGTGTAGCCGACAATGGCAGCAGTGAGCGTAAGGATGGCGGTCTTGTGCTTGACGGCGAAGTCCACGATGACGTTCAGGAAGCGCAGCATGGCGCTGCCGGAGGTCATTATATGTCTATATAATGGCAACAGTTTCTCGCCGAGTTCCACGGCGAGCTCGTGGACGCGCTTGCGGGCCTTGTCGATGCCGGCCTGCGCCGTGTTGTTGAAGATGTTGTACTCCCTGGTGGCCGAGGTTGCTTCGGTGAAGGCCTTGTTCGCCTCTTCCTGCTCCCACTTGACCATATCGAGGTGGGTGGCCAGCGTGGCCAGGACCTGGGACATGCGGATGCCGTCCATGCCCAAGTCCTTGAACAACGGGGACAGGGCCGCCAAGGCGTCGGCCTCGCCGATCTCCTGCAGCTTGCCGAGGAACATCAGCACGCCCTCGTTGGTGGACTTGTTCAGCGTCTCGGTGAACTTCTGGACATCCAGGCCGACGGTACGGGCGAGTTCCTGGGGCTTCTGGAAGAGCATCATGATGAGCCTCGAGAGTGCTGATGCGGACATCTCCACCTTCTGGCCGTTTGCGTCCAAAGTGGCCGCAAATGCCAGGATCTCGGGAATCGTCATCCTCGCCTGCGCGCCCACACCTGCAAGGCGTTGGGCGAACTGCACCAGATAGGGTTTTGCCGCGGTACAGTTCTGCGAGAGGACGTTGACCGTGGAGCCCACGGCAAGCATGGCGTCCTTGGTGCCCAGGACCTCCTCCACACCGAAAATGTTGGTCAGCTTGGCGATGGTCTGCGTGGCGCCCTCGCCCAGGTCGACCAGCGCCACGTTGATGATGTCGGCCGCCTCTACATAGCCCTGGACACTCTCACGGGTGTTCTTGCCCAGACGGCCTGCCTCCTGGGCGAGTTCGTTGAGCTTGTCGCGTCCTGTGCGGGTGTCCATCTGCTTGAAGGCGTCGTTCATCGCCTCCACCTCCTCCCGGGCCATGCCCGTGTACTTGATCGTGTTGGCCAGTTCCTCCTCCATCTCGGCGTAGGAGTTCACCGCCTTGCGGCCAGCCATCACCAGGCCGGTCAGCAGGGCGGCGATGCCCATCAGCGAGGTCTGCCACAGGTTGAGCTTGTTGTTGAAGCGGTCCCACCAGGACTGCTGCGTGCGCAGTTCGGCGTTGACCTTGGACAGTTCGGCCTTGACGGCCTGGATCTTCGCCACATGGGCGTTCCATGCGGCGCTGCCCCGCTCCATGTAGTCGAGCTGGCGGTTCAGGGTCTGCAGGGCGCGGTTCAGTTCCTTGGGTGTCGCCTTGTCGAGACGGCGCATCACGCCCTCGACCTGCATGGTCGAGGACTCGATTTCGCGGATCTGCCGCTTGGTGTCGGCGAGTTCTCTGCGGAGTTTCCTCAGTTCTATCTTGTTGCCGCTGGCGGCGGCTTTGGCGATGGCGTTCTCCAGTTCCAGAGCACGCTGTTTGAGCTGCTGGAGTACCTGTTGGGCCTGCTGTCCGTTGACGACCAGGTTGACGGTTGCGTTGGTGTTGATGTCGCTCATAGTATCGTGATTTTTTAGGTCAAAGGTATATCTGTTACTTTTGCTATTAAAAGACATTGGCTGTTGTCGATGGCTTTGTCATGCACACATTCGTCGGCTGTCGGTGACGGATGTGTGCCGATTTTTCCAGTGTGTGCAAACTTGTGCAACTTTGTGCAAAAAAAATGGGTATCGTAAAAATACCTATATCAGCAAGTTATCAGACGGTTTTTCTGGGCTGGATTTAAGAAAAATTACGGACTGTCAAGGATTGAAAATAAAAAATGGCTGATTTTCAGCCATTTGCGGGGTTACGGGGCGGCAGCCCCGCTCTGTCCGAGAGGATCCCCCGACCGCCCTACGGAGCGCAAAACGAAAACCGACTCAAAAAATAGCGGAATATGCAAAATAGTATGCAGCGAATGGGCGGTAAAATCGCCAATGTGTGATGACGAACCGACACGCAGTATCGGTTTCGGCATTACACTTTGGCCTACCTCTGTTTTTATCCGAAAAAATCGTGCCCCTGAGCGCAGCGAAAACAGCGGGGCGCGGAGGGAATGAAGTGGAGGCACAAGATGAGTGGAGTCATCGTGAGTGCCAGGCGGGATGCAGGCGTTGCGAGGCAATCTACGATTGAACATCGGGCTTGCGGAACGCCAGGATCGGGTTGAGGACGAAGGAGGAGCCCGATACCAGTGCAGCGAGCCGGGTGCATCCCCGCACCCGCCGTCAGCAGACCTCCTTGAACCGCAGGTGTTGCACTGTCGATGACGGAGCGAAGCGCAGTGCGGAACGGGAATGACCGCAGCAGCCGGGTGTGGGGGGTCTCGGTGCGGCCAGTGAGCCTGACCAGGCACTCTCCAGCCGATAAGTCAGTCATTCGGAGCGGACGCAGACGGAGCGGAACGGCCCATCGCCATCGGGGCCTGGGGCGGGCATTTTTCCGAAGGAAATGATCTTTGGTCTCGGGGATTTTGGCTATCTTTGCACTACGTATAACCAACCTTAAATCTATGTTTTATTCATACTATTTTTCCTAGGGGCACCTCGTTGCGAAACGGGATGCTTTTTTAATGGCGACTGGGCAACGGGAACCGAGCGAAGCGAGTTTCCCATTGCCCAATCGACTATTTCCTCAAAAGGTATTTTCCCGTGAGCACGAGTGCGAGCGCAGCGAAGATGGCCCATGGCCACCAGGTGATATTAGGGGGCTTGTAGATGCCCACAGTGTCACGGGCGTAATGGTCTGACATGTCCATCGTGCGGTGCGAAGCGACGCTGTCGACCTGGCGGGCGCACCGCGAAGCGTTGCGCTCGGCCAAGACGGCCTTACCGATGGACGCGCGTTTGCCCTTTAAGACAACCATGTTTGCAGCATGCAGACGTGGTTGGCTTATGGAAGGATCGGCAAACGCAGGCAGAGATGAAGCCGTGTCTGTGCCGAACGGCATGGGCATGAACAGCTCGAAGCTGTCGAGGTCGATACTCAGGCTGCTCATCCACTGAGTCCGCGCAGCGGTCTCGGTGGTGGTACTGGCAGCCTTGGCGACCTCGACGTTCTCCGCCACGGTGGTGGTGGCCTGCTTCTGGCTTCGACAGGAGTGGAACGTGATGGAGAGGCACAAAAGCACCACTACCAGCAGCAGGATGAACACGATGCCCTTGAACAGGTTCTTAAATTGGTCATTCATAACTTTTGGATTTAGATGTTTGAATACTCTTTCTTGGCATCAAAGCAGGGGCACGCTTTGGCGGCGAACTCCCGGTGGCCGTGGACCGTGGCACGCGGGAAACGTTGCCTCAGTTCACGGATCAGCGACAGCAGCGCTGCCTTCTGGGCGGCGGTGCGGGTGTCCTTGGGATTGCCGTTTCGGTCAAGCCCGCCGACATAGCAGATGCCGATGGAATGGGCATTGTGGCCCTTGCAGTGGGCACCGGCTTTCTCGAGGGGTCGGCCCTTGTGGACCGTCCCGTCGAGGTAAACCACGTAGTGGTAGCCGATGTCCGCGAACTTGCGCTGCAGATGCCACTGACGGATCTGCTGTACGGTGACGTGCTGCCCTTCCCGCGTTGCGGAGCAATGGCAAATAATTTGATCGATGCTTCGCATGGCGGTCAGACTTTAGCGGTCGAGACGGGGGTGAGAACGCCCGCGTCATAGGTCTGTTTGTTCTTGTCGATGACGCACAGGTGCTTCTCGACCATGGTGAACGAGAAGCTGAAGTCGAACCTGGTAACGTGGGCCACGAAGAACGCCCACAGCTTGGGGGTGATTTCCCCGGCGATGCTGTCCAGCGTCCGCTGGAAGAAGGCCACAAGCTCGGGCTTCGCCTCATGGTCTTCGGCGAGGCTCAGGCTTGACTGGTCAACAGGCTCGCCGTCGCTGATGAAGCGGATGGTGCCCTGGCTGTCAATGGCGTAGTAGTGCGGGAACCGTTTCTGCGGCACGCCGATGAGGGGGGCATCGAAGCGCAGCTCGCTCTGCTGGGAGTCGTCGCGCAGGAAGCAGCCGGCGACCTGGATCTCCTTGACCTCGATGGCGTTGGGGAACGACGCCTGGAACACGGCACGGGCTTCGGGGTTGGTCAGCTCGACGCTCATGATCACGGAGTGCAGCGTGTCGATGGAGGTGATGAACATCTCCTTGACGCGCTCGTTGTGGGTGACGGTGTGCGTGGGCAGCTCGTGCATGCGGCCGTCGCAGCCCTTGTAGCGGACGTAATGCTCGTCGCCCTCACAAACCTCCTGGGGCTTGATGTTCAGAACTTTCTTAGTCTTCATAATCTTCGATTTGGTTAGTGTTAGTATATGGTTGATTGATACGGTTTTGGTCACTGGATTCCAGCTGCTTCTTGCGCTCCATCAGTTCCATGGCCTGCATGACGATGGCGGCGATGTCGTCCTTGTTCTTGACGATGACGTTGAAGGTGTGCGCCTTGTCGCGCAGTTCCTGCTTGTCATGGGTCGATTCCAACACGGACTTCCATTCGCAGAAGATGTTGAAGCCGCCCATCAGGATCGTGAAGAACGGTGCGGGCAGGATGACCGATGTGATGATGTCGATGCACGACAGGCACAACATGGGCAGGAAGTATTTCGTGGCCTTCTCCACGGTCATCTTGAAACCGCGGGAGGTGGTGGCGATGCCCGCCTGCTTGGCTTTTCGGAGCCCGGCGACGAAGTCCACGGCCATGGCCAGCATGACGGCGATGTACGTCAGTGCCAGCCAGACGGCTGTGTGGTGCAGCGACAGGTTTTTTAGGATTTCGATGATTGTCTGCATTTTTACTGTTTTTCTTTGGCTGTTAGGGATTAAAGTTCTATCTTTGTGGTCGGAAAGAAGACTTGTGGTGTGCTTCGGCTCACCAGTTGTTATAATGATGTGCTTCGGCTCGTCAGCTGAGTGAAAGGGTGTGCTTCGGCTCGCCTTTCTTTTTTGTCCCTACCTCTCAAAAATCCAGGTGTAACTGCCGTTGTTGATCTGTGTGCTGACGTGGAAAGTCACTATCGGAGTGACCAGGCTGGCCTTGTCCAGCAGCTTGCGGTTGTCGGGTTTGGCAGACGAGAAGGCGATGCCGTACAGCAGGCGCACTTTCTTGGGCACGAGCACCTTGCCCTGTCTCTCTGCAATGGTGATGCGGATTTTGCCGTAGCTGGCCATGAAGTTTCCTGATTGGTCACGGCCTTCCTTGACGAAATACCGCGCCTCATGGCGGTACTTCTGATCATCCTCATAGCCGCGATGGATGACCTTGGCATCGATAAGCACCGTCTCGTCGTTGCCGATGGTCACCGTGTCGGCCTTGCCCAGCACGTTCCAGCCCTTGCGGACGGGGCCGTGTGACTTCTCGCCGCTGATGTTGACTCGGTTGCGCTTGCGGGTGTAGCGGAACAGGTAGGGCGTGTAGCCCTTGGCGATGAGTTCCTCAGCGCCGCGCAGGTGCAGGGCGCCGGTTCCCTTGTTGATTTCGATGCCGAGACCGTAGAACGAACGGGATTGGGCGGTAGAGCCGCCGCTGCCGAAGACCGCCTGGCGCAGCTGGTTCAGCTGGGTGACCATGGCAGAGGTCATCAGGCCCGCGTTCTGGGTGTCGGCGCCCGTTAGGAAGATGCGTTTCAGCACGATGTTCTGCTCGCCGGTGGCGACGTTGTAGCCGATGATCTCGAAGCCGAGGCGGTCGGCCGCGGTATAGTGCTGGCGGATGTCGTCCACGAGGGCGCCGCTGCCCTGCACCTTCTGCATAGCGGCTTTCAGGGCGGTGATGTCGGTCTTGGCGGCATTGAGGGAGATGACATGGGCGGCGGTCATCGCACCGGCCTTCAGGTCGGTGGCGCCGTTGATGACGAGGGCTGCGGTCGCCATGGTCCCCGCCCCGTTGAACAGGTTGTAGCGGCTGGCGGAGAACACGACCTTGTTGGCGTCGCTGTTGCCCTCGGCGAAGAACTGCAGCACATTGCCCGCCGCGCCGATGGCGTTGAGCCTGGCGGAGTGCTGGTCGATGATGTCCTGCATCTCGAGCACGGTGTCGGTGAGTTCGTCGTTCGTCTCACCGATGCCCTGGATGCGTATGTAGTCCTCGGCGGTGAGCACGCCGGCACGGGTGCGTGTGGCCGGGCCGATGGCGAGCGTGAGCGACGAGGTCGCCCCGTCGACCATGCTGCGAGCCATGAGCTGCAGGATGACGTTGCTGTGGTCATCGACGTTGCGCTGCTGGATGTC
>CACZAC010000017.1 GCA_902779125.1 uncultured Bacteroidales bacterium | reverse complement strand
GCCGTGTTCACGGGCAATGCGCGCCGCGTTCTCGTACATGCACTCCTGAATCAGCTCGCCGATGGTCGTTCGCCAGTCATAGAGGAACTCCTCGCTCTGTTCTGCCGAACCGATGATTTCGCCTGTCAGCACGGGCAGCCATGGCATCAGGCTGTAGCCGCGGCGCTGTTCAAACTCCTGCGGCATCCGTGCACACCAGGTTTCCCATCCGGCTTCATAGCTGTCAATCAGCAGGTAATGCAGCCCCCGCTCACCCATCATACCGCCTGTCGCGTCCTGATAGGTGTTGAGGTAATACTCCAGGAAGTCGGTAAAGGCCTGTTTGTCGATTTTGGATACCTCTAGTCCGGTCGCCTCGGGCGATGCGGGATGGTTCTCCTTGCCCGTGAGCGTGTAGCCGAACCGATAGATTTTCCAATTACCCTTGGGGGCTTTCCAGGTCAAGACACCCTTGTCATCGACACGGTCGGTGATGTCGATGACATCGTTCAATTGGATGGTCTCACCTGCCTCGGCGGTGGTGAGGAAGTCCATCATGTCCGAGGGCGATGCAAAACCCGCTTTCTCCTCAGCATGGTTGATTCGGGGCGTAGTGTATAGTTTGAGTTGGGGCGTGATGCCTGGTTTCTGTTCAAATGTGATGCGAAAGCACCGTCCCCGAGCAGGCTCGATGTCGATAGTCTGCCACCCGACGCTGCCGTGCGAAATACCGCACACGCGCCTGAACGTGACACCGTCGTCGCTCACCTCAAGCCATTTGGTCACGGGGGCGGTCTGGGCAGCCCAGATGCTGCGATAGTTGCCGTCCTTGATACTCAAGGCCTTGATGACGGTCGGTTTCTTAAACTGGTATTGGACCCAATAGGGCTGCTGCAGACTATCACTGGTCATGAAAGTGGCACCCAGTTCCTCCATCGTCTTGTCGGCAGGGTTTGCCTTCACGGCGAGGACGCAGATGTCGGCATACCAACGCTCGTCCCTGTTGGGCTCGGGCAAGGTAACGCTCAACTTGCCACCCTGGACACGCGTCTCGCTCCACACGAGCCGCTTCATCGCCTGCTCGGGTTTTACCCAGGGCCCTCCGGTGTTGCTCCAACCTGGGCAGCTGGCAACCGCCACTTCCATACCCAGTGAGTCGGCCATCGACACCGCATGCCTGAACTCTTCCTGCCACTCGGGGCTCATATAGACCAGCCGATGCTCCACGATGGATTTGCCCCAGAATGCGGCGTCAAAGCAATGGAAACCACCGATGCCCACGCGGTGCATCCACGCGATGTCCTTGTCGATGCCGTCGCGGGTGATGTTACCGTTCATCCAGTGCCACCACACGCGAGGGCGTGCCTCCTGAGGCGGCTCCTGGAAGCCAGCCATCAGCTCCTGTGCCGTGGCGAGCATCGCCAGCAGTTGTAATAAGATGAACAGTTTTAATCTCATTTTTTTAGCTATTAGCATTTAGCTGTTAGCAGTTAGCTATTAGCATTTAGCCACTCCTAACTCCTAACTCCTAATTCCTCACTCCTAACTCAAAACTCAAAACCTCCTTCTCCCCTTCTTCTCAAGGTACTTGATAAGGAATTCGGGGCGGTCGGTCTGGATGATGGATGTCCCCAGGTCGAGGATGGGACCATAGACCTTGTCAGGTTCGGGGCTGTCATAGGCCCTGTCGTCATCATGGTCACCGCACAGGGAACCCCAGATGGTGTTCACCCATACCTTGGATCCGGCATCCAGCACTCTCCTGGCGGTCTTCTTGACGTTGTCGTCGAGCGTGTCAAAGCACAGTTCAAAGGCGATGGGCACCGCCTCGGGGCTGGCAAGATAGCTGTTAAAGGTGGTCATGTCCGAGCCTCCGGCGACGCTCACCACGGGCATATACATCATCTTGTGGGCGTGGCGTGACATCCTCTGTTGCACTTTGTCAAGCGGTTGCCCGTTCTTGATGAGCACCTGGTCGGTCATGCCCAGCTCTTCGGTAATCGCGAGCACCTGGTCATAATAGTCAAATCCCTGGTCCACGTTGACCACAATGCGGTCCTTGCACACTTCCAACGCCTGGCGCAGGGTAGGGATTTTCAGACCCGGTATGGCGATGCCGTGGCCCCGTTTGAGGTCGAAGGCCAGCAACTGCTCGTAGGTGTAATCGCTGATGTTGCCGCTGCCTGTCGTTGTGCGGTTCAGCGTCCAGTCATGGCTCAGTACCAGCACGCTGTCGCGCGTCATCTTCACGTCAAGCTCCATCACGTCAACGCCCATGCGGATGACCGACTCGATGGCGGGGATGGAATTTTCGGGATAGTTGCGCCAGTCGCCGCGGTGGGCAACCACGACCACATAGCGTGTCGAGGCATCATGCAGTGCCGCGACAATCTTGTCGGCGCGCCCTGTTTGGCCTATATTCCCCTCATGGAGGCGCTGGCTGCATGACATGAGCCCGATGCAGGCAACAACCAGCAGCATCAATATTTGTCTTTTTTTCATCCTCATCGTTAATGCTTATCATTAAACTGCAGCTTTCCTTAAGCTCTTATTTTCAACCCACAAAGTTAACATGTTTTTTACAAAACCCCACAAAAAATGGCTGAATGAAAACAGGGAAATAGGGACAGTTCTAAAACCATAAAGAGATAAAAATCACTGAAATGTCTACTTTTATAAATTTATTTTTCTAAAAATCATTTTCAGTGTCAACTTTGAAGGTCTAGTACAACTATACTTAAAATATCTGGTGCAATTTGGTACAAAAAAGCAAAGTTCGTCTAGAAAAATGGCAATATCAAACAAAAGTTCCCATAGAAAAGTGTAAGAATTGTTTGGAAGTTCCCCTAGAAAAGTGTAATTTCGCGGCGTAAATAATTAGTTAACAAGATGAAAAGAGAACTTGAGAGCAAACTGTTAGCGTGGAAGAATAATCCCGGTCGCAAGCCTTTGATTGTCATGGGCGCAAGACAAGTGGGAAAAACGTATCTGTTACTGCAGTTTGGAAGCGTTCATTATGACCATATGGCCTATATCAACTGTGACAACAATCCTCGTGTTGCTAATCTGTTTGCAGAGGATTATGACATGGAGCGCATTATACTTGCCATAGGTGCTATAACCGGTGTTCCCATCATTGCGGGAAAGACTTTGATTATCCTCGATGAAATACAGGAACTGAAAAATGGTCTGACTGCATTGAAATACTTCTGCGAACAGGCACCGCAGCACCATGTAGCAGTGGCGGGTTCGTTGTTGGGCATCACTATGCACCACGGAGAATCTGCACCTGTCGGAAAGGTTGATATACTCAATCTGTATCCGTTGACTTATACAGAGTTTCTCCAAGCTTTAGGTCAAGAGCAATTGGTGCAGGTCTTGAAGTCCAACGATTGGAAAACTATCCAGATGCTGAAATACGATTTCATCAAGTACCTGCGCATTTACTATTTTGTGGGTGGGATGCCAGAGTCAGTGTTGAAATATATTGAAACCCACGACACGATGTCAGTAAGAGAGGTGCAGAACAATATTCTTGCCATTTACCGAAGCGACATGTCTAAACATGCCACTCCACAAGAAGTGGTGCGTATCACACAGGTGTGGCAATCCATACCATCTCAACTTGCACGTGAGAACAAAAAATTCATCTATGGAGCCATCAAATCGGGAGCACGCGCACGTGAGTTTGAACAGGCTATCCAATGGTTGCAAGATGCTGGGTTAGTCATTCGAGTTAATCGTGCCTCTAAGCCAAATCTGCCACTGAAATTCCATGAAGACCCGTCTGCATTCAAGCTATATATGCTTGATGTTGGCATGTTGGGGGCATTGGGAAATATACCTCCTGAACAGTTGTTGACTAGGGATAATGAACTCTATGACAGCAAAGGTGCTATTACCGAAAATTATGTTGTAAGCCAGATAGCAACTATGCGCGATGTGACGATGTGCTACTATAGCAACGAAAACCATACCCTTGAATTGAAATAAAAGCAGAGGAAAACCTAAGATCAAAATCGTTGAGCACTTATGTCAAGAATAATCCGTCACTTACAGGATTACGATTCTCAATGAGCGACTACCGCGATCAGCAATGGATGTTCAACGTACCATTGTATGCTTGTGCAACATTCTTCATGAATAATTAGATGAGATGTGCATTTCCTTGACTCAGGAAAGAAAAAGATACTGAAACTGATACACGAAAGGCGGTTGGCAAATATGGCAACCGAAATTGACACCTAATGGAACCCGTTGACATAGTTCTAACATTAGAAATTCATGATAACCAGGTGGCTATAGTGTCAATTACTACCATGCTATGTTAAGAATCAGAGCCCACAAGGGGCACGGAATCAAACGCCAAGTGGTTAATAATGAAGCCATTTGGCTTTTTTGTTTTCCCTATTGTTGACGTGTTCCTGGCAAAGCGCCACAAGATTGACGACATGGCGGCACGTACACGCTGCATGGAGACCCTGCGCGAGCTCTTCCGCCAGTACATGTCGCTGCTGATCCTGGAGAAAACCAAGCTGGAGCAGCACTGCATCTACCTCGACCCGAGGATATCGTTCAACGAGATTGACCGATACTTCTTCAGCGGATGTGCCTGCGCTTATTTTCAAATAGCGGTGGATGTGTACACAGACCTGAGGTATAATGAAGATGAATGGGAATAAGCCTACCGAACAACAGGCCCTGCAGGAGCGCCAGAAGTTCGTCACCGCCTTCAACGACACCATGCTCAAGATTTGGCAGGAGCAAATCACGCTGCTCGCATCGCCCAAGGCGTTGCCGCTACGGGCCGACGGTCGATTCTTCGAGGTAGGATTGTCCCAGTCCTTCCTCGAATACGGCCTGTGGCAGGACTACGGCACGGGCCGCGAAACGCCCCGTGGTAACAGTGGCGATCTTGGCAGAGCCAAGCGTCGTCAGCGCCGCCGCTGGTTCTCCCGCAAGTATTACGCCTCAGTCATGCGACTCAAGGAGTTCTATGAGGAGAATGTAGGAAGAGAATTTTGTGGTATTTTGAGTGATTTTGCCCGCAGCAGCAATAATAAAAATGGCTGACATCAATCAGCCATTTTTATTAAACAAGTATCTTAAAAGCCATCATAAACTGAATTTGATGATTGTAATCTTTCGCTCAAAGAACCATAATGATCGATAAATTTCTTGTTAAATTTCTTTATGTCTCTATCAATATATCCGCCATCATGCTCAATACGAATTTTTACTACCTCATCAGTTGATGATAGTTTTTTAATCGCATCATCTGATAAAAGATAAAAAGGATAAACAAAATCTGTGCCTGGTTCATGATCTAATTCACCTATGGGATTTTGATTTTGAACTTCCAGTATCTCACCACTCTTAAACTTAATAAGCAGTTTTCGTCCTTTTTCAAGAGTAATGTCACCTTCATGAAGTCTGAGATTTAAGAAATAGTAAACAGAATCCGAATTTGCAGCTATTGATGCGCTTACAGCCATTCGTCCTCCATTAGACCAAGTCATATACATATTCTCATATTCAGTGCAAACAACTCTTGTGCCATCAGTTTCTTGTTTGTCATAAGCAATTTTTGGCTTACCTGCAAAGGCACTCAAACAGGTTAACAGAATAAAAAATAATGTACAAATCTTCTTCATATCAAATAAGTTATTAGTTATATAACACCGCAAATATATATGTTTTATTTTGATTTACTGAATTAATCATCCAAAATTATAATGCTCTTCTTGCTTTTTTCTTGTCTTTTGCTGGATGAAGGTGTCATTCTACTTTTGCTGAAAATTGAAATCAGCAAAAATTATGATTGACATCCAACAACTCACATCGTTGATCTCCGCATTCCGCGTAGAGACCGAGAAAGAAAGCATCTCGCCCGAGACCGTCGGCTCCATCCTCCAGGCCATCGCTGACCTGCTGGCCACCGCCACCAGCGAGACCGAGTACAACATCATCCGTTTCTGGAAGGAAACGCTCCAACAGTACCGTTTCCTCTACGACATCCAGCAGCGCAACGTCGATGACCACAGCAACGTCATCCTGCAGCTCATGGCACGCAGCATGGTCGACGGGGCCACCTCGTCGCTCACGCTCGCCATCGGCCCGGCCACACGCACCCGTGCCGGCGTGCTCACCGCCGAGGACTACATCCGCATCCAGGGCATCGGTGAGACGAACGACGACGTAAAATGATTGGCAAAAATGGCAACCGAAATTGATACCTAATGTAACACGTTGACATAGTACCAGCATTCTAAATATCTGATTATCAGGCGGTTATATTGTCGATTACTGCCATGCTATGTTAAGAATCAGAGTCCACTGGGGTCACGGAATCAAACGCCAAGTGGTTAATAATGAAGCCATTTGGCTTATTTGTTTTCTTATGAGCTTCAATCATCCAGGCGTTATTACCTGACGGGAAGACCCTGCCCTCAAGACGGCATAATCAAACCGACAGCGAGTCTGGAAAAGAAGTAACGAGGCTAACACCGAAGAGGCGTTGGTCTCGCCTTCTTTTTTTGCTCCTATCGTTTTAATATATTTGATATTTTCTTGTAAATCACTAACTTTGCAAGTGTGATACTATTATAAACCAACTAAATCGATAACATTATGAAGAAGTTTAGCACTTTATTAGTTGTATTATTGTTGATGCTGGCCTCGTTTACCGCAGGTGTGGAGTATCAGCGCGGTGATGTGGACCAGGATGGTCTGGTCGGCATATCGGACGTGACCTGTTTGATTGACTATCTGTTGAATGGGACCTGGCCTGATGAACCTGTCTCTCCCGATGAGCACGAATACGTTGACCTGGGGCTGCCCAGCGGCACGCTGTGGGCTACCTGCAATGTCGGTGCCAATGTCCCCGAGGAATACGGCGACTACTTTGCCTGGGGCGAGACTGAGCCCAAGGACGTCTATTCGTGGGAAACCTACAAGTGGTGTAACGGCACAAATAACACATTGACCAAGTACTGTACCAATAGCAATTACGGCTACAACGGCTTTACCGATGGCAAGATGGAGTTAGAATTAGAGGACGATGCAGCATACGTCAATTGGGGTCATTCATGGCGTATGCCTACTGCGGCGCAGCAGCGAGAGCTGTTTGACAACGGCATTTGGACGTGGACGACAAGGAATGGCATGAAAGGTTGCTTAGTGACTGGACCGAATGGTAATTCCATCTTCTTACCCGCCTCGGGCTACCGCTGGGGCGAGTCGCTCTACAACGCGGGCTCCATCGGCTCCTATTGGTCAAACACGAACGTCGCGGGCGGCGACACTGCTTACAGCCTGTATTTCAATTCGAGTGAATTGGACTGGTGTAGCCACGATCTCAATAGCGGGTTTACCGTGCGCCCTGTACGTGTCTCCCAGAATTAGCACTCTAGTCCCGCCGACGTGCAATGCGCCCCTCGGCGTCACGTGAGCTTAACAATTATCGAAAAATAGACGGCAATTTTGATATGAAACGGACCCCAAAAGTTTTTTCAACTTTTGGGGTCCACTTTATGATGTCACTGCCTCTTTTCTGCAGCGATGCCAACGTGGCAGGGGATTAGAAAATCTTGTAGGCGACTTTCACCTGCAAGCTGGGCCAGGCTTTAAGCCACGAGAGAACTTGGGTGACACCTGCCTCACGGCCGGATGATTTGATTTCCTTACCGTTGTTGAGTACGAATTTGGGAGAGCCCCAAAAGATGAGACCGAGGTCTAAGGCAAAGCTGAGGCGGTGCTGCTGAGCGATGTGCTTGCCGACACCGATTCCAAGGTAGGGCTTCACAACATTGGTCTTCATCATCACATCGACATTGCCATTCTCGTCGGCAGTAAAGATGTAGTCACCGAACTTGAGCCCGATGGGGCTGAAGTTGGTGTTGAAGGCGCGGTTGTAGTCTGAAACCTTGTTGTTGGCGTCGTAGAGGAAATCGAGGGCACCGTCGTTGGTGTTGCGGAAGTGGATAAAGTTCTTGCTGCCAAAGTAGAAACCAGCGGTGAAGTGGAAACTTTCGTTAGTGAAGGGGTGAATCTCGGCGAGCAGGAACACGTTCCAGAAGTTGGGCTTGGCGGCGAGCTCTATCTTATCGGCCATCTGAGCCCTGCGCACGGCGTCATCCTCAACGAGTGCATAGCCAGCAAGCTCATCGGCAGTGTTGATGGCCTTGAACTTGATGTCGCCAAAGTGGAGTCCGGAGTAACCGGTGCGCACGGTAATGAGCCGGTGCACGGGCATGGTGACGTCGATACCTGAGCCAGAGAGTCCTGTGTTGATGCCGATGGACAGGTGATTGAACAAGCCGTCGGGGGAGTGCAGTTTGCTGTTTTTATCCGTTTCGCTTTGAGCGCAGACGTTCAGCGCGCCAAGGGCAACGGTGAGAATTGCAAGGGTGAATATCCTGATTTTCATAGAGAGCTCTATTTGAAGTATTTATTATTCGATTTGATAAGGAGGTTGGTGAGTGACTGCGTGAGGGGGCGGAATCCGTAAAGGTAGTCGCTGGTGTAAGGCGTACCGCCGTTGACGATAGCATGCACATAGTCGTGGCAAGCCATGTCCATGGGCATGATGCCGACGGTGCCCTCGTTGTTGAGCAGGTCGTTAATCACCAGCGGGTGCAGATTGGTGGCGTTAGTGATGTAGCCACGGGGCGACACCTCGGTGTAGGCCGAGCAGTGGTTCACAATCCAGATGTCCTGGTCGCTCGCCGTTGCTTGGCGTGCACTGTGCATCATATCGATGACGGTTTTCTTCTTGGTCTCCATGCGCTTCTCGGTGGTCGTCTTATAGTAGTCCTGCTTGTAGAGTGTAGCCTTGATGGAAAGGTCTTCCATATTGTAGATGGCGCATGAGCGTTGAGCCACGGGGTCAATTTCTTCGTTGACATCGGGGTCCTCATCGGGCCAGTCGCAGTAGGCGATGGGATAGTGGAACGCATCGTTCAGCGGAACGAGGTTGTATCGGCTGAAAATCAAAACCTTTCCGCGCATCTCGCCCACGGTGATGTCGGGCCGCCAACTGTTGACGAAGAGGCCTTCGTATTTGGGCTTGCTGAGAAGCTCGTGGAGGAGCACGGTCCAGTTCTGCTGGCTTTCCATACCGTTGTCGGCCTGGATTTTGATGATGAAGAACTCGGAGGGGTGTTTAGCGAGGAATTCCTTCATCCAGTCGAGCGACTCCTCAAACGTCACATTGATTTCGGTAAATCCGTGTGCAAGCCTAAGGTTTTGCCGTTCGGCAGGGTTGGTGGCGAGGGTATCGATTGACACCACTGGGCGCAGGTCGAAGAATCGGATACCATTGTTCATCTGCTCGTCAAAGGTACAGAGCTGGCTGATTGCCGTGATGTTTGAGATGCCCATCAGCAACGGCTGGTAGAAGCCCATTCCGGTCATGGAATCGTGTGTGCCAGGAATGCTCAGCTTGCACACCTTGGTGTCATCCTTAACCATGGAGAGCCAGTCGGATGGCGGCGTGGCAAGTTGGTATGGGTAGTGGATGGTGTCCTGGTAACCTTCAGAGAAAAGGTAAGGAAGGTCGAGCGAGTCCTCGGTGTAGGCGACTTCCGGGTCGTCGCAACTGCTCATCATTGCCGCAGCCAGTAAGGTCAATACTATAATGGTAAGGTCTCGTTTCATTTATTTGTCTATAAATATGTTAGTGAGTTCTGTGAATTTTCCTTCAGAGCCGCATAAGGGGCAGAACCCATTATGACCACCCGATGCGGTTCTCTAGCATCGTTGCAAAGTTACATTTTTTATCCCATATTCGCGTTACCCTTCCCCCATTTTTTCGGTGATGTACCGCGTCCTCTATATTGCCCAGAGCAACAAGCCTGCGCAGATAATGGCACCAGTGACGAGAAGGTCAATGAGACAATAGCCCATGATATCCTTCGCGTCAAGGTGAGCTATAGCGAGGGCCGGGAGCGCCCAGAACGGCTGTATGAGATTGGTCCATGCGTCGCCCCAAGCAATCGCCATGCCCGTCAAGCCAGGGTCCACACCGAGGTTGGCACCAGCGGTGAACATCACCGGTGCCTGCACAGCCCAATGGCCACCACCACTTGGCACAAACATGTTGAGCACTGCGGCGCAAAGGAAGGTGAGCAAAGGATAGGTGACGGGATTGCTGATTCGGATGCAAGCATCGGCCATAACGCCACCCAGGCTAATGCCGCTGACGCCGATGCCCGTAATGATGCCCATGATGCCGGCATAGAAGGGAAACTGCAATATGATGCCGGCAGCGCCAGTGGTCGCTTTTCCGAAGGCACGCACATAGTTGACTGGCGTGGAATGCAGCATGAGACCCAACGCGAGGAATATCATGATGACACCGCCAAGGTCTAAACCAGCCCCGCGCATGCCAAGATGTATCACGAGATAGGCCACGAGCATCAGCGCCACGAGCCACGAGAGCAATTTGCTCTGTTCGAGCCGCTGTGCCGGTGTCTTGGCCGAAGAGGGAACGTCGGCCGTGATATGATTATCGTCCTTCAGGAGCGCAGGATCGATGGTGAGAATACCTTTCTTGGGGTGCATCAAGGTGTTAGCGACAGTGATGCCGATGATTACAAACAGCACAGTCGCCAGATTGTGCCAGTCGAAGATGGTTTGAGCCAATGGCACAGGGTCGGTCAGAGCACCATTGGTAGCCATGGATAGCGCCTCGCCAGGAGTGGCCATTGTGAGGGGGATGGAGCCGGAGATGCCGGCATGCCACACGACGAAGCCACTGTAAGCCGATGCGATAAGAAGCCTATAGTCCACATCAGAACGCTGACGTGCTATTGCCTTAGCGAACACGACACCCACGATAAGGCCGAAGCCCCAGTTGAGGCAGCAGCATAATGCCGACACGGCAGTCACAAGGGCTATTGCTGCAGGGGCACTCTTAGGCAAGCGGGCCATTGCATCGATGGCTCGTTTGACAACAGGTGCCGCAGCCAAGGTCGAGCCACATACAAGAACCAGAGACATCTGCATAGCAAACGCCAACAAATTCCAAACGCCGCCACCCCAGTGCTCAACCACCTCGAGGGGGGTCTGATGACACAATGGCATTGCCACCAACGCGGCAACAAAGGTAAGCAGTATGGCAAATATAAACGGTTCCGGCAACCAACGTTGCACTAATCGCACGCAAAATTTAATCATTTTTATTCTTTTTGATTTGGTGCCGCAAAAGTAGCAATTATTTCCGAAATCAGCGAATTAGCGAGCAAAGAACTGAGCTTGCTCAGTTTTTTCGTGCGTGAGCTGATGATTTAAATTTCATCCAATTTAACTACGGTTTTCCCTAATAAAAGGATGACTTTTAGCCCATTAGAGCATCTTTCAACTGTCGCTTCCGATTTAAGTTTTTCGTTCCTATTAGAATGATGGTTTGCACAGGTCACTCGTGAGCGTCGCCTGCTTTTTGCTTATCCAACAACAGTTGGCGATGGGTTTTGGCGCCTGCGGCATAGTGATCAAAATACCATTCTTTGAATTCTTGGGCATACTTATCTTTAGAGCCACCCATGAACCCGTTCCAGTGGTCATAGCGGTTGAAAAGCAAAGCTTTTAGCCCTAGAGGTGTGCCGTCATTTTCAGGAAAGAGATTAGGCAAATCATATTCTTCAGTGTAATAATCGATGTTTTTCTGAAGTTTATCACTTCCTTCCAGAATCCATTTTGTCCACACGCGTTCATAGTCCCAAAAGATTTCCATTCCTCCTGGCAACGAGTCTGGCACTTCATCTTCGCCATTGTAATAACGGCAATCCAATATCAATTCCTCTCTTGTCATAACAGGTGCAAATATACTGCTTTTACTCGAGAAATCTTGTCCTTGTATCTTATTTGCAAATACAGCATATCCATTTTTCATTGTTTCAACTTGTATCAATAGAGGAGTTGTCAGCGAAAAGGGAAAATGGAATGGGTTTGATGGCACTGATGGGTTGGTAGAGGCATCTGAGAGGGGTGGAGTATCATTGCCGGCTGATTGTATCTGTCCGTCTATTCATCTGTTCGTCCATTCATTCACCGATTCTTGGGCAAAATGTTTGCATGCTCCAAGGATTTTGACGAAATTTGCGTACATATTGTGCATTCGATGATTTAAAATTAATATTTTTCCACCATTAAATCATTAATAATCAGCAATATACAACATTTTAAAACAGCTTTTTATCAACTTTTTTAATCCCGCTATCGGGTCCCACTACTTTTAACATAACCAATTATGAAGTTTTTCCTAATTATCATGCTGGCAGTGGTTGCCATTCTGGCTGGCTGCACCTCTGACCGACAAAAGAGTGCCATCAACAAAGATGATGTAATAGCCCGTCTTTCGCTCGAAGACAAAGCGCGCTTCGTCATCGGAACCGGAATGGCTGGTTTCGATGGTGAAAATGCCGTCATCGGCGCTACCCGTTCTCTCGTGCCTGGCGCTGCCGGTACGACCTATCCGCTCGATTCACTTGAAATCCCTGCCATCGTGCTGGCCGACGGTCCTGCCGGATTGCGCATCGACGCCACCCGTGAAGGCGACAGTGCGACCTATTACTGCACCCATTTTCCCATCGGCACGCTGCTTGCCTCGACGTGGAATACCGACCTCGTTGAGGAGGTGGGCGCTGCCATCGGCAACGAAGTAAAGGAGTATGGTGCTGACGTGCTGTTGGCTCCAGCCGTGAACATCATGCGCAGCCCGTTGTGCGGCCGCAACTTCGAGTACTACAGCGAGGATCCTCTGGTAGTCGGCAAGACTGCTGCCGCCTACATCAAAGGCGTTCAGAGTAACGGCGTGGGCACGAGCATCAAGCACTTTGCTGCCAATAACCAGGAAACCAACCGCATGAACAACGATGCGCACATCTCCCAGCGTGCCCTGCGTGAAATCTACCTGAAGGGTTTTGAGATTGCCATCAAGGAGAGCCAGCCCTGGACGGTGATGACCTCTTACAATTACATCAACGGGACTTATACTTCCGAGAGCAAAGACCTTGTGGAAACCATCCTGCGCGATGAATGGGGCTTCGAGGGTACTGTCATGACCGACTGGTTCGGCGGTAAGGACGGTGCCACACAGATGTGGGCAGGTAACGACATGCTGCAACCAGGCAAGAAGGAGCAGTTCGACTCCATCGTCGCCGGAGTGAAGAGTGGCAAGCTTGCCGAGGCCGACCTCGACCGCAGCGTGCGCCGAACACTCAACCTCGTGGAGAAAAGCCCGCGATTCCAGGGCTACAAGTACTCCAACAAGCCCGACCTGAAGGCCCATGCCGAGGTAACACGCCAATCGGCTGCCGAGGGTATGGTACTGATGAAGAACGAGAAGGCTTTGCCTCTCGCCCAGAACATCAAGAATGTTGCCCTCTATGGCAACACCTCCTATGACTTCATCGCTGGAGGCACGGGCTCCGGTAACGTGAATCACGCTTATGTCGTCTCTCTGTTGGAAGGCATGAAGAATGGTGGATATACCGTTTCCGAAGAGCTGAAAACAGCCTACGAAACCTATCTTGATGACTGCAAGAAGAAGGCCGAGGCCGAAATTGAGGCTGCTGCCAAGAAGGACCCCAACAAGGCTGGTCTGATGCGCTTCTTGCCCAAGCCGCTGCCCGCCGAGAAGAGTTTTACTGACGGAGAGGTGATGGCTCAGGCAGCAAATGCCGATATCGCTGTCATTACTCTGGGACGCCTCTCGGGAGAATTCCTGGACCGTAAGGTGGCCGACTTCAACCTCAGCGACTCGGAGCGCAAGCTTATCGAGCAGGTTTGTGACGTGTATCACCGAGCCGGCAAGCAGGTTGTCGTGCTGCTGAATATCGGTGGCGTCATCGAGACTGCATCCTGGAAACATCTTCCCGACGCCATCCTCTGCGCATGGCAGCCCGGACAGGAAGGCGGCAACAGCGTGGTGGATGTGCTCAGCGGCAAGATATCACCGTCTGGCAAGTTCACGATGACTTGGCCTATTCTGTTTACCGATGCCTACTCGGCACGCAATTTCCCCATTGACCAGGATCCCCGCATCGACATGATGAACCAGGGCCAAAAAGGTCTTTTAAGGAATGTGGACTTTACCGATTACGAGGAGGACATTTACGTCGGATACCGCTATTTCGATTCCTTCGATATTGCTGTGTCTTACCCGTTCGGTTTCGGCTTGAGCTACACGACGTTTGACTATAGTGATGCCAAAGTGGACGAGAAGGGCGACGGCTATGAGGTCAGCGTCACCGTTAAGAACAGCGGAGAGCATGAGGGCAAGGAAGTCGTGGAACTCTACACTTCCGCCCCCGATAACAAGGCTGCCAACAAACCCGTCAAGGAGTTGAAAGCCTACGCCAAGACCCGCAATCTGAAACCTGGTGAAAAAGAGACTGTAAAGCTCCTGGTGAAGACTGCCGATTTGGCTTCGTTTGACGAGGCAGCTTCGGCTTGGGTTGTCAGTGGCGGCGAGTACCAGTTCCTTGTCGGAGCTTCCTCACAAGACATCAAGGCAACGCTCAAGGCCGATGTCAAGGGCCAGGAAACCAAGGTCCACAATGTACTCAAACCTCAGGTACAGATGAATCTGTTGAAGAGATAACAACATCAAAATAATAATCGTATGAAAAAAATAATCATGATGATGGCTCTTGCGGCAATGTGCTGCACGAGCGCCACGGCACAGGAAAAACTCTTTAATAATGCCAACGTCCAATCTCCCGTCGTCAATCCCGACGGAACAGTGACCTTCAACCTCTTTGCCCCCAAGGCCGTCAAGGTGGAAGTGACAGGCGACTTCTTGCCCACACGCACAGTCGAGGTGCCAGGTCGCGGCACGTATGATGCCCCAGGTGTGGCGGCATTGACCGAGGGACCTGGAGGGGTATGGACTTACACTACCGACAAACTCGCCCCTGAGTTGTACAGCTACACGTTCAATATCGATGGTATGACAGGAGTGAAAGACCCGGCTAACATCTATGTGAACCGTGACATTGTTTCGTTTACCAACATTTTCATCGTCAGCGAGCAAAAGGGCGACAAGGGCGACCTCTACCGCGTGAACGAGGTGCCCCACGGCAATCTTTCCAAGGTGTGGTACAACAGCCCGACACTCAAGATGCAGCGCCGCATGACCATCTACACCCCGCCAGGCTATGACAAGGGCGGCAAGTACCCCGTACTGTATCTGTTGCACGGAGCAGGCGGTGACGAGAACGCTTGGAGCGAACTCGGTCGCGCAGCACAGATTCTTGACAACCTCATCGCCACGGGCAAGGCAAAACCGATGATTGTTGTCATGCCCAACGGCAATCCCAACTGCCAGGCAGCACCCGGCGAATGGTCTTGGGGCATGTACACCCCTGGCTTCGGGAACAACGGCACGGGTCCCACAGCACCTGCTGTTGCCACTATCCCTGCCAGCTTCATGGATATTGTGAACTATGTAGATGCCAATTACCGCACCGTCAAGAAACGTGAGGGACGTGCTGTCTGCGGCCTGTCGATGGGTGGAGGACACACCTTTGCCATCAGCCTCACCTACCCCACTACGTTCGACTACTATGGTCTGTTCTCAGCCGGCCTGCACTTAGGCAAAGATTTCAGAAACCAGCCTTTTGCTGAGCAAATCAAGAATGACCCCGACTTCGCACAGCAGTCGGCACGCCTCTTCGGCAGCAAGCCCAAACTTTACTGGATGGGTATGGGCAAGACCGACTTCCTCTACCAGAGTACCGTCGATTTGCGCAACTACTGGGATTCCAAGGGCTACAAATATGAGTATGTGGAAACCGACGGAGGCCACATCTGGCGCAACTGGCGCATTTACCTGACCATGTTTGCCCAGAAAATCTTCAAGTAAGCCCCATCAACAACCCACATAGTTGTTTTCAACAATTGGGTGCGCCACAATGGAGTAACACCCACATAAAGAAAGCCAAATGACTTGTAACGAGTCATTTGGCTTTTTTGTTTGTATTACTTATACTTTCTGGTGCTTAATTCCTGGCAAAGCGCCACAAGATTGACGACATGGCGGCAGGGACGCGCTGCATGGAGGCCTGGCGCAAGCTATACCGCCAGCTTAAGTTCAGCGCTGTCGAAAGATTTTTTTGACAAAACCACTAGTGACGTGTCATTCTTCTTTTGGTTCCAGCTTATTCAGCGAGATATGAAGATTGATTGCGGCACATGAAAGAGCGGTCAAAGCGAGCCATAGAACGAACAGGTCTACGATAACACCCTTATTCTTCAAGCGTGGTTGCACTCGGTTGTCTTGTTTTTTGTTGGCCATAGTTACTAATCAAAATGGTTATGATAAATACTTAATGTAAAAGTAAGGTTTTTTTCTGAAAAATCATGTCTTTTGCAGGGAGAATGTGTCAACCTGAACCATATTATTTAAGTAGGCACTGAAAACGAAGAAAATGTAATAAAGAACTATTGTTGCCCAGTTAAATATCCCTCCTGTCGATAAATGTGTAGGGCCTCGGCTTGGCGTGGCCGCCAATGGCTAAAGATTGCCAAACACGCACAATCTCAATAGGAGTCAGATGGAATTCAGAGCGTGATTTAATGTGAACGGCCATGACGAGGCTGCAACCAGGTTTGCATCCAGCCTTTTAGTGCATGAACATAGTGACGGGCATTTGCTGCAATTCTTGTCTTTGCTCGTCTATTCATCCATTCGTCCAAACGCGGGTGGATGAGGGGAAGAGGGTGAGGGTTGCTGTCTTTCTCTCTTCTGCTTCTTCTCTCCTGACCATCTTTTCGTCTATTCGTCTACTTTATTATATATAAATAGACAAATAGATGAATAGATGGGTTGTGTCATCGCAAGTTTTGACACAATCCTATTCTATATTATTCTATATTCAAGTTTCTAAAGAACATTAACCACTTTAGAAAACTTGAAGGTTAGAGTTTAGAGATGATTGAATCTGTAAATTGTTATCTGCTCGTCTATTCGTCTATTCATCCAAATGGGCAGGCAAAGAAATGACGGTCCAACCTGATAACTCACCCTCACACGCACACATAGACAGATAGATGGATGGACACCAGTGCCGCTCGCTACATATACTTCAACGGAGCCGACAAAACCGCTTGGAGTCACGTCCGCTACTTCGGATTTACCGTGCGTGCCGCATGCGTGCCCCATAACTAACCCTCTCCCACCTCATGAAGAGAGGAAAAAATAAATATCCCTCACGCATGAGGGATATTTTCAGTTGGTCAATGGATGATTGTCAGGCTAGATTATTCTATGCCAACAATCAAGTCAACGAGTATTGCGACATCCAGGATACTGACTTTCCCGTCTCCATTCACATCAGCAGCCTCAGCACTGATACCATTGTCATCAACACCCAGTATGATGTCTACCAGCGTAGTAACGTCAAGAATATTAACCAAACCGTCGCCATTGACGTCACCGACCACACTACCATCCCACAGCTTGATTCGGCTGGTTTGAGCACCACAACCCTCACAGGTGCGGATTTCCAGACCGTTATGACCTTTGTCAGGCAACACGGCAATCTGCCATTCACCCCAGTTATGCTCGGTGTTGGCGGCATCTAGAAGCTGGCCGATTTCATATCTGGCGCGCTGCAGATAGGTGCAAGTATAGGCTGCATAGAATTCATATTCCTTGTTGACGGACTTACAGTCACTGGCATATTCTCTCCACAAGAAACGGCTGATAGCTGTTTTTAGACTGCTCTCATCAACAAATTCCATACCCAAACGCAGGTAATCGTAATCCTCAATACCGTCGGTCAATTGTTTCAAGCGCAACGAAGCGATAGGTGTTTCGGCACTCTGACTCCACAATGTTCCGGGATAGACAAGGATGCCGTCACCATTACCAGTCTGTATGCCACCACTACCCGGAAGTGTCTTCTTTGTCCAATTCACAGGCAAATAGGCGCAGCTCCACTGCAGCCAACCGTCACTGTTCATGTACCACTGCTGCCAGAAGGGAACACGCCTCATGACACCTAACTGTTGTATATTGAAAATCCAGAAGTAGGTGCCACCACATTTGGCATCGCCCTGGTAGCGCCAGGTGCGGAACCATTCAGGATGATTCTCACGATCCTGGAAACTCAGGAAATTGGCTTGTTTCAGGTCATAATTGGAGTTGCGGGGATCAAACGCTCCTTGGTTAGGACAAATGATATCAATCTTTCCTTCAAACAAGGCTGTCGTCTGTTCAAAATTGCTGTAGAACGGAGCAACGGCATGATAGCCGGGCCACAGTTCATTCAATCTTTCTGACATGGCTTCCAGCAATGCCACCTCGCTTTCGGTGCCTGTCGGCTCATCCATGAGGTAGAAGAAGGCCTTGTCCTTCAGGAACGGATTGTCATAAACAAGCCTTTTATACTTGCTGATGGTTTTTTTAGCAGCATCGGTGAAGTCTCCATTGACGAAGTGGCCACGGTGAACCGGAACGGTGAACACCTTGCGACGCAGGTCGGCCATGGTCAATTCAGCAGCTTTGGAGTCATCGTCCATCAGCCAACGAGGAATCTCGTAGGTGCTCACGCCATGGTCGAGCAGGCATTCCTGATAACCGTCCAGAATCTTCTTGGCTTGAGGCAGGTCATCGGCTGACGGGTTGCCATTATTCTCCACTGTTAGACCATTCAAGGCAAAGATGCTTCGGGTGGCACCGTAACCTGAATTGCAGTTGTATAGACCCATAACCACTTCAGAATAATGATTCTCGGGCAAGGCAAAGTTCCAGACTTTTGCAGTAACTGGTTTGGACGTTACCAGTTCATCTCCATCAAATACCGAAATGGTGGAATAATACTCGCCAGGCGTTTGATTCATGGTTGACCTCAATTCAACATAAAACACCTTGTTGTGGTCAACCATGCTTTTCTGGATTTCTCCGGCATAAGGAATCAGGGCTTCAGCTAATGAATCTGGAATACCAACGCCAGGGGCAAAGAAGAAATCTTCCCAATAGAGCAAATGAGGCAGGACCTCGTTCTGTGAATTGGTAAACGGACTGACTTCAATCCTCAGATTGCGTTCTTTTTCCTGCTCACGGAAGAAGACATGGAAGCCTTCTTTCTCGTTTTGGGCGAGCGCCAAGAATCCAGAAGGCCTTTCAGTTCTGTTCAGGTAAAACGAGGACAACATGAACGCACTCTCGTTTACAGGCAATTGTTGGCATTTGATGTCATCAATTCCGTTCCACTCCCTCAACGGAACCTTTGATTCACAGGCCTGATAATCATTGAATAGCAGATAAAACAGATAGGGATCTGGTTCTGGTTCATCATCCGCATACACATTCGTCACTCCTGCCACACCCAGTAGCAGAACGAACAGGACAAACTTTTGTGCCCTTCTTAAAAGTAAATCAACAGTTCCCATTTTGTTTGGTTGTTTAGAGTAATTAATATATTGAAAAATAGGCAACTAAAACATCTTTTAGTTGAATCGGCTCAGATTATCAAAAAAACAACAAAAAGTAACGCTAATAACTGATTCTTAGAGGTTTAGCTAATTCCTAGTAAGATTCATCATCCTTGTCTTGCGCTACATCGTCACAAAGAACGGGAAAATGCTTGATATATGCAAGCATTTTGCGGATTTTGTTGACAAATTGAAAGCGAATTTTTAAAATAACTGCCATGCGCTGACAACAGCCGCTTAAATTTCTAAAGATTTTCTCAATAATTTCGCCTGTTTCACACAAAATACAAAAAAATGCGCTATCTTTGTGGACATCGTTAGCCTTCGATGGTGATTAAACGGCTGAAACAGAAACATTAACCATATAAACCAGTCATCATGTATAAGATTGAAAATCATCCTATTCTTGACCTTCCAAAAGAAGAATACGTTGAATTCCAGTTTGAAGGGAGGACCGTGCGCGGTCAGAAAGGCAAAACTATAGCTGCCGCCCTTCATCAGGCAGGACTTATCGTACACAGCCACAGCACGACGGGCCGCAACCGCAGTCTGGAGTGCGGTATCGGCAAGTGCGGCGCCTGTGAGATGCTTGTCGACGGCCAGGTGCGACGCATCTGCATCACCAGCGTTGACGGTGTGAAAGAGGTGCGCGAAATTCCCAAGGACTACATGCCCGAGGTGAAGGCCCGCGCAGCCAGTGAAACCAAAATCTACAAGACCACAGTTGCCATCGTTGGCGGCGGCCCTGCCGGTCTGGCATGCCGCGAGCAGCTCACCGCACTGGGTATTCCCAACATCGTGGTGGACAACAACGCTACCGAGGGCGGCCAGTTCAATATGCAGACTCACCAGTTCTTCTTCTTTGAGAAGGAGCAGAAGTTTGGTGGCATGCGCGGTTTTGACATCGCCAAGACCCTTGCAGGCGACAGCCACGACGGCATCCTGCTCAACAATACCGTGTGGGACCTGCTCGAAGGTCGCCGCATAGCCCTGAAGAATATTGTCACCCAGGAGGTGAGCTACATCGATGCCGACCATCTAGTCGTTGCCACCGGTGCCGTGCCGTTCATGCCCGTGTTTGAGAACGATGACGTGCCGGGCGTGTACACCGCTGCTGTGTTCCAGAAGATGATGAACCAGGAGCACACCCTGCTGGGCAAGCGCGTGCTCACCGTGGGCGCCGGTAACATCGGCTACCTGACCAGTTACCAGGCCATGCAGGCTGGTGCCACCATCAAGGCCATCATCGAGGGTATGGACCACGAGGGCGGCTTCCCCGTTCAAGCCAACCGCGTTCGCCGTCTGGGCATCCCCATCATGACATCACACGTGCTCATCCGTGCCATCCCCAATGAGGACTACACCGGCGTGAAGGGAGCCGTGATTGCCGAGTGCAAGAATTTCCAGCCCATTCCCGGCACCGAACGCGTGATTGACGATATCGACATCATCAACATCTGCACGGGTCTGATTCCCGATAACCAGCTGCTCGTGAAGGGCCGCTCGGTATTTGGCCGCAACGTCTATGGTGCGGGTGATGCCGTTCGCATCGGCGAGGGCACCAGTGCCGTGTTGCGCGGCAAGCAGGTGGCCTATGAGGTGGCTCAGGAGTTGGGCCTGCGTTTCCCGTATGAGGATTATCTGGAAGTTTCCCGCCAGTATATCGACTCACAGCAGCGCCCCGTGCGCCTGCTGGATGCCCCGCGCGTCCCCGAAGAGGAGCGCATGGCCGCTAAGCCCTATGTGCAAATCAACTGCCTCTACGGCTTTGCCTGCAACCCCTGTACGTTTGCTTGTCCACAGGGTGCCATCACCAAGCCGACGACATCGTCGGTACCGATGGTCGATTACGAGAAATGTATCGGCTGTATGCAGTGTGTGAACCACTGCCCCGGCTTGGCCATCTTCGGCTACGACAAGCGCAAGAACGTGGTGTTCCTGCCGGTAGAGTATGATGTTGAAGAGGGCAAGGAAGTATTCCTGGTTGATGACAACGGCGCCAAGGTGGGCGAGGGTGTCATCGAGAAGGTGCTCAAGAAAGAAAACAAGACCCATGTCGCCCGCGTTCAGGCTACCAAGGTTGACGAGTTGAACAACGTGAAGGGCTTCATCCTCAAGGAACGCTATCCCGAGCCCTTGAACCTGCGTTCCCTCACCGATACCGAGGAAGGCAAGTCCTTCGTCTGCCACTGCGAGGACGTTGACGTGAAGACGCTGCTTGCACTGGTGGGTGACCGCAAGTTCATATCGGTGGACGAGCTGAAGCACACCACGCGCATGGGTATGGGTCCCTGCCGCGGCAAGCGCTGCGTATCACGTGCCAAACAGATTCTGCGTGCCCACGGCATCGAGGTAACTGGCGACAGCACGCCTCGCGCCCCGCTCGCCAACCAGGTTACCCTGGGTGATGTGTACAACGGAGAAACCAAGGAGACCTTCGTGTTTGAACACGGCTCAGTCATCGAGAAAGCCGAGACCGAAATCATCGTTGCTGGCGGCGGTATGGCTGGTAGTGCCGCATTCCGCTACTTTGCCGAGGCCGGTAAGCGCGTCATCCTGGTCAACTATGACCGCGGCTCGACGTGGCGCTGCATCGGCGGTGGCCGTCCTGCCTTCTCCAACCCTGATATCAGCGACATCGCGATGCACAACCTGGAAATCTTCCGCGATGACCAACAGCATTGCAACATCGACTTGAAGATGACCCGCTATGTCAACCTGATTCACGACGACGCCACCTATCGCTCGCTCGACGCCTCGCGCGCCTGGAGTGAGGCCTTCATGATTGACCGCAAGGACTTCACCAAGGTGATTTCGCCTTACTGGAATCCCAACGACAATATCTACAGCCACGCGCTGATTTCGGAGAACTGCTGGCAGGCAACCCCGGGCCGCACCATCGAGTATGTGCGCACTGTGGGTAAGCAGCATGGCGGACAGGTGCTCGAGGACTGCGAGGTGCTGCACGTGCAGCGTGCCGGTGACAAATTCCGCGTGCTGGTGCGCCGTCACGACAAGCACTATGTAGAATTCACCTGCGACCACTTTGTTAACGCTATGGGTTGGGGCTCAGAGAAGTTTACCGACATGCTCGGCATCGACACCCAGCTCTTCCCCGTCAAGCACCAGGCATTCATCACACGCCGTCTGCCCAACATGGGTGTCAACGGCGACTCGCTCGACATGATTATCGACCGCCGTCACTACAAGGGCTTCAACGCCGTTTACGGCCAGCAGTTCCTGCACACGGGACAGATTATCGGTTGCGCATCGCCCGACTGTGACCCCTACGAGGCACGCCAGAATCTGAAATACAACAGCCAGGCGTTCCTGAAGATTGTGAGCGAGATGTTTGCCCAGTGGATTCCCAACCTGGCATCGGTCGGCTTCCACGCCGTTTGGGCAGGCTACTACATCGAGCCGCGCTACATCATCGACCCGGAGGCTGGTCTGCTGACAGGTCTGCGTGGCCACGGCTTCATGCTGGGCCAGTACTTGGCGAAGCTCTATGTGGACAAGTATCTGGGCAAGCCCGTTCCCGAGTACATGAAGGACCTCGCCATCGGTGGCAAGGGCCTGAGCGAGAACGCCTTCCAGTAAACAAGCGACCTAAGAAGACCTTAGGTTCCAATATTGAGTGTCAAATGGCTTGTCTTGAGTCATTTGGCACTTTTTCATGGGTCTTGCTCGTTATTGGCTCTGTTTTCATGGTGTAACCTATAAGGTTTTTCAGAATTTTTTATATATTTGCAGTGAAAATGAGAGTTACCTTCTTAACCCTATGTTTAACCGCTGATGAGCCTATTTTTATTCACATAATTAACTCTTAATTCGTTTCATTTTATGAAGAAATTGTTTTCTCTCCTTTTTGTTGCTCTGCTGGCAATGTCGGCATGGGCAGACACCGTTGTGACCGTTGATTTCAACGCTCAGGGCTGGAGCACCAACACGCTGGTTTCAGACCTCACTATTGATGGTGTGAAACTGACCTTTGACAAAGGCACCAACCCCAACAGCACCAAGCCCACTTATTTCACCAACACCTCTGGCGGCGCCCTGCGTCTGTACGGTGGCAACACTATGACCATTACCGCTCCCCAGAATCTCTTGAAGATTGACTTCACGTTCTTATCGGGTGAAGGCACCAACGACATCCTGAGCAATCCTGGCAACTACAACAAGGCCGGCAAGCAGTGGACCATCGGTTCTTCGGACCCCTCAAGCGAGGTGGTGTTCACCATCGATGGTGACACTGGTCATCGCCGCATCCAGAAGCTGGTTATCACCATGGAGGATGCCGAACCGGTTACCGAGCTGGTGGATCCCGTTTTCACCCCCAATGGCGGTGAGTTCACGGGCAGCCTGGCAGTAACGGTATCGTGTGCCACCGACAATGCTTCTATCTATGTTTACAAGGTTATTGACGGTGAGGTTGACTACTCGACAGGCATGTACTTCTTTGAGAGTGGCGAGTTCTATGTGACCGAGACGATGACCTATGCCGCTTATGCTGAAAAGGGCGATGATTACACCGACTTTGTGTATGCCACCTTTACCAAGGTTGAGCAGACCGTAGAGGCCCCCGTCTTCACTCCTGCAGCATGCATCTTCACTGACCGTCTGGACGTGACCTTGACCTGCGCCACGCCCAATGCCAAGATTTACTACAGCCTGGATGAGGAACTGTGGAGCGAGTATGTTGACGCCATCCCCGTGACCGATGACATCACCATCTGGGCAAAAGCCAAGGTGGGTGACGTGGAGAGCGAGGTTGTTAGCGCCACTTACACCAAGGTTCCCACCACCACTGAGATAACCTTTGACCCTTATGTTGACCTAGGTAACGGTGACGACCACGCTCGCCACTCGTTCACTGTGGTGAAGTATCCCGTAACCATGTTTGTCGGTGACGGTATGATTAGCGACAATGGCCAATACCGCTTCTATGGCAAGAACGACTCGTCGGGTGTCGTCTTCACTTCAGTCGACTATCCCATCATCAAGATTGAATTCACTGGTCAAAGCGGTTACGCTCCCAGCAAAATGTCACTGGCCGAGGGAACAACGGGCACTTGGACTACCAGCGGTCTTGAAGGCGTTTGGGAAGGCAATGCCTACGAGGTGGCCTTCGATTTAAACATGCAGGCCCGCATCTTCGAAATCATTGTTACCGTAGCTGGCGAGGTAGAACCCATCTATCAGATTGGCGATGTAAACCATGATGGCAGAATCAACATCGTTGATATTACCGAACTGATTGACTACCTGCTGGGCGATACATCGAGCGCTCCTGCCGAGGCCGACGTTAACCAAGACGGTATTATCAACATCCAGGATGTTACCGACTTGAATGACTTGGTGATGACACAAAGCTAAGTAAACAGTATCAACAAGACAAATTGATTTACATTTCAGGAATAGGCTTCAACCGAGGCCTGTTCTTGTTTTTACAGCGATACTAGGTACAATCAGTTTTTTTAAGTATTTTTGTAGCATAAATAATTGATGAGTTATGGCTACTGAACTGAATCTTGGACTCACATTATCAGGTGGCGGATACCGCGCCGCTACATTTCATCTGGGTGCAGTATCGTTCTTGAATTCAATTAAGGTCGATGAACAGCGCACGTTGATGGATTGCGTCTCGGCGTTGACATCGGTTTCGGGGGGCACGATTACAGCTCTCAAGTATATGCAGGCCCGTGCCCGAGGCGAGAAAACCGACGTGATGATAGATGAGCTGTTTGACTTCCTGTGTAACGAGGACCTGGTGGTGCGTGCCATGAATGGATTGCGTGCCGAGAAAGCCAACCGCAACGCCTCAAGCATCAAAATCATGGCAGGCATCTATGACGAGTGCCTGTTTCATCACGCGGTCATGGGCGATATCATCGACAATTTCTACAAAATCCCCGTCAAGGACTACACCGCCCTTGCCTCCGACTTTGACAACTCACTGCCGTTCAGATTCCGCCTTACCGAAGGTCGTCTCACCGACGGCCAACGCGTGACCTATGGCGCTTTTGGCAACCAGAAACACAGTATCGGTCGCAGCGTGTCGCGCCACATCACCCTGGGCGAGGCATTGGCATGCTCGTCATGCTTCCCTTGTGGATTTGAGCCGATGATGTATCCCGATGACTTCAAGGTATCCCAGCAGAAAGACATCGCCCAGAACATCAACAAGCGCTTCGGTATCATGGATGGCGGCGTGGTCGACAATCAAGGCATCGACCCCATCATCCTTGCCGATAAACGCATGGCCAAATACCGCTCTGACAAGAAACGCAAAGACAAAGCCATCGACCTTATCATCGTGTCGGATGTTTCCAACCCTTATATGGACGGCTATCACCCATGCGAACAGATGCTGCCCGACAGCATCGGCAAGTTGACCATCGGCCGCCTGCGCAATTATGGGCTCATTACCGAGGCTGTCGTTGCGTTGCTGTTCGTCATCTCGTTGGTAACGGGTAGCAGTTTCTGGCTTGGCGTGATGTCGGTGATTCTTGCCATCGTCACCCTGCTCAACATTATCGGTGCCCTGTTGAAGAATAAGATGTTCGGGACCATCAGGAATACGTTTATCGGCAACAATGCCGCTTTTGTCAGCCACCTGAAGTTCGCTTCAATCGAAGCAATGCTCATGAACAGGGCAAAATCTGTCATCATGATGGCCTCCGAGATTTTCATGAAACGCATGCGACAGATGAACTACAGCAGCATCTACAATGACCAGGGCTGGAAGAATCGCATTGTGAGCAATGCCATCTATGACCTGCGGGCCAACGAGAGGTGGGCTTCAAGGGCTAAAAATGGCACCTTGCCCGAGGAACTCATCCCCAGCGAGGACATGCAGCAGAACAGCGCCCTGGCAGCAGATATGGGCAGCACCTTGTGGTTCACCGCCGAGGATAAAGAGAACGGCATTCCCCAGGCACTGCTCGCAGCGGGCCAATACACGATGTGCTACAATCTGCTCAAGTACATTGGGGAAATCGAGAATACTACCGAGAACCTCACCCAAGGCCACCAGCTGCTCATCTCGCTGAAACCCCAACTCATGAAAGCTTGGGAGAAATTCCAGGCTGACCCCCAGTGGATGAATAGATGAATGGATAAATAGATGCTTCACAACAATGGCAGCCAACAGAATCCTTGATTCCTGGCTGCCATTGTATTCTTTCCTGATGCCTATTACTCGTAGCGCAGCGCCTCAATCGGGTCAAGGTTAGCGGCTTTCTTGGCTGGATACCACCCGAAGAAAACGCCCGTGATGGTGCAGATGCCGAACGAGAGCAACACGGTCCATGGCTCCACAGCGATGAGTATATGATAGTCGGTGAAGTGCATCATGATAAAGCGGGCAAGATAGGAGATGCCGGCACCGATGAGCACCCCGATGAGACCTCCAGTGACGCTGATGAGGATGGCCTCGATAAGGAATTGGCTCATGATATCGACCGTGCGGGCGCCCACGCTCATACGCAAGCCGATTTCACGCGTGCGCTCGGTAACGCTAACATACATGATGTTCATGATGCCGATGCCGCCCACCAGCAGCGAGATACCGGCGATACATGAGAGCAGCAGGGTGAGAATGTTCATCACCGAATCAACCATCGAGGTGGCTTCCTCCAGTGAATTGACTCTGAAATCCTGCATATCATCCTCATTGAGTTTGTGATTCTCCCGCAGGATATCCGTCACATCCTCTTTGGCCAATGATGCCATTTCCTTGCTAGTGGCGGCGACATAAATCATATCGAAATAATCCTGCGATGTCATGCGTTTCATCACTGTCGTGTAAGGCATGAGCACGATATCATCCTGGTCCTGTCCAAAGGGTGTACGTCCCTTGCTCTTGAGCACGCCCACCACCCTGACGGGCATCGTGTTGATTCGGATGACTGTCCCGATGGGGTCGGCACCATTGGTGAAGAGTTTGTCTACGACCGTCTTACCGATTATGCACACCTTGGCCGAGCCCTTGACTTCAGCATCGGTGAACATATCACCTTCAGAAATCGAAAGTCCATTGATATCAAGGAATTCATTATTCACACCCTGTACCGAACCGCTGTGGTTATTCTTGCCGTTAATGAATTGACCGGAGGAATAAACCATGGGGCACACGGCTTTCAAATATTTGCTCTTTTCCAACAGGCTATGATAGTCGGCCTGAGTAATAGTTTGGCTATACTCAGGAAGCCAATTACCGCCAGTTTCCTCATATTCTGGTCCAGGTATAATCATTAATGCCCCCGGGTCCACATCCTCGATCTCTTGCATGATGGTCGCCTTGGAACCTGTGCCCAGGGCGAGCATGATGATGACCGACGACACACCGATGATGATGCCCAGCATGGTGAGGAAACTGCGCATCTTGTTGGCACCGATGGCCTTCAAGGCAATTTTGAACAGATTGGTGATATTCATCGTCTTTTGGTTTTAGTTTCTAGTTTTTAGTTTCTAGTTTCTAGTCCCTAGTTTCTAGATAGTCTAGAGAATTCCACTTCTAACTTCTAATTCCTAACTCCTAATTCCTAACTTATATCTCAATCTTCCTCGATGGGGAGGGAAGCGAGCTTTTCGGCGGCATCAAGGATGTTATCGTTGAGCCGGTCTTCCCGCAATTTGCCGTCGCTCAAGGTGATGGTGCGGGTGGAATATTGGGCAATCTCGGGATTGTGGGTCACAAAGATGATGGTGCGCCCCTCGGCATGCAACTGCTGGAACAGCACCAGAATCTCAAACGACGTGCGGGTGTCCAGGTTACCCGTTGCCTCGTCGGCAAGGATAACGGCAGGGTCGTTGACCAGGGCACGGGCGATAGCGACACGCTGCATCTGTCCGCCCGACATCTGGTTACTCTTGTGGTTCAGGCGGTCGCCCAGTCCCACACGCTGTAGGGCAGTGACAGCACGCTCGCGACGCTCACGCGCACCCACGGCGCTATTGTACATCAACGGGAGTTCCACGTTCTCGACAGCAGTGGTCTTGGCAAGCAGGTTGTAACTCTGGAACACAAAACCAATCTTGCGGTTCCTGAGCACCGCACGCTGTGTCTTGCTCATGGTGCGCACCGGGATGCCGTCAAGGCGGTACTCACCACTCGTAGGCGTGTCCAGACAACCCAGGATATTGAGCAGTGTCGATTTGCCAGAACCCGAGGTGCCCATGATGGTGACGAATTCGCCCTCGTGGATGGTGAACGATACCCCGCGCAGGGCGTGAACCGTCTCCTCTCCCACCACAAAGTCACGACGGATGCTATCAAGCTCTATGACTGGTTTCTGTGCCATAATTACTTCTTGTTATCTTTTTCTTTGCCTTTCTTGCCAGCATCCTTCTTGCCGGGTTCGGTGGCAGCGCCAATCTCAAAGTTCTGGATGACGGTAGTACCCTCTTCCACACCGCTGAGAATCTCGGTACGCAGACCGTCGGTCGCGCCGATTTCCACCTTGTGGGCGGTGAGGACGTTGCCCTGGAGCGTCCACAGCTTGTGTTCGGCTGTTGTGTCCTTGATGACATATTTGCTGCCGAAGACACTGGCCTCGGGGGTGAAGCGCAAGGCTGACGAGGGCACACTCTTGACACCGCTGCGTTCCAGCGTGTAGATGGTGATGCTGGCTGTCAAGCCCGGTTTGAGCTTGAGGTCGGCGTTGGGAGCACTGATGACCACCTCATAGGTCACCACATTATTGGTCGTGACAGGATTCTGGCGCACCTGCTTGACGCTACCCGAGAACACGTCGTCGGGATAAGCATCGACAGTGAATGTCACGCGCTGACCCTCACGCACCTCGCCGATATCGGCCTCATCCACCTTGGCGATACATTGCATGTCGGTCAAGTCCTTGGCTATCTTCACGATAGACGGGGTGCTGAAAGACGATGCCACAGTCTGTCCTTCCTCGACCGACTTGCTGATAACCACACCGTCGATGGGCGAATAGACGGTGGCGTAGCTCAGATTGGTCTTAGCCCTAGCAACATCCTGCTGCGCAATCCTGACGCTTTCCTGCGCCTTGCGGTAGTTTTCCAGTGCTACGTCATACTCCGACAAACTCACCAGGTCCTTCTGCTTCAATTCGTTATAGCGGGCGTAGTTCTTCTTCTGGTAATCCAGTTCAATCTGTGCCGAACGCAAGCGGGCCTGCATTGACGTGAGGTCATTCATCAGATTGGTGCGGTCCAGCTCGGCAATGACCTGCCCACGCCTGACGACGCTGTTATAATCCACATACAATCGTGTGACGATACCCGAAACCTGGGTACCCACATCTACAGTGGTCACGGGCTCGATGGTGCCGGTGGCTGTGATATTGGTGGCAATGTCGCCGGAACCCACTTCGGTGGTCTGGAAACTGATTTGTTCAGCACCGCCTTTCCTGCTCAGCATGGCGATGATGCCTGCTACCAGCAACAGGCCTACCAGAGCCAAGATGATTTTTTTTCTCTTTGTCATAATCTATGTCGTTTTAATGTTCTGTTTTCATTGACGGGATTGAAGGGCAATGGCTACAAAGCGATGTTCTCGCCATTGTAATACTTGAGCAGCGCAATGTTGAGCAAGGCCTCATACTTGGCTCGCAGCATCTGCTGGATGGCAGTGCTCAGGTTGGTCTTGTCCTGAGTCAGTTCCACGATATTCTTCATACCCAAGCGGAACTGCTCACTGGTGAGGTCATAACTCTCGCGGCAGTAGTCCACATTCTCTTGGGCTGCGATATATCGCTGCTGATTGTTGCGCGCCTGGAGCCAGTAGTTTTCGATGGTCTTCCACAGGTTCTTCTGTGTCTCGACCATATCCAGATAGGTGTTTTCGCGTTCCAGACGGGCGCGGGCTACGGCGTTCTTGGTCTTGCCGTGGTCCCAGATGGGAATAATCAGCGACACCCCGATTCCGTTGCTCCACTGTTTTTTCAATTGGGTGAACATATTGCCGTTACCTGTCGAGTTGGTGGTAGTGATACCGGCACTTGCATTAATCACGGGTCGGCTGCCGGCTTTTGCAATCTCCTCGTTGATATAGGTTCTGTCCATTGCCAGTTGTTGTGCTTTCAGTTCGGGACGGGTTCCCACAGCGTGGTCATAGACCTCCTGTTTGCCGGGCAACTCGGCAAGCACATTGTTTTCCAGCACCGGGTCGGCAAGCACGAGGTTATCGTCACCGTCAAGTTCCATCAGCTGCTTGAGTTGCAGGCGGTAGCCTTCAAGAGCGGTCTCGTCGGCAACTTTCTGGTATTTGTCCTTGGCGAGCTGAGCCTCAAACTGGGACACATCGGCCTTGTTGAGCAGTCCTGCCTGTTTGCGGGCGCGCGCCTGCTCAAGTTGGGCTTGAGCCAGAGCGATGAGCTCATCATCATGCTTCACCGCGTCCTGTGAATACAAAATCTGGACATACAGCTGGGTCAACAATTCCTCGATGTTCAGTTCGCTCACCTGCACTTGCAATTCGGCAATCTGAGTATTGATTTCGGCCAAACGAATGTTGTTTTTGGTCTGACCGCCGTTGTACAGGTTCATCGAGGCGTTTAAACCGTAGTTGCCACTGTAACTGTTCTTGTTGCTGAAGGAAATCACCTCCGAGCCGACGACACCGCTGTAAGATTCCTGAAATGGGCGGTTGCTCACATATTGGCTCGTCGAGAAATCTACAGTGGGCAGACGGTTAGCCTTAGCGTTCTGCAAATCTACTTGTGAGGTGCGCACATTTACCTTCTTGCGCTGCACAGTGATGCTCTGTTGCTTCGCCCAACGGATGCAATCCTGCAAAGTCCAGGTGTAAGGCTTTTCGTAGTAAGCCTCCTGGGCATTGGTGTTCATTGCCATCAGCATCAGGCATCCTGCCAATAATATAAACACTGATTTATTCATGTGGATTCAATTTTATTGTCGTTTACTTATTAGACGCACCAAGTTGCCAAAAAGCTACAAACTTTTCCCCAAAAAGTAAAAAATGCCCCACAACCCCCGTTTTTAATAGGAGCATGGAGCATAAAATTGTTGAATTAAGTGTTATGTCACTTTACCTCTTTCACCAGATAAATCATCGTGGGGAAGTGGTCGCTGTAACCGTTCAGGAACACACCGCCCGAGTAGGTGCGCAGGGGGTAGCCCTGACGGTCGCCCTCGCTGCTGCGCAGAAACTTGCGGTTCAGCACCTCGGCACGCGAGAAGGTCAATGAAGGCTTGTCCTTGCTTTCGTAATTTTTCAGAAAGTAGTTGGTAAAGATAATCTGGTCGAACAGGTTCCAGTTGCCTCTGTAGCCGAGGGTTCCGACGCCCCTATTGAGGATATTCCACCAGGGGTTGAAGCAAGAGCCAGGCTCGATGCAGTCCTTGATGTCCTTCTTTGCCCCGAGAGCTTCGCTGCAAGACTTGTTCTGCGGGTCGTCGTTCAAGTCGCCCATGAAGATGATACCCTGGTTGGGGTCATCGAGCAACAGCGAGTCCATTGTCTCACGTGCCATGCGGCCTGCAGCCTCACGCAAGTAACTTGACGCCTGTTCACCCCGGCGACGTGAGGGCCAGTGGTTGACAATCACCGACACTTTTTCGCCAGCCAGCATTCCCGTCACGCATAACTGGTCGCGGGTGCTGAAGTCCGGGTCATCGGGCAGATACTTGTTCACCCGCTGGGTGGTCACGTTCAGTACCTTGAAAAAACGCGGATTGTACAGCAACGCCACATCGATGCCTCGGGGATCTGGACCGTCACGATGGACAATACTGTAATGGCGGTCTTTCAGTTCGGGCTGACGCACCAAATCTTGCAACACGGTGATGTTCTCAATCTCACTCACGCCGATGATGACAGGTCCCACGGCGGGAGAGCCGTTCACCTCCATCTGGCTGATGGCATAGGCCATGTTGTGTTGCTTCTGCCAGTACTTGGCAGCAGTCCACTGGTATGCGCCCTGAGCCGTGAATTCATAGTCATTCCTGCCGTTATTATTAATCGTGTCGAACAGGTTCTCCAGATTGTAGAACATCACGCCATACACGGTATATTGCCGTTCAGGCTGTTGTTCCTCGTTTTCCTGCCCAACTGCCGGACGACCAGGCAAATCCATACTAAAAGCTAGCGCTGGCAGCAGAGCTACCAACGCCAGCACTATGTGAAATAGATTTTTCATGTCACTTTACCTCTTTCACCAGATAAATCATCGTGGGGAAGTGGTCGCTGTAACCGTTCAGGAACACACCGCCCGAGAAGGTACGCAGCGGGTAGCCCTGACGGTCGCCCTCGTTGCTGCGCAGGAACTTGCGGTTCAGCACCTCGGCGCGCAGGAAAGTCAAGGTGGGCTTTTCCTTGCTCTCGAAGTTCTTCAGGAAGTAGTCGGTGAAAATAATCTGGTCAAACAGGTTCCAGTTGCCCTTGTAACCCAGGGTACCGATGCCCCTGTTCAGAATATTCCACCACGGATTGAAGCACGAGCCAGGCTCTGCGAGGCAATCCTTGATTTCCTTCTTGGCTCCGACAGCCTCGCTGCAAGACTTGTTCTGCGGGTCATCGTTCAAGTCACCCATGAAGATGATGCCCTGGTTGGGGTCATCACGCAACAGCGAGTCCATGGTCTCACGTGCCATGCGGCCTGCAGCCTCACGCAAGTAGCTTGACTGTTCCTCACCACCCAGGCGTGAGGGCCAGTGGTTGACAATCACCGACACTTTCTCGCCCGCCAACATTCCCGTCACACACAACTGGTCACGCGAACGGAACTCGGGATAGTCAGGCAGATACTTGTTGATGCGCTGGTTAGTGACATTCAGCACCTTGAAGAAACGCGGGTTGTACAGGAGTCCCACATCCACACCACGGCGGTCAGGGCTGTCATGGTGAACAATCTGGTAACGGCGGTCCTTGATTTCGGGTTGACGCACCAAATCCTGCAACACGGTGATGTTCTCAATCTCACTCACACCGATGATGACAGGTCCCACAGCGGGAGAGCCGTTCACCTCCATCTGGCCGATGGTGTAGGCCATGTTGTGCTGTTTCTGCCAATACTTGGTGCCGTTCCATTGACGGGCGCCCTCAGGAGAAAACTCCTTGTCATACACACCATTGTTGTTGATGGTGTCAAACAGGTTCTCCAGGTTGTAGAACATCACACCATACATCTGGTAGCGGCGTTCCTGTTGCTGGTCCTGCAGCTCTTGAGGCACAACAACTTGCTGCTCCTGGGGCTGAACAGGCTGCGTCACCTGTTCCTCCACGTCCTGAGCCAGCGCTGGGTAAAAGGTCACCAGCGCCAGGGCCATAAATAATGCTTTCTTTATCATATCGTTTTCTGTTTTTAGTTGTTAGTTATTGCTAAAAGCTAACAGCTAGTTTTTAAAAACTACTTATCCCAAATGAGATTCCAAATGGAGACACGGTCCTTGTTGGTACTTGTATTAGACGGGCACAGGTTGGTAATCTCGATGGTGAAATCGCCACTGACGTTACAGGTCCTAGAGAATGTATAGACCTGGTAGCGTACAGCATTATCCTGTGACTCAGTCCATGACTGAACCACATTACCATTCTGCTTCACATCCACACGGAATGACAACAATTTGTCGGAGAATGGAGCGCCATAGCTGAATGTCAGTTTCTTCATACCACCCGAGATGACCGGTGAAGTGATTGTACCCGCAGCTCCTACCTTACCGTTGATAGTGGGAGCCGTAGCATACTTATTTCCATCTTCAGAAATCAAGCCAATGAATTGGAAATAGGGGTTATTGTTCGAAGCACCGCCAGCAAACAGGTAGCTATTGCTGGCAACCCAACCCTTATCAGAAGTGTAAGTGCCTATCTGACCCTTAGGAGTGCCCATAGTCTCAAAGTCGGCACGGTTATCTGGATTACCCATACCGAAGGTCACATTGTCGAGACACCAAGTAGTGTATTGGTTGTCCGGATCATTGGGAGCATAGTAGTTGAAGCCGATATAGTACTCACCGTCGGCCCATTCACTCAAGTCGATATCGCCAGAGTTCACCCAACCGCTATAGTTTGAAGAGGGCTTCTTAGGCAAAGTGGGATTGAGTTTCACCTTGACGGTAGACGTACGGGGATCGTTGGTGTTCATCAGATATACCTGCAGCACGATGTTGCCATAGTTATTCACCTGTGAATCGAAGTTGAAGACCTTGCTAGGGGCATTCTTGATATCCAACTTGGGCGTAATCAGCCAGATGTCATAGGGCGGATTGGAACCCCTGTATCCTGTCACGTTGACATAGACCTCAGAATTAAATGTGGCTTTTTCCCACACTTTGGAGCCGCTCACCTTCAGGTTGGTCCAGTTGCCGGGAACGCCCGAGGCGAAGTCCTCGCTCAATTTCACAAAGGCCACATCGAGGACATACTCTTCCCTCGTACCAGTGTTCTCAACGATACCTGTCATGCCCATATAGGGAGCCACAATACCCATGACCTTGATTGGTGCCTGATAGGTGTTGGTATTGTCACGCAGGTTAGCTTCGGTACGGAAAATGGATCCCTGAGGCAGAGGCACAACGATACACTTGGAGAAGTCCTTGCAATCCGGACTATCGGCAATGACAATCGTGTTGTCAAGAGTGGAGGGCATCTGCCACTCAATGTCGCTATTACTGGTCACGGTGGTCGCAGCGGGACCTACGGCACCCACAATATAGCCTTCTATCCAACTCTTCATGCTGATGTTGCCAGCCTCGATGGCTTCGGATACCGAATAGGGAAGTGTCTTGGTACCCTTCTTGCCCTCGCCAATGACATCTTCGATGGTGCGTACATAGAACTGCCACATAGGCGAACCGGTCTGATAGAAGCCCAGAATACCCACAATGTCATGGCGGCCTAAGGGCAACGCCTCGGTAGCGAAGTCGGCACTGCGGCTGTTGCGCATGATGAGCTCTTTGCCATCAACATCCTTGATGGTGCGGTTGATGGCACTGCTGCCCGGGTCGGCATAAGTGGTCGCTCCATCAGCCTCGGTAATCTCGACATCCCTGAAGCGCACGAGCATTCCCTGATACTTGAGCAGGGTCTCGGCGTCAAACTTGTCCTGGAAGTCGCTGATTTTGACATCAATGGTGTCCACCTTGCTCGGGTCGGGCAGTTTGTTGAACTGGACAAGGGATTCCAGCTCGTCGGATGACATGTTCAGGCACTCCAACGTAACAGCACCGGTATTGTAATTGACATAGTTGTAGGGTGCTGCCACATACATCTGGCCGGTAGCCTTGCCCACATAGTGCCCCTTCATGGGCAGGACAATCTCCTGGCCGATGCGGTACTTCTTGTACAGCTCATTCTGATTGACTGAGATGGACAGACTGGAGGTGCCGTCGCTGATGTAAATCGTCTTGAAAATGTTGTTGCTGACGTCATTGGCCGTCACCCAGCCATGGATAACCTCATCTTCGGTCACCGTATCCACATAGTTGGCACTTTCCTGCCAATGCTTTGCCTTAAACTCGGCAATAGTCATATTGGGGACAGCATCAGCTATGGGGATGTAAACTGGCGGCTGGTCAAATTCTTCATGACAGGCAGTCATGAAAACCAGCATGAACATCAGTCCTAGATAATAATTAAAGCGTTTCATATCTTTTTTTCTGTTTTTAGCTTGATTATCCAATTACTCGGCGGGTTTTACATCATCAATAGTGCGCAGGTAGAGCTGCCAGGTATTGCTGGAATAGGAACCGAGCATGCCGATGATATCCACCTTGCCGGTGGGCAGAGTGATGGAGCGGAAGTCAGCGTAGTTGCTGTTGCGCAGGGTCAACGTGTTGCCCTGGTCATCCTTGATGGTGCGATTGGTGGACGATTCCTTCTCAGCGTAAGGAACCTCTCCTGCGTCCTCAAAGGTTACGCCCTTGATGCGCACCAGCTGTGCCTGGTACTTCAGCAAAGTGGCTTTGTCAAATTTCTGGCAGAATTCGCTCAGCGTCACGTCCATGGGAACCACTCTGGAGAAGTCGGGCTGGCCGTTGAGTTCAGCCATCGCCTCCCACATGTATTGGGGCAGGAAAGTGGCCTCCCAGGTGAGTCCCTTCTGGTACCAAGCGGGATAACCCAGCTGCTGCTGGCCATTATACTTACCGATATAACGGCCCTTGAGCGGAATAACGATATCCTGGCCCAGGCGGTACTTGTTGCACAGGTTATTCTGGTTGATGGAAATAGACAGGCCGGCAGTGCCGTCATGGATATAGAGGCACTTGTAGATGTTGCCACTGATATCGGTGCTGGTCACCCAACCGTGGATGACGATATCCTCCTTGATTGTGTCGATATAGTTGACCGCATCTTGCCAATACTTGGCCTTGAAGTCAGCAATGGTCATGTTGGGGCTGTGCTTGGCTGTCGGATTGGCGATTGCGGGATCGTCAAACTTGTCATTGCAGGCCGAAGCGAACACCAGCAAGAGCATCAGGCTCAGATATATATTATAACGTTTCATTATTGTGCGATTTTTTTTCTTGGTTAATAAATCTTCTTCCTGTCACATTAGAAACGCAAGCCCAGGTTCAGGAACATCTTGAAGCCTTGACCATAGTAATACTTGTTGGGGAACTTGGTGGACGTGTTGGTGTAATCGTTGGTGTCGGTACGACCCTGCTGATAGCCACCCGTCTGGATGTTCCTGTTGTCAAGGATATTGTTCAGGTTCAGGTTGATGTTTAACGAAGCTGAGCGGGTCAAGTAGATCACGTGGCCAATGCTGGCATTGATGATCAAAGCCTCGTTAAGCTTATCCTGTGCGCTGAAGTCCTTAATCAGCGACATGATTTCCTCCTCGGTATTGGCGAGGAAGAAGAACTCTTCCTGCATCTCATGGCGAATGGGTGACATGCTCACGTAGGAGCGGTTCATCCAGGCGCCATTCAACTCAACAAACCACATGTGGGGACCTGCCCAGTTGAATGCCAACGAGTAGCACTCCTGGGGAGTTCCGGCAACATAATAGTTCTTGAGGTAAACCTGCTTGGTCACATCGGCTTCCGAACCGTTCTCATAGCTGCGGGTGCCGAAGGGGTTGTTCTTGTACTGGTAGCGGGCAATGTTGGCGGCGCCGCTCACGGTGAGCGAGGGCGACAGCTTGTAGCTCAAGCCAACCTCAACACCCTTGTACTGCTTGTGTACGCCGGTGAGCGAGTAGTTCATGAACGTGCTGCGCACATCGTCATAGAAGGCGGTGCGCTCGGTGTTGTCACGCTGGTCGGTATAGAAGGCGGTGACAACGCCCTTGAAGTTACGGAAGTTCATTGCGTAGCTCACGTCGGCCGAGAAGATTTTCTCTACCTTCAGGTCGATGACATCATCCTTGGTGCGCGACGAGATGTAGGCATCATAGGGTCGCGGAGCCTCGGTGCCATAGAATACATGGCCAGCGAAGCTGTTGCGGCCATCGAGTTTGAAGATGATACCGCCCTTGGCACCGTAGGTCAGGAAGCGGTGGGTCTTACCCTTACCGTAGGAGTTCTCAGGAGCACGGCCATTGCGCATCTTACCGTCGCGCTGGAACTGGAAGAAGTCACCCTTGACGCTGGCAAACATCTCCCACTTGGGCAGATTGAGTACCCACTGGTTCCACAGCTCTGTTTTGAGGGTCAGGATATTGTAATCGTAACCGAAGCGGTCACCCTTCTTAATCTTGCGGTTGGGGTTGTCCAAATCGTTCTGAGCCAAATCAGGATTGTCGGGGAAGTCGCGCTCACTGAAGTTGTCCACATCCAGCCAGTAACGTCCACCCAGCAAGTCCTTGATGGTCTTGTAGTAGGATGCAATGGTATAGTTGGCGTTGGCGCCAGTCTGCATCGACAGTCTGCTCGTCAATCGCTTGTTCAGCACCGAGGACAGCGTGAAGCTGGACTGGTTACTGTGGCGGTTCTCGAGGATGTAGGTCGAACCCATTTCCTTGCCGGTCTGGTCGGCCTGCATATTGTTGCGGTAGTTCACCTGGTAGAGGTCATCCCAACGGATTTGGGTAATATCGCTCTTACTGGTCCACAGGTCGGTATAGAAGTCCTTAATCTCAGGATCAGTATAGTAGGACGGCAGGTAGCGGTAGTAACTGGGATTGGGGTCAGCGGCCTTGTTCCAGTTCAGGGCAGCCTTGCTGTAGAACGACTTGTGGAAAGCAAAACCGGTGTTCAGCGAGGTGTGGTCATCGGGCTTCCACAGCCAGTTCAGGATGGCGGTGGGGTCAAACGATTCAACCACCTTGGAATTACGCTTCTTTCCATCCTGCCAGCCCCAGTCGGGACTGTACATGTTGTTAATCAGGCGACCGGTCTCCTCAAAGATTGCCGAGTTGGCGGCACGCTTGGTGGGAGCGCCAAAGGTGGTCAACGTCAACGAGTGCTGCGGGTTGAACACCTTCTGCAGCGACAGGAAGTAGCCCACGCTGTTGTAGAACGAACCGGGATAGACACCCTCGCCAGCATAACGTACCACAGCCGACAGCGTCATGGCCCAGCCGTGCTTGTTCAAGCCCGTGGCATGGGTCACCATGCCGCGCCAGCGGTAGTTACCGTTGGTGTAGGCAAGACTCAAACGGGTGCCGGGTGCATAATCGGCAGCAAAGGTCTTGATGTTGTTGGCACCGCCAATACCACCAAAACCATAGGTGTTCTCCTCCAAGCCAATGCCGATGGTCTTGTTCCTGAACGCCTGGTTCAAGCCGCCCGTCATCGAGTAGTTGAACGAAAAGCGCACACCATCGTTGAAGGGGACGCTGTTGATGTAGGTCTCAGTCTTGTTGTTCTCATAACCGCGAATGCGGAAACGCGCGGTACTGAAGGTATAACTCGATGCCTGATAGAAGGGGTTGTCGGTAGCTCCGCTCAGCAGAGCGACTTCCTGAGTATTGCCTTCCTCATCTTCGAGTTGCGACTCAGTAAGGGCCATATCGGCCACTGAACTGCGGTATTCCAACACCTCGGCTGTCTCAAACGAGAGGGGGTCCACCTGGATGGCGCCCAAATCCTCAACGATGCCGTCGATAATGGTAACCGCTAGCGACCAGTCCTTGTAGCCGTAGCACAGGACCAACAGTTCGTCATTGCCTTGACTTGCCTCGTCAATCAGGAACCTGCCAGCAGGGTCCGTAGTTGCCGAGATGCCTTGATTGTCAAGCATGACGGTAGCACCCACGACGGGCAGGCCGCTCTTGGCGTCCATCACCACGCCTCGCACACCCGCGCGCTGCGCAAGCATCGGCAGGGTAGCAAATAGTGCTAATAGCAAAAACAGTTTCAGTCTCATATATTTTTAGGTATTAATGAATGATTTTTCTACAGAGAAGGGTAAAATGAGTTCGTTTTAAGTTAATTTAATGTAAAACAAAACAAATTCCCACAAAACATTGCGAAGAATTTCCCAAAATTACTCATTATTTCTGATGCGTCAAAGAAAATTCCCGCTTTTTTCCTAACTAAATGATATCAATCACCTGATGCTGGTTATAGGAATCTACTTCTTTTTCCAGTAATCATTATACATCTTTATGCCGAACACGATAGCGCTTGAGACTGTAGTGATGACATTGGTGATGAACAAGGGCCAGTTCTTGAGCAACAGACCCTGGATAGCAAAGAAAATACCGCCAAGTCCCATCATCAGGAACGTGGGCAATGCGATGCCATCGGTGTCATGGGTGCGAATCGTGTAAATCGCCTGGGGCATGTAACCCAGCACCAGGCAGATTGATGCGGTGTAACCGATGATGTCGGTCAAGTGAGTAGTAATGAATTCAGTCATAGTTTATAAAGATTAATATCAATACATATCATAAACACAAAATGGGACCCGTAACGGGTCCCATTTGTTCACATAATTATCTCAGTACGATGAAATTTCTTGGACAGAAAAGGCATCGAGAAAAATCGCGTTTGGCGCAAAACTTGAAACGATATTTTGCTCACGAATAACATCTTTTCTCAAATTTGGACGCAAAGATAGAACAAATTTGCCATGTCGTCATAGGCGATTCTTCTCTTTAACCTAATTTAATATTTCATCATTTCAGCCCACACTCGCGCATCAACTCCTCAACGGCTGCTTTGAGCTGCAAGTCCTCACCGTTGATGACGGTCTCGGGATTGTTGGCAATCTTGATGTCAGGCTCAAGCTGGGTATTCTCAAGGTAGTTGCCCTCAGGCAGCAGGTAACCGATGATGGGGATACCGAACACGAGCGATGCGTCTTGCAGCCTCTCCCACGACACGCTGGACATGGTGCCAGGAACGGGCATACCCACGAGTTTACCCAACTTGTCATGGCTGTAAACCCAGGGTGTGCCGTGTGCGTTGCTGTAGTTAGCCTCGCACTGCAGCATGATGCTGGGCTTGTTCCAACGGCGGCTGGGCATATCACAAGCCTCACGACCGCGAATGACCTGAGTAAAGTACTTCTTGCCGCTGAAGAGCACCTCTATGTCCTCGTGCAGGCGGCCACCGCCGTTGAAGCGGGTGTCGATGACGATACCGTCACGCTTGTTGTATTTACCCAGCACATCGCTGTAGATGTCGCGGTAGCTGGCGTCGTTCATCGACTCCAGGTGGACATAGCCCAGGCGACCGCCCGAGAGGCTGTCCACGATGTGTGCGTTACGCTTTACCCAGCGCTTGTACATCAAGTCGCCCAGGGCACCCTTGCTGATGGGCTTCACCACCTCGTCCCAGCGCTTGCCGGTTTTGGGGTTGTAAAGCGAGAGCAAGGTCTTGTTGCCTGCCTGGCCGTTGAGCAGCTCGGTATAATCATTGTTCTCGTCGATAACCACGCCATTAATCTTCTCCAGGATGGTGCCCGGCTTGACTTGGCTCTTGGCCTTGGCCAGGGGACCGCCCTCAATAACCTCGTCAATCTTGAGGCCGTTGCCGGTGTAGTTCCAGTCGTAGATGAGACCCAGGTCAGAGGTAGCCTCGCCACTGGTGGGGTAATAGCGACCACCGGTGTGTGAAGCGTTCAACTCACCCAGCAGCTCGCTCAACAGGTTGGCAAAGTCCTGGTTGTTGTTGATGTGTGGCAAGAACTTGCGGTAGATTTCCACATAGGACTTCCAGTCACAGCCGTGATAGGTGAGGTTGTAGAAACGCTTTGTAATCTGCTTATCAACGTGGTTGAACATATACTCACGCTCGGCGAACAGGTCCATCTTCATGTCGGCCTTGTAGTCGATGCCCGTGAGCTTGTCACCAGCAACGGTGAGTTTCTGCATCCTGCTGCCACCCAGCACAAACAGCGTCTTGCCGTCCTTGCTGGCCTGGATGTCGGCACCGCCGCCGCCCATCTTGTTCAACAGCTTGGTCTCATGCTTGCGCAAGTCCATCTTCCACAGGTCATAACCTTTCTCAAATGCTGACAGGTAATACAGCGACTCGCCGTCGGGTGTAATCATGCAGCCCGAGATATTGCTCGAGTTGGGTGTAACGCGCACGATGCGGTCCTCGATGCCAGCCAGTTCGACGTTAATGTCCTTGCTGGCAGATTTGGCAGCGGGAGCATCGGTTTTGCCTTTCTTCTTGCTGTTCTTGCTTGCCTCAGCAGCCTTTTCCTCAGCCTTTTTGGCCTCCTTCTCAGCCTCGGTCAGCAGTTCGTAATCCTCCTTGTTGAGGTTGTAACGGTCGAGGGCTTCCTGATTGACAAAAGCCAGGAAGACGTCGTCCTGCGAGCCCCATGAGGCGTGGCTGCGCATACCGTAGCGGTTGCTGTGGAACATGATAGCGTTGCCTTCCATTACCCAGCGGGGATCCTCGCTGATGTAGGCGCTACCGGTGATATTGGTGATGGGGCCACCGTTAGCCGACACGATACCGATGTCGCTATAGGGGTCACGCTGGTTGCCGATGAACTCAAGGGTGAACCACTTGCCGTCGGGCGACCAAGCATAGTTGAAGTCGCCGTTGGTTTCATACCAGGTCGAACCGTCGGTCACCTGAGTCACCTGCTTGGTCTTGAGGTCAAGCACCTTGAGGCAGAAACGGTCCTCGATAAAGGCGAGCTTCTTGCCGTCGGGCGACAGGCAGGGATGGGTGCGCTCTACCGTGGTCGAGGGCAGCAGGATTTCTTCCTTGATGAGGGTGGCGTTGGGGAAGTTGGGGTCTTCCTTGCGCTCAATGGTGGCAAGGACAAGTTCCCAGTTGCCGTTGCGCTCGGTGGCATAGGCCAGAGTGCGGTTGTCGGCGCCCCACGATACCCAATTCTCGGCCTGCGGGGTATTGGTAATACGCTTGGTAGTGCTGTATTCAACCGAGGTCACAAAGACCTCACCGCGAACGATAAAGGCGACCATCTTGCCATCGGGCGAGACAGCTGCATCGGTAGCACCGCGGGTAAACGACATGCGCTGAATCTGGTCGCTGTCGTCATGCCACAGGCTGATGTCTACCTTGCGGGGCTGACTGCCCGGACGCATGGTGTAGAGTTCACCGTCCTGGGTGAAACACAGCGTGCCGTTGTTAGCGATAGAGAGGAAACGCACTGGATTGACCGTGAAACTGGTCTCGGCCTTGAGCTGGCTGGGACGGTCGATGGGGAACGAATAGACGTTCATCGAGCCGCCGTTGCGCTCGCTCAGGAAATAAACCGTCTTGCCATCGGGACTCAGGACGGGATTGCGGTCCTCACCAGCGATGTTGGTCAGGTTGGTGTGATGACCCGTCTTGGCATCATAGCACCAGATGTCGCGGGTAATCGACGAAGTGTGGTGCTTACGGTATTCATCCTCACCACCCTTGCGGTCCTGATAAACGAAATAATCGCCAGTCTTGTTCCAGCAGATGTACTCAGCGGGAGTACCCAATTCACGGGTAGCACGACCACCCTCAACGGGCACCTTATACACCTCGGTCAAGCGACCACTCGGGAAGAGCATACTGCTAGCAGGGTCCTGGATGGCGGCACTATAGTAGATGTACTGACCGTCGGGGCTGAAGGTCCATGGGGTCTCGGCAGCACTGTTGCGTGTGAGCTGCTTGGGCTGGCCACCAGTGGAGGGCATCACATAGATGTCGTTGTTACCTTTACGGTCACTGGAAAAAGCCAGCGTTGTGCCGTCGGGCGACCACACGGGCATGGATTCATAACTCGACTGTGAGGTCAACTGCACAGCCTGTCCGCCACTGGAGGGCACCACATAGATGTCACCCTTGTAGCAGAACGCGATCTTGTTACCGTCAGGCGAGATGCTCGCAAAACGCATCCACAATGGCGTGTCGGCCATCGCGGTCATCGCCGTCACAGCGGCGAGGGAAAGCAAGATTTTCTTCATCATGTTTATACTATATTGGGTTATTTCCCGCAAATTTACATAAAAAGTCGGTACAAGCAGGTACTATGCGCTACAAATTATCTGATGAGGGGCAAAAAACGCAGCCGCCTGCATAATCGTCATGCTGGCGGCTGATAGTGGTGTGATTCAGTCTTAATCACTGATTATAGGTCCTTCACTGATTATAGGCTCTTCATTTGGCCAATTCTTATCCATATTCATGAGTTTCTTCAAGCCTTTGGCTTTTTCGGTCACATGAGCACCCTGTGACTCCATCCAATCAATATATTTCATCATAATATCAGAAGATTTACCCATCAGGCTAAGAAAACTCATGCCTGACATATCAGTGATTTTGCGGTAAGGCGAACTGGAGAACAGTTTCACTCCAAAGTCAAGGTCATCGGGCGTCAAGATTCCATAGGCACTATTTAATGCCACCGTGGTTAGATTATCATCAACCCATTTCTTGATATAGTTGAACATCTCCTTGATTTCATCGGGTTCATCTAAATCCTCATATCCTTCAAAACTATGTCTTCGAAATAGCCTGTCCATAAAACTCAGCATCTTTTGTTTGATTTCACTCGCTTCCATCATTTCATTGAATTTGGCGGCATATTCTGCATCAATGCCGGGATTCACAGTTATTTTCTCGACATTCTCGGCTGCACTGTCCTCTTCGAACGAGGGCATCAGTTCAAACAACGCATTTTTAAACTTCGCATCCCACACTTCATCGTGCGATAAGAAAGCCTGGCCCCTAGGAGTGGATAACAATGCGTTGACAGTCCTCAAATCAGCCTCTGTGACGTTGTGTTCCTTCATGATGGGTTCCACCATGTCAGCCAAATGCTCCGCAAACACTTCCTTGATGTAGCGTTCGGTTAACTGTTCCACATGATCACTTTCCACGAAGAGGTCCTCGCTAATCTTTATAAAGACATCCTTCACCTTAAGTATATCAAAATTACCGTTGATTGACAGATTCTCTTTAAGGGCTTCTCGATAACTGTCCTGGGCAAAACCTGGGAACGATGCTGTTGCCACCATCAGGGTCATCAACAACCTTGAAATCATTGTACGCGTCTTCATAATCTTTATAGTTTTAGCCATTGATAATTGTCTCTTTTGGGAGGAACAAAAGCCTCCAGCAATCTGTTGCTATCACAAAAATAGAGTCATTCAAGTATTCTTGTCAAATCATATATGGAGAAAAACGCCGATTGTCTAATTTTTTTACATAAAAGTGTCTAATTTTTTTACACTTTGCCCGTTGAGGACACAGTAACTATTCAGCAAATTGCCGTGATGCCCAACCCCACGCTAAGCCGCAAAGGCGCTAAGATATTGATTAAAAAAACAATAATGTATTGTTCCGCTGGGGATGACTATCAGCAATGTAATGTGTTAAAGCCATGAGATGAATTCCATAGATAAACTCATGACATTGATTATAAAAAACTTAGCGCCGTTGCGTGGGGACATATTCGGTGAATAGTTAGGTGACACATCAGTTTTCCCAAAAATGGCTTGCTCAATTAACAGCATCAGCCGCTGTCCGAGTCTTCGACTGGCAGCGGCTGATGATTATTTTTCAGCAATAAGGTAATGAGCCCCACTACTGTCTAGTCACCAGGCTTACGGTTGAATCATTATAACTTCCTTCATCACAGCACCATGATCCTCCATCCATTCAATATAATTCTTCATTATACCCTGTCCCATTGACATCATGTCACCAGGGTTCATGGGAAGGAGATTTATTAACTTGTGGATTTCCAGAGTTTGTGTTTTAGCGACAAAATCAAGGTCATCCTCAGTGAAGATGCCATAAGCGTTGTTTAACGCTATCGTTGGGATGTTAGCAGCCATCCAATTCTTCATCCCATCAAACCTTTTCTGCATATCCTTCATTTCATCGGACATTTCATCAGACATTCCCCCGAACATCATTGTGAAAAAATTGAAATACTGATCAAACAAACCCTGCATGTACTTGGCCATGTCGGCTCCCATGACCTTATTGTATTTGTCAACATACCCAGGATCGATTCCCGCTTTGACCTGAATCGGGTCTGGATCTTCTCCAGCCATAATCTTGAGACTGTCAAGACTGTCAAGACCATTAAAGGCTGTAGTATCGCGCTTGATGGCTTCGACCCATTGCGCCATGTGTTCTTTGTAGGTCTGGCCCTCTGGTGTGGAAATGAGCGATATGTACTCCCTTAGACCCGCTTCTGTGACACCGAGTTCTTTTATCTTGGCGCACATGAAATCCGTCATATAATCCATGATTCCCTCCTTGAAATAGCGTTCAGTCAATTGATTCAAATCTACATTTCCACTCTCAAACCAAAATGTATTATCTGCCTTAAGAACAGAATCCATCATATTCCAGTAATCATTCAAAGCTTCTTGGGAAGTAACAGCCAAGTATTCCTTCACAGCCTCGCGATAACTGTCCTGGGCATAGCCGCTGGCGGCAACCAGCATCGCCAGCACAGCAATGAGTAATCTTGATTTTTTCATAATTGTCGTTTTTATTAGGTTTATAATAGATATTTATAAGTTTCAATGGTATTTTGCAAAGTTAAACAGGATAACCGATATATACAAATACTGAAGGCTTTTTCAGCTCATTATTATAAAATAATATTAAATTCCCTGCTTTCAGTTTGCTTCACAAAAAAATGTTCCTAACTTTGCAGGTTAGACTTAACACCAAATAGAACAATGACAATGACTAAACGGTTTTTCATAGCGATTTTTGCCGTGTGTATGGTGGCACTGAGTGCCGTGGCCGAAGACAAGCAGGCCGAGGCGACGTTTGCTACTATGAGCCATGATTTCGGCGCCATCAAGGAGGCCAACGGTCCCGTGAGTTGCACCTTTGAGTTCACTAACACGGGCAACAAACCGCTGCTCATCATCGATGCAGTGGCATCCTGTGGTTGCACGCGCCCCGAGTATCCCTCCAAGCCCATCAAGCCAGGCAAGAAAGGCAAAATCAAAGTGACTTTCAGCCCCATCGGACGCCCTGGCGCTTTCAAGAAGACCGTCAAGGTCAAAACTAACGGCAAAGTGCGCACTGTGGCACTGACCATCGAGGGCACTGTCATCCCCAAGAAGTAAATGAGACGACTTCTGACCATAGTTTCATTGCTGGTGACAATAGCACTGTCATCAGCGGCACAGCCCGAAGCGACCTGGCTGGAGCAGAAGCACGACTTTGGTGTCTTCTTGGAGGAGAACGGCAAGGTACACTGCTCACTACGGGTGGTGAATACAGGCAATGAGCCCTTGCTTATCGTGAAGGCTCAAGCAGGCTGCGGATGCACGGGCATCAATTACTCTGAGTCACCTATTCAGCCGGGCGATACCGCCAGCGTGGAGATTTCCTATAATCCGTCGGGACGTCCCGGACAGTTCACCAAACAGGTCATCATCTTCACCAACACCGTCATCAAGCGTACTGTCCTGGAAATAACGGGCCACGTGATTCCTACCGATAAAACGCTGGACAAGCAGTATCCCATCAAGGCTGGCTCACTGCGCATCAGCCAGCATATCATCCCCTTTGGAGAAATCACCAAGGATGATAGCAGAACACTGTACCTGAGTGCCTATAATGCCTCGACCGACACGTTAATCGTGTCGGTGACAGGTGAGAAGACCCACCTTAAACCTGCAGTGGTGCCCGACACGGTTCCCCCTGCAAAAGTGGTCGCCATCACGGTACACTATCTCTCAAAATACGCACCATTATGGGGTTTCAATGCCGATACGATTTCAGTATCCTGCGCCCCACTGCAGCAGCCGTCAAGTGCACAAGCAGGTAAGGCCGATATCATGGTGATGGCCCAGGTGAAGGAACGCTTTGACCAGCTCACCGACAAGCAGCTCCAGAAGGCGCCCGTCGTGAGTGTGGATTGCGGCGAACAAATCAGTTTGGACATTTCCAAGAAGAATGACGTCATTTCCCGCACCTTCCACATCACCAACAAGGGCAAGAGTGAACTCTTCATCAGGCGCCTGTGGGTTCCTGTGGATAAGGGCATCACCATCAAGTGCAACAAGCAGCAACTCAAGCCAGGCAAGACAGCCACCGTCACGGTCACGATGGACACATCCGCCTTCAACGAGGAGGTCATCAACGTGCCGCTGACGCTGTTATGCAATGACCCTAACTCACCACAGACCATCATCCGTCTTGTGGGTATTATCGAATAAATACACAATCACATCACTATAATGGCAAAGAAAACCAGAATCATACAACACTCCGAGGAATGCCCTGAACTGCATCACCCCGAAAACGATGAGCAGTACACTGGGCTGCAAGTGAACAGTGGCGTGGAGCAGCCACCTATCGTAAATCCCTACCTCAAGCGCAAACGCAAACCGCAACTGACGCCCGCCGAGTATGTTGAGGGCATCCGCAAGGGCAACCGAGCCGTGCTCGGACAGGCCGTGACCCTCGTCGAGAGCCGTAACGCTGAGCACCAAATCATTGCTCAGGAAGTCATTGAGAAGTGCTTGCCTTACACGGGCAATTCACGACGCATCGGTATCACTGGCGTGCCTGGAGCGGGCAAGAGCACATCTATTGACTCGTTTGGTATGCACGTCATCAAGCAGGGCCACAAACTGGCAGTCCTCGCCATCGACCCCAGCAGTGAGCGCTCCAAGGGGTCCATTCTGGGAGACAAGACGCGTATGGAGCGTCTTGCTGTCGAGCCCGACGTGTTCATACGCCCTTCCCCCTCGGCAGGCTCATTGGGCGGTGTGGCACGCAAGACGCGCGAGACCATCGTGCTGTGTGAGGCTGCGGGCTATGACACCATCTTTGTCGAGACCGTCGGCGTGGGACAGAGTGAAATCGCTGTCCACTCGATGGTGGACTACTTCCTGCTCATCCAGCTTGCTGGAACGGGCGATGAGCTGCAGGGCATCAAGCGCGGCATCATGGAGATGGCCGACGGCATCGTCATCAACAAGTGTGACGGCGACAACATCGAGCGCGCCAAACTGGCTGCGGCGCAGTTCCGCAATGCCCTCCACCTTTATCCCCTCCCCCCCAGCGGATTCTTGCCCGAAGTCATCACCTACTCGGGCTACTATGACCTGGACATCGACAAGGTGTGGGACATGATTGACCGCTATTTTGCCCACGTCAAGGCCAACGGCTACTTTGACGAGAAACGCCATGAGCAGGAACGTTACTGGATGCGCGAGACCATCAACGAACAATTGCTGGCGCGCTTCTACTTCGACCCCGAAATCGAACGCCTCCTCTCCATCAAGGAGGATACGGTGTTGGCAGGCAAGCAGACCTCGTTTGTCGCCGCCAGCGATGTGCTCAACTTCTATTACGACAAAATCACCAAACAACACCTCTCAAAATGAAGCGTTTCTATATCCTCCTCACCCTTTCCGCCATCGTGATGCTATGTTGCCAGTGTACGACCTCCAAGGAGTTACGACAAGCCAAAAAAGGAGCCAAGTCCACCCAATATGTGACACTCAATAACTACTTTGTGCGTAACGATGTGGACTGCAGCAAGATGCAACGACTTGTCCTCGACAGCCAACAGGAATTTGATGCCTATTTCGGTCCTGCAGCCATCATGGGCGAGAGACCCACCGATATCAATTGGAAAGAGCAGTTTGTCATCGCTGTTCTGCTGCCGGAAACCAACAAGGCGACTATGGTCACCCCCCTTGGAGTAAAGCAGAGCCCTGGCAATGTCATTTTCAGGTACCAGGTGAACCGCGGACGCAAGACCAGCTATACGCTGGTCCCCTTCTCCGCCGTAGCACTCAAGCGCTCCACCTCTCCACAACAACTGCAAGTGTTCTTTATTGAAGATTGATGATATGGAAGGACAATTTTGTTACCGATACCCCCACCCTGCCGTGACGACCGACTGTGTCGTGTTTGGCTACGACGGTCT